>JAJTCO010000077.1 GCA_021323265.1 Pseudoduganella sp. | reverse complement strand
CAAACAATAGCGTTTGCCAAACCGGTGCGGTGTTTTCAGAGCCGGCTGAACGTCGTTGCCTGCCTTACTGAATTCTGTACAGCCTTAAATTATAACGGGCTTTTGCCGCCAGGGCAATTCAAAATGTCGTGACGTTGCCGGTTTCGCTATAATCAGCGCCCATGAACCTGCTCAAGACCCTGGCTGCCATTTCCAGCATGACCATGCTGTCCCGTATCACGGGACTCGTGCGCGACATCCTCTTTACCAGGGCCTTCGGCGCCGGGGGCATGACCGACGCCTTCTACGTCGCCTTCCGCATTCCCAACCTGCTGCGCCGCCTGTTTGCCGAGGGGGCCTTCTCGCAAGCCTTCGTGCCAATGTTGGCAGAATATAAAAGCAAGCAGGGCGAGGAGGCCACCAAGACCCTGGTCGACCAGGTGGCCACGGTCCTGGTCTGGGCCACGCTGCTAACCAGCGTGGCCGGTATTATAGGCGCACCGCTGTTCGTCTACCTGATCGCGTCGGGCCTCTCCAAGCACCCGGAAAGCTTCGACGCGGCCGTGTGGATGACGCGCCTGATGTTCCCCTACATCGCCTGCATGTCCTTCGTGGCGCTCTCGAGCGGCATCCTGAACACCTGGCGCCAGTTCAAGATCCCGGCCTTCACGCCGGTGCTGCTGAACCTGTCCTTCATCGCCGCCACCCTCTTCCTCTCGCCCTACCTGGAGCAACCCGTGTACGCCATGGCGATTGCCGTCATGGTGGGCGGCATCCTGCAGGTGGCGATCCAGGTGCCGTCGCTGGTGAAGATCGGCATGCTGCCGCGCGTGTCGTGGAATGCGCGCCACGGCCTGGCCGACCCGGGCGTGCGCCGCATCCTGAAGAACATGGGCCCGGCCGTGTTTGCCGTGTCGGTGGCGCAGATCTCGCTGATGATCAACACCACCTACGCTTCCTGGCTGCAGGAAGGCAGCGTGTCCTGGCTCACCAACGCCGACCGCCTGATGGAATTCCCGAATGCGCTGCTGGGCGTGGCGCTGGGCACCATCCTGCTGCCCAGCCTGTCCAAGGCCAACCTGGACGAAGACCACGGCGAATACTCGTCCCTGCTGGACTGGGGCCTGCGCCTGACCTTCCTGCTGGCCGTGCCGGCGGCCGTTGGCCTGTGCGTGCTGTCGCTGCCGCTGGTGGCGACCCTGTTCCACAACGGCAAATTCAGCGACTTCGCGGCCCAGATGACGGCCCAGCCCCTGATCGCCTACGCGGTGGGCCTGGTCGGCATCATCCTGATCAAGTCGCTCACGCCCGCCTATTACGCGCGCCAGGACGTGCGCACGCCCGTCAAGATCGGCATTTTCGTGCTGGTGGCAACGCAGTTGATGAACCTGGCCTTCGTGCCGGCATTCAAGGTGGCCGGCCTGGCGCTGTCGATCAGCGTGGCGGCCCTGCTCAACGCCGCCCTGCTCTATCGCGGCCTGCGCCAGAAAGGCATCTACACGCCGCAGCCGGGCTGGCTGAAGTTCTACCTGCGCCTGGGCGCGGCCGTGACCCTGATGGCACTGGCCGGCTGGTTCGGCGCGCAGCAGTTCGACTGGCTGGGCATGCGCGGCCACGCCCTGCTCCGCGCGGGCGCCCTGTTCCTGGTGATCGGCAGCTGCATCGTGGTCTACTTCGGCACCTTGTTCGCGCTCGGCTTCCGCCTGCGCGACTTCAAGCGCCGCGCCAAGTAGGCGCCTAACGCCGCACAGGCGCCGGCGCGGGCGCTTCGCGCGCCGGATCGGCGGGCGGTTCCTGCGGCTCCTGCGGGGGTTCTTGTGGTTCCTGCGGCGCCTCCGGTTCCGGCTCCGGCTCCGGCTCGACCGGCTTGGGCGGCTCCTGCGGCATGCCGGGCTTGCTGCTGCCTGGCGGCAGGCCCGGCTGCGTGCCCGGCGGCACGCCCGTCCCCGGCTTGGCCGGCTGGCCCGGCGTCTGGCCCGCCATCGCCTCGGCCCCCTTGCCGCCGGCCACCTGCACCCCTTCGCCACTGAACCGCCACTCGCTCAGGCTTGCCTTGCCTTCGAACGCCAGGAAGCGCGGCGGGAAGTTGGCGATCTTGATCGGCGCCGCCTTCGACAGGCTGTGGATGGCCAGGATGCCGCCATTCTCGTGCGCCTTCACGATGCCCCATTCCGCCTTGCCCGTCATCGGGTCGACGTAGACGCGCCGCAAGTGGCGCCGCAGCTGGGGAAAGCGCGGATCCTTCAGCAGCTCCTGGAAGGAATTCGGGTAGTTGGGCTGCCCGTCCGGCGTGGCGGCGGCGTAGCTGGCCAGCGCGTTGCTGTACTCCATGCCGATGTCGAGCAGCGCCTGTTCCGCCGCGGCGCGCTGCAGCGTGACGCCCAGGCGCAGCGAAGCCGCCCCCACCAGGCCGATGACCATCACCAGGATCACCACGCTGACGTAGGTGAAGCCGCGCTGGCTACCACTCGGAATAGGGCTTGCCGCTGCGGTCATTGCCGGGCGCTCCGCTCTTGATGTCCGCCACGCTGCCCTTGGCCAGGTCGTCCGGGGCGACGATGATCCAGCTGTCGCTCTTTTCCGTGATCGGGTCGAGCGGCACGGCGCGCAGGTATTTCTTCTCCACCAGCTGCTCCAGGGAGTCCGGATAGCGGCCGGTATCGCCGTAGAACTGGTCGATGATGGCGCGCGTGTTGCGCAGGTTGTCGGCCAGTATGGTTTCCCTGGTCTTGTCGACGCTGGGGAAGTAACGCGGCACGGCAAGCGTCAGCAGCAAGGCGATAATGCCCAGCACCACCAGCAGTTCGATCAGCGTAAAACCCTTCTTGTTCACCATTTCTTGTACGGCACGCCGTTCAGGCCCACCTGCTCCGAAGTCGAATACACGTCATACACATCCTCGCCCTGGCGCGGGTCGTCGGCCTCGCTGGCGTAGCTGCGCAGGCCCCAGCTCTGGGCGCCGCCGGCGTCGCTATCCGGGTTGAAGGGGTCGCGCGGAATGCGGCGCAGGAAGAAGATCTTGGCGCGCTTGGGGCTGCGCAGGTCGACCACGCCCTCCACCAGCACCTCCAGGCTGCGCGGGTAGCCGTTGCCGGTGATCGACTTGGCGATGCGCCCTTCGTCGTAGGCGACCTTGTATTCGTCCAGCGCCTTGCGGATTTCGTGCAGCGAACGGCGCAGCTCCTGCTCGTTGCGGCGCTGGACCACGGTCTGGCCGACCGGGATCGCCAGCATGGCGAGCAGGCCCAGGATGGCCAGCGTCACCAGCAGTTCGATCAGCGTGAAGCCGCGCGCGCGCATCGCCCTATTCCTTGCGCTCGGTGCTCGCTGGCGGCTGCACGGTGTTGGCCGGCGACGGCGCAGGCAGCGGCGGCGGCGCCGTCACGCTGGACGCAGGTCCCGGCTGGGTGCCCGAGAGCGGGACGTTCTGCGGGGCGGAGGTGGCCGGTGCCGGCACCGGCAGCGGCACGGCGGCGCCCGGGGCCGCGCCTGCCGGGCGCGCGCCCGGCAGCACTACCTGCTGGCGCGGGGTGACGTCGGGCTTGCGGCGGAAGTTCGCTTCCGTGCCGGCCGAGAATTCAGCGGCCGACACTTCCGGACGCTGCAGGTTGCGCACCAGGTGCGGCGTGATCGACAGCACGATCTCCGTCTTCTGCTTGTCGTCCACCTGGGAACCGAACAGGCGGCCCAGGATCGGGATGTCGCCCAGGCCCGGCACGCGGTCGGCCGTGCTGCGTTCCTCGTTGTTGATCAGGCCCGCCAGCACCTGGTTCTCGCCGTCCTTCAGCTGCAGGAAGGTCGAGGCCTGGCGCGTGCCGATCTGATAGGCCGTGGTGCCGGACTTGGTCTGGATCTGCTGGATCAGGTTCGACACTTCCAGCGCGATGCGGATGCCCACTTCATTGTTCAGGTAGATGGTCGGTTCGGCGTTGAGGGTGAGGCCGACATCGACGTAGCTCACCGATTCGTAGGCGAAGCCCTGCGTGCCCGGCGAGACGGTGGTGGTGATCACCGGCACCTTCTCGCCGATCACGACCTTGGCCTTTTCCTTGTTGCGCACGCGGATGCGCGGGCTGGCCAGCAGGTTGGTGTCGCCGTCGGTCTTCTTCAGGTTGATGTTGGCGCCCAGCGGCGAAATGCCGATGTAGTTGCGGTTGATGAAGTCCAGGTCGCGCAAGGTCAGCGGCGTGCCCTTCTTGTCGGCGTTCAGCACCGACAGGCCCACCGTGTTGGGCCATTCCACGCCCAGCTCCAGCAGGCGGCTGCGCTTGATTTCCAGGATCTCCACGTCCAGCATGACTTCCGGCTCGGGCTGGTCCTGCGTGGCGATGATCTTCTCGGCCAGGCGCACCGCGTCGGCGCTGTCGCGCAGGATCACCAGGTTGAGCTTTTCGTCCGCCACCACGTCGCGCGACTTCAGGATGGTCTTCAGAGTGTTGGCCACGGTCTTGGCTTCCGCGTTGGACAGGTAGAAGGTGCGCACCACCGTCTCCTGGTATTCCTTCAGCTTGGCCGCCGTGTTCGGGTAGATCAGGATGGTGTTGCCGTCCATGACCTGCTGCTCCAGCTGGTTGGTCATCAGCAGGAAGTAGATGGCCGACTCCACCGTGCTGTTCTTCAGCATGATGGTGGTGCGGGCATCGCTCTTCACATCCTTGTCGAAGATGAAGTTCAGGCCCGAGCGGCGCGCGACGATGTCGAACACCTGCTTTAACGGCGCGTCGCGGAACTCGATCGTGATCGGCGTCTTGTACGCCTTGGACAGCCCGGTTTCGGCCGGCGCCTGCGGCACCTGCTCGTTGATCGTGCGCAGCAGCGCGCGCCCGCGCGCATGGTCCGGCTTCTCGGCCAGTACCGTGGCCACGCGGCTCTTGGCCGCCTCGTATTCCTTTTGCTCCAGGTAGGTGCCGGCCTGCGCCAGCAGCTTGTCGTGGCGTTCGGCCAACTCCAGCGCGCGCAGGCCGGCGCGGGCGCGCTCGTTCTGCGGATTGAGCGCCAGTACCCGCTGGTAATTCTGCGCGGCCAGTTCGGCCTTGCCGTCGTTGGCCAGGCGCTCGGCCTGCTCCAGCAGGCGGATGCTGGTGCGGTCGCGCGTCTCGTAGTAGGCCGAGCGGTAGACGGGATTGCCCGGCTCGCGGGTGATCGCTTCCTGGAATTTCAGCAGGCTCGCCTCGGCCTGGTCCTTGTCGGCCAGGCTGCGGCCCTCGCGGTAGGCCATTTCGGCCGCGCAGCCGGACAGCGCCAGCACCAGCACGGACAAGGTCAGCGTTCTCAGACTTGGCTTCACTCAATCACTCCAATATGTAACTGCTGCACCTGGTTCATGGGCAGGTAGGTAATCGTCAGGGTCGGCGGGGCGATGTTCTCGACCCGGTAGGTGCCGTCGATCTGGGTGCCCTTGCGCACCACGAAAGTCTGATCGCCGCGGCCCAGATACACTTCCCACTGGCCGTCGGCGGCTGCCTTGCCGATGAACTGGAACGGCAGCGGCGGCGCGGTCGGCGGCGGGGGCGGTGCCGCTTTCTGGTTCTCCGGCGGCGGTGGCGGCGGCGGGTTCCAGCTCTGGCCGCCGAAGACGCCATCCTTGCTCTTGAACGATCCTTCGCCCACCTCGCCGATCAGCTCCTCGCGCGGCTGCAGGCGCAGGATGGCCGACTGCGCCGGCCCGGCAAGCTTGGCCGGCGCGCTCGCCGCGGGGGCCGGCGCGCCGCGCGCCGGCTTGCGCTCGACCGCCTCGGCCACCGTATCGCCCGGCGCCGGATCGCCGAACAGCCACAAGGCAGCAACGCCGGCCAGCGCCAGGGCCATCAAGGCATGGCGCGGCTTCATGGCTGCTCCTTCAGGTACAGCGTGAAACGCAGGCGTGCCTCGACCACCGGCTCGCTGATGGTGTCGCGGCGGAAGGCAATATCGTCCAGCGCCGCGAACGGGATCGCCGACAGAGCCTGCAGGCTGAACTGCCAGATGTTCTGGTAGGCGCCGCGCACCGGCAGCGTGACCTGGTAGGCGGCCATGCCGCCCGCCTTGTCCACGCTCAGCTTGTAGTCGCCCTGGTCCAGCGCCAGACCGGTCTTGGCGGCGATGTCGAACAGTTGCTTGACCTGTTGCTCCGCATGGCGCTTCGCGCCCAGCGTGGCGTAGAAGTGGGCCAGGTTTTCATTGGCCGTGGGCGGTGGCGCGGCCTGTACCAGCTGTGCCGGCGCCGGCGGCAAGGGTTCGCCGGCCTGCTGGCGCGCCTTGAGCGACCAGCCCAGCGCCAGCGCGCCGGCCACCAGCAGCGCCAGCGCGCAGCCGGCGGCCGGGCCAATGCGCATGGCGGCCAGGTGCAGGCGCAGCATCAGGGCATTGACGTTCATCGCGTCCTCCATTGCACTTCGACCTGGAAGCGCAGCGGGCGGTTCGGGTCCTGATCGTTGGTTTCATGGCGCAGCAAGGCCGCACCGGTGAAGAATTCCTGCTGCTTCAATTGTTCGATGTAGCCGACCATGTCGTCGGCGTTCTTCGCTTCGGCGGTGATTTTCAGGGTCTGCTTGCGCGGGTCGGGATCGAGCGCCAGCAAAGCCACGGCCGGCGAATTGGCAGCGGCCACGGCGTCCTGCAATCGGCGCCATGGCAGGTTCAGTTGCAGCACGGCGGCGTTGACTGCAGCCGCCTGCGCTTCCGGAATGGCCGTTTCCGGCTGGCGCACCGGGGCCCGCACGGCGGCGGCCAGCTTGCGCTGCTGGACGCGCAAGGCCTCGTCGCGCGCGGCCTGCTGCTGCGACGCCTGCATGCCCAGGACGACGCCGGCCAACAGCAGCGCGGCGCCCGCCGCGCCGGCGAGCAGCATGGCGGGATGCGCGCGGTACAGCGCACGGCGCCAGCTGCGGCGAGCAAAGTCGATCTGCATCGGCTTCATGCGGCCTCTCCCAGCGCCGCGGTGGCGATGTGGGCGTCGCTGCCGGCGGGCTTGGCCAGCGCGGCCGGCAGCTCGCCGCTCAACTGCACCAGCGCCGGCGCCGCCAGGCCAAGCAGCAAGGCTTCGCGCTGCACGGTTTGCGTCAGCCAGTAATGCTCGGCGCCATGCGGCATGGCGATATGGCGCACGGCGCGCAACTGCCCGTCTTCGCAGGCGCCCAGCGCCAGCACGCCGCCCTGGGCCACGCCGAACCAGGCGCCATTCTTCAGGGTGCGGGCATGCCGGTTCCAGGCGGCGACGAAATGCGGCAGCACGGCCGTGAGCGTCAGGCCGTGCCGCTGCGCGGCGGCCTCGACGGCCGCCTGCAGCGCGCGCGGGATGGCGGCAGCCATGAAAGGCGTACTGGCGTTCCAGTCGGCGCTGACGTGCCAGGCGGCCGGCGTTTCGCCGTACAGCGTGTGAAAGCGCAGCGCGGCGGCCGCCTCCAGGTCGGCCAGGCGCGCCGCCTGCACCGGCGGCGTCACGTGCCACAGGCGCACCAGCTCGTCGGCCAGGACGACGCTGGCCGCCATGCCGCCTGCGCCCTGGCCCGAGAGCAGCGCGTCCAGTGCGGCAGGCAGCGCCGCGCCGTCCAGCGCCTGCTCGGCCAGCAGTTCCGGCGCGGCCTGGCCGAAACGGCGCACGCGCAACAGGCGCACGGCCTGCGGCGTGATGTCGATGCGCAGCGACTGTGTGAAATGCTTAAGCATGCAAGGTCACCCGCTTGATTTCTGCCAGCGTCGTGTCGCCGCGCCGCACCAGTTCCAGCGCCGCGTGGCGCAGGCTGCGCGTGCCGTTGGCATAGGCGGCAGCCTTGATCTGGCGGATCGGCCGCTTCTCCACGATCAGCTCGCGGATTTCGTCGTTCAGGGTCAGGATTTCCGCGATCGAGCGGCGCCCCTTGAAGCCGGTGCCGCGGCAATCGCCGCAACCCTTGCCTTCCATGAAGCGGTACTCGTAGGCGTCGGCGCGCGCCAGGCCGACGCTGGCCAGTTCCTCGTCCGACGGCCGCGCCTCCACCGCGCAATGCGGGCAGTTGATGCGCACCAGGCGCTGCGCCCAGATGCCGTTCAGCGCCGACACGAAGGCATACGGGTCGATGCCCATGTGCGTGAAGCGCCCGAACACGTCGAACACGTTGTTCGCGTGTACCGTGGTCAGGACCAGGTGGCCGGTCAGCGCCGACTGCACGGCGATTTCCGCCGTCTCGCGGTCGCGGATCTCGCCCACCATGATCTTGTCCGGGTCGTGGCGCAGGATGGAGCGCAGGCCCTTGGCGAAGGTCAGGCCCTTCTTTTCGTTGACCGGGATCTGCAGGATGCCGGGCAACTGGTACTCGACCGGGTCTTCGATGGTGATGATCTTTTCGCGCCCGTTGTGGATCTCCGTCAGGGCCGCGTACAACGTGGTGGTCTTGCCCGAGCCGGTCGGCCCGGTCACCAGCAGCATGCCGTAGGCCTCCTGCGCCAGCGCGCGCAAGGTGGCCAGCGATGGCGCATCGAAGCCCAGCGCCTCCAGCGTCAGCGCGCCATACGATTCGATCATGGCGCGCTTGTCCAGGATACGGATCACGGCATCCTCGCCGTGGATCGACGGCATGATCGAGACGCGCAGGTCGATTTCGCGTCCCATCGACTCGACGCGGAAAGAACCGTCCTGCGGCACGCGGCGCTCGGCGATGTCGAGCTCGGCCAGCACCTTCAGGCGCGAGATGATCTGCTCGGCCACGTCGATGCCGTTGACCGCGGTGGCATGGTCCAGCACGCCGTCCACACGGTACTTGACGGCCAGGCCGCCGGCGGTCGATTCCAGGTGGATGTCGGAGGCACCGGCCTTGAGCGCGTCGTACAGCGTGGAGTTCACCAGGCGCACCGCCGGCGACGCCCCTTCCGAGACCGACGCAAACGACAGCACGGCCGCCGTCTTGCCGTCGCGCCGCGCGCCCTCGCCGCCCGCCACCAGGGTGTCCACGGCGCGCGCCGACTCTTCCTGCTTGGACAGGTAGGCCTGGATGTCGGCCTGCAGCGCCAGGCGCAGTTGCAGCGGCGCCGCCGCGTTGCAGCGCGCCTGCGTGGCCAGCCAGGTTTGCAGGTCCAGGTCGAACGGATCGGCGATCACGCCCACCGCCGCGCCGTCGTGCGCGCGCAGCAGCACGCAATGGCGCGCCATGGCCTGCGACAGCGGCAGCAGGTCGAAGGCCGGCGCAAAGGCCAGCATGTCCACTGTTTCCAGGACCGCCAGGCCGAACGGCAGGGCCAGCGCGCGCACCGCCTCGCGCGGCTCGATGCCGGTCATGTTCTCCAGTTCCTGCACCAGGCTGCGCTTGGACTGCTGACATTGCGCGCGTGCCTTGGCCAGGGTGGCCGCGTCAAGCAGCGGGACGTTCATGACATTTCTCCGGCCAGGTCAAAGATCGGCATATACAGCAACACCACGATGGCGCCCACCACCAGGCCGATGCCGGCCATCAGCAACGGTTCGAAGGTGCGCGTGAAGCGGTCGATCCAGCGGCTGATCTCGCCGTCGTAGAACGCCGCTGACTGGGTCAGCATGGCCCCCATCTCGCCGGTGCGTTCGCCCACGCGCAGCATGCGCAGCGAAATGGGCGTGGTCAGGCCGTTGGCCTCGAACGCCGACGACAGCGGCAAGCCGGCCTCGATCATGGCGCGCGCGCCCTGCAGTCCCTGCTTCACGTTGACCGAGACCATGCCCTGCACGGTGTCGATCGCATGCAGGATGGTGATGCCGCCCTCGCTCAGCATGCCCAGCGTCAGGTACAGGCGCGACAACTCATAGATGCGCACCCGCTCGCCCACGCCGGGCAGGCGCCCCAGCAGGCGCGCCAGGCCGCCGCTGCGCAGCAGGCGCCGCACGCCGAACACGGCGGCGCCGACCAGGGCAGCCATGCCGCCCAGCAGCGGGCCCGTATGCGCGGCCGCGAACTGGCCCCACGTCAGCATCAGCTGCGACATCCACGGCAGGTTGCGCCCGGCACCCTGGTACACCTCGGCAAAGCGCGGCACCACGTAAGCGATCAGGAACAAGGACACGCCGCCGCCCACCAGCAGCAGGATGCAGGGATAGATGGCGGCGCTCACCAGCTTGCCGCGCACCAGGTCCACGCGCTGCTGGTAGTCGATGAAGCGTTCGAGCGAACGCGGCAGGTCGCTGGTGCCCTCGGCCGCCTTGACGATGCCCACGTATAGCGGCGGGAACAATTGCGGCTGCTCGGCCAGCACGGTGGAAAAGCGCTGCCCTTCGCGCAGGCCGGCCAGCAGGCGTTCCAGCACGCCGCGCGTGGCCGGCGCCGCTTCCTTTTCCAGCAGCGCTTCCAGCGCTTCCACCACGCCCAGGCCGGCGTTGAGCAGGGCCAGCAGCTCCTGGCTGAACAGCACCAGCGAGAGCGCCTTGGCGCGGCCCGTGCGCAGGCCGGCGCGGCGCGGCGCGATGGCGCTGACGAACAGGCCGCGCGCCTCGACCTGGCGGCGCGCGTCGGCCTCGTCGCGGCCATCGACCACCAGCTGGCCGATCACCATTTCCGGCGACAGGGTGCGGACTTCGAATTGCATGGCGCTGGACGTGCCGCCCTTACTGCGAGCTGATGTCGGCGTTGTCGCCCTCGCCGGCCGGCTGGCCGTCCTTGCCGAGGGAGGTAATCTCGTATTCCGCCTTGGCGCCGGGCGCCTTGTACTGGTAAGGACGGCCCCACGGATCGGACGGCACGACCTTCTTCAGGTAGGGGCCGTTCCACTTGGCGCCGGCCGTGGCCGGCGCGGCCAGCAGCGCGTTCAACCCTTCCTCGGTGGTGGGGTAGCGGCCGACGTCGAGGCGGTACGTGTCGAGCGCCTTTTCGAACGCTTCGATCTGCGCCTTGGCGACCGTGACTTCCGACTTGCCCAGCTGGGAGAAATATTTCGGACCTACGTAGGCGGCCAGCAAGCCGATGATCACGATCACCACCAATAGCTCGAGCAGGGTGAATCCTTTGCTGGCCTTGCCGTGCATCCTTGCTGCAAACATCCGTACTTCCTCCCCCGTGAATAGAACAGCAAAGGCTACCACGCGGCTTTAGGTTTCGACAATCTTTTCTACGGTGCGCGCGCCGCCTGCGCGCTGCACGCCACGTTTGGCTTGATCGTTATCAAATCTGTCGCGAAATCCTCACAAATTGCCACGCAATGGGCCGGCGGCCTCCCCATAGCTCCTACCGAATTAAATTTGTCATTCCTTCAATAATATTAAATTTATGTCATTGAAATTCCAACCACAACTCACTCTGCCGTTGCTATATTTCTTGCAACCTGTACAACACGGGGAAGCAAGTGTTCTGTCCATATAAAACATGAGGGAACGCAACATGAATCGCCAATTCGACCGCTTCACAACGTTGGCAGCAGGCCTGCTCGCCAGCGCTGCCTTACTCCTTGCCGCACCGGCGCACGCCGGACTTGTCTCCCTGGAATCGCCACCGGCCATGATCTACAACCACGGCGAAACATTCCATGACGGCGCCCTTGCCTTCACGGCCCGGATTTCATCGTTCCTGCAAGCGCAGGGCTACAGCGACGGGATCGGCGGCGCCATCCTCGACAGCGGCAACCCGAACAGTTGCGGCGCCTTCATCGATTGCCCGGTCGGCACCAGCGGCCAGTTCTATGCCGGCTTGAATGACGGCTCGGTCGATGTGGCGCGCCCCGGCGGCTTCTACTCCCTCAGTTCCCTGCGCTTTTCGTTCGTCGCCCCACTGGCGGGCCAGCCGGACGGCAGCTACGGCGAACTGGTGCTGCATGCCACCACCCTGGACGGCAGCGCCGTCACCCGCAGCGCCGCCTTCGCCGGCCAGGATAGCGATGGCCACTTCATGTTCTCGACCTGGGACCTGGACGCGGACTTCGCCGCGCTGGCACTGACCAACCTGAACATCAGCGCCTGCCTGTACGACGGCAATGGCGGCTGCTTCAACATGGCCGACTGGGCCCCGTTTGCCGCGCAATTTGCCATCGACGACCTGCAGGTGGCGCTGCCGCTGCCCGGCAGCGCGCCCCTGCTGTTGCTGGGCCTGGCCGGCCTGGCCCTGCTGCGCCGCCGCGCCCATTGAACCGAGACGATAAGGAATCTCCATGAAACTGCATCCATTGACCCTGGCCATCCTTGCCGTCCTGTCCGGCGTGGCTGCCCCCGTGGGCGCCGACGAGGCGCGCCACTCCTACATCGTGCAACTGACCGACGCACCGGTTGCCAACTACGATGGCAGCGTGAGCGGCCTGTCCGCCACCAAGCCGGCCGCCGGGAGCCGCCTCGACGTCACTGCGCAAAACGTGCAGGACTACATCGCCTACCTCGAGCAAAAGCAGGACAGCGCCACCGCCATCGTGCCGGACGCCCAGATCGTGCACCGCTACAAGCTGGTGCTCAACGGCTTCGCCGCCCGCCTGACCGATGCCGAAGTGCGCGCCCTGAAAAAGTCCAGCGCCGTGGCCAGCATCAGCGCCGACGAACCGCGCAGCCTCGACACCAACTACACCCCGAAATTCCTGGGCCTGGATACGCCGGGCAGTGGCCTGTGGAGCAAGCTGGGCGGCGTGAACGCCGCCGGCGAGGATGTGGTGATCGGCATCATCGATGGCGGCATCTGGCCTGAACATACCTCGTACGCCGACCGCGTCGATGCGCAGGGCAAGCCCACCTTCGACGTCAGCGGCACCCTGGTGTACGCCAGCCCGGCCAACTGGAACGGCGCCTGCACCAGCGGCGAAGGCTTCA
The DNA here is from genome assembly GCA_021323265.1 of Pseudoduganella sp. GTDB lineage: Bacteria > Pseudomonadota > Gammaproteobacteria > Burkholderiales > Burkholderiaceae_D > Rugamonas. The sequence continues at coordinate 3,449 of JAJTCO010000077.1, read as the reverse complement.
CCACCGCCCACTGCAACAACAAGCTGATCGGCGCGCGCTACTTCAACGCCGGCTTCCTGGCCAGCGGCCGTCCGCTGCACTGGACCGACTTCGTCTCGCCGCGCGATTCGCTGGCCGGGGCAACCGGCCATGGCGGCCACGGCACCCACACCTCGACCACGGCGGGGGGCAACTTCGGCGCGACCGGCACCCTGTCGGGCGTCCCTGTCGGCAGCATGTCCGGCATGGCGCCACGCGCGCGCATCGCATCCTACAAGGTGTGCTGGACCTATCCGGACCCCAGCGCCACCGATGGCACCGGCACCCGCAATTCCTGCTACAACTCCGACAGCGTGAAGGCAATCGACCAGGCCGTGGCCGACGGCGTGCAGGTGCTGAACTATTCGATCAGCGGCTCGCAGACCAGCGTCACCGACCCGGTCGAACTGGCCTTCTTCAACGCCGCCGCGGCCGGCGTCTTCGTGGCCGCCTCGGCCGGCAACGCCGGTCCGGGCAATGCCGTGGCCCACTTGTCGCCGTGGCTCACCACCGTGGGCGCCTCCACCCACAACCGCGCCAGCGTCGCCAACCTCGTGCTGGGCAATGGCGCCAGCTACAGCGGCGCCTCCTACAACCAGGTGCCGCTGGCCGACACCCCGACCATCCTGGCACGCGACGCCGCCATCAAGCCGTACGCCGAACTGAGCACGGAAGACCGGGCCGCAGCCCGCCTGTGCTACACGGCGGCCGACCGCGCCACCTACGGCGGCGGGCCGCAAGGTGCGCTCGACCCGGCCAAGGCCAGCGGCAAGGTGCTGCTGTGCGAACGGGGCAACAGCGCGCGCGTGGACAAGTCGCGCGCCGTCATGGAAGCGGGCGGCGTCGGCATGATCCTGATGGACACGTCGGCCGCCCAGGCGCCGGCGGCCGACCCGCACCCGATCCCGAGCGTGCACCTGAACTTCGCCGATGGCAGCGCCGTGCGCACCTGGGTCGCCGCCAACGCCAACGGCGCCACCCAGATGTCGAAGTCGGTGCTGACCACCAGCGCCACCCCGGCACCGCGCATGGCCAGTTTCTCCTCGCGCGGCCCGAACAAGCACAACGGCAATATCCTGAAGCCGGACCTGACGGCGCCGGGCGTGGACGTGCTGGCCGGCGTGACGGCCGACTACAACACCCAGGCCGAACGCGACGCCATCGCCAACGGCACCCTGGTGCCTTACGCCAACTGGGCCAGCTACCAGGGCACCTCGATGTCCAGCCCGCACGTGGCGGGCCTGGCCGCCCTGCTGCGCCAGGCGCATCCGACCTGGTCGCCAGCTGCCATCAAATCCGCGTTGATGACCACGGCCGCCGACACCATGCCCGACGGCCAGCCCGGCATGGCCGCGGGCACCCTGCCGTGGAGCCAGGGCGCGGGCCATGTGCGCCCCAACAACGCCTTCGATCCCGGCCTCGTGTACGACTCCGGCCCGGTCGACTGGATCCGCTTCATGTGCGGCATCCCCGGTACGCTGACGGCCGCCACCTGCGCCCCCTACGGCACCATCCAGCCGTACAACCTGAACCTGGCGTCGTTGACGGCCGCGTCCGTGCTGGGCAAGCTCACCATGACGCGCACGGTCACCAACGTCGGCAGCGAACAGGCGACCTATACTGCCAGCGCCAGCCTGCCCGGCTTCAACGTGGTGGTCAGCCCGGCCACCCTGACGCTGCCGCCGGGCGGCAAGGCCAGCTTCACCGTCAGCCTGACCAACGTCAGCGCCCCGGCCAATACCTGGTCCTACGGCAACCTGACCTGGAGCGACACGGCCGGCCATGTCGTGCGCAGCCCGTTATCGGCCCGTCCGGCCATGATCGCCGTGCCGGCCAAGGTGTACAACGAAGCGGCCAGCGGCAGCACGGTGTTCACCATCGGCGCCGGCTTCACCGGCCCGCTGTCGGCGCGCAAGGGCGGCCTGAAGGCGGCCGTGCGCAGCGCCGCCAGCGTGGGCCAGGACACCTCCTCCGACGGTGGCCTGGCAGCCTGCAAGGCCGGCGGCAACCCCGGTGTCAAGGTGCACAGCGTGGCGGTGCCGGCCGACGCGCTGGTGGCGCGCTTTGCCCTGTTCGACGTCGACACCTCCGGCTACCAGGCCGGCGAGACCGACGACCTGGACCTGATCGTGCTGAACGGCGCGGGCAACGTGGTGGGCAGCAGCGGCGGCGCCACGTCCAACGAGATGGTGACGCTGAACCTGCCGCCGGCCGGCAGCTACAAAGTGTGCGTGGTGGGTTACGCGCCACTGACGGGCAGTTCGGACTATACGGTATCGACCTGGACCGTGGCCAAGGATGAGCTGGCAGGCGGCTTCAAGGTCGGCCTGCCGCCGATGGTGTTTACCGGCGCCACGGCCACCATTGGCGCTTCCTGGTCCGGCCTGGGCCACGCACGGCACCTGGGCGCCGTCGTGTTCAGTGCCCCGGGCGGCACCACCTCGACCACCCTGCTGGAGGTCGACACCACCGTGCCGGTACCGGAGCAAAACCTGGAACGCAAGGTCGTCGAGCGCCGCGACTAAGCCGTCGCGCCCCCTGGAACGCCGCGCTTGCCGCGGCGTTTTTTTATCGGGCCAGCGCGTCCACGGCCCCGCCCAGCTGGCAGGTGCCGGCGCGGCATTGCGCGCCCGGGTCCATCAGGAAGCGGCAATCGCTGACCACGCCGCCGGCCTGGTTGGCCGCTTCACGCTCCTTGCGGTAGCGTTCGGCCAGCGCCTGGGCGCGCTGCGCACTGGTACGGGCGGTCGAGTACGCCAGGTAGGATTCCGGACCGCCGCACGCCTTGGCGCCGATTGGCAGCGAGCGGCATTGCTGGTCGCTGTTGCACGGCGCGTCGCGGCCCAGCGCTTGCAACTGGGCCAGCGTATCGGGCGCGCGCGGCGCCGCATGCGTCAAGGGCACGGCGGCCAGGCAGGCCAGCAGGAAAATGGATCGCAGCATGAAAACACTCCATAGGCAGACCAGTCCATCATGGCGCCCGGCGCGCGCGCAGTCAACCGTGTGACGGCGCGCTGCTGCGCGCCACCGCGTGCGCGCGGTTGCTGACGCCCAGCTGGCGGTACAGGCGCTGCAAATGGTTCTTCACCGTCAGCGCGCTGATGCCCAGCAGGCGACCGATCTCTTCGTTGCTCTTGCCCTCGCGCAGCCATTGCAGGATTTCCGCCTGGCGCGGCGACACCGTGGGCGCCGTTGCCGGCGAGGCGGCAGCGCTGGCGCAGCGCTGGAGCGCCAGGTGCAGGTAGGGCAGCAACAGTTGCAGCAGCCACGCTTCACGGAAGCCGGCCGCCGCAGGCAAGCCCAGCAGGACGAAGGCGCTGCCGCCCGCCGCCAGCGCACCGCTGCCGTGCACCAGGCCATGGCCCATGGCGCCCGCCTGCAGCGCCAGCGGCTGGCCGCCGCCCTGCTGCCACTGGCGCAGCCAGGCCGGC
>JAJTCO010000076.1 GCA_021323265.1 Pseudoduganella sp. | reverse complement strand
CCGGTTTCGCGCATGATGGCCAGCGAACGCATGTCCGAGACCAGGTTGTTGTAGCCGAAGGATGCGCCACGCTCGCAAGCCATGAAGTTGTCTTCATTCAGGCCCTTGGCCTTGGCGGCGGCACGTGCCTTGTCGATCACGTTTTTCATTTCGTGCGGCGACAGGAACTGGCCCTTCTTGATATTGACCGGCAGGCCGGACTCGGCGCAGGCGGTGATGAAGTCGGTCTGGCGGCACAGGAAGGCCGGGGTCTGGATCACGTCGACCACGGACGACACGGCGGCGATCTCCTCCACGGTGTGCACGTCGGTCAGCACCGGCACCTGCAGCTCGCGCTTGACGTCGCCCAGGATTTCCAGGCCCTTCTCCATGCCCGGACCGCGGTACGAGGTACCGGAAGTGCGGTTGGCCTTGTCGAAGGACGATTTGTAGATGAACGGGATACCCAGTTCAGCAGTCATTTCCTTCAGCGCGCCGGCGGTGTCGAACGCCATCTGGCGCGATTCGATCACGCAGGTGCCGGCGATCAGGAAGAACGGCTTGTCCAGGCCTACATCAAAACCACACAGCTTCATGCTGCATTCTCCTTGGATTCGACTGCCTTCAGGGCTGGCTTGCCGGCGGCGGCTTTGTGCGCCAGGGCTGCCTTGATGAAGGACGTGAACAGCGGATGGCCGTCGCGCGGGGTCGATTTGAACTCAGGGTGGTACTGCACGCCCATGTACCATGGGTGCGCGTTGGCACCGGTGCGCGGCAGTTCCATGATCTCGCACAGGTTCTCGTTCGGGGTGCGGGCGGCAACCACCAGGCCGGCTTCTTCCACGCGGCTCAGGTAGTGGTTGTTCGCTTCATAGCGGTGACGGTGACGCTCGGTCACCACGCCGCCGTAGATCTCGGCCGCCAGCGTGCCCTGCTTCACTTCGCAGGTCTGCGCGCCCAGGCGCATGGTGCCGCCCAGGTCGGAGTTGGCGTCGCGTTTCTCGATCTTGCCGTCTTCGTTCTGCCATTCGTCGATCAGGGCCACCAGCGGCTGCTCGGTGTCCGGCTCGAACTCGGTGGAATTGGCCTTGGTGAAACCGGCCATGTGGCGCGCGTATTCGATCAGCGCCACCTGCATGCCCAGGCAGATGCCCAGGTATGGCACCTTGTTCTCACGGGCAAATTGCGCGGCCTTGATCTTGCCTTCCACGCCGCGCTTGCCGAAGCCGCCCGGCACCAGGATCGCGTCGTACTTGGCCAGTTCGGCCGTGCCCTTGGTCTCGATCTCTTCGGAGTCGATGTACTCGATGTTGACGCGGCTTTCGGTGTGCAGGCCGGCGTGGCGCAGGGCCTCGGTCAGCGACTTGTACGACTCGGTCAGTTCCACGTACTTGCCGACCATGCCGATCGACACTTCCGCTTTCGGGTTTTCCAGGTTGTGGATCAGCTTGGCCCACATGGACAGGTCGGCCGGGGCCGGGTTCAGGTCCAGTGCTTCGCAGATGATCGCGTCCAGGCCCTGGTCGTGCAGCATCTGCGGCACTTTGTAGATGGTGTCGACGTCCCACACCGAAATCACGGCGCGCTCTTCGATGTTCGAGAACAGGGAAATCTTTGCCACTTCGTCGCCTGGGATCTTGCGGTCGGCGCGGCACAGCAGCGCATTCGGCGAGATGCCGATTTCGCGCAGTTTCTGTACCGAGTGCTGGGTAGGCTTGGTCTTGAGTTCACCGGCCGATGCGATGTAGGGCACCAGGGTCAGGTGCACGAAGGCGCAGTTCTTGCGGCCGGCGCGCAGGGACAGCTGGCGCGCAGCTTCCAGGAATGGCAGCGATTCGATGTCGCCTACGGTGCCGCCGATTTCGCACAGGGCAACGTCGTAGCCTTCCGCGCCACGGCGGATGTAGTCCTGGATTTCGTTGGTGATGTGCGGAATCACCTGCACGGTCTTGCCCAGGTACTCGCCGCGGCGTTCCTTGCGAATCACCGATTCGTAAATCTGGCCGGTGGTGAAATTGTTCACCTTGCGCATACGGGTGGAGATGAAACGCTCATAGTGACCCAGGTCCAGGTCAGTCTCAGCGCCGTCGTCGGTAACGAACACTTCACCGTGCTGCATGGGGCTCATCGTGCCCGGGTCCACGTTGATGTACGGGTCCAGCTTGAGCATGGTGACTTTGAGGCCGCGCGATTCGAGGATCGCGGCGAGGGAGGCGGCGGCAATCCCCTTACCAAGGGACGACACAACGCCACCAGTGACGAATACAAATTTGGTCATTGCGAGATCGGGCGCAGCTAGGCGCGATGCGGGAAATTGAAATTATAGCGCATTTTGCAGGCAAATGCGTGCGCCAGCGAACAGACCCTGGCCCTCTGCCGCCGCAACAATGACATTATTTCAACAGGAGGCCACCATGAGTCAGGAACGCGACGAATATGGCAACTATGTCGACGCCGGCCACCAGGGTCCCGGCCCGCGCCTGATGGGCGCGGACACCCTGATCGGCGACCATGTCCACAACCTGAAGAATGAGCACCTGGGCACGGTCAAGGAAATCATGCTCGACATGCAGACGGGCCGCATCGCCTATGTGGTGATGGCCAGCGGCGGGGTCCTGGGCATCGGCGAAAAGCTGTTCGCCGTGCCCTTCGAGGCACTCGCGCTGGACTCGACCAACCACCGCATGACGCTGAACATCGAGAAGGAACGCATCGAGCAGGCGCCGGGCTTCGACAAGCACCACTGGCCGGACATGGCCAACCAGACCTGGGCCACGGAGCTGCACAATTACTACGGCACCAGCCGCGCCACCAGCGGCCCGAGCCACCTGGACCAAAGCTCGCGCTAGCGGGCCGCCAGGTCAAGGCGCATCGGGATGAAGCGGATCCCGTGCATTTCCGCCATCTCGCCCGTATCGCGGAATCCGAGGTGGCGGTAGATCTGGGCCGCGTAGGCTGACGAGTTGACGGTGAAGCTGCCCGGGTTGCCGCGCGCCAGCGCCCCATCCCGGGCCGCTTCCCACAGCCGCCTGGCAAGACCCTGGCCGTGCCACGGCGCGCCTACGTACAAACTGAACAGGTGCGTGTTATCGCGCACCGCCGCTACTCCAGCCAGCAACTCCCCGTCAAACGCGAGATGGTAGACGTAGTTATCCGCTTGCACGTTGCGGCGAATGATATCGGGCGACAGCGATACCAGGAATTCCTCCGCCCCACTGCCATCGGGCTCGATCGTCAGGTACGGCTGCAGGGACATGATCAGCGCACTGATCGCTGCTGCATCGTCGGGAGTGGCTTTTCGTACGTTGAACGGCATGTCACACACCTGGCACGATGTTTTCACCCTCGACCAGGGTGTAGGCTTTGCCATTGAAGCGGTAGCGCGCCATCCCTTTCGCCTCCTTGCGCACCCGGGCAGCTGTCGCGGGCGCACCTTCCGGGCGAAGCTCGCGGTAACCGCTGAAGTCAAGTATCAGGTCATCAAAGCCCTGACCCGCCTGTTTTTCAAAGCGCCACGTCCCTTCCACTTCCCAGCACTCCTCCGTTTCCTCGCTGCACGCGCCGTCATTACCGGAATAAAGCGAAATGCCGCCCGCCAGGTCTTGCATGGATGGATCGGCAAGGTCGTACAAGGCGAGGTTCTGGATGGTGTAGCCCTGCCAGGTGCCGCCGCCAACCACTGCGAACCCTGGCTTCCCCTCGGCCAGCGATAGCCACTTCACGTCGCCGATCTGCCCATGCGAGCCCGACGTTCCGATGTTTTCAAGGCGTCGCAGCAACTTCCTTCGCGGCCCGTCCTTACTGAAGACAAATACACTGACCAGGCCTGGCTGGCCGTGCGATGAGAAGCCTCCGTCGTTTTCGTCATGGGGTTCAGAGTTGCTCACGAGGGCCAGCGTCCCGTCAGCGAATTCCTGCATCGAAATCGGCGTGACGCGGAACAGTGCATGTTCCTTGCGATCGTCCGGGGATGGCTGTTCCAGGATGGCGTAATCGTCTTTAAAAGCGCCTTTGCCGTCATATGCGATGCGCAACAGCTCCAGCATGCGGGGGGTTTCCTCTGAGACCTGGCTGGCTTGCGCAGTCAAGGCTGTTGCGGCTGAGGCCTGCTGATTCGTCGCCTGTGCCGTTACCGGCTCTAGTGGTCGCTTGCCGCAACCGGCCAACAACGCCGCCAAGGCAAGCGCGCCAGCGAGTACAAATTTTGGCTTGGGAAATTTTGTCATTTTCATATTATGACAGCCCTCTCTCTGCCAGCGCCAGAGGGGGCGCGCAGCACCTAGGCGCGGTGCTTAGTGGAAGTCGCGGCTGCTTGTCGGCAGGCGGCCCAGCATCTGGCTCAGGTCGACCAGGCGGCGCGCCACCAGGTGGCGCACGATGCCTTCCTGCTGCCACACGCCGTACACCCCCAGCAGGCGGGCGCCCAGCGCTTCGCGGCGGTACTGCTCGACCAGGTCGGGCCAGACGATCACGTTGACATAGCCCGTTTCGTCTTCGATGGTGATGAACAGCACGCCCTTGGCGGTGCCAGGCCGCTGGCGGCCGGTGACGATGCCGGCGCCGCGCGCCAGCTGGTTGTTGCTGAAGGTGTTCAGCACGTCGGCCGGCAGGAAGCGCTTGGCCAGCAGCGCCGGGCGCAGCAGCGCCAGCGGATGGCGCCCCAGTGTCAGGCCCTGGGCCCGGTAGTCGCTGAGGATTTCCTCGCCTTCGCTGGGCGGCACCAGTTGCGCGGGTTCCTCCTCCACCTGGGTCGGCCGCAGCAAATCCTTGTCCGGCACCGCGCCTGCCGCGTCCCACAGCGCCTGGCGCCGGTTGCCTGCCAGCGCCTGCAAGGCATTGCCGCCGGCCAGCACCTGCAGGTCGTGGCGATTCAGGTCGGCCCGCCGCGACAGGTCGGCCACGCTGGCGAAAGGCCGCTCGGCGCGCGCCGCTTCGATGCGCTGCGCCGCACTTTCGCGCATGCCGTACAGCACGGACATGCCCAGCCGTACGGCCGGCTGGCGCCGTGCGCCCTGCCCGGCCAGCGCGGCCAGGAATTCCTCGGGCGTGACGTCGCGCCCGAGCTGGGCCAGCGCCGGCGGCGGCGCCGGCGGCGGCGCCACTTCCTCCAGTGCCGATTCCCAGCCGCTGATCGCCACGTCCACCGGGCGCACTTCGATGCCGTGCCGCTTGGCGTCCTGCACCAGCTGGGAGGCGCTGTAAAAGCCCATGGGCAGGCTGTTCAGCAAGGCGCACAGGAAGGCGGCCGGCTCGTGGCACTTGAGCCAGGAGCTCACATACGTCAGCAGCGCGAAACTGGCCGCGTGCGACTCGGGGAAGCCGTATTCGCCAAAGCCCTGGATCTGCTGGCAGATCTGCAGGGCAAACGCTTCCTCGTAGCCGCGTTCCACCATGCCACTGACGATGCGGTCGTGATATTTCTCCAGCCCGCCCTTGCGCTTCCACGCCGCCATGTCGCGCCGCAACTGGTCCGCTTCGCCGCCGCTGAAGCCCGCGCCAAGCATGACCACCTGCATCACCTGCTCCTGGAAAATCGGCACGCCCAGGGTGCGCTGCAGGGCCTTTTCCAGGCCCGGCGGGCAGTGCGCCGGCTGCTTGCCCATGCGCCGCTGCAGGTAGGGATGCACCATGCCGCCCTGGATCGGGCCCGGCCGCACGATCGCCACCTCGATCACCAGGTCGTAGAACACGCGCGGCTGCAGGCGCGGCAGCATGCTCATTTGCGCGCGCGATTCGATCTGGAAGACGCCGATGGTGTCGGCCTTGCAGATCATGTCGTACGTCGCGCGGTCCTCGGGCGGCACGCTGGCCAGGCCGAACGGCAGGCGATAGCGCTGCGCCACCAGGTCGAAGGTGCGCCGCATCGCCGTCAGCATGCCCAGCGCCAGCACATCCACCTTCAGCAGGCCCAGTTCTTCCAGGTCGTCCTTGTCCCACTGGATCACGCTGCGCTCGGCCATCGCGGCGTTTTCGATGGGCACCAGGCGCGACAGCTTGTCCTGCGAGATCACGAAGCCGCCCACGTGTTGCGACAGGTGGCGCGGGAAGCCGAGCATTTGCAGCGTCAGGTGCGCCCATTGGTGCGCGACCGGGGAATCGGGGTTCATCCCGCATTCGGCAAAGCGCTCCATCAACTCGGTCTTGCGGTCGAACCAGCGGTGCGACTTGGCCACCTTTTCCACGATTTCCAGGTCCACGCCCAGGGCCTTGCCGGCGTCGCGCAGCGCGCTCTTGGTACGGTAGCAGATCACGGTGGCCGCCAGGGCCGTGCGGTGGCGGCCGTATTTCTGGTAGATGTACTGGATCACTTCCTCGCGCCGCTGGTGCTCGAAGTCGACGTCGATATCGGGCGGCTCGTTGCGCTCGACCGAAATGAAGCGCCCCACCACGCTGTTGCCGCGCGCCGGGTCGACCGAGGTCACGCCCAGGCAGTAGCAGACGGCCGAATTGGCCGCCGAACCGCGCCCCTGGCACAGGATGCCGATGGAGCGGGCGTACAGGACGATGTCGTACACCGTCAGGAAGAAGTACTCGTAGCGCAGGCGCGCCACCAGGTCCAGCTCCATCTCGATCTGGTCGCGCACGATCTGCGGAATGCCGTGCGGGTAGCGCCAGTGCGCGCCCTTGTAGGTTTCCTGGCGCAGGAAGCTGGCCGGCGTATGGCCGGCGGGGATCAGCTCGTGCGGATACTCGTAACGCAGCTCTTCCAGCGAGAAGCGGCAGCGCGCGGCGATGCGCATGGTCTCTTCCAGCGCCGCGGCCGGAAATACGTTTGCCAGGCGCAGGCGCGAGCGCAAGTGCTGTTCGGCGTTTTGCGCCAGCGCGTAGCCGCATTCGCTGACCGGCTTGCCGAGCCGCACCGCCGTCAGCGTATCGTGCAGCGGCTTGCGCGAGCGCACGTGCATGCAGACATGGCCGGCGGCCGTGACGCGCATGTCGTGCTGCAGCGCCACTTCCTCGATGGCCGCCGCGTGCGCCTCGTCGAAGGCGCGGCCCAGCAGGGTCAGGCCGATCCAGCTGCGTTCGGGGAATGTGGCCGCCATCCAGGCCGCCTGCTGGTGCAGGCGCTCGACGCTGGCCGGGTAGTCGGGCAGCAGGATCAGCAGGCAGTCGGGCATGCCGCGCAAATGCGCGCGCTCGGGCGGCGGGTCGGCAAAGTCATCCGGCTGCAACACATACTCGCCCTTGCCGGCGCGCATGCGGCCCAGGGTGATCATTTCCGCCAGATTGCCGTAGCCGTTGCGGTTGGTCGCCAGCACCAGCACCGACAGCGCCGGGCTGGCGTCGCCATGGGTCAGGTGGAAGTGAGCGCCAACGAGGAGTTGCAAGCCGCTGTCCTTGGCCGCCGCGTGGGCGCGCACCACCCCGGCCAGCGAGCATTCGTCGGCGATGGCCAGCGCGCTATAGCCAAGCTTGACGGCCCGCTGCACCAGTTCCTCGGAGTGGGAGGCGCCCTGCAGGAAGGAAAAATTCGTCAGGCAAAACAGCTCCGAGTAGGCGGGCAAGCCTGGATGAGATAACTGTATATACATACAGTATTTTACACCGAGGCCAGCACGCGCCGCCACTCTGCGCTATCCTGCGCCGCATGGATATTTATGAATTGAAATGTTTTGGCACCCGCCCCGGGCAAGGCAATGCCGCCCTGGTGGTGCTGGACGGCCCTTCCGGCGCCGAGGCAAGGCATGCCTTCGCGCGGGCGGCGCAAAAGAATGCCTGCGTGTTCGTCGACCCCGGCCGCGACGGGGCGGCCTGGACGCTGGACTACTTTTACCCCCATGCGCGCTCGCCCCTGTGCCTGCACGCCACCCTGGCGGCCGGGCGCGTCCTGCTGGCCGAAAGCCCCGCGCCCCTGCTGCTGCGCACGGCCCTGCGCGGCCAGGAGCTGGTCCTGAGCGGCAACGCTGCCGGTGTGTTTGTCGGCCTGGCGCGCCAGCCGGTGCCCGCCCCCGCCCCGCCTGGCGCACTGGCCGACCTGGCGCAGCAACTGCTGGGCATGCCGGGGCTGGAACTGCCCTCGGCGCCGGCCCTCGCCTCCGTGGGCAGTCCCAAGCTGCTGGTGGAAGTGGCCGACAGCGCCACCCTGCACGGCCTGCGCCCGCCGCTGGCAACGATTGCCGACTGGGGCCGCGCGCACGGCGTGAGCGGCCTCTACGCCTGGTGCCGCCGCCCGGACGGCGCCTTCGAGGGGCGCAACTTCAACCACCTCGACCCGGCCCTGGAAGACAGCGCCACCGGCGTCGCGGCTGGCGCCCTCAGCCTGCACCTGGGCCGTTCGCTCGACCTGTACCAGGGGGCGGCGCTGGGCCAGCCCTGCCTGCTGCGCACGCGGCTGGACGGCAGCCGCATCCAGCTCGGCGGCGCGGCCGACTACGTATGATCCGCAAGACTGGAGTGGCACTGCAGCAACGAAAAATTGTCATTTGTGTACGGTACATTTGCGGGCTTCGGATAGAATTGAAGGCAATTTTTCCTAGGAGCAAAGAAATTGTCCCGTCATTCGATCCTGCATAAAGCCATCCTCTCCGCGCTGTACGGCGCCGGCGCCCTGTCCGCCCTGCCGGCGGCGGCGCAAACCCAGCCAGCTTCCGGCGACATGACCGTGGTGAACGTGGTCGGCTCGCGCCGCGCCACCAGTTCCACCACCGACACCGTGGCCCCGATCGACGTGATTCCGCTCTCCAAAGCGGCCGAACAAGGCGCCCAGTTCGACCTGGCGCAAACCCTGACCTTCATTTCGCCGTCCTTCAATTCGACCCGCCAGACCGGCGCCGACGGCGCCGACCTGGTGGACTCGGCCGCCCTGCGCGGCCTGAGCTCGGACCAGACCCTGGTGCTGGTGAACGGCAAGCGCCGCCACACCTCGGCCCTGGTCAACATCTTCGGCGCGCGCAACCGCGGCGCCACCGGCACCGACATGAATTCCATCCCCGTGATGGCGATCAAGGACGTGCAAGTGCTGCGCGACGGCGCCGCGGCGCAATACGGCTCGGACGCCATTGCCGGCGTGATGGACATCGGCCTGAAGAAGAGCGTGGGCTGCGAATCGGCCGTGGGCTACGGCCAGTACGGCGCCGGCGACGGCAAGAACTGGCTGGCATCGGCCTACTGCGGCTTCGCGCTGGCGGGCGGCACGGTCGGCATCACCGGCGAATTCCTCGACCGCGGCCGCTCCAACCGCGCCGAAGCGGGTAATCCGCGCACCATTGGCGACTCCAAATCGGAAAACAAGACCGTCTACGTGAACGGCGAGATCCCGGCCGGCCCGGGCCGCGTCTACTTCACCGGCGGCGTGCAGCAGCGCGACGCCTCCAGCGGCGCCTGGGCGCGCGACGGCGAGGAAGACATCCCGACCCGCAACTCCGCCGCCATGTACCCGAACGGCTTCGTGCCCTTCATCAACGGCGACCTGGACGACCGCTACGCGATCGGCGGCTTCAAGTGGAAAGTCGGCGAATGGAATGCCGACCTGTCGCAAACCTACGGCTACAACCGCCTGATGTACAACATCAGCAATACCCTGAACGCTTCCATCGCCAACCTCGACCTGGTCAATGGCGGCAAGGGCATCAGCAAGAGCGAATTCGACGCCGGCGGCTTCTCCTTCCAGCAGCTGACCACCAACTTCGACATGAACCGCTACTTCGAGGGCTTGGTGGGCGACGGCCTGAACGTGGCTTTCGGCGCCGAGTACCGCGCCGAGAAGTACAAGATCTTCGCCGGCGAGCCTGGCTCCTACATCGACGCCGACGGCGCCGGTGGCGGCAACGCCGGCAGCCAGGGCTTCCCCGGCTTCCAGCCGAGCGATGCGACCAATGCCAAGCGCCACAGCAGCGCCGCCTACCTGGACCTGGAGGCCGACCTGAACCAGGACACCAGGCTGCAAGGCGCCCTGCGCTGGGAAAAATTCAGCGACTTCGGCTCCACCGTGACCGGCAAGCTCGCCGCCAGCTACCGCCTGGCCGACCCCGTGCTGCTGCGCGGCTCGGCCTCGACCGGCTTCCGCGCGCCGTCGCTGCAGCAGGCCTACTTCTCCTCCACCTACACCGACTTCGTGGGCGGCGTGCCGACCGACATCTCGATCACCCCGGCCGTGGGCCCGGTGGGCAAGGTGGCCGGCCTGGAACCGCTGAAGGAAGAGAAATCGCGCAGCGTCACCCTGGGCGCGACCTGGACCCCGAATGCGGCGCTGTCGGTGACCGCCGACCTGTACCGCATCAAGATCAAGGACCGCATCGTGCTGTCGGGCCTGTTCGACGAATCGAACTACCCGACCCTGGCCGCCAAGCTGGCCACGCTGGGCGTGGGCGGCGCGCAATTCTTCGTCAACTCGGTCGACACCAAGACCCAGGGCCTGGACCTGACGGCCTCGCACAAGGGTAGCCTGCTGGGCAACAAGCTGACCACCTTCCTGGCCATGAACTTCAGCAAGACCGAAGTGACCGACATCCACGCCCCGGCCGCGCTGCAAGGCTTCGAGGACGTGCTGCTGTCCGAACGCGAGCGCCTGTTCCTGGAACAGGGCGGCCCGCGCCGCAAGGCCACGCTGGGCTTCGACTACGTGACCGGTCCGCTCGAGACCAACTTCAAGATCATCCACTTCGGCCCGCAGACGCTGGGCACCTGGAGCGGCACGGCAGCGGGCGTGGCGAACCAGAAGTATGAAGCGAAGACCTCGGCCGACCTGGGCTTCACCTACGCCCTCAGCAAGCAGGCCAAGCTGAGCTTTGGCGCGGCCAACATCTTCGACGTCCATCCGACCAAGCAGGATCCGAACGAAACCGACAATGGCTTCAAGTACGAAAGCGTCCAGTTCGGCCTGAACGGCGTGTCCTACTTCGCCCGCCTGCACGTGAAGTTCTAAGCGCACCTCAGCAGCTGTCAACGCCGAGCCCGTGTCCACCAAAGGGCCTGACCCCAAGGTGGACGGGACGGCCATCCGGCGGGCTCTTGCGTTGGGTTTGATGTAGCGCAAGACTTCTTCCCCCGATTTGATGCATGGTGGAATTAATTTCCACTCGGAGGAGGTTGCTATGGCTGCGATGACGATCCACCTGGCGGGCGACGTGATTTCCGCTATCGCTAAATGGGCGCCGATGGAACACATGTCGGCGGAAGAGTTCATCCTGAGCGCAGTGTCGGAAAAATGCGCCAAGGCGCACGCGCTGGAGGAGGCGGAACACTTCTGGCAGCAGCTGGCGGCGCCGCTGCCATTGTCCCTGGGGACCTAGGACTGCAGCTGCGCCAGCTCGGCGCTCATGTTGGCAATCGCGGTGGCGGTGTAATTGTCCGTGAAGAAGGGGTCGGCAAACAGCGTGCCGGCTTCGGCCTTGCCGCGCAGATGCGCCAGGACTTGCGCGCGCTGGCTGTTGTAGCGCTCGTCCGGCACGTGGGCGTACTCGGCGCGGATGCCGCGCGCATACAGCTGGTAGACCTCCGCTTCCTGGCCGAGAATGGCCAGGTCGACCGAGAGCAGCGTGTCCTTCAGCGGGTGCACGATGCTGGCTCCCTGGAAGTGGTCGGTGGCGCGGATCAGGGTCGCCACGTCTTCCGCGCGCAGCGCGTCCGCTTCCAGGCCGCTGCCCAGCCACAGCCGGGCGCTCGCTTCTTCGTTCGATACCTCGCCCGCGCCTTGCGCATACACCGCGTCATGGAACCAGAAGGCGGCCTTCACCAGCGCCACGTCGTCCGCCAGGGCGCCGGTATTGGCGGCCCAGGCGCGGATTTCCGCCAGGCCGTGCACCAGGTGGTCCAGGTTGTGGTAGTGGCGCGCCGGGCCGCCGTAGGCTGCGGCGCCGGTCAGGCGTTCGAACCAGTCGGCTGCGTGCGGGCGCTCGCGCCAGACGCTGTCCCATTCCTTGCGCAGCCAGGCCAGGATCCAGGCTTCGTACGCCGGCGCCGGAACGAATTTCTTCATCGTCCAGTTCCAGCCCACCGGTCCCTCCAGTGCCTTGACGAAGCTTGAACTCACCGAGCCCAGGTCGCGCGGCGGCATCACGAACAGGGTCTTGGAGCCGCCAATGACTTCCACGTTGGTTTGCTGGATCAGGTTTTCGTAATCGAAGTCGGCGGTGCTGCGGATGCCGCGAATCAGGTAGTCGACGCCGTTGCGCTTGGCCACGCGCGCCGTGTATTCGCTTTTGACGATCTGCACCGAGACGTTGCCCCAGCCGCGCTCGGCGCAGCTGGCCAGCACGATGGCTTTACGCTCTTCGGCGGAGAACTTGGGCGCCTTGCTGGAATTCTCGGACAGGAACACCACCACTTCCTCGGCGATCGAACGCGCTTCGCCAATGACCCACATGTGGCCGTTGGTGATGGGGTCCAAGGTCCCCGAGAAACCGATCTTCTGCATGCCCTGCTCCGGATGTCGAAAACGACATTCTAGCGCGGGGCAAACGTCACCGTCACTTTCAGTCCGCCCAGGCGTTCGGAGCTCTCCAGCGCCAGCTTGGCGCCGTGGCGTTCGGCGATGGCGCGGATGATGGCCAGCCCCAGGCCGCTGCCTTGCGCTTCGCTGCCCGGGACGCGGTAGAAGCGGTGGAACACGCGTTCGCGCTCCTCCGGGGCGATGCCCGGGCCGCTGTCTTCCACCACCAGGCGCGGGCCGGCTTGCGCGGCCTGCACCGACACGTCGACCGTGCCGCCGGCGGGCGTGTACTTGACGGCGTTGTCGACCAGGTTGCGCAGCAAGATCAGCAGCGCGTCGCCCTGCCCCTGCACCGTGGCTTCGTCGGCCTGCTCCAGCCCGAGGTCGATCTCGCGCGCCTGCGCGGCGCCGGCCATGTCGCCCACTGCGCGCTTGGCCAGTTCGGTCAGGTTGACCGGTTCCAGCTTGGCGTCGGCCGCTTCGGTACGCGCCAGCACCAGCAGCTGCTCGACCAGGCGCGAGGCGCGCTCGACGCCGGCGGCCAGGCGGCCGATGGCGACGTCGCGCGCTTCGTTGCAGTCGGCGCGCGCGAGGCTGAGGATCTGCAGCTTGAGCGCTGCCAGCGGGGTGCGCAGCTCGTGCGCGGCGTCGGCCACGAAGTTCTGCTGCGCCTGGAAGGCGGTTTGCACGCGCGAGAACAGCAGGTTCAGTTCCTGCACCAGCGGGCGCACTTCGTCCGGCAGGTCGGCATCCGACACTTCGGACAGGTCGTCCGCCTTGCGCAGCGCCAGCTGCCGCTGTACGCGCGCCACCGGCGCCAGCGAGCCGGAAACCACCCACCACACCACCAGCATGAGCACCGGCGCCATCAGCGCGATGGGGCCGACAGTGCGCAGCGCCAGCGTGCCTGCCATGCGCTTGCGCACGGCCAGGTCCTGGGCGATCTGGATGGTCTGGGTCGCGGTCTGGGCGGAGAACACGCGGTAAGTGGTGCCATTGGCGCGCACGTTGGAGAAACCGAGCACCGCGCGCTGCGGCAGTTCGGCGCGCGACAGGGAGCGGAACACCTGGATGCCGTCCGGCGTCCATACCTGCACCACCATCTCGTCGTTGCCGGGGTCGTTGGGGTCGGTGTTGCCGGTGGCGGCCATCGGCGCGTTCGAGCGCAGCGACATGGCCATCTGTTCCATGTGGTAGTCGAAGATCTGGTCGGCGTCGTTCAGGGCCGAGCTGTAGGCGATCATGGCTTGCGCCACGGCGGCCATGGTGATGGCCGCCAGCAGGAACCATAGCAGGCGCCCACGCAAGGAGTGCGTGACGTTGACCTTCGGGACCGCCATCATCATGCTTTGGGCACCATGTAGCCAAGGCCGCGCACGTTCTGGATCAGCTCCGAGCCCAGTTTCTTGCGCAGGCCGTGGATGTACACTTCCACGGCGTTGGAATTGACTTCGTCCTTCCAGCTGTAGAGCTTTTCTTCCAGCTGGGCGCGCGAGAGCACGATGCCGGGGCGCGCGATCAGCGCTTCCAGCACCGCCCATTCGCGCGCCGACAGGCTCACCGGCTGGCCGTTGGCGATCACTTCGCGCGTTTGCGGGTTGATCGATACGCCCTTGTGCTCGAACACCGGCTCGGCGCGCCCGGCGGCGCGGCGCAGCAAGGCGCGGATGCGGGCCAAGAGCTCGTCCAGGTCGTAGGGCTTGAGCACGTAGTCGTCGGCGCCGGCATCCAGGCCGGCGATGCGCTGTTCGACCGCGTCGCGCGCGGTGGCCACCAGCACCGGCGTCAGTTCCTTGCGCGCGCGCATCGAGCGCAGTACTTCCAGCCCGTCCTTCTTGGGCAGGCCCAGGTCCAGCAGCACCAGGTCGTAGGTCTGGGTTTGCAGGGCCGTGTCGGCCATGGCGCCATCCTTGACCCAATCGACCGCGTAGTGCTCGGCCCGCAACAGGTCGAGCACTACCTCGCCGATCATCGTGTCATCTTCTACCAGCAGGAGGCGCATCACATACCTTTCTTATGCTTGATTAACCGAGGCGCACCGGAATGAAGATGCGGTCCTCGCCGCGCTGGATCAGCAGCGCTACGGATTTGGTGGATTTTGCCACGAGGTCGCGTACTTCGTTCACGGAATTGACGGGGCGGCCGTTTACCGACAACAAAACGTCGCCCGGCTGCACGCCGGCGCTGGCAGCGGCGCCGCCTGCGTCCTCGATCACCAGGCCGGCGGCCAGGCCCGAGACGCGCCGCTCCATCGGGTCCAGTTCGCGCAGGGCCAGGCCCAGGCGCAGCCTGGCCGCTGCCTCGTCGTTCTGGACGGCGGCCACGTTGCGCTCGGCGGCATTGCCCAGCTTACCCTCCAGCGTGACGCTCTTGCCCTGGCGCCAGACTTCCAGCGTTACCTTATCGC
The DNA here is from genome assembly GCA_021323265.1 of Pseudoduganella sp. GTDB lineage: Bacteria > Pseudomonadota > Gammaproteobacteria > Burkholderiales > Burkholderiaceae_D > Rugamonas. The sequence goes on along the minus strand of JAJTCO010000076.1, from coordinate 1,400 downwards.
CCGGCATGGCCTGGCCCACCATGGCAGGCAGGTCGCCGGAAGACACGATCTTCTGGCCGTTCATCATGCGGATCACGTCGCCCGCCTTCAGGCCGATCTTGTCGGCCGGGCCGCCGCGCTCCACGTTCGACACCAGCGCGCCTTCCGGCGAGGCCAGGTTGAAGGAATCGGCAAAACTCTGGTTCACTTCCTGCACCATCACGCCCAGGCGTGCGTGCACCACCTTGCCGGTGGCGACGACCTGGTCGCGCACGCGGGTGGCCACGTCGATCGGGATCGAGAACGACAGGCCCTGGTAGCCGCCGCTCTGGCTGTAGATCTGCGAGTTGATGCCAATCACTTCGCCCTTGGTGTTGAACAGCGGGCCGCCCGAGTTGCCGGGGTTGATCGCCACGTCGGTCTGGATGAAGGGCACGTTCGAATCGTCGGGCAGCGAGCGGCCCTTGGCGCTCACCACGCCGGCCGTGACGGTGTTCTCCAGGCCGAACGGCGAACCGATGGCCAGCACCCATTCGCCGACCTTGACGTCGCCGGAGCGGCCCAGCGGCACGACGGGCAGGTTCTTGGCCTCGATCTTGAGCACGGCAACGTCGGTTTTCGGGTCGGAGCCGAGCACCTTGGCGCGGAATTCGCGGCGGTCGGTCAGCTTGACCGTCACTTCGCTCGCGTCGCGCACCACGTGGGCATTGGTCAGGATGATGCCGTCCGCGCTGACGATGAAGCCGGAGCCGACGCCATGGCTGGGCACCGGCGCGCCGCCGCGGCCGCGCGGAACCGGCACCTGGAAGCGGCGGAAGAATTCGAAGAAGGGGTCGTTCTCCGCGTCGGGATCGCCGCGGTACTGGGCCCGGGTGCTGCCGGTGGTGCTGATGTTCACCACGGCCGGGCCATTGAGCGACGCGATCACGCTAAAGTCAGGCAACGAAATCATCGGCGCGGGCACGGGCGCCGGGGCACCGGCGGCGGCATTGGCCGGCGCGCTGATGACGGCGGCCGGGCGCGGCGATGCAAAAGCCTGGCTCTGCTGGACAGCGATGGCGGCACCGGCACCGATAACGCCGGCGGTCGCCAAGGCAAGGAACATGGTGGTGGTGTTGCGCATGGTGTGACTCCTGTGAAAAATGCTCTTTCGACGGCTCCAATATGCGGGATGAAACTTAGACGCGTCTTAACGCAGAAAAGGCCGGAAAACCGGCCTTTTTCTCAGTGGAGCGGGAGGCGCTTACGCGGCCTTCTGTTCCAGCGCAGCATGATTGACGACGCCGTCAATGGCGATCTTGCGCGGTTTCAGTGCTTCGGGAACTTCGCGCCGCAGCTCGATGGTGAGCATGCCGTTGTCGAAGGAAGCGCCGGTCACCTTGACGTGGTTGGCCAGCTGGAAACGCTGCTCGAAGTCGCGG
>JAJTCO010000133.1 GCA_021323265.1 Pseudoduganella sp. | reverse complement strand
TGCTCTTTGCGCAGCGCGTTCAGGAATGGGTCTTGTAACAATTGCCCTTTATTGCTCATAACAGCTCCGTTTTATGTTGTTGTGTACGAATTGGAGACGATGCGCCTGATTTCAAGTGCTGGGGATGCTCCAAAGACACTGTACCTTGTTTTCTTAAATCTTGCAGCCCGTTAAAGCTTAAGCTTAGCTTAGCCGGGCTCAGGATTCGCGCTTGTCGAACGGGTTCTTGCCATTGCGCAACTCAATGCGCAGCGGCGTGCCCACCAGCTTGAAACTATCACGGAAATGTTTTTCCAGGTAGCGCTTGTACGGTTCGGACACCGCATCGAGCGAATTGCCGTGGATGACAATGATCGGCGGATTCTGGCCGCCCTGGTGCGCGTAGCGCATTTTCGGACGCACGCCGCCCTTGCGCTTCGGTTCCTGCTTCTCGATGGCTTCCTGCAGGGCGCGCGTGAGCTTCGGCGTCGGCAGGTTGGCCGTGGCGGCCGCGTAGGCGCCGTTGACGGACTTCATCAGCGGGCCGATGCCGGTGCCCTTCAGGGCCGAGATGAAGTGGGTGTTGGCAAAGGACAGGAAGTCCAGCTTGCGGTCCATGTCCATCTTCACCTGGTCGCGGTCGTCCGACTGCAAGCCGTCCCACTTGTTGACCGCCACCACCAGGGCACGGCCCGATTCCAGGATGAAGCCCGCGATGTGGGCGTCCTGCTCGGAGATGTCCTGCTGCGCATCGAGCATCAGGATCACCACGTTCGCTTCGGAGATCGACTGCAGCGTCTTGACCACCGAGAACTTTTCGATCGCCTCGAACACCTTGCCGCGGCGGCGGATGCCGGCGGTGTCGATCAGGGTGTACTGCTTGCCTTCGCGCTCGAACGGGATCTCGATCGAGTCGCGCGTGGTGCCCGGCATGTCGAAGGCGATCACGCGCTCCTCGCCCACCAGGGTGTTGATCAGGGTCGACTTGCCCACGTTCGGGCGCCCCACCAGGGCGATCTTCACGCCGCGTTCCTGCGGCAGCAGCTCTTCCTCGTCGGCCGGACGCGAGGCGAAGGCCTTGTCCAGCGCTTCGGCCACCAGGTCGTGCACGCCGTCGCCATGGGCGCCGGAAATGGCGTACGGGTCGCCCAGGCCCAGTTCGTAGAAGTCCGACACGGCGGCGGTGTAGCGCATGCCTTCGGCCTTGTTTACCACCAGCAGCACCGGACGGCCGGATTTGCGCAGGAAATCAGTGATGGTCTTGTCGTGCGGGGTCATGCCCTGGCGCGCGTCCACCAGGAACACCACCACGTCCGCTTCGGCCACGGCCTGCTTGGTCTGCAGGGCCATCTGGTGCATGATGCCTTCCTTGGCTACTGGCTCGAAACCGCCGGTATCGATGACCAGGAACGGACGATTGCCGACGCGGCCTTCCCCGTAGTGACGGTCGCGCGTCAGGCCAGGGAGGTCCGCCACCAGCGCATCGCGCGAGCGGGTCAGTCGATTGAATAAGGTCGATTTCCCGACGTTCGGGCGACCTACAAGTGCTATTACCGGCTTCATATTGTTTTTATTCGACCGCGATAGCGGCCACAGTCCCATTCTGGGTTTGGAAAATCACATTCGAACCTGCCAGCACCGGCGACGCCTTGATGGCGCTGCCGTCGGTGGCGATCCGACCTAAAATCGTGCCGTCTTCCCGAGACAGGAAATGCACGTAGCCCTCCAGGTCGCCTACCGCCACGAAGCGGCCGTAGGAGATCGGGGTGGACAAGCGGCGGTAAGCCAGCTTCTCATTCTTCCATGCCGAAGCGCCGCCTTCGCGGGCAAAGGCTTGCACGGCGCCCTTCTCGTCGGCGACGAAGACGAAGCGCTGGTCCACGCCCACGCCCACGTCCGACGATGCCGGCTTGGTCCAGCGCGCAACGCCGGTGTTCAGGTCCAGGCAACCCACCTTGCCCTGGTAGCTAACCGCGCACAGGTCGCCTTCGAACACGGTCGGCGTGCCGCTGATGTCGGACACGCGTTCCAGCTCGGTCGCGCCGCGCGGCTCCGACAGCGGCACCTCGAAGCGCGGCACGCCGTTCGACAGCGCCAGCGCCAGGATGCGGCCTGCAGGCTGCGCCGCGTAGACATTGTTGTTGGCGATGACCAGGCCCGGCAGATTGCGCAGGGTCAGCGGCGGCGTGACGCGCTGGATGAACCAGCGCTTCTTGCCGTCGGCCGCGTCATAGGCGGTGACCTTGTTGTCCACGGTGCGCACGATCACCACGTCGTTGCCGACGGCCGGCGCCGACAGGATCTCGCTCGATGCCTGCACTTCCCACAAGGCCTTGCCGCTGCCGTCGAAGGCCATCAGCTTGCCCTTGACGCCGCCCACGGCCAGCAGCTTGCCGTCCGGGCTGACGCCGACACCGGCCGTCAGGTCGGTCTTGGACTTGCTGCGCCATTGCACCTTGCCGCTGGCGGCGTCCAGGCGTTCGATGTTGCCATCGGCGTCGGCCACGAACACGCTGTTGTCGGCCAGCGCCGGCGTGAAGACGTTGGCGCCTGCCTTGCCGATGCTGTGCTTCCAGACGATGCGCGCCGGCACGCCGGACTTCACCTCTTCCAGCTTGGCGGGTGCGAACTTGTCTTCCTTCTTGAACGGATTCAGCTTGCCCAGGGTCGAGCAACCGGAAGCCAGCGCCACGACGCCCAGCACGATGATGCTGCGACGAATTGCCACGTTCATTTTGCGCATGGGCTCAAGCCTTCACTTCCGGCACGGTGCCGCCGATGGATTCGAGCTTGAGCTGGATCAGCTGGCGGCCAGGATTGTTCTTGTCGGCGGATTCCAGCGCGGCCTTGTAGGCGTTGCGCGCTTCTTCCATCTTGTTCTGCGCCGCCAGGATGTCGCCCTTGCGGTCTTCCACGGAGCTCTTGAACTGCGGCAGCGTGGCGCCAGAGAGCGCCTTCAGCGCGGCGTCGTAGGCTTTCTCGTCCAGCAGCACGCCGGCCAGGCGGATCGCGGCCACGTTCTTCTGCTCATCGTTGCCGTGCGCAAGCACCCATTCCAGCTGCGCCTTGGCGGCCTTCATGTCGTTCGCGTCGAAGGCCGACTTGGCGGCGCTCAGCGCGCCGCTGGTAGTAGTTCCAGCCATTCCAGCCCGAATAGGCGGCCAGCGCCGCGATCACCACCCAGGTGGTCAGGTTGCCGTACTTTGCCCACCACGCTTTGATCGTAGCAAGCTGTTCTTGTTCTTCGAGATCGTATGCCATGTTTCAGTCTATAAGTTATTAATGATGGTGGTGATGGTCGTGGTCACAATCGTCTCCGCATGTGATCTGGTCCACGACGTAATCGACAACGCCTTCGAAGGCAACGCTCTGCTGCTGGCCTTCGCCTTCAGCGCGCATCGCCTTGACGACGGCAGTATTGTTGGCCACTTCGTCCTCGCCGATGATGACCGCGAAGGTTGCGCCGGTGCCGTCGGCTTTTTTCATCTGCGACTTGAAGCTGCCGGCACCCGTGCTGGCGGCGCAGTGCAGGATCACGTCCAGGCCCGCATCGCGCAGGCGCTCGCCCAGGATGAAGGCCTGCATTTGCGCAGCCTCGCCCTGGTGCACCAGGTAGACGTCGCACTGGCGCGGCGCGGCGGTGTCGCCCACGCCCTTCATCAGTTCGATCAGGCGCTCGATGCCCATGGCAAAGCCCACCGCCGGAGTTGGCTTGCCGCCGAACATTTCGATCAGCGGGTCGTAGCGGCCGCCGGCGCACACCGTGCCCTGCGCGCCCAGTTCGTCGGTGACCCACTCGAACACGGTGCGGTTGTAGTAGTCGATGCCGCGCACCAGGCGCGTGTTGACGGTGTACTGGATCGCGTTGGCGTCCAGGATCTTCTTCACGCCTTCAAAGTGCGCCAGCGATTCCGCGCCCAGGTAGTCCAGCAGCTTCGGTGCGCTGTTGACGATGCCTTGCAGGGCCGGGTTCTTGGTGTCGAGGATGCGCAGCGGGTTGCTGTGCAGGCGGCGCTTGGCGTCGGCGTCCAGGTGCTCTTCGTGCTGTTCCAGGTAGGCGATCAGGTCGACGCGGTGGCGCGCGCGCTCCTCGGCGTCGCCGATGGAGTTGATCTCCAGGCGGATGTTCTCCAGGCCCAGGTCATCCCACAGGCGGCGGCACATGGCGATCATCTCGGCGTCCACGTCCGGGCCGGTGAAGCCCACGGCTTCCGCGCCGAACTGGTGGAACTGGCGGTAGCGGCCGCGCTGCGGGCGCTCGTGGCGGAACATCGGGCCCTTGTACCACAGGCGCTTGGGGCCTTCGTACACCAGGTTGTGTTCCAGCACGGCGCGCACCACGCCTGCCGTGCCCTCAGGACGCAGGGTCAGCTTGTCGCCGTTCATCGCGTCTTCGAAGGAGTACATCTCCTTCTCGACGATGTCGGTCACGGCGCCGATGGCGCGCGAGAACAGGCGCGTCTCTTCCACGATCGGCGTGCGGATTTGCTGGAAGCCGTAGCTCTGCACCACGGACTGCGCGGTGTTCTCGAAGATTTCCCACAGGTGGGCGTCGGCCGGCAGGAGATCGTTCATCCCCTTGATTGCCGTGATTTTGTCTGCTTTATTGGACATGTTCTTTATGCTTTGCTGTAATTTTTCTGCACGTAGTCAAGCACGATGGCCTGGAACTCGCCGACGATGTTCTCGCCGCGCAGGGTAGCCACTTTCTCGCCATCGACGAACACCGATTCGCCCGGGCCGTTGACGATGCAGCCCATCACGGCCACGTTCATCGCCTCCACGCCCGGGTAGGTCTTTTTCCATTCCGGCATCTGCTCGCGCAGGTAGGTCTGGATGTCGTCGGCCAGCTCCTGGAACACGGTGGACGTGGTGCGGCCGCAGCCCGGGCAGGCAATCACCATCGGGGTGAACTTGCGCAAGCCCATGGTCTGCAGGATTTCCTGACCCACCACCACTTCCTTGGTGCGGTCGCCGCCCGGCTCCGGCGTCAGCGAAATGCGGATGGTGTCGCCGATGCCTTCCTGCAGCAGCACCGACAGCGCGGCGGTCGAAGCCACGATGCCCTTGCTGCCCATGCCCGCCTCGGTCAGGCCCAGGTGCAGCGGATAGTCGCAGCGCTTGGCCAGTTCGCGGTACACGGCGATCAGGTCCTGCACGCCGGACACCTTGCACGACAGGATGATCTTGTCGCGCGCCAGGCCCAGCTCTTCGGCGCGCACCGCGTTCTCGATGGCGGACGTGATCAGTGCTTCGTACATCACGGCCTGCGCGGTCCATGGGTTCTCGCGCGCCGCGTTTTCGTCCATGATGCGCGCCAGCAGGGCCTGGTCGAGCGAGCCCCAGTTGACGCCGATGCGCACCGGCTTGTCGTGCCGCGCCGCCACTTCGATCATTTGCGCGAACTGCGTGTCGCGCTTGGCGCCCTTGCCCACATTGCCCGGATTGATGCGGTACTTGGACAGCGCGGCGGCGCACTCCGGGTAGTCCGTCAGCAGGGTATGGCCGTTGTAGTGGAAGTCGCCCACCAGCGGCACGTCCACGCCCATCTTGTCCAGCTGGTCGCGGATGTAGGGCACGGCGGCTGCCGCCTCGGGACGGTCCACCGTCAGGCGCACCAGCTCGGAACCGGCGCGCGCCAGCTCCTTGATCTGGATTGCCGTCGCCACCGCGTCGGCGGTGTCGGTATTGGTCATCGACTGCACCACCACCGGCGCGTCGCCACCGACCCAGATCTTGCGCTCGCCGTGCTGCACCAGCACGCGGCGGCTGGCGCGGCGCGCCAGCGGTCCGGAAGGGATCGGATTGTTCGAAGAAGACATGCTTTGACTCTGTTACTTGATGTTGACGCGGGAAATCGTGCCGCCCGCAACCTGCGGCAGCTCCAGCTGGGCGCCGGCCAGGTTGGCGCTGACGCCGCCCGGCTTGCCGACGATCAGCAAGTCCTTCTCGCGCACGTTGAACGTTTCCGTGCTGCCGGCCTTCACCAGGCGCGCGATCAGGGCGCCCTGGCCCGGACGACGGATCTCGATCCAGGAATCTTCCTTCACCGTCAGCACCAGGCGGCCGCCTGCCGCGCCCACTGCCGGTGCGCCGGGCTGGGCGGCGGCGGGGGCTGGCTGCGGCGCTGCGGCTGGCGCCGCCGGAGCGGTTGCCGCCGGCACGGTTGCCGGCTTGGCCGGCATCAGTCCTGGCGCAGCCGCTTCGCTCGCAGGCACCGGCGCGGTCGTCGGTGCCGGCCGGTTGGCCGGCGCCGTCGCTGCGGCGCCTGGCGTGGCGACGGCGGGCGGAACCGCCAGCGGCGTCGTGACGGTGCTGCCAGGGACGCCCGCACCCGGGATGGTCGCCGGCGCCTGGCCGGCGCCGGGCGTGCCGGCTGTCGGCGTGCCCGGCACGGAAATCAGGGGCACGCTTTGCGCTTGCAATGGAGCGTCGGCCGGCTGCGTACCCGGCTGGACGGCCGGCTGCACTGCCGGCGCTTCTGCCGCCGGCTGCGTATCCATGCCGGCGCGCGTGGCCAGCGTCAGCGGCGAGAGCACGCCCATCTGCCAGGCGGCGCCGAAGCCGATCAGCGCCAGCACGCCCACGCCGGCCACGATGGCGCCCAGCGGCTTGCCGTTGTTGCGCTCGGTCAGCGATGGGAAGCGTGACTCCTGGAACGATGCTTTCGCCCGGGTCGGGCGTACCGTGGCCGTGGCATGGCCTTCGGCCCCCTCCACTTCCACCTGCGCCACCAGCGGCGCCGGGTCCAGCCGCATCGCCTTCGCGTAGGCGCGGATGAAACCGCGCGTGACGGCGCGGTTCGGCAATGCGGCGAAATCGCCCTGCTCGATCGCTTGCACCTGGCGTGGCGCCAGCTTCAGCTGGTCCGCCACCTGTTCCACGGTCAGGCCCATGGCCTCACGTGCCGCTGCCAGCGTTGCCCCGGGCGTAGAAGCATGCTGCTGGCTGGTCGGCTTTTCCTGCTCAGAATCCATTCGTTCCCCGTTCTCACTCATCAAACGCCCCACGTTGATACGCAGCATACTCCGGCGATGCGGCGTGATGCCGCCGCAACTGGGTGGCGAAGCCCTGCTCCGCGCCCTGATCGCCCATCTTGTGCTGCACCTTGATCGCCAGCCACAACACGTCGGCCGGCAGGCTGTCCAGTTTCGCTACCTTGCCCATCCGGGTGATGAAAAAGCTCGCGCGCGGATAATCGCGCCGCGCATAGTACACCCTGGCCAGGCCAATGCTCGTTTCCGGCACGTCCGGCGCCAGCTGCAAGGCTTGCAGCAGGTATTTTTCCGCCCGGTCGTAATCCTTGATCTTCAGCGCGCAGGCGCCGGCATTGTTCATTGCCCCCGCCGGCGACTGGTAACTGCGGTTGGCCAGCGCCGTATCGAAGTGCTTGAACGATTCGTTGACGCGATCGTTCTGGCACAGGAAGGAGCCGTAATTATTGTTCAGGTCCGGATCGCTCGGCGCCAGCTTGAGCGCGTACAGGAAGTTATCGTTCGCGAACTGCTTCTCGCCCATGCGCATGTAGATGATGGCGCGCAGGCTGTAGCCGCTCACGCTTTGCGGATCGGCGGCGACGGCTTTTTTCACCTCGTCCAGCGCCACCGCGTAATTGCCCTGCTCGAAGTAGCCGGCCGCCAGCTGCAGGCGGATCTCGGCGCGCTTTTGCGCAGCCGTCATGTCGGAAGCCGTCTTCAAGTCTTCCCGCATGCCGCTCGGGGCATCCCCCGTCGCGCAGCCCGCCAATACCCCGGCCAGCGCGACCGCGGCCAAGCACTTGAAGCGGCGCTGGGCGATATCGATCATCAGGAACGGATCTCCACAATCTTGCCGAAGTCGGCGCCAAACTTCTTCTGGTACTCGGCCATCTTCTCCATCCTTTCAGCGACGCGGGTGCGGTCCTTGACCTCGCCCGCCAGTTGCCCGCAGGCTGCGTCGATATCGTCGCCGCGCGTCTTGCGAATCGTGGTCACGATGCCCGCATTCATCAGGATCTCGGCGAACGCCTTGATGCGCGGGTTCTTCGAGCGCAGCAGGCCCGATTCCGGGAATGGGTTGAACGGAATCAGGTTGAACTTGCAGTTGACGCCATATTCCGGATGGTTCACCAGCGCGATCAGTTCGCGCGCGTGTTCGTCCGTATCGTTGTAGTTGTCGAGCATGCAATACTCGAAGGTGATGAAGTCGCGCGGCGCAAATTCCAGATAGCGCTTGCAGGCGGCCAGCAGCTCCTTCAACGGGTATTTCTTGTTCAGCGGGACCAGCTCGTCGCGCAGCTTGTCGTTGGACGCGTGCAGCGACACGGCCAGGGCCACCGGCACGTCCTGCGCCAGCTTGTCGATGTTCGGCACCACGCCCGAGGTGGACAGGGTCACGCGGCGGCGCGACAGGCCATAGGCGTTATCGTCCAGCATCAGCTTGAGCGCGGTGGCGGTCGGGCCGTAGTTCAGCAGCGGCTCGCCCATGCCCATCATCACCACGTTGGTGATCTGGCGCTCGCCTTTCGGACCGGGCTCGATGCCCTTGGTCTGGCGCAGCGCGAATTCGGCCATCCACAGCTGGCCGATGATTTCGCCCACGGTCAGGTTGCGGTTGAAGCCCTGCTTGCCGGTCGAGCAGAAGCGGCAGTTCACGGCGCAGCCGGCCTGGGTCGAGATGCACAGCGTGCCGCGGTTCTCTTCCGGGATAAACACCGTTTCCACGGCATTGCCATTGCCCACGTCCACCAGCCATTTGCGGGTGCCGTCGGTGGAAGTGTGGTCGCTGATGACGGTGGGCGCCACGATATGGGCGCGCGTCTTCAGCTTCTCGCGCAAGGACTTGGCGAGGTCGGTCATGCTGTCGAAGTCGGAGGCACCAAACTGGTGGATCCAACGCTGCAGCTGCTTGGCACGGAAAGGCTTCTCCCCCAACTCAGCGCAGTAGGCGACTAATTGTTCCGGATCGAGATCCAGCAGGTTGGTGAGGGTCGTTTCCATGCTCTTTTACTCAATTTCAAAAACGGCTTTGCCCCGGAACCGAGGGCCCGGGGCAAACGCGCGATGACTACTTTACTACTTTTCCCAAAAGTTTAACGGGAGTAAACGTTCAG
>JAJTCO010000132.1 GCA_021323265.1 Pseudoduganella sp. | reverse complement strand
CTTGCTCTTCCTGCAGGCAAGCCTCGGCAGCGTGCTGGCCGGCGCCTGCGCCTGGCTCCTGCTGCGCTGCGCCGCCCGCGCCTGGCCCGCCCTGGAGGCACGCCGCGCGCCCTGGCTGCTGGCCCTGGCCGCCGTCGCCTTCACCCTGGCACTGGGCCTGCTGCCCGCCTCCACGCGCCCCAGCATCGTCCCCGCCATTGAACTGCCCGCCGTGCAGGCGTTCGCGCCGGCCGCGCTGTCCGACGCCGCCAACGGCGAGGACGCCTTCGGCGACGAGGGCGCCCTGCCGGTGGAACCGGCGCCGGCGCTGCGGTGGCTCGGCTCTTCCTGGCTCGCCTTGTACGGCGCCGGGCTGGCCTTCGCGACCGTGCGCTGGCTGCAGGCCAAGCGCCGCCTGAACGCCCTGCTGGCTGCCGCGCAACGCCTGGACCTCTTCGCCCTGGCCGCCCATCCCGGCTTCGCCTGCCTGCAGCGCGCGCTGCCGGAAGTACGCGAAATCGACGCCCCCATCGCCCCCATGCTGGTCGGCCTGGCGCATCCCGTCCTGCTGCTGCCGCGCCACCTGCGCGAATTCGATCCCACCCAGCAGCGCCTGGTGGTCGAGCACGAACTGACCCACCTGGCGCGGCGCGATCCGCTGTGGATGCACGCCGGCTTCCTGCTGCAGGCGCTGTTGTGGTTCAACCCCATGGCCGCCCGGCTGGGCAGGCAAATGGCGTGGGCGCAGGAACTCGGCTGCGACCGTACGGTCCTGCAGGGGCGGCCGGCCGCGCAACGCCGCGCCTATGCCGCCGCCCTGGTGGCGCAGCTGCGCATGCAAGCCACGCCCGACCGCGGCACGGCGCTGGCCTTCGGCGGCCGCATGGTGGACGCGGTGGCCGCCCGCATCGGCATGATCCGCGATGGCGTGCCGGCCATGCCGCGCGCCGTTGCCGCCACCCTTGGCTGGGCCGCGCTGCCCGCCCTGCTGGCCGCCGGCGTGCTGCTGCAGCCCGCCCTGGCCTGGCGCCTGGACGATGCCGCGGCGCCCGCCCCCGCAGCGGCCGAGGAGACTTGGCAGGCGCCCCTGCAGCGCATGCGTGTCAGTGCCTTCTTCGGCATCCTGCATGCGCCGACCGGCCGCCCGCATGGCGGCATCGACTTCGCCGTCCCGACCGGCACGCCCATCGTGGCACCGGCGGCCGGCGTCGTCGTTGCGTCCACCAACCGCTACCTGGGCGAAGCCAAGTGGGGCGAGGTGGTCGCCATCGAACACGCCAATGGCCTGCGCTCCCTGTATGCCCACATGGAACAGCGCCACGTCAAGCCGGGCGAGCGCGTGGCAGCGGGGCAGCAGATCGGCACCACCGGCGCCAGCGGCAAGGTCACCGGACCGCACCTGCACCTGGAAGTCACCCGCCACGGCAGCAACATCGACCCGCAGACCATGCTGGGCAACCTCGAAGGCGACGCCACCAGGACTGCACTGCAGCGCCTGAAAGCAATCCGCACCAACTAACACACTTACGCCGCTGTGCCACTGCCGCGCATTGCCCGGCAGCGGCGGCGCTCATCCAAAGGAAACGCATGAAGAAGACCACGCTCATGCTGGCCGCCGCGCTGGCTGGCCAGGCCGCCTCCGCACAACCCGTAGTGGAGATCAAGTCCGCCCGCATCGACCAGCGCAAGGAAGGCACGGCCAGCGCCCTCGTGCTGACGCGCGACGACCTCGCCGCCCATGGCGACCGCACGCTTGCCGACGCGTTACGCCGCCTGCCCGGCGTCACCGTCAGCGACAGCGCCGGCATCCGCATGCGCGGCCTGGGCAACGGCTATACGCAGGTGCTGCTGAACGGCCAACCCGCCCCCAACGGCTTCTCTCTCGACAGCCTGCCACCCGAAATCATCGAGCGCGTCGAAGTGCTGCGCAGCGCCTCCGCCGTGCTGGGCACGCAAGGCATCGCCGGCACCGTCAACATCGTGCTGCGCAAGAGCGTGCGCCGCAACACGCAGGACGTTCAGCTCGGCATGGACAGCCTGCACGGCGAATGGTCGCCGCGCTTCAGCGCGCACAGCAACGGCAAGGCCGACGGCTGGTCGCACAACGTCAGCGTGGTGCTGGCACGGCCCAGCACGCCCGCCAGCCGCACCATTACCGAAACAGCACCGGGCCTGTTGCGCACCACACGGTCGAACGAAGACAATGCCGCGCGAACGCTCAACATCGCACCACGCCTGAACTGGAGCACGGCCAATGGCGACAGCTTTTCGCTCGAAAACCTCGTTTCCGCTACTTTTCGCACCATCACTTACCGCTCGCATGAAGAGCTGCAATACGGCCAGTCCGGCGACTTCGCCGCTGTGCGAAGCCGGTTTTACGCACGCGGCATTTTCTTCCGCAGCGACCTGACCTGGCAGCGTACGCTGGACGATGGCGCGAAGCTCGAGCTCAAGCTCGGCGGCAGCACCTCGCCACGCGGCACTGACTTCGACTTCGCCGGCTGGCCGCTGATCGAGCCCGGCCCGACCACACGCCACGTCGACGGCGACATCCGTGAACATGGCTTCACTCAAGGCGGCAAATACTCCCAGCCGCTTGGCAATGGCCACGCGCTGGTGGCAGGCTGGGATGGCTCCGGCTTCCAGCGCATGCAGACGCGCGTCGAGCATGAGTACAGCCCGAACGGCGCACTGAACTTCCTGCGCGACGAGCGCTATGATGGCCGCATCGAGCGCCTGGCCGCCTTTGTACAGGACGAATGGAAAAGGGGCAGCGACTCCTGGTCCGTCGGCCTGCGCTGGGAAACCATGCGCACCGACGCGCATGACCGTACCAGCGCCGCCGTGCGCCAACGCAGCACCGTCATAAGTCCGGTGCTGGAATGGATGCGCCGCCTGCCCGGGGATAGCCAGCTGCGCCTGGGCGCCAGCCGCACCTTCAAGGCGCCCCACATGCTGGACCTGATCCCGCGCCGCTTCACGTCCGACAACAACAACAGCCCGACCAACCCGGACACGCAAGGCAATCCCACGCTGCGGCCCGAACTGGCCTGGGGCCTGGATGCCGGCATCGACTACTACTTCGCCAAGGACAGCCTGCTCAGCGCCAGCGTGTACGCGCGCGACATCGACGACGTCATCCTGCCCAGCGTGTACCGCGACGGAGAACGTTGGGTCGCCATGCCGGCCAATCACGGCGGCGCCCGCGCCTACGGCCTCACGCTGGAAACGCGCATGCCACTGGCGCCCGCGCTGGCACTGCGCGCCAACGCCACCTTCAACCGTTCGCGCCTGGACAGCGTGCCCGGACCCGACAACCGGCTCGCCAACCAGACGCCGCTAAGCGGCACCGTCGCGCTCAGCTACAAGCCCGGCACGCTGACCCTGGACGCCGAGTTCTCGTACGAAGCGGGCGGTCCCGCACGCGACTCTGCCACCACGCTCACCAACGCGCCCTACCAGCGCAAGCTGGACCTGCGCGCCACGTGGCAGTTGTCGCCGCAGCAGGAGCTGCGCTTTGCACTGGCCGACATCCTGCACCCGGACCGCAGCACCACCTACCGGCATGACGCCGACAGCTGGCGCCAGACCGCGATCCGCACACGCGGCGGCGCCACCGTGCGCCTGAACTACACGCACAACTTCAAGTAAGGAGCGAAAGTCTTGTCTGTTACCTACGAATTTGCCAGATCGCAGCCTGTGTGCGAAACTCGCGCGCCTATGCAAAAACTCACCAACATTCTGTCACTGGCCCTGCTGGGCATTGCCTTCGCCCAGCCCGCAGCCGCGATGCCTGAGCCGTTGGACGCCGTGCCGCTCGAACTGAAGGAAGCGAAGGAGCAGCAGTGGCGCATGCCGCTGGACGCAGGCCGCGTCAGCAGCTTCTTCGGCGCAGCGCGCGGCCGCCGCGCGCACGGCGGCATCGACTTTTCCGTCCCGCACAACACGCCGGTAATGGCCACCGGCGATGGCACGGTCATCGCCTCGAGCATGGGCTACAAGGGCGACCGCAAGTACGGCAATGTGGTGGTGATCGAGCACGATGGCGGCCTGCGCTCGCTGTACGCGCACCTGAACAAGCGCCACGTGAGTGTGGGCGACACGGTCAGTGCCGGCGAAACGATTGGCCTGTCCGGCGCCACCGGTCGCAGCACCGGCCCGCACCTGCACCTGGAAGCCTACCAGGACGGCGCGCGCATCGACCCCAACCGCTTCCTGCTGGCCAACCTGGAAGAGGATGCCCTGCCATCGGCCATGCGCGCCAAGCACAGCGGCGTCGAACAAGTCACCTCCAAAGCGCGCGGCAAGGCCAAAGCAAGCAAGAGATCCCAAGGCAAAGCGACCCGCATTGCCAGCGCCAGGTCATCGAAGAAGAAGACGCAGATCGCGCAGAAATCCAGCAAATCCCGTAAG
>JAJTCO010000075.1 GCA_021323265.1 Pseudoduganella sp. | reverse complement strand
CCAGGGCGCCTTCATCATCGAAGAGCTGACCGACCTGGTGGAGGAAGCCGTGCTGCAGGAGTTCGAGCGCATCGCCGAACGCGGCGGCGTGCTGGGCGCAATGGAAACGGGCTACCAGCGCGGCAAGATCCAGGAAGAGTCGCTGCTGTACGAGCACAAGAAGCACGACGGCTCGCTGCCGATCATCGGCGTGAACACCTTCCGCAATCCTAAGGGTTCGGAAGCGCCGGCCACCATCGAACTGGCCCGTTCCACCGACGACGAGAAGCAGTCGCAGCTCACGCGCCTGGCCGACTTCCACGCCCGCAACGCGGACAAGGCGCCGGCCGCACTGGCTGCGTTGCAGAAGGCCGCCATCGACAACGAGAATGTGTTCGCCAAGCTGATGGACGCCGCGCGCGTCTGCTCGCTGGGGCAGATCACGACCGCGCTGTTCGAAGTCGGCGGCCAGTACCGCCGCAACATGTAAGCTACCCCCGGTAGGGCGGGTCAGACCCAAGGGTCTGACCCAGGTTTACCGGGTTTAGTTAAAGAACAGCCACACCAGCAGCAAGACAATCCCCGGCACACCCAGCAGCCAAGCCAAAAAGTACTTCCCCATAGCAGCCTCCCTGGAAAAATGTAGACCCAGACTACGGCGCGCACGGCAGCACGTCCGTACGCTATAGCACGCTACTCCTGTAGTATTTAGCTTTTACTAATATTATGAGGGGAGCAACGTGGCAGTCGTACTGGGCCCAATCCTGAAATTCTGCGGATGCGAAAACGGCCGATGGACCGTCAGCGCACTGCTTGTATGGACTGGCGAAATCCAGCCCGTCGTCACCGCCACGATCCTCCCCGGCGCCGCCAGCGATGCGCAGCCGGTGGCCATCGCCGCGCAGCGCCTGCGCAGCCGGCTGCACAAGCGCGCCGTGCACGTCGCCGAGAGCTGGCGCATCACCGTCGACCAGCATCCCGCGCGCGAGCTGCAAGTCCAGTACACCGTCAACGACGAGTTCTATACCTTTGCCGTCCCCGCGCGCGACAGCGCCCCCACCTGCGCCTACACCTCCTGCAACGGCTACTCCGACTTCAAGAAGATGAAGGACATCCCGCAGGACCCGGTCTGGAACAAGATGCGCGACAACCACGCGCTGCGCCCGTACCACCTGCTGCTGATGGGCGGCGACCAGGTCTACAGCGACGCCATGTGGACCACCACCGGCCTGCACGACTGGGCCGCGGCGCCGAACGACAAGAAGCTTGCCAACAAGCCGGTGAGCAAAACGCTGCGCACGGAAATCGACGACTTCTTCTTTGCCAACTACCTGAAGGTCTGGTCCTACCCGCACGTGGCGCGCATGCTCGCCACTATCCCGACGGTGATGATGTGGGACGACCACGACATCATCGATGGCTGGGGTTCCTATCCGCCCAAGTTCCAGCAGTCGCCCGTGTTCGAGGCCATCTACGAGGTGGCGCGCGACTACTTCCTGCTCTTCCAGCAGCATTGCGCGACGGCCGACGAACTGCCACTGCGTTTGCCGGCGCAGCCGGGCTTCAGCAAGGCCGCCCGCTTCGGCCCCTACGGCCTGCTGGTGCTGGACCTGCGCAGCGAGCGCACGCCGGACCTGGTGATGGGCGAGCAATCCTGGGAGGCGGCCTATAACTGGCTCGATGCGCAGCAGGATTGCAAGCACATGCTGATCATGTCCAGCATCCCGGTCGTGCACCCCGACTTCAGCACGCTGGAAATGCTGCTGTGCGCCCTGCCCGGCCAGCAGGAGCTGGAAGACGACCTGAAGGACCATTGGCTAAGCCGCCCCCACCAGTGGGAACGCCTGCGCCTCATTCACCGCCTGCAGGAATGGTCGCAGCGCACCGGCGGCCGCGTGACCATCCTCTCCGGCGACGTCCACGTGGGCGCGATCGGCGCCATCGAATCGAGCCAGAAGCACTACCACGGCCAGCCGATCACCATCCACCAGCTGACGTCCTCCGGCGTGGTGCATCCGCCGCCGCCGGCCATGGCGCTGTTTTACCTCGAGCATGTGGGCAACAAGGTGGAGGAACTGGAAGGCGGCATCACCACCGCGATGTACAAGTTCCCCGGCACATCGCACCGCTATATCGGCGCGCGCAACTACCTCAGCCTGGAGCCGGACCGCGTGGAGGACGGCCGCTCGCGCGACCGCCTGTGGGCCAACTGGCACGTCGAAAACGAAGAGCGGCCTTACCGCCAGGCGATCCTGCCGCTCACGCCCCAGGTGTAAGGGGTCAAATACCGGGCGGCGCCCCGACCGTGGCGCCGCCCGTCAGGACCGGTTGCCACAGCTCCTGCAGGCTGGCGGCGGGCTTGCCGTTGATGCGGGCCAGCAGCATGTCGGCCATCCTGCGCCCCGCGGCGCGGGCGTTGGGCTGGTCGATGGTGGTGACGTCGATGTCGGCCAGCGTATCGGCCATGCTGCCCCAGACGATCAGCGAGACATCCTTGCCGATGGCAATGCCGGCGTCGAGCAGCGCGCGCACGGCACCCACGCCGGCAAGGTGGTTGTCTACCACGATGGCGGTGGGACGCGGGGATGTTGCCAGCAGCGCCTGCACGGCGGCGTGTCCGGCGCGGCGCTCGATGCAGTCGTCCACCAGGTAGCGCGGGCCGGCAGCCAGGCCCGCCGCCGCCAGCGCGGCAAGGAAGCTGGCGCGGCGCTGCGCGGCAAAGTTCATCGCCAGCGGCGCGCTGATCATGGCCACGCGCTGGTGGCCGAGCGCGAGCAAACGCTCGACGGCCATGCGGATGCCGGCCTCGTTGTCGTAATCGAACCAGGCGTATGGCGCGTCAAGCTCGGTGCGTCCGTGGGCGATAAAGGGAAACCCGGCGCGCGCCAGGTAGGCGATGCGCTCGTCGTGCACCAGGGTGCGGCTCACCACCAGGCCGTCGACGCGGCGGCCACGCACCATCTGCTCGTAGGACGGCATTTCGTTGGCGGGCGAGACCGGCGCGATGATGAAGTTCATGCGCTGCTGTTCCAGCGCCTCGGACATGCCGCCCACCACTTCCAGGAACATGGCGTCGCCCAGGTCGGCCGGCAGCAGCGGGTAAATGGTGCCGAGCACATTGCTGCGCCCGACCGCCAGGCTGCGTGCCATGGGATTGGCCTGGTAGCCCGATTCCTGCGCGGCGCGCAGCACGCGCTCGCGCGTCACCTCGCTGACTTCGGGATAACCGTTCAGCGCGCGGCTGACGGTCGTCTTGGACATGCCGAGTTTGTCGGCGAGGCTCTTCAGGTTCATTGCGAAATTATAGCCCGGCCATCCAGGCCGTCATCGCTGCCATCCACCGCCCGCTTGAAGAAGTACAGCGTCACCAGCACGATGGCGATGGGCACCAGCGTCAGGTAAAACGCGAAGTGGCCGCTGAAGGCGCCGAACACATAACCGGTCACCAGCGAGCCGGTGGTGCCGCCCAACGCCGAGAAGATCACCAGCAGACCGGTCATCGCCGAGTGCTGGTGCTTGGGCAGGGAGCTGAGCATGACCGAATTGATGCCGGGGTAGACCGGCGCCATGAACAGGCCGATGAGCGGGAACACGAAGGCGGCCAGCGGCGCGCTGCCCCAGCTGACATCGGGCGGCAGCACCAGGTCCTGCGTCATGGGCAGCGCCAGCAGCACCACGGCGCCCATGCCCAGCAGGCAGCCGTTCATCACCGGGTACCACTGCATGCGCCGCAGCAGTACGCCAGCCGACAGGCGGCCCACGGCCAGGCAGGCGGCGAAGATGCTGGTCACCTGCACGCTCATGGCGGCGGGCAGGCGCAGGATCTCGTTGTTGAAGGTGGGCAGCCAGGTACCCACGCTCTGCTCGATCAGCACGTAGAGGAAGGCGGTCAGCACGAAGACGCACACCAGCGGCTTGAAGAACAATTTGAGCATGGCGGCGAATTCCTGCGGCAGGCTGCGCCCTTCCGGCGGCGCGGCCAGGCGTTCGTCGAACGGCGTCGCCGCCAGCAGCAGGAACGTCAGCGCGCACAGGCCGGCCAGCAGCCAGTAGACGTACAGCCAGCTTTGCGAGCGCGGGTCGTTCGAATCGATGAAGAAGCTGAACAGCCAGTAGGCGCACAGCACGCCCACCATGAAGAAGCCTTCCAGCGTGTTCATGATGCCGGCGTGCTGGCGGCGGTCGGCGGCCACCAGGCCGAGCGTGGAATAGACGGACACCTTCACCAGGGCAAACGCGACGCCGACGCACAGGAACAGCATCTTGGTGGTGGCGAACGATGGCAGCAGCGGCATCGACAGGCAGGCGCCGGTCACGATCGCCAGGCCGGCCAGCATGGCTTTCTTGTACCCGATGCGCGGCAGGAAGCTCGCCACCAGGAAGGACACCACGGCAATCGGCAAGTCCTTGAAGCCTTCCAGCACGCTGGCGGCGGACTTGCTGACGCCATAGTTGTTGATCACCTGCAGGATGACCGTGCCGACACTGTTCAGCAGGATCGCGAAGGTGAAATAGATCAGGAACAGGACCCAGATGATGCGCCGGTTTTGCATAGTGTCTCCATTATATTTTTGAATTGTTCCAGGCTTGGGATCACCGTGTCCGCCTGCCACAGCGTGGCCGGCTGACCCACGCCGATGGCAAGCATGCCGGCCGCCTTGATGGCGCTGACGCCTGCAACGGCGTCTTCCACGCCCACGCAGTCGGCCGGGTCTACGCCCAGTTCCGACGCGGCGCGCAGGAAGATTTCAGGATCGGGTTTGCCGCGCGCGATCGTCGCCGCGTCGACGACATAGTCGAACTTGTCGGTGATGCCCAGGCTGTCCAGCACCGTGAAGGCGTTCTTGCTGACCGATGCCAGGCCGACCTTCAGGCCGCGCGCGCGGCACCAGTCGAGCGCTTCCAGCGCGCCCGGCAGCAGGTCGGCGGGCGACATCTGCGCGATCAGCTGCTTGTAGTGCTCGTTCTTGGTGTCGGCCAGCGCCAGCTTCTCTTGCGCGCTGTAGGCACGCGGCGCGCCCGCCAGGATCAGGTCCAGGGAGCCCATGCGGTCGATGCCCTTCAGGTTTTCGTTGAAGGCTTCGTCGAAAGGCACACCCTGCGACTGCGCCAGCTGCTGCCAGGCGAGGAAGTGGTAGTGGGCGGTATCGGTGATCACGCCATCGAGGTCGAAGATTACGGCTTTCATGCGAGCTCCTTGGATGGTGCGGCTGGCGTGAGTGCCACCGGCAGGCCGCGATGCTGGAACGACAGGCCGTCGCCGCGCAGCAGCGTGTACTGCGTGCCGGCGCCGCTGACACGCACTTGCAGCAGGCTGCCATGCAGGTGGATGCGGAACTGGTAGTGCTGCCACTGTTTGGGCAGCGTGGGGGCGAAACGCACGTCGCCGCCAACCACGCGCATGCCGCCGAAGCCGTAGGCCACGCCGAGCCAGGTGCCGGCCATGGCCGCCGTGTGCACGCCGTAATGCGTGTTGCCGTGCGTGTCGTCCAGGTCCAGGCGCGCGGTCTCCATGAAGTAGTCGTACGCTTTGTCCTGGTAGCCCACTTCGGAGGCGATGATGCTGAAGATGCAGGACGAGAGCGAAGAATCATGGGTCGTCACCGCTTCGTAGTAGTCGAAGTCGCGCTTCTTGTCCTCCAGCGTGAACTGTTCGCTCAGCAGCAGCAACGCCAGCACCACGTCGGCCTGCTTGCAGACCTGGTGGCGGTAGATCACCATCGGGTGGTAGTTCAACAGCAGCGGGTACTTGTCGGCGGGCGTGCCGGCAAAGTCCCACACCTTCTTGTCGAGGAAACTGTCGTCCTGCGGGTGGATGCCGAGGGTCGCGTCGTACGGCAGCAACATGGCCGAGGCGGCGCAATGGAATTCTTCCAGTTCGCCCTCGGCCAGCGCCACGGCGGAGGCAATGCGCGCCCACTCCAGTGGGTACTCGCGCGCGATGCGCTCGGCGACGGAGGCGGCAAAGTGCAGGTGCAGCTTGGCCATGCCGTTGGTGTAATAGTTGTTGTTCACCAGCGCGGTGTATTCGTCCGGTCCCGTCACCTCGTTGATGACGAAGGCGCCGGCGCGGTTGTAGCTGCCGATGCCGATCCAGATGCGCGCCGTCTCCAGCAGGATCTCCGCGCCGTATTGCAGCAAGTAGGCGTCGTCGCCCGTGGCGTCCATGTACTGCTTGATGGAGTACGCCACGTCGGCATTGATGTGGTATTGCGCGGTGCCGGCCGGGAAGTAGGCCGAGCATTCCTCGCCGGCGATGGTGCGCCACGGGTACAGGGCCCCTTTGGCGTGCGACATCTGGCGCGCTCGGGCGCGTGCCGCCGGCAGGCCCGCATAGCGGTACTCGAGCAGCTTGCGCGCGATCTCGGGCTTGTTGTACAGGAAGAAGGGGAAGATGTAGATCTCCGTGTCCCAGAAATAGTGGCCCTCGTAGCCTTCCCCCGTCACGCCCTTGGCGGAGATATTGGTCTTGCCGTCGCGCCCGACCGATTGCAGCAGGTGGAACTGGTTGAAGCGGATGCCTTGCTGCAGCGCGTCGTCGCCGGCCACTTCCACATCGGCCTGCGCCCAGAAGTCGGCCAGGTAGGCCGCCTGCTGCGCCGCCAGCGCGTCGAAGCCCAGGCCGCGCGCCGCTTCCAGTTCGGCGCGTGCGCGCGCCAGCAGTTCGTCGGCGGCGTAGTCGCGCGAGCTGTAATAGCAGCCATACTTCACCAGCCGCACCGGTTGGCCGGACTGCGCCGCCACCGTGTAGGACTGCAGCAGGCGCGCGCCTTCCTCGGCCTGCGCCAGCGTGTGCGCCGCGTCGACGACATGGGCGGCGGCGCTGACCAGCGTGAAGCCGCTGTTGTGCGTGCGCTGCCGCAGGGCGGCGAAATGCGGCGCCAGTTCCGTGCCGGCCAGCGCCAGCGCCGACCCGCTCGTGGCCGAACCGACGCGCGGATCGTCGCCCGCTTCCAGGTTGCGCACCGCACCGTCGATGCTGCAGTCGAGGCGCAGCGCGCCGTCAAAGCCCAGCGGCGTCACCGTGAACTCGATCGCGAACAAATGCTTGCTGGCGAAGCTGACCAGGCGCCGGCTGTGCAGCGCCACGCGGCGGCCCGATGGCGACTGCCATACCAGCTCGCGCTCCAGCAGGCCGGTGCGGAAGTCCAGGCGCCGTTCGTAGCTTTCCACGCGGCCCTGCAGCAGGTCGAAACGCTCGGCGCCGATCCACAGCGCGATGCCTTTCGCATTCGGCACATTCAGCATGAACTGGTTGTTGCGCGCCAGGCCGAAGGCGTTTTCCGGGTACTGGATCGGCTCCGATTCGTAAAAGCCGTTCAGGTAGGTGCCGTCCAGGGACGTGCCGGCCGGGCCGGCATAGCCTTCCTCCGGCGTGCCGCGCAAGCCAATGTAGCCGTTGCCCAGCGCGAACAGGGTCTCATCCAGGAAATTCGACGCCGCGTCAAAGGATGTTTCGCGGATACACCAGGCGTCGAGGGGGTAAGTGTGCTGCATCTTCATCCTTCTAGCTCATTCAAACCGGTTTGAATTCTGTATAAAAAATTTTTTACGTATGCCAGGGGCGGCACGAAGCTGACCGCACCCGGCGTATCGTCATAGCCGATGACCGACACCTGCTCCGGCACGCGCACGTCGCGCTCTGCCAGCGCCCGGATGGCGCCCATCGCCAGCAAGTCGCTGGCGGCAAACACGCCGTCAAACGACAAGCCCTTCTTCTTCAGCAGGGAATCGATGCCATCGAAGCCGGCCTCGAAGGTGAACGCCTTCGGCCGCATGATGTGCACCGTGCCCTGCCCGCCCAGCGCGTCGATGAAGCCCGCGCAGCGTTCCTGCACCTCGGCGTGGTCCACGTCGCCCAGGAAGATCAGCCGCTTGCGCCCCAGTTCGATGAAGCGCTGGGCTACGCTGGCGCCGCCCTTGCGGTTGTCGCTGCCGACCACCACGGTGTCGGAACCCGCTTCGGGCGCGCCCCACACCACCAGCGGCTGGCTGCGCTTTTTGAGCGCGGTCACCGCTTCGCCATGCGACCCCTGGCCCAGCAGGATCAGGCCGTCGGCGCCCTGCACCGGCGCCGTGTCCAGCAACTGGCGCGAGGTCAGCACCACGCTGTAGCCGGCTGTCGTCAGCTCCTGCGTGATCCCGCCCAACAATTCAAGCGGGTAAGGGTCGGACATGGGCCGGCCCTTTTCCGGTGTCATTTCCACCACAACCGCCACCGAATACGATCGCCCCATGCGCAGGTTGCGTGCGCTCACGTTCAGGCGGTAGCCCTGGGCTTCCGCGATCCGGCGCACCTTCTCCCGCGTTTCTTCCGTCACGAGGGGACTGCCGCGCAGGGCGCGCGACACGGTGATTTTCGAGACCCCTGCCAGCTTGGCGAGGTCTTCCATAGTTTTGTTGACAGCCATGCGGGCCATTATGACAGATTTCCCAACCGTGCAACAGCGAAATGACATCGATAACATTTCGATTGACATCGATATCATTTCTTGTTTCAATGGTCAGGCCTTGGAAGCCGAATCATCATAAACAGAGAGAAGAGACAAGTATGAAAACCCATCGGAAGTTCCTGTTGTCATCCATTTCGATCGCCGTTCTGACCTTGGTCGGCCAGGCCCAGGCGGCAGAACCGGCTGGCCAGGCCGCCACCGAGGCAGCCAACCCTGCCCCCACCACGGACGAGGCCGTCCAGAAGGAAATCCAGCAAGTGGTCGTCACCGGCGTGGCGGCATCGCGCGGCGTGCGCAAGCTCGATTCCGCGTTTTCCATCACCACCGCGTCGGAAGAACAGCTCAAGCAAGCGGCGCCGATCAGCACGGCCGACATCATGAAACTGGTGCCGGGCGCCTTTGCCGAATCGACCGGCGGCCAGTCCGGCGCGAATATCCAGGTGCGCGGCTTCCCTTCCGGCTCCGACTCGCCATTCGTTTCCGTGCAAATGCAGGGCAACCCGCTCTACCCCGTTTCCACCCTGTCGTTCTTCGAGGGCTCCTCGGCCTTCCGCCTGGACGACACCATCGAACGCGTGGAAGTGCTGCGCGGCGGCCCGAGCACCATCTTCTCCAGCGGCCAGCCGGGCGCCACCATGAACTTCATCCTGAAAAAGGGCAGCGACACGCCGGAAGGCTCGGTGCGCTTCACTACCGGCACGGGCGAACTGCGCCGCGTCGACGTCTTCTACGGCGGCAAGATTTCCGATGGCTGGTACGGCACCATCGGCGGCTTCTACCGCAACACCCATGGCGTGCGCGACTCGGGCTTCCCGGCCGACGACGGCGGCCAGATCAGCGCCACCCTGACGCGCAAGCTGGACCAGGGCGAAGCCACTTTCTACCTGCGCCGCACCGACGACAAGAACGCCTTCTACACTGGGGTGCCCCTCATTTCCAGCAACGAAGGCCGCACGATTTCCGAGTTCCCCGGCTTCGACCCGCTCAAGGGCACCCTGATGAGCAACGAAATGCGCCGCTTCACGGTGGAAGCCGCACCCGGCAAGACCCTGAACTACGACCTGGGCGACGGCCGCGGCCTGCAGTCCACCGTGCTTGGCATGGACTTCGACCAGAACCTGGGCGGCTGGAATATTTCCAATAAATTCAACCACTTCGATGGCGACCTCAACACCATCGCCATGTTCACCGGGAATAATCCGCTGACCATGTCGGCCTACAATTCGGCGGCGCTGAGCGCCCATGGCGGCACGGCAGCCAGCGCGACCTATCTGGACGGCACGCCTGTTGCGGCCGGCCAGCAAGTGGTGCAGGCCGGCCTGTGGGCGGTGGAAAAGAAGCTGAAATCCTTCACCGACGAGCTGCGCGTGAGCAAGGAATGGATCAAGGACAACACGCTGACCGTGGGCGGCTACTTCGCCAACTATTCCTCGGATGACGTCTGGTACCTGGGCAGCAGCCACCTGATGACGGCCGTGCCGAATGCGCGCCTGATCAACGTCAAGCTCGACAACGGCGTCATCGTGTCCAACAACGGCAAGGATGGCAGCGTGTTCTACGCGCCGGTCGCATCCTACGACGGCAGCAATACCGCCTTGTATGTCGCCAACGAATGGAAGGTGAATGAGCGCATCAAGATCGACGGCGGCGTGCGCCGCGAGCGCCAGAAGCTCGATGCCACCATCTCCAACCTGCGCAGCGGCGACACCGACAACAATCCGCTGACGGTCTACAACAACAATACCTCGATGCCCAACGGCTCCAACACGGCGCTGACCCGCACCGATTCGGCCAACAGCTTCACCGTCGGCGGCAACTACAAGCTGGCCAAGGATGCCAGCGTGTTCGCCCGCGCCAACATGGGCCATACCTTCGTCGCCTTCGACGACCTGCGCAACGCCGGTAGCCAGAAGAACGTGGATGACCGCAACTTCCTGCCAACGCCGAAGATCAAGCAGTATGAAGTGGGCTTCAAGACGGCCGGCCAGTTGTACAGCGCCTACATCAACTACTTCCACACCGACTTCGAGGGCATCGCTTTCCAGCAGATCCTGTCCAACGGCACCATCCTGAACTCGGTGTCCGGCTCCAAGGGCGATGGTGTGGAAGTGGAACTGGCCCTGCGCCCGATCCGCGATCTGTCGCTGAGCCTGACCGGCAACTGGCAGGATTCCAAGTACACCGACAACCCGGCCACCGCCGGCAAGCTGGTGCAGCGCCAGCCGAAGCTGCAATACCGCTTCACCCCGACCTACCGCATCGCGCTCGGCGAGGAGCAGTCGCTCAAGCTGTACGGCACATACACCCATGTGGGCGACCGCTGGGCCGACCAGGCCAACTTGCAATACCTGCCTTCGTACAAGACCGTGGACCTGGGCGCGCTGTACACCATCGGCGACAAGATCGAAGTTCGCCTGAGCGCCAACAATGTGTCGAACGAGCTGGGCCTGACCGAAGGCAACTCCCGCCTGACCACCGGCGGTAGCGGCCCGATCAACGCCCGCCCACTGTTCGGCCGCAGCTGGGAGCTGTCGCTGGCCTACCGCTTCTGAAGTCGTAATCCTCCCTAGTAGTTCCCCTCCGGGCGTCGCAGGATTTTCCAAGGCTGCGGCGCCCCTTTTTTGCGCTTCCTCAATACGGCGCCCGCGGCGCTGGCCAAGACTGGCCACATGCGCTCCCCTTCCGCCCGCTACGATTCGCCCTGGAAAGTCATGCTGACGCACGCCTTCCGTGCCTTCATGGCCTTCTACTTTGCAGAACTCAGTGCGCAAATCGACTGGTCGCGCCGTCCGCGCTTCCTCGACAAGGAACTGGCCCAGGCCGGTTTCGGCGACGCTCCGGCCGGCCGCATTGCCGACCAGCTGGTGGCGGTCTACTTGCACGACGGCAGCGAACGCTGGGTACTGGTGCATATCGAAGTTCAGGCGCAAAGAGACGATGCGCTGGCACGTCGCGTGCTGACTTACAACTTCCGCATCTTCGAGCAGCATGGGCGACCGGTCGCGAGCCTGATCGTGCTGGCCGATGACGATGCCAACTGGCGGCCTCGCAGCTTTCACAATGTCGTGCTGGGAACCGTTATGGGAATTTCCTTTGCTGTTGTGAAACTATCGGACTTTGCACAGCGCATGGCCGAGCTGGAGGCTTCACGCAATCCTTTCGCCCTTGTCACGCTGGCGCATCTCCATTGCCAGCGAACAAGGCACAATTGCGCTGACCGTTACGCCGCCAAGTGGCAGCTCACGAAACTTCTGTTCCAGCGAGGCTGGAGCAAGAAGCGCATAATTACTCTGTTCAAGGCAATTAATTGGATGATGACCTTGCCCGTGGCGTTGGAACAGCGGTATTGGCAAGCCGTTCGTCAACTGGAAAGGGCGCGCAAAATGGAATGGATCAGCCCATTGGAGCAGACTTTCATCGACAAAGGCCTGCAAAAAGGCATCAAGCTGGGACTGAGGCAGGGGCTGGAGCAGGGGCTGGAGCAGGGCCGCGAACAAGGCGCCGCCCTGGTGCTGGAGGAGCAGCTCACCCAGCGCTTCGGTACCTTGCCCCAGACGACACGACGCAAACTCGCCAACGCCAGCTTGCAGCAATTGAAGCTCTGGAGCAAAGCCGTCCTGCACGCGCAATCGCTGAAGGAAGTATTTGCCTAGCCGCCATTGGCAAAAACGCACGAAACTCTAGCATTCGGGCCGGTTTTGGCCTAACCTTAGGTTGGTGCCTTAGTGAAAGGTTGCTTCTAAGGGTAGATTCGTGGTTTCTCTGAACTCCGTCAACTCTCTGCAGTCTGCCGTGGCCTTTGCCGAACGCAAGGTGCAGCGCGACCGCGACCAGGTCGCGCAGGATGAAGATCAATTACAGGAAAGCCGCGCCACGCTGGAACGCGACACGCAGGAACTTAACCGCACCCAGCAGGAAAGCCGCCGCGCCGCAGCGGCCGCCACGCCCACCCCGACCCCGCCCCGGCTCGAGCGCGCCATCGAACAGCGCGTCCCGCCCGACGTCCTGCCCAAGCCCCCCACCGTCAACACCCTCGGCCAGACGATCGGCAAACTGATCAACGTGGAGGCTTGATGCCTTGCCGCTCCAGGTCCGCCAGCGCCTGGCGCGCCTTGGCGTGACCGTGCGTGGCGGCCCGCTCGTACCAACGCAAGGCCTGCGGAATATCCTGCGCCGTTCCCCGACCATATGCCAGACACAGTCCCAGCCAGTACATGGACGCGCCATCGCCGCTGCGCGCGGCGCGGCGAATCAAATCGAAGGCGCGCGTGTCCGCGTTGCCCCGGGCCAGCAAGACCGCACCGAGCGTGCCTTGGGCCTGGACATGGCCGCGCGCGGCCGCTTTTTCCAGCCACGCCCCACCTTCGTCGGCGTCCTGGGGAACGCCGCTCCCGAAATAATACATGCGGCCCAGGTAGTACTGGGCATCGACGCTGCCTTTGAGCGCTGCCTTGCGAAATAGCGCAGCGGCCCCCTCGACGTCGCCGCTGCGCAAGGCTTCCATCGCTGCCTCTTCTTCCGGCGAGGCCACCTCGAGGGACCATACGTACTGCATCTTCTGCCACCCCTCGACTGGTTTCCCGTCGATGGTGGCAGGGTTGAAGCGGCATTTCCTGACGCCCTCGATGGCGGCCTGGTCCAACAGGGGCGCGCCACTCGATGCCAGCAATGTGGCATCCTTCACCGCGCCGTCCGCACCGATCAGGAAGGACAGGTGCACGGTCCCCGTTTCTTCCTTTTCCAGCGAGGCGCGCGGCCATACCGGCTTTTCGCACGTGTCAAAGTCGACCGTTGCCGGCTTGCGGTTGCCGTCGGCGGGAGGGGCCTCGGCCCGCACGGCGCCACCAGCCAGCAGCAGGCTCATGGTCAGCGGGAAGAGTTTGTTCATTGCGCTGGCACACCTGCCGCCGGCTTGAGCCGCTGGAGTCCCTGCTGGGCTGGCGCGAAACCGCCTGCGGCCGCCCGTTCGTACAGCGCCAGGGCCTTGGCCTTGTCCTGCGCTACGATGTCGCCCTTTTCGTAAGCCGCGGCCAGCATGAACTGGCCGAACCGGTCCTGGGCGTCGGCGGCTTCCTGCAGCAATTGCAGGACCCGAGAACCGTTGCCGTCGCCCTGCTTCATCAGCAGTAGCGCCAGCATGGGTTTGCCCCGCACATTGCCGCTGGCGACCACATCTTCGAGCAATTCCTGGGCCCGTGCCTCATCGCGCGGGATATCGTTGCCCTGCATCAGGTAGGTCGCAAGGCCAAGGCGGGCGCTCGTCGAACCCAGCGCCGCCGCCTTCTCCAGCAGGGCAAACGCCTGCTGCGGATCGCGCTCGACATGTTTGCCCGCCTTGTGCTGCATGGCCAGCGCCTCCAGCGCCGGCGCATAATCCTGGTTGGCGGCGGCGCGCAGCCAACGGATGCCGGCTGCCGCATCCTGCTCCACCACGCCCTTGCGCCCGGCCAGGTAGCTGCCGGCAGCCTGCCACTGTGCCTTGGCTTCGCCTTGCTCCGCCGCCGCCAGGATACGCTGCCATTCCGCTTTTACTTGCTCCGCGGACTTGGCGCTGCCCGCCAGGGTCCAGATGTATTGCACTTGGGTGCGCGTTGGTTCGCTGCGTCCGACGCTCGCTGGCGGCGTGAATTCGCATTTGGCCAAGCCATCCTGCGCCGCCAGGTCCAGCAAAGGATGGCCGCTGGACTTGAGCACCGTCGATTCCAGCACCTTGCCGTCGAGCCCAATCAGGAATTCCAGCGTAACCTTGCCGGTCTGTTCGCGCCGCAACGCCTCCTTCGGCCACACGGGTTTGGGGCAGGTCTTGAAATTGACCGTGATCTTCTTCTGGGCGGACTGGTCGCTGCGGCCGACGCCATCGGCAGCATCCTGTGCCTGCAGCGGCAGGAGGGCAAAGCCAGCCAGCAGGGCCGACACGGTTTTCATCAGGTTCATGGCAAGAAAATTATCAGAAGAGTAATTCCTCGCCACTCTACCACCCCCGATCTATTGCGCCAAGGAATTCAATCTCGGCCCGTGGGGCACGGGCGGCACCGTGCACGGAGATGGCGCCGGCTGCGGCGCCGGCCGCGGCAGGCGCCATTGGTGCAGGAAGCGTTGGTACGGTTTCATGGCTGCCTCCACCACGGACCGGTCGCATGCGGCTGGGCGATGCGCAGCGCTTCACCGATCACTGGCGTGGCCAGCGCCTGGCCGTGCGCCTCCGCCAGGGCGCTGATCTGTTCGAACGGGTCGTCCCAGCTGTGCATGGCCAGGTCGAAGGTGCCGTTGTGGATCGGCAGCATGACCTTGCCGCGCAAATCGATATGGGCTTGCATGGTTTCGCGCGGGTGCATATGGATGTCCGGCCACTGCGGATCGTAGGCGCCGGTTTCCATCAGGGTCAGGTCGAAGGGACCATACTGGTCACCGATCTCCTTGAAACCCTTGAAGTAGCCGGTGTCGCCGGAGAAGAACACGCGCAGGCCGCCGCCTTCGATGACCCAGGAAGCCCACAGCGTCTTGTTGCCGTCGAACAGGCCGCGGCCGGAAAAGTGCTGGGCAGGCGTCGCGGTCAGCTTCAGGCTGCCCGCCGTCAGCGATTCCCACCAGCCCAGCTGGCGCACCTTGTCGGCCGGCACGCCCCAGGAGACGAGCGTGTCCCCCACGCCCAACGGCGCCAGGAAGTACTCGGTCTTGGCGGCCAGTTCCAGGATGGCGTCGTAATCGAGGTGGTCATAATGGTTGTGCGACAGGATCACCCCTTTGATGGGCGGCAGCTCGGCAATGGTCAACGGCGGCGCATGGAAACGGGCCGGGCCGGCCCATTGCACCGGCGAGGCGCGCTGGGAAAACACCGGGTCGGTCAGCCAGAACTCGCCGTTCAGTTTCAGCAAGATCGTCGAGTGACCCAGGCGATACAGGGTGCCGTCCGGCGCTGCCAGCAGTTGCGCCTGAGTGAGCGCTTGCACCGGCAAGGCTTGGCGGGGGACGGTATTGGCCGGTTTGTTGAAGGTAAAGTCCCAGAAAATCTTCAGCGTCTTGAGCAAGCCCGGCGCCTGGCGCGGCGCGTCATTCTGGTAGCCGGGGCGGGTGTCGGCGGCATAGGCAAGGCAAGTCATGGTCAGAATCGCTCCAATCAGCAGGGTTCGTTTGGTGGGCATGCAGGGGTATCCCTCATTGATTACACTACACAGTGTAGTTTCTGTTCTGGGGAAAGTAAACTACCCGGTGTAAAATATTCTGCATGACCCCTTCCGACAAACTGACCGACCGCAAGCGCGCCGCCATCACCACGGCGGCCATTGCCGAGTTCCGCGCGCGCGGCTTCGAGGCAACCAGCATGGACCGCATCGCGGCCGCCGCCGGCGTTTCCAAGCGCACGGTGTACAACCACTTTCCCAGCAAGGACGACCTGTTCGCACACATCCTGCAGGAACTGTGGGATTGCAGCACGGCCCTGAATGCCATCGCCTACCAGCAGGGCCAGCCGCTCAAGCCACAGCTGCTGGAGCTGATGCGCCAGAAAATGGCGATGTTGCGCGACACCTACTTCCTCGACCTGGTGCGCGTGGCGATCGCCGAAGCCATCCACTCGCCGCAGCGCGCGGGCGACATGGTGGCCAAACTGGGCAAGAAGGAAGAAGGGGTGGCGAGTTTCCTGCGTGCGGCGCAGGACGACCGTACGCTGAAGGCGGGCGATCCGGCCTTCATGTCGCACATGCTGCAGGGGCTGCTCAAGAGTTTCGCCCTGTGGCCGCAAGTGGCCATGGGCAAGCCGCCGCTGACGCCGGACGAGCAGGAAGCCGTCATCAGCGCCACCGTCGACATGTTCCTGGCCTACTACGGCGCCTGAGGCGCGGCGCTAGGCGTTGAAGCGCACCGCGTACACCGGCGGCAAATTGGTGGAAATGGTTTGCCAGTGCTCGCCGCCGTTGGTGGACAGCCAGGCGCCGCCCGTGGTGGATGCCATCAGCAGCGTCTTGCCATCGTCGGCCACGGCCAGCCCGTGGCGGTACACCAGGTCGTAGCAGTGCTCCTGCGGCAGGCCGCTGCGCAAGGTGGCAAAGCTGGCGCCGGCATCGCTGGTGCGGTTCACCGCCAGCGCGGCGTCGACCGGCACGCGCTGCTGGTCGGCCACGGCCGGCACGAACCAGGCCGTCCTGGCATCGCGCGGATGGACGGCGACGGCAAAGCCAAAGCTCGACAGTGGCGCGCTCACCTCTTCCCACGACTCGGCATTGTTGGCCGAAAGCCAGATGCCGTTGTGATGCTGGCACCACAGCACATCCGGCTCGGCGCCGCAGCGTACGATGCGGTGCGGATCCTGCACCGCCCCCGCCTCCTGCATGTCGGGCGGCATGTAGCGCGCCGCCATGCCCTTGGTGCGCAACTGCCAGCTGGCGCCGCCGTCCCGCGTCAGCCAGGCGCCGCCGCAGGAGACGCCGACCAGCACGGCATTGCTGTCGCGCGGGTCGACGCAGATGCTGTGAATGCCCGGCACGTCATAACCGCCGCCGAACCATTGCGCGCGTTCCGCCACTTGCCACAGGCCCTGCACCAGCTGCCAGCTTTCGCCGCGGTCGTCGGAGCGGAACAGGCCGCCAGGCAAGGTGCCCGCCCACAGCACGCCGGGCTGGTCGGGACCGCCCGCCTCGAGCGACCACACCTGGCGCAGCGTCCAGTCCGTCTTGTCCGTGCTGTCGGCCGGCTTGGGCGGGTACACCGGCACCGCCACTTCCTGCCAGGCGCTGCTGCCGGCGTCGCGCCGGTGCAGCTTGGCGCCGAAGTGCCCCAGATTCAGGCAGGCATAGGTCGCGCCGTCGCGCGCGTCGTGCAGCACCATCGACACCGGATCGCCGAAAAAGGACTTGTCCTCGTCCAGCGTCCATGCGCCGTTGCGGTAAGACAGTTCGAACAGCCCCTTGCGGGTTGCAATGAAAGCGCGGTCTGCCATGTCATCCTCCAGATAAGGCTTGCAGCACATAAATCCTGGAATCGCTGCGCAGCGGCGCACCAAGCTCGCTGCGCTTGCCATCGACGAACACCACCACATTGGCGCGCAGGCGGCCCTGGTCGTCCAGCACATAGGCCCCCAGGCGCGGATTGTCGGCAAAGGCTCCCGCCAGCGCGGCGCGCAGGGTGTCGGCCTGCGTCTCCAGGGTCGGGACAGGCAGGAAGCGCGCCAGCTGCTGGGTGAAGATGATCTGCGCCATGGGAAGGGCCATTCTAGCGCGCTTTGGCCTACAATGGTCCCATCTGCATGACCGGAGCAACGCATGGGTATCACCCCGCAGGAACTCGAGTTGTTGATGCATGAAGTGGAGCAGCAGGACCCCATCGATTTTGCCGACCTGCCCTTCAACGAGCAGGAATTGCGCCAGCTCGTGGCCAGCCATCTGTGCGAGATGGCCGATGCGATGGAAACGTTCAGCGAAGAGGACCGCCGCCTGACCTTGCTGGCCGTGGCGGCCAAGCTGGTGCTGGAAAACCTGGTGCTGCACGTGCAGCTGCTGCGGCGCCACGGCTTGCCGCTCAACGAGCAGACCGCCGCCTTGCTGTCGCGCCTGCGCCAGGGTGGCGGCGAGGCGCCGCCCTAGACCCGCGCCGCCGGCTGCAGCACGTTGCGCGCCAGGCGCAGGCTGAACTTGCCGATGCCCTGGTCCCAGGGCGTGAAGCGCGGCAGCTGGAACCAGTCGGCGTCGCCGCGGCTGGCGCCCCAGGACGTCGAGACGGCCGTCTCGAAGCCCAGTTCGCGCACCATGGCAACGTGCTCCGGCAGGTAATCCTGGCCCGGCTTTCCGTTCGGGTAGGCAAACGCGCGCACCGGCGCATCGAGCACCGCTTCCAGCGCTGCCTTGCCCTGCGCGATTTCGCGCCGCGCTTCCGCGCCGTCCAGGCGCGCCAGGATCGGGTGGTTCACCGTGTGCCCGCCAATGTCCATGCCGGCCGCGTGCAGCTCACGCACCTGGCTGGAGCGCATCATCAAGTCATCCGGCAGCCGGGCACCCGACAGCGCAGCCACCTTGCCCACCTGCTCCAGGCGCTGTGCCATGGGCAAGTATTTGAGCTGGCCGATCAGCGCGCCGACCGCCTGGCGCCGCGCTTCCCAGTTGCCGAGGGGATGGCGGCCCAGGCCCAGTGACGTGGCGTCCAGCACGTCGCCCGGCGCACGCCGCACCGACTCGATCACCGTGTCGTTCCACATGCGCCCGCCGTCCAGGAAGCCGGTGGCGATGAAGAACGTGGCGTGCAGGCCGTGCTTCTGCAGCACCGGCAGCGCCACTTCCGCATTGTCGGCATAGCCGTCGTCGAAGGTGATGCAGGCGCTGCGCGCCGGCAGCCGCCCTGCCGCCGCCAGGCGCACCGCTTCCAGCAGCGGCAGCACGTTGAAGCGCGTCTTGAGCCAGGCCAGCTGGCGATCGAACTGTGCGCGGTGCACCTCGGTCGGAAACAGCGGGTCCTGCTCCGGCAGCACGCGGTGATAAATCAGTATCACGGGCGCACGATGCCCGCCGCCCGACAGCAGGGACCACGCGCCCCGCTCCACCTGTCGCTTAAGCCACACTTTCCGCCTCCTTTTCCCGCGCGGCCCGCGGTTGCGCCGCACGCTCCTGCAGCGTCCGCTC
Organism: Pseudoduganella sp.; assembly: GCA_021323265.1. Lineage (GTDB taxonomy): Bacteria > Pseudomonadota > Gammaproteobacteria > Burkholderiales > Burkholderiaceae_D > Rugamonas. The sequence continues at coordinate 5,004 of JAJTCO010000075.1, read as the reverse complement.
CACCAGCAGGCGGGTCGCTACCATGATCACCATGATGTAATACGGCACGTCGAAGTAGGCCAGGCTGAGGAAGGCGCCGCCCACCATGAAGCCGACCAGGCTGACCTGGAGCATGCGCGCCAGCCGGGCCGCCCATTCCAGTTCCGGCACGCCGTCGGCGCTGCGGATCACCCAGGAGCCGTTGCGCCAGACCACGACGTAGAGGGCCAGGAACAGCAGCAGGCCGACATAGCCGTGCTCGCCGAGCACCTGGAAATAAATGCTGTGCGCGGCGTGCACGTCGTCCGGATTGGGCGCGTAGCGCGAAAAGATGTCGCGGTTGTAGATCTCGAACCCGCCACCGAGGGGCCGGTCGGCGGCCAGGTTGGCGGCCATCTTCCAGGCATTGATGCGGCCCATTGCCGAGCCGTCCTGCTCGTAATTGTTGATGGTGTCGATCCGGCTGTGCCATTGCTCCGGCATGAACACCAGCGCCAGCGGCGCCATGCACAGCAAGAGCACGCCCAGCTTCACCTTGTCCTGGCTCTTAAGCCACAGGAAGACCAGCATGGCCGCCAGCGCGAGGGCCGCGCCGCGCGAGTAGCTGCCGAGCGAAGCCAGTGCGCACAGGCCGGCCGACAGCCACATCGCGCGCTTGCCCCACTTGCTGGCGATCAGGGGTACCAGGAACAGCATGAGCGGCACCACCATGATCAGCGCCAGTGCGATCTCGTTGTTGCCGTCGATGAAGGTGCCGGCCGGTCCCCATACGCGGTGGGCGCCGCCGCTGCGGATGGTGAACAGGCCACCCTTCACGCCAAAATAGCCGAGCGAGATCACGATGGTCCACACCAGCATTTCGATATCCTTGCGCGTGCGTACCAGCATGGACACGACCACCGTCATGAGCATGATCTTCATGACCTTGCGCAGCATTTCCATCGGGTCTTCCGGCCCCATCGCAAAGAGAGTCGTCACGCACATCCAGGCGGAGAAGGCGATCAGCAGCCAGGTCAGGCCGGTGCTGGGGAACCTCACCTCCTTCGGCCGCGCCAGCATCGCCACCAGCGTGACGCCGGCAATGATGGCGGCAAACGGCATGCTTTGCGCAAAGCCCCAGCCCTGGGTGTGCGGGTTCATCACGCTGATCCAGATCCACATCACGGCACCATAGAAGGGCCGCTTGAAGATCATCGGCAGCGAGGCGAAGATGATCAGGGTGATGATCAGGTCGCGCACGGCGCCTCCCGGCTTACTTGGTCAAGGCGTTCCATGGGGTCTCCAGCTTGGTCACACAATAGCGGTACTTGCCGCTCTTTTCCGGCAGGATCTCCGGCACCAGTTCGACGTCGACCCTGACCTGCTTGCCCATGCGGGCGTGGAAGCCCGCTTCGATGCCTTGCCGCGCGCGCTCGTCGAACTGGCCGTCATACACGATCTGCACGCGCGTCCAGTCCAGTGTTTCCTGGATCACCTTGAAGGCACGCACTTCGGGCAGGTCGCGCATGATATACGCCAGCGCGGCGCTGTGGATCAGCGTGCCGTCCTGGTGGATCAGGAAGTCGGTGGTGCGGCCGTGGATCTCCTTCAGCACCGGCAGGGTGCGTCCGCAGCTGCAGGGCTCCGGGTCCAGCGCGCCGACGTCGCCGGTGCGGTAGCGGATGAAGGGGAAGTCGCCCGATTGCAGGTGGGTGACCACGATCTCGCCCGATTCGCCCGGTGGCAGCTGGCGGCCATCCGGGTCCAGCACTTCGATCACGATGTCCTCCGCCGTGATGTGCAGCTTGCCCGCCGGGCACTGGTGGGCGATGAAGCCGGAATCGCGGCCGCCGTAGCCGTTGGCCACCGGACAGCCGAACACGCGCTCGATCTGCTCGCGCTGCGACGGGTACAGGCATTCGGAGGTGACGAAGGCGACGCGAATGCCCAGCCGGTCCAGGCTGATGCCCCTGTCCTCGGCATGCGCCGCGATGCGCGCCAGCACGGTCGGATAGCCGAACAGCATCTTGGGGCGGCGCTGGCGGATGCGCTCGACGTGGCCATCGAGGCCGCTCTCGGTGGTGGCAAAGGCCGACATCAGCTCCGTGCGCATCAGGGTGTCGCGCACCATGCGCACGCGGTCCTGCGCGCTCAACTCGATGGGCGAGCCCCAGATCACGATTTCGCGGTCGCCGATGTCCACGTTCCACCAGCGCGTGGCGCGCCATTTGGCGGCCACGTCGTGGCTGACGCGGTGGCGGCCGACGAAGAAGGTCAGCGGCGCACCGGTCGAGCCGCCGGTGTTGTAGCGCACCAGGTTCTGCGCGTTGCCCGCCTTCAGCGCTTCGATGTTCTCGCGGATGGCGGCCTTGTCCAGCAACGGCAGCCGCACCAGGTCGGGCACGCCCCGGAAGTCGCGCGCCGGGTCGAAGCCGCTGCGCGCGAAGGCCGCGCGATAGTAAGGCACGTGCTGCTGCGCATGCACGAGCAGCGCCTGCAGGCGCTCGGCCTGCAGCTGTTGCAGCCTGGGCAGCGGCCAATACTGGGTCTGCTCCATGTGGCGGCGCACCGCCACGCTGCTGTGCTTCTTGAGCTTTTCGTGCAGCGGGAACAGGACCCGCGATACCAGGGCGGTGTAGATCATGGGCGGCGTCCTCCTTTGCTTGCCAGCGCCTGGCGGTAGACGTCCAGCAGGCGCGGTTTGACACTGGACCACGCGTATTGCGTGACGCTGGCGCGGCCCGCGCTGCGCAGCGCCGCGGCCAGCGCCGGTTCTGCGGCCAGGCGCAGCACGGCCTGCGCCATCGCGGCCGGATCGGCCGGCGGCACCAGCAGCGCGGTACGGCCGTCTTCCACCACGTACGGCACGCCGCCGACGTTGGTGCTGACCACCAGCGTGCCGCTGGCGAGCGCCTCCAGCACGGAATTGGGCATGTTGTCGATCAGGCTGGGATTGAGCATGATGTCGGCGTCGCGGTACAGCGCCGGCATGCCGGCCGTGTCGACGCGGCCGGTGAAGCGCACCGCCTGCGCCACGCCCAGCTCGCGCGCCAGCTGTTCAAGCGCGCCGCGCAACGGGCCGGAGCCGGCCACCGTCAGCTGCGCTTGCGGGTGCGCCTGGCGCACCAGCGCGAAGGCGCGCAGCGCGCTGGCATTGTCGTAAATGTCTTCCAGGTTGCGCGCCACCAGCAAGCGCAGCGGCCCGCCGGCGCGCGGTGCGCACGCAGCGTCGGCGGCAAAGCGCTCCAGGTTGACGATGTTGGGCACGATCACCGAGGCAATGCCGTGCTGGCCGAAGACGTGCGCCAGAAAGCCCGACGGCACGGCCAGCGCGGCGCAGCGGCGCAGGCTGGGGCGCATCCAGGCGGCCGCCTGGCGCAGGAAGTTGGCGGCCTCGCCGCCCCGGTAGTTGACCACCACCGGCGTGCCGCGCAGGTGGGCGATCCAGATCGCCGGTGCGGCGAACAGGTGCCAGGACCAGCCGGAATTGGCCATCACGTGGAATACCTGCACGCGGCCGGCGGCGCGCCACAACGCAGCCAGGTAGGGCAGCATGCGAAACAGTGCGCGCACGCCGCGCAGCTTGCCGGCCCAGGCCGGACGGTAAGGCGCGTTGGTCTGCACGAAATCGACCGCGACGCCCGCTTCGCGCAGCAGGCCCGCCAGTTGCAAGGCCTGGTTCGCCATGCCGCCGGAAGGCGGCGGCAGCGGGCCCACCAGCGCGATATGGCGCACTTCCAGCGGGCGCACTTCCAGCGCGGCTGCGGGCGAGGCGGGCGCCGCGGCGGCCTGGCCGGCGGCGGCGTGCAGCGGGGCGTTCATGCCAGCGCCTTCTCCGTGATGCTGCCGTAGACGTTGCGGTAGCGCGCCACGCTGGCGGTCCAGCTGCGCTCCTGCTCGACGAAGCGGCGGCCCAGCAGGCGGAATTGCTGCCACGTGTGCGGCGCTTCCAGCAGCGCCAGCACCTGCTGCGACAAGGCGCCGGCGTCGCCGGCGGCAAACAGCACGCCGGTGCGGCCGTCCTCGATCAGTTCCTTATGCCCGCCCACGTCCGACGCCACCATCAGGCGGCCCTGGGCCATGGCTTCCAAGGGCTTGAGGGGCGTCACCAGGTCGGTCAGGCGCATCTTGTGGCGCGGGTAGCACAGCACGTCGACCAGGTTGTAGTAGCGCTGCACCTCGCTGTGCGGCACGCGCCCGGTGAAGATCACCTGCTGCTCGACGCCGAGCGCCTTGGCCTGCGCACGCAGCGCGGCGTCCTGCGGCCCGCCGCCCACCAGCAGCACGCGGATCTCGGGGCGCCTGGCCAGCATGGCCGGCAGCGCGTTGAGCAGGATGTCCAGGCCTTCGTAGGCGTAGAACGAGCCGATGAAGCCCAGTACGGTTTTGCCTTCCAGCCCGAGCCGGGCCGCCAGTTCCTCGTCGCGCGGGCCGCCGACGGCGAAGTCGCCGATGTCGACCGCGTTGGGGATCACTTCGATCTTGCGCGCCGGGATGCCGCGCCCGATGATCTCGCTGCGCAGGCCCTCGCAGATGGTGGTGGCCGCGTCCACGCGCCGCAGCGCCCAGGTTTCCATGGCGCGCGTCAGGCGGTAGCGCAGGCCCCACTCCTTGCTGGTGCCATGGTCGACCGCCGCGTCTTCCCAGAAGGCACGGATCTCGTACACCACAGGGATACCCAGCTTGCGTCCCACGCGCAGCGCCGCCACGGCGTTCAGTGCCGGCGAATGCGCGTGCAGCACGTCCGGCTTCACCTCCTGCGCCACTTCCAGCAGGCGCGCGGCCAGCGCGTCGATCACGGCGACCTGGTTCAGCACCGGCAGCCTGGCCAGCACGCCGGCCGCCGGCGCGGTACGGAAGAAGTCCAGCCCGTCCACGCTCTCGCGCGGCGCCGCGCTGGCGCCCTGCTTCGGACTGGTGATATGGAAGGTCTGCCAGCCCAGCGCGCGCTGGGCCTGCAGGATGGAGCGCGTGCGGAAGGTATAGCCGCTGTGCAGCGGAATCGAATGGTCCAGCACGTGCAGGATACGGATACTCATGCCTGCA
>JAJTCO010000013.1 GCA_021323265.1 Pseudoduganella sp. | reverse complement strand
CAGCAGGCCGAAGGCCAGGCCGTTGCCCAGCAGGCCCAGGCCGAACTTGCGCGGGATGGAAGGATTCATGTTGCGACGGCCCAGCATGACCCACACCGCAGCCACAACCGGCGCGAACACGATGATGGCCAGCGAGTTCACGGACTGGAACCACGCCACAGGGAAGTTCATGAAGCCCAGGTCGCGGTTGACGATCTGGTCGGCCAGGAAGGTGAAGGAGGAACCTGCCTGCTCGAAGAAGCACCAGAACAGGATGTTGAAGGCGAAGATGATCATCATGGCGATGGTCTTGTCGCGCGCCACGGGGCCGTTGCGCACGCCTTCGACGATCAGCATCACCACCAGGATCAGGAACAGCACGCTCAGCACGCCCTGCAGGGCAGCGGCGCCTAGCGCCAGCAGCGAGTACACGACCGGGATCACGGCCAGTGCGCCCAGCGCCACGTAGACGATGCGCATTGGCGATTTTGCCTCAGGTGCCGGTTCGCCGATGCCCTTTAGTCCCTTGCGGCCAACGTAGAACCAGAACAGCGAAATCAGCATGCCGATGCCGGCCGAGATGAAGACGATCTTGTAGGCTGGGGTGTCGCCGGTGTTGAACACCTTCTGCGCCAGCAGCTGGGTGAAGATCGGGGCCAGGAAGCCGCCGACGTTGATGCCCATGTAGAAGATGGTGAAGCCAGAGTCGCGGCGGGTGTCGGCGATTGAGTACAGCTTGCCGACCATGGTGGAGATGTTCGGCTTGAACATGCCGTTACCCACGATGATGGTGGACAGGCCCAGCTTGAAGATGGTGTCGTCCGGGATGGCGATCATGAACAGGCCGGCCGACATGAAGACTGCGCCGACGAGGATGGAGCGTTGGTAGCCCAGCACGCGGTCGGCAACGTAGCCGCCGAACAGTGCGCCTGCATACACCAGGGCCAGATAGGAACCGTAGGTCAGGTTGGCGGCGGCCTGGCCGGACGCGTCGCCGCCGTAGAATTGCGCAACAATGTACAGCACCAGTGCCCAGCGAATGCCGTAAAACGCAAAGCGTTCCCAGAACTCGGACATAAACAGCATCCAGAGCGGAGCAGGGTGACCCATGATCTGCCTGAACTCGGGGATTTGAACCTCTGTGGTTTGCGTAGTAGGACCGCTCATGCGGTGTCTCCTGGTCGAAAAAAAGCCGAATTGTAATCCACCCCGCGCGGTTAAAGGGTAATTTCGCGTGCTGCAAAGCAGCAATGTGGTATGTTTGCCAAGCTTGCCCCAGCGAATCGCAACGCCACTGGCAAACATCGGCGTATATTGAGGGCGTAGCACCCCAAAAAGTTTAACAAGAGGATTTCCGTATCATGGAAAGCAACGTTGTCGATACCCTTATTGCTCCGGAGGGCAGGCTGGAAGTCCTGTCCAAGGCGGAGGTGGTGCAATTGCTGGATTCCGGCAAGGGCGGCCTTTACAACATGTTCCGCAACTGCGCCCTGGCGGTGCTCAATTGCGGCAGCACGATCGACGATGGAAAGGAACTGCTGGATCGCTTCAAGTCGTTTGACATCAACATCCTGCAGCGCGAACGCGGGATCAAGCTCGAAATCAAGGGCGCGCCGGCCATCGCTTTTGTCGATGGCAGGATGATCAAGGGTATCCACGAGCACCTGTTCGCGGTGTTGCGCGACATTGTCTTTGTCAGCAACGAAGTCACGGGCAACCCCAAGTTCGACCTGGCGCGCAGCGAAGGCATTACCGATGCGGTATTCCATATCCTGCGCAATGCGAACGTGCTGAAGCCGCAGCTGAACCCGAACCTGGTGGTGTGCTGGGGCGGGCACTCGATCAACCGCGCCGAATACAATTATTCGAAGGAAGTGGGCTACCAGCTTGGCCTGCGCGGGCTCGATATCTGCACCGGCTGTGGTCCTGGCGCGATGAAGGGCCCCATGAAAGGCGCCACCATCGGCCACGCCAAGCAGCGCTTCACGGGCGGCCGCTACCTGGGCATCACGGAACCGGGCATCATTGCCGCCGAATCGCCCAATCCCATCGTCAACGACCTGGTGATCATGCCGGACATCGAAAAGCGCCTGGAAGCCTTCGTGCGGGTTGGCCACGGCATTTGCGTCTTCCCGGGCGGCGCCGGCACGGCGGAGGAGATCCTGTACATCCTCGGTATCCTGCTGCACCCGGATAATGCGGATATTCCGTTCCCGCTGATCTTTACCGGCCCCGAGACCGCGCGCGACTATTTTGTGCAGATCAATGAGTTCATTGGCCTGACCCTGGGTGCGGAGGCGCAAAAGCGCTACAAGATCATCGTCGACGATCCGGAACTGGTGGCGCAGGAGATGCAGGAGGGGATGAAACAGGTGCGCGAATACCGCAAGTCGCGTTCGGATGCCTATTACTTCAATTGGGCGCTGAAGATCGACGAGGAATTCCAGCGCCCGTTTGCGCCGACCCACGCGAACATGCGCAACCTGAGCCTGCACAAGAACCAGCCGGTGCACGTGCTGGCGGCCAACCTGCGCCGCGCCTTCTCGGGCGTGGTGGCGGGCAACGTGAAGGAAGAGGGCATCCGCACCATCGAGAAGTACGGCCACTTCGAGATCCATGGCGACAGGGAGATCATGGGGCCGATGGATGCGCTGCTGGCATCGTTCGTGGCGCACAGCCGCATGAAGCTGGCGGGCAAGGCCTACACCCCTTGCTACCGGGTCATCCAGTAATCGGCGATCGGCGTGTGACGCGCCGCGCTTGCCGGTAGTTCAGGCAAGCGCGGGTGCGGCCGAGGCGCGCAACGCCGGTATCAGTCTTCCTTGCGCAGGTGCGGGAACAGCAGGACGTCGCGGATGTTCGGCGAGTCGGTCAGCAGCATCATCAGGCGGTCGATGCCGATGCCGCAACCGCCGGCCGGCGGCATGCCGTATTCCAGCGCGCGGATGAAGTCAGCGTCGTAGTACATCGCTTCGTCGTCGCCGGCTTCCTTGGCCTTCATCTGGGACAGGAAACGCGCCGACTGGTCTTCCGCGTCGTTCAGCTCGGAGAAGCCGTTGGCGATCTCGCGGCCAACCATGAACAGTTCGAAGCGCTCGGTAATGCCTTCGCGCGTGTCGGAGGCGCGCGCCAGCGGCGACACTTCGATCGGGTAGTCGATGATGAAGGTCGGTTCCCACAGCTGCGCTTCGGCGGTTTCCTCGAACAGCGCCAGTTGCAGCGCGCCCAGGCCGGACGTGGCGAACGGCTTCACGCCGAACTTCAGCAGCTCGGCCTTCAGGAAGTCCATGTCGTTCAGTTGCGCTTCGGTGTAGTGCGGCGCGTACTTGTTGATGGCGCCGCAGATGGTCAGGCGCTGGAACGGCTTGGACAGGTCCAGCTCGCGGCCGCCGTAGGTCAGCACGGCAGTGCCCTTGGCGTCGACGGCGGCCTGGCGGATCACCTTCTCGGTGAAGTCCATGATCCATTCGTAGTCGGTGTAGGCCGCGTAGAACTCCATCATGGTGAATTCCGGATTGTGGCGGACCGATACGCCTTCGTTGCGGAAGTTGCGGTTGATCTCGAACACGCGGTCGAAACCGCCCACCACCAGGCGCTTCAGGTACAGCTCGGGAGCGATACGCAGGTACATCTGCATGTCCAGCGCGTTGTGGTGGGTGATGAACGGCTTGGCCGCGGCGCCGCCCGGGATCGGATGCAGCATCGGGGTTTCCACTTCCATGAAGTCGTTCTTTTCCATGAAGCGGCGGATCGACGAAATGGCGGCGGTGCGCGCCTTGAAGGTGCGGCGGGTTTCCTCGCTGGTGATCAGGTCGACGTAGCGCTGGCGGTACTTGGTTTCCTGGTCGGACAGGCCGTGGAACTTGTCCGGCAGCGGGCGCAGGGCCTTGGTGATCAGCTTCACTTCGCTGACCTTGACGGTCAGTTCGTCGGTCTTGGTCTTGAACAGCGTGCCGGTCACGCCCAGGATGTCGCCCAGGTCCCAGCCGCGGAAGGCTTCCATCGTCTCTTCGCCAGTGGTGTCGACGGTGACGTAGATCTGGATGCGGCCGTCGCATTTTTCGCCGGAGGCGTCCTGCAGGGTGGCGAAGGCGGCTTTCTTGCCCGCTTCGCGCTTGAGCATCATGCGGCCGGCGATGACTACGGTCACGGGTTCGGCTTCCAGTTCTTCGCGCGTCTTGGCGCCATACTGCACGTGCAGTTCGGCAGCCTTGTGCTGCGGACGGAAATCGTTAGGGAAGGCGACGCTCTGTTTTTCGCGAATCGCGGCCAGCTTGGCGCGGCGCTCGGCGATGATCTTGTTGTCGTCCTGGCCTGGTGCCTGTTCTTGCACGTGGTTTTCCGTAGTCATGGTGTGTTTTAAGTTGTCAGATTATTGATGTCGATTTCGCTGAAGTCGCGCGCAATGCAAATCACATTGTCGAAGGCACTAAACGCTTCAGCAGGCAAAGTGGTTGTCAGGACGACGCAGCGCATGCCAGCTCGGCGCGCCGCCTCCACGCCCAGGGGCGCGTCCTCGAACACGATGCAGTGCGCCGGGTCGGCGCCGCAGCGTTCGGCCGCCAGCAGGAATACGTCGGGTTCCGGCTTGCCGCGTTTGACGTCGGCTGCGCCGACGACGGTGTCGAACTGCTGGCGCACGCCCAGCCCATCCAGCGTGAAGGCCACGTTGCAGGGCGGAGCGGCGGTGCCCACCGCCAGGCGGATGCCGGCGGCCTGGGCTGCGCCTACCAGGGCGCCGAAACCTTCCACGGCGCGCAGGTGGGGCGCATAGATTTCCCGGTACAGCACTTCCTTCTCGTCGATCAGGGCGGCGATGTCGTCGTGGCCCAGGCCATCGCCAAGGTACTGGCGCATGATCTCATGGCCGGTGCGGCCGGCCGTGGCGGCAAAGAATGCCGCTTCGTCGACCGTATGGCCGCGGCGGCTGAAAAACTCCAGCCACGAGCGGGTGTGAAAGCCCATGTTGTCGACGATGGTGCCATCCATGTCGAAGATGAAGGCGCGCTGCAGTGTGCCCATGACGCTTAGATGCCTTGCTTCAGGGACGCCGAAATGAAGTCGTCCAGGTCGCCGTCCAGCACGCCTTTGGTGTTGCCGGTCTCGAAGTTGGTGCGCAGGTCCTTGATGCGGGACTGGTCCAGCACGTAGGAACGGATCTGGTGGCCCCAGCCGACGTCGGTCTTGGAGTCTTCCAGCGACTGCTGCTCGCTCATGCGCTTGCGCAGTTCCAGTTCGTACAGCTTGGCCTTCAGCATGTCCATCGCCTCGGCCTTGTTGCGGTGCTGGGAACGGTCGTTCTGGCACTGCACCACGATACCGGACGGGCCGTGCGTGATACGCACTGCGGAGTCGGTCTTGTTGATGTGCTGACCGCCGGCGCCGGATGCGCGGTAGGTGTCGATGCGCAGGTCGGCCGGGTTGATCTCGATCTCGATCGAGTCGTCCACTTCCGGATAGACGAACAGCGACACGAAGGACGTATGGCGGCCGCCCGAAGAGTCGAACGGCGACTTGCGTACCAGGCGGTGCACGCCGGTTTCGGTGCGCAGGTGGCCGTAGGCGTACTCGCCTTCCACTTTCAGGGTGGCGGTCTTGATGCCGGCAACTTCGCCTTCGGATACTTCCAGCACTTCGGCCTTGAAGCCCTTGCGGTCGCAATAGCGCAGGTACTGGCGCAGCAGCATGGATGCCCAGTCCTGGGCTTCGGTACCGCCGGCGCCCTGGGCTTCGGTACCGCCGGCGCCGGCCTGGATGTCGATGAAGCAGTTGTTCGGGTCCATCGGATTGCTGAACATCCGGCGGAATTCCATCTGTTCGATCACCTTCTGGATTTCCGCGGTATCCGCGATCACGGCTTCGAGCGTGTCGTCGTCGCCTTCTTCCTTGCCCATCTCGAACAGTTCGCTCATGTCGCGCAGGTCGCTCTCGGCTTTCTGCAGGGTGAGCACGACCCCTTCGAGGGATTTTTTCTCGCGACCCATGTCCTGGGCCTTTTTCGGGTCATTCCAAACGGCCGGATCTTCGAGTTCGGCGTTCAGTTGTTCCAGTTTCTCCGACTTCTTATCGAAGTCAAAGATACCTCCGAAGTTCGGCTTCGCGGTTGGTCAGGTCCGCGAGCAGGTTGGCGAGGGAATTGATGCGTTCAGCTTCCATGGTTTTCTGCTTATCTCTAGAGTGAAATCAAACCGGGAATTATACCCCGTCCAGGGCGGGAACGGTTATGATCCGCCCCATGCGAACGATCTTCCCAGCCTTTGCGGCCTGCCTGCTGGCGGCCTGCGGCAGCTTGCCGCACCCTGCGCCACCGGCCGGCGCGCAGGCCAGTCTTGTCATTCTTGAAACAAGCGACCTGCACGCCCATGTCCTCGGTTATGACTATTACAAGCTTGCGCCCGACGCTTCGCTCGGGCTGGAGCGTACCGCCACCCTGATCCGCCAGGCGCGCCGCGACTTCCCGAACACCTTATTGCTCGACAATGGCGACACCATCCAGGGCGCGGCGCTCGGCGACTACCAGGCGCTGGTGGCGCCGGTCGGCTGCGGCCAGCCGCTGGCCATCCACAAGGCCATGAATGCGCTGGGCTTCGAGGGTGGTTCGGTCGGCAACCATGAGTTCAACTGGGGCCTGGGCTTCCTGGGCCAGGTCACGGCCAGCAGTTTCGGCGCCGATGGCACGCCCGCCCGCGCCCAGCCTTGCGCCGGGCCGGCGTTCCCCATCGTGCTGGCCAACGTGGTCAACGCACGCAGCGGCGCGCCCCTGTTCGCCCCGTACCGGATCCTGGACAAGCGCATCGCGGCCGCCGGGCCGGATGGGCGGCCGCTGCAGGCCAGCGTCAAGGTGGGGATCATCGGCTTCACCACCCCGGCCATCATGGGCTGGGACAAGCGCTGGCTGGAAGGCCGGGTGCGCACCGAAGGGTGGCGCGAGACCGCCCGGCGCTATATTCCCGAGATGCGCGCCCAGGGCGCCGAGGTGGTCGTGGCCATCGCCCATGGCGGCCTGGATGGCACGGACTATGCGCCCACGATGGAAAACGGCAGCTGGCACCTGGCCCAGGTGCCGGGCATCGACGCCCTGCTGCTGGGGCATGCGCACGACGTGTTCCCGAACGCGGCCAGCAAGGCGGCGGGCTTCAACCTGCCGGGCGTGGACAAGGCGCAGGGCAGGGTGCATGGGGTACCGGCGGTCATGCCCGGCCTGTGGGGCAAGCACCTGGGCGTGATCCAGCTGGCCTTGCGCCACGACGGCAAGCGCTGGGTGGCCGACGCCGGCGCCGCGCGCGTCGAGACACGCAGCATCCAGCGGCCCGACCGCAGCTTCGTCGAGGCCGACCCCGCCATTTCGGCCCTGGTGCAGGCCGAGCACGCGGCGACGATCGCTTACGTGAAGACGCCGGTGGGGGAGACCGATTTCCGCATGTCGGCCTACTTTGCCGACGTGGGCGACATCTCGGCGATCCAGGTGGTGAACCAGGCGCAGGCCGAATACGTGCGCCGCCACGTGCGGGCCAACCTGCCGCAGTACGCGCAGTTGCCGGTATTGTCGGTGTCGGCGCCGTTCAAGACAGGGGCGGCGGGCATTGCCGACTACACGGATGTGGCGCCGGGCAGCATGGCGCTGAACAATGCCGCCGACCTGTACTTGTACCCGAACGACCTGCATGCCGTGAAGGTCGATGGCGCCGGACTGAAAGCGTGGCTGGAGCGTGCCGCCGGCCGTTTCAATACCATCGACCCGGCGCGCAGCGAACCGCAGGAGCTGGTGAATGCCGCCTTCCCGGGCTTCAATTTCGACATGCTGACCGATCCCGACGTGCGCTACCAGATCGACGTGACCCAGCCGGTGGGCCGGCGCATCAAGGAGCTGACATGGCGCGGCCAGGCAGTGCGCCCGGAGCAGGAATTCATCGTGGCCACCAATAACTTCCGCGCCAGTGGCGGTGGCGGCTTCCCGGGGCTCGATGGCAGCAAGACGATCTTCGCCTCGCCGGACAACAACCGGGCGGTGCTGATCGATTACCTGAAATCGGCGAAGCGCCTGACGCGCGCGGCGAATGGTTCCGCCCGCAGCTGGCGCTTTGCGCCGGTCAGGACGCGCGGGCCGGTTGTCTTCCGCTCGGCGCCAGGCAAGCTGGCGCTGGCGCAGGAGGCCGGCCTGGGATTCGTGCGCGAACTGCCTGCCGGCGACGGGGCCGGCAAGGGCTACGGGCTGTACGAGGTGGTGCTGGGCGACTGAGTCAGTGCGGCTTGCGCTTTTCCTGCTGCACCAGGATGAAGGGGCTGACGACGCTGGCCCACAGGCTGGCGTCGCCCTCGGTCCACTGCTGGCATTGCTGGTCGGAGACCTTGGCCAGCTGGCCGGCCTCCATCCAGGCGGCGATGCTGGCCTTGTCGTCGTGGGCGATGCGCACGGCCACGTCCACCAGGTCCAGTTCGTCGGCCACCCACACCACATTGCCCTGGGCAAAGTGCTTGACCAGCTCGCTCCATGGGATGCGGGCGGTTTCACGGTTCACTTTGGCGCGCAGTTCGGCGTCTTTTTCTGGGTTCAGCTGCATGGTCTACTCTTGAATCGGTTAAATCTGCTCGACGATGGCCGCCGGCGTTCCCCGCCATGTTAACCGATAGGCTGCGCCTTTGCGAACATTGCCCACCAGCGCCGGACGGAAACAGGCCAGGTTGATGCCGCCGGTGCGCCGCACGCTGGGGTAGATGATGCCGGTCGAGCCTTCGGCCAGCAGCTCCCGGGCCAGCCGCTGCGAGGCGACGTAGCTGTCCGGGTCCAGGCAGGGGGCATACTCGGGCTGGCCACAGATATCGTGGAACTGGGCGCTGAAATCGGACAGCAGGGCCTGGTAGCTCACGCTGTCGTCGAAGCGGTCGATCTCGGCATACTCCACGGTCTTGTGGAAAATGACTTCGGCCAGCGAGGTTTCCAGCTCGAAGGCGCAATACCAGGCGCCGCGCTGGCCATCGTTGAAGCGGCTGCCTTGCGGACGGGCGTAGGTGAAGGCCGCGTTGATGCTGCGGTAGTTGGGGACGTAATAGACCAGCTCCTCGATGCCGATGCCCAGGGCGCCGCCATGCTCGGCGCGCAGGCGTGCGTTGGTGGCGTTGTCCAGCTCAAACAGCTGGTGCAGCTCGTCATCGTTGTCGGCAAGGGCGGACAGGACGGAATCTTCTTTGTCGACAAAGCGCGAGGGGATCAGGCGCACGGTGTCGAATTGGCGCAGCAGGCGAAATGGCGGCAATTACAGGCCTCCGCGGCGGGCGTCCAGCAATTGGCGCACCGTTTGCATGGCGAGGATGCCGCCCGCCTGTATGTAGTCCAGCGGCGTGCGGCCGCCGAAAATGCTGTTGCGGTTGGCAAGGCTGATCCATTCGTCGGCCAGCTTGTCGCCGTAGATGATGTGCAGCGACTTATAAATACCCAGCAAATAGGAAATGCGGGTGATGCGGTCCACCTCCAGCACGCGGTCGGGGTGCTTTTTCCATTCGTAGAAGGCGCTGCTGGAGAGACCGCCCAGCAGTTCGCGGGCGTCGTCGTCGCGCAGTTTCCAGGCGGCGGCTAGCTTGAAAAAGCCCTTGAGCGCGGCTTTCGAGAGGCGTTCGCGCTCATCCTTGCGGCTCAGGTCGACCAGCTGCGGGATGGCGTATTCGCTGTTGGGGTAGGCAAAGGCGGGATTCATATATCCTCCGTTTATGGATTATTTATACTCCACTTTCGCATAAACTTCAAGTGCGGGATGACTTGTGTTGTCGTCTTTGCTAGTATTGGCCACCTCTGAATCGAAAGGAGCAGGAATGCAAAACACGGTCTTGCTGGCATTGGTTCTGGCCTGCTCAAGTGCTTGCGCAGCCCCCGGGAACGCGGAACTGAAGCAGCAGGTGGCCGACACCGAGCGGGCGTTTGCGGCCACCATGGCCAAGCGCGATCACCAGGCCTTCATTTCCTTCCTCGCCGACGAAGCGATCTTCTATAGCGGCCCGAAGGCCCTGCGCGGCAAGGATAGCGTCGCGGCCGAATGGAAGGCGTACTACGAGAAACCGGACGCCCCCTTCAGCTGGGAGCCCGACTCGGTGGAAGTGCTGGACTCGGGCACTCTGGCCCATTCTTCCGGCCCGGTGCGCGACCCGCAAGGCAAGGTGGTGAGCCGCTTCAATTCCGTCTGGCGCCAGGAAGCCCCCGGCAAATGGCGCATTGTGTTCGACAAGGGCGAGCGCGTCTGCGACTGCAAGAAGTAATCAGGCCGTTTCGGCGTGCTCCACCAGCAGCTGGACGCGCGTGACGCCGTTGTATTCGTTGGCATCGAGGCGGAAGGCGACACGGGCGCGCTCACCCAGCGCATCGGTGTGGCCGAACCAGATCGCATCGTAGCGCACGCCGTTCTTCTCCAGCATCAGCTTCAGGTGGCGCTCCTTCAGGATGCGCTGGCTTAGCACGCGGAACTCGTCGCAGAAGACGGGCGGCGCGAAACCCTGGCCCCATACCTGTCCATCGAGCAGCTCGATGAACTGGGTGGTGTAGTAGCCATCCTCCAGCGGACCGTCGGTCTGCACCACGCGTTCCAGTTGCGATTCGGTCAGCCAGGCCTGGCCGACGGCTTCGAAGGCGGCGCAGAAATGCTCGAATGCCTCGGCGCGCAGGCTCAGGCCCGCCGCCATGGCGTGCCCGCCGAACTTGTCGATCACGCCGGGCGCGCGCTTGGAGACCAGGTCCAGCGCGTCGCGCAGGTGGAAACCGGGAATCGAGCGGCCGGAACCCTTGATCATGCCGTCGCCGGCGGGGGCGAAGGTGATGGTCGGGCGGTAGAAGCGCTCTTTCAGGCGCGACGCGACGATGCCGATCACGCCCTGGTGCCAGCTGTCGTCGAAAACGCAAATCGTGGTGCTGTCGGCGGGCTGGAAGTCGTCCAGGTGCAGCAGGGCGGCGTCCTGCATCTGCGCCTCGATCTCGCGCCTTTTCAGGTTGATGTCGTTGAGCTGCTGTGCCAGTTCCCAGGCGCGCGTCTCGTCGTCCGTGATCAGGCATTCGATGCCGAGCGACATGTCCTCCAGCCGTCCGGCCGCGTTCAGGCGCGGGCCGAGGGCAAAGCCGAGGTCGAAGGGCGAGGCGGTGCGCGCGGAGCGGCCCGCCACGCGGAACAGGGCGGCCACGCCCGGGTGCATGCGGCCGGCGCGCATGCGCTTGAGGCCCTGCGCAACCAGGATGCGGTTGTTGGTGTCCAGCCGCACCACGTCGGCCACGGTGCCCAGCGCGACCAGGTCGAGCAGGGAATCGAGCTTGGGCTGGGTCTGGGCATCGAACACGCCGCGCCGGCGCAGCTCCGCGCGCAGCGCCAGCAGCACGTAGAACACGACGCCGACTCCGGCCAGGTGCTTGGAGGGGAAGCCGCAGGCGGGCTGGTTCGGATTTACGATCACGCGCGCATCCGGCAGGGCGTCGCCCGGCAGGTGGTGGTCGGTCACCACCACGTCGATGCCGCGCCGGCTCGCTTCCGCCACGCCTTCAATGCTGGCGATGCCGTTGTCGACCGTGATGATGATGTCAGGCGACTTCTCGCGTGCGGTCAGTTCGACGATTTCCGGCGTCAGGCCGTAACCGTACTCAAAGCGGTTGGGGACGATATAGTCCACCTTCGCACCCATGGCGCGCAGGCCGCGCAGGGCGGTGGCGCAGGCGGTGGCCCCGTCGCAATCGTAATCGGCGACGATGACCATGCGCTTGCCGGCGGCGATGGAATCGGCCAGGAAGAGTGCCGCCTGGTCGATGTGCAGCAGGCCGGAAGGCTGCATCAGGGCGGCCAGTTCGCTGGAGAGCTCGCCAGGGTCGCTCAGGCCGCGCGCAGCGAACAAGCGGGCCAGGACAGGGTGGATGCCGCCCTTGAGCAGCTTCTCGGTTTCGTGCGCAGGGCAGGGGCGGATGGCGATACGTGTCATTGCGTGAGGTTCTTCAGGTTCTGAGCGCGCCAGAACTTGCGCAGCGCCGTTCTCGCGGTGCGCACTTCTTTCATGCTGTTGCGGTCCGTGAGGACCAGGGTCAATTCGGCGATGCGGCCCTCGCGCAGGGCCGCCAGCAGGGGCGCGAACCATTCCTGCTCCAGCTGATGCATGGCGCCCAGCCAGGCGCCCCAGTCGTTGCCCGCGCCGGCGCAAATGAGCTGCGGCAGGACGATCACGCCCGGCTCGCCCGGTGCGGCCTTGGCGCCCGGTGTGCCGAGCGCGCGCAGCCAGGACGGCGCCTGCGCGCCTGCGGTCGCCACGGCGATGGGCCGGGCTGCAGCGCCCGTCGTGGCCGGGCCGCCGGAAGGCGCGCCGCCCCACATCCAGAAGGAATTGACCGGCGCCAGGCCACGCTGCTGGCGCGCCTCGTTGACAGGATGCTCGTGCCACAGCATCTGGATTTCGTTCTGCAGCTTCTTGAACGCCAGCGCGGACGGGCCCGTTGGCATCCAGTCGGCCAGGTTGCTGCCCATGGCCGCATCCGGCGAGGCAGCATCCAGGCCTTGCCAGCCATCGGCGCGCATGAACCATGTTTCGGCATCGCCCCACAGCAGTTCATCGAAAAACGGCCTGGCCAGCTCGAACAGGACGCGCGCGTCCGCTTCGTCGAGCCGCAGCCGGCGTGCATCGGCCAGCACCAGGTGGCTGCGTGCCAGCTGGATGTGCACCGGGTGCACGATGAACCAGTTTCCCTCGGCGGGAGCGAGCCCGAAACCGCGCATGACGGCAGTGGCAAGCGGGGCGCCGGCCTCGCGTGCGAGCCAGGTTTCATGCGGCAGTTCGCGGCAGTCATCGCCGCTTGCATGCTTTTTCAGCAAGCTATTGCGTGACAGTAATGTCGCCAGGGCGGGCGCCTGCAGGTGGCGCCCCAGTTCGGACGCCAGGTCGGCCGGCGGCAATGCGAAGGGAAGTACGACGGTTGTGGAAGCCATGCGGCATTGTAGTGGAATCTCTTTCTATGGCAAACTGCGTGCTTTACCGTGTCAATTTAATAAAAATGCCGTTTGAATGGCTGGTTGGCTTGCGCTACACGCGCGCAGGCAGGCGCAATGGGCGCAATAGTTTCATCTCCTTTATCTCAGCGATTTCGATGGCAGGCATCGCGCTTGGCGTAACTGCGCTGATCGTGGTGCTGTCCGTATATAACGGCTTCCAGAAGGTGGTGACCGAGCGCATGGTGTCCGTCCTGGGCCATGTGGAAGTCTATGAAGTGAGCGGCACGGGCATCGGCGACTGGCGCGCCACCGGCGCGGCCGCGCTGCGCCATCCGCAGGTGAAAGGTTTCGCTCCCTTCGTAGAGATGCAGGGCATGCTGGTGCACGGCGGCGACAGGCTGCGCCCTGCCATCGTGCGCGGCATCCTCCCCGGCGAGGAGCCAAAGGTTTCCGACATTGGCAAGCAGATGAAGCAAGGCAGCCTGGACGTACTGCAGCCTGGCGCCTTCAATATCATCCTTGGCGCGGAACTGGCGCGCGAACTGGAGGCCAAGCCGGGCGATCGCGTGGCGCTGGCCCTGTCGCAGGGGAACTCGCTGACGAACATGGCGCCGACCTTGCGTTCCTTCACCGTGGCCGGCATTTTCGAGGCGGGCCACAACGAATTCGATTCCGGCCTGGCGCTGGTGCACCTGGAAGACGGCCAGCAGATGGTGAACATGACTGGTCCCTTCGGCATGCGATTGCGCCTGCAGGACATGCAGCAGGCCCCCACGGTGGCGCAAGAGCTGCGCGGCGCTCTGCCGGGGCAGCTGGTGGTACGCGACTGGACCAAGCTCAATTCGGGCTGGTTCGCGGCCGTCAAGTCGCAAAAGAACATGATGTTCATTATCCTGACCTTGATCATCGCCGTCGCGGCCTTCAACCTGGTGGCGACGCTGGTGATGACCGTGACGGACAAGCAGGCCGATATCGCCATCCTGCGCACGCTGGGCGCCTCGCCACTGTCGGTCATGAAGATTTTCGTGGTACAGGGCGCGCTGGTCGGCGTGTTCGGCACGGCCATTGGCGTGGGCGTGGGTGTGCTGCTGGCCCTGAACGTCGACGTCATCGTGCCGGCTATCGAAAGCCTGTTCGGCATGCATTTCCTGTCCAAGGACATCTACTTCATCAGCGCCGTTCCTTCGGAGCTGCGCTGGAGCGATGTCGCCGCCATCGGCGTGACTTCGGTCCTGCTGGCACTTGTCTCGACGCTGTATCCAAGCTGGTGGGCTGCCCGCGTTAAACCTGCGGAGGCCCTGCGCTATGAGTAAAAACCTTCCTTTCGAATGGCTGGTCGGCCTGCGCTATACCCGCGCAGGCAAGCGCGATAGCCGCAACAGCTTCATTTCCTTCATTTCCCTGATCTCGGTCAGCGGCATCGCGCTGGGCGTGGCGGCCATGATCATCATCCTCTCGGTGATGAACGGCTTCCGCAAGGACGTCACGGGGCGCATGCTGTCGGTGCTGGCCCACGTGGAAGTGTTCGAGCGCGGCGCCAGCCTGCCGGACTGGCAGGACCTGGCCCGGCGCCTGCAGGCCAACCCGGAAGTGAAGGGCGTGGCGCCCTTCGTGCAGGCGCAGGCCATGCTTTCCCGTGGCGGCGAAGCGCTGCGCCCGGCCGTGGTGCGCGGCGTCCTGCCTTCCGAGGAGCCCAACGTGTCCGACCTGGTGCGCACCACGCGCTACGGCAGTTTCAATGCGCTGCAGCCGGGCGAGTTCCGCATCGTGCTCGGCATCGACCTGGCGCGCTCGCTGCAGGTGAACCTGGGCGACAAGGTCACCATGGTGCTGCCGCAGGGGACCGTAACCCCGGCCGGGATCGTGCCGCGCATGCGCAGCTTCACCGTGGCGGGCGTGTTTGTGGCGGGGCACCAGGAATTCGACGCCGGCATGGCCTTCGTCCATATCGAAGATGCGCAAAGGCTGCTGCGGCTCGATGGCCCGGCAGGCCTGCGCCTGCGCCTGGCCGACATGCACCGGGCGCCGGAAGTGGCGGCGCAGCTGCAAAAACTGGTGCCGAAGGAAATGACTGTACGGGATTGGTCAAATCTCAATGCGAACTGGTTTGCGGCCGTGCAAACTGAGAAACGCATGATGTTCGTGGTATTGGCGCTGATCGTGGCGGTGGCCGCTTTCAACCTGGTGTCGACACTGGTCATGACGGTAACGGACAAGCAGGCCGATATCGCCATCTTGCGCACCATCGGCGCTTCGCCGCGCTCGATCCAGAAGATCTTCATGATCCAGGGCGCCCTGGTCGGCCTGCTTGGCGCGACGCTGGGCGTGGGCGGCGGCGTGCTGGTGTCGCTGAACATCGATGTCATTGTTCCATTTATTGAAAACCTATTGGGAGTGCAGTTCTTGTCGAAGGATATCTACACAATCAGCACCGTGCCGTCGGACATGCACTGGGCCGATGTCGGCGTGATCGGCGTGGTCGCCGTGCTGCTGGCGTTTGCCGCAACCCTGTATCCGAGCCGCTGGGCGGCCAACGTCAAACCCGCGGAGGCGCTGCGTTATGAGTGATGTGCTGAGCTGCCGCAACCTCGGCAAGACCTTCACCCAGGGCAGCTATGCCGTGAAGGTGCTGGAAAAGATCGACCTGTCGGTGCGGCGCGGCGAACGGGTGGCCATCGTCGGCGCTTCCGGTTCGGGCAAATCGACCCTGCTGCACCTGCTGGGCGGGCTCGATACCCCGACAACCGGCAACGTGGTGCTGAAGGGCGACGATCTCGCCGCCATGAACGAGACGGCGCGCGGCGACCTGCGCAACCGCGAGCTGGGTTTCGTCTACCAGTTCCACCACCTGCTGCCCGAGTTTTCCGCCCTGGACAACGTGGCGATGCCGCTGCTGATCCGCCGCGTCAAGCGCGCCGAGGCCCAGCGCCAGGCGCAGGAAATGCTGGCGCGGGTGGGACTGGCCAAGCGCGTGACGCACGTGCCGGGCGAACTGTCCGGCGGCGAACGGCAGCGCGTGGCCCTGGCGCGAGCCCTGGTGACCCAGCCGTCCTGCGTGCTGGCGGACGAACCGACCGGTAACCTGGACCATACGACTGCCGAGCACGTGTTCGACCTGATGTTGGAACTGTCGCGCACCCTCGGTACCGCGTTCGTGATCGTGACCCACGATCCCGATCTGGCCGGGCGTTGCGACCGCGTCTTGCGCCTGACCGAAGAAGGCCTGAACCCGGCCTGATGGAGCCAGCCATGTGGATCGACACCCATTGCCACCTCGATGCCCACGAATTCGGCGACCAGGGGCTGGCGCTGGCTGCGCGGGCGCAGGAGCAGGGCGTTGGCATGGTGGTGATCCCGGCTGTCGACCGGGCCAACTTCGACGTCGTGCGCAACCTGGCGCACCGGGCCCGCAATGCCTGTTACGGGCTGGGCATCCACCCGATCTACGTGCCGCACGCCACCGAGGATGACCTTGCCCACATGCGGGAAGCCGTGGCGCGGGCCATGGACGACCCGCGCTTCGTGGCCATCGGCGAAATCGGCCTGGACTTCTTCATCCCCATGCTGTGCGAGCCTGAGATGCGCGAAAAGCAGGTGTTCTTCCTGCGCGAGCAGCTCAAGATCGCGCGCGATTTCGAGCTGCCGGTGCTGTGCCACGTGCGCAAGTCGCAGGACCAGGTCCTGAAGCATGTGCGCCAGGTCGGCCCGGCGGGCGGCATCGCCCATGCCTTCAACGGCAGCTTCCAGCAGGCGCAGGCTTACATCGAGGCTGGTTTCAAGCTCGGCTTCGGCGGCAATCTCACCTTCACGCGCGCCTTGCAGATCCGGCGCCTGGCGACGCAGTTGCCGCTATCGGCCATCGTGGTCGAGACGGACGCGCCGGATATCGCGCCATCCTGGATTCATCCGGCCGTCAATACGCCGGCCGAAGTGGCGGGGATCGGGGCGGCCCTCGCCGAGTTGCGCGGCGACGGCGCGCATTGCGTGGCCAAGGCCACCACGAAAAACGCCCTGGACGTGATGCCGCGCTTGCGGGCCTTGATGGCCGCCTGACCGGCCAGCCAACCGGGGAGGGGAGATGCGCTGCGCGATCCTCGGTCTGGTTGGCGGCGCGGCGTGGCTGCATTCCCAGCCTTCCTTGCCTGGCGCTGCGGCACAGGCCCTGTGCGCCGTGGCCGCACTGCTTGCGGCTTCACTGCTTCTCCTTCCCATCCCCCGCACAGTTGCGGCCGTGCTGCGCCCGGCGCTGGCCGCCGTGGCGGGCGCCCTGGCGGGCTTCGCCTGGGCTGCCTTCGTGGCGCATGGCGCGCTGTCCCGGGGGCTGGCCAGGGAAGACGAAGGGAGCGACGTCGAGATCGTCGGCACCGTCGACAGCCTGCCCAGCCGCCTGCAGGGCAGCACCCGTTTCAATTTTGCGGTCGAATCGCCCGGCGCCGTCGTCCCGCCGCGCATCGTGCTGTCCTGGTACGCTGCCGGCGCGCGCCCTTTGCCCGAGCTGCTGCCGGGCGAGCGCTGGCGCCTCAAGGTGCGCCTGCAGCGTCCGCACGGCAACGCCAACCCGTTTGGATTCGACTATGAGCTCTGGCTGCTCGAGCAGGGCATCCGCGCCACCGGCTATGTGCGGGAGGAGGGGCGCAACGAACGCCTTGCCGCCTTCGTGCCGTCGGCGCACAACCTCGTGGAACGCGCGCGTCACGGCATCCGCGAACACATTGCCCACGCCTTGCAGGGGCGCCGCTACGCGGGCGTGATTGCCGCCCTGGCCATGGGCGACCAGCGCGGCATTTCGCAGCAGGACTGGCAAACCTTCAACCGTACCGGGATCGCCCACCTGGTGTCGATTTCGGGCCTGCACATCACCATGATTGCCGGGCTGGCGGCTTGGCTGGCCGGCTGGCTGTGGCGCAAGTCGTGCTTCATGCCGGAGCTGCAATTGCCGCTGCTGGCGCCGGCGCCGCGCGTGGCGGTCCTGGCCGGCCTGCTCGCGGCCTGGGCGTATGTCGCGCTGGCGGGGTTCGGCGTTCCTGCGCAGCGCACCCTGTACATGCTGGCGGTGGTGGCGGTGGCGATGTGGCTGGACCGGCTCTCGGCCATCTCGCACGTGCTGGCGCTGGCGGCGGGCGTGGTGGTCCTGCTGGACCCGTGGGCGGTGATGTGGCCCGGCTTCTGGCTGTCGTTCGGCGCGGTGGCGGTGATCCTGTATGCCACGGTCGGCAGGGCGGGGCATGCCCGCGCGCCGGCGGACGTTGGCACGGCAGCGGGCAAGGCGCCTGCGGATGCTGGCAACTGGCGCGCCCGCCAGCTGGCGGCCTTGCGCCTGGCCGCCACCACCCAGTTTGCCGTCACCGCCGGCCTGGTGCCGCTGACGGTGCTGCTGTTCTCGCAGGTGTCGCTTGTGAGCCCGCTGGCCAATGCCGTGGCCATTCCCGTCATCAGCCTGCTGGTGACGCCGTTGGCCTTGCTGGGCAGCGTGCTGCCGGCGACCCTGGCGGCGCCGGTCCTGCAGTGCGCGCACTGGTTCCTCGAACATCTACTGAACATGCTGCACTGGCTTGGCGCCCAGCCGGTTGCAGTCTGGTCGGCGCCCGTGCCTTCCTGGCCCGTGTTCGCCTTTGCGCTGGCCGGAACGGCGTGGATGCTGGCGCCGCGCGGCTGGCCGCTGCGCTGGCTTGGCCTCGCGTGCTGGTTGCCCCTGCTGGCGGGGCGCCCGGACAGTCCGTCGCCTGGCACGGTGCGCGCCATCGCCTTCGACGTCGGCCAGGGCATGGCCGTGCTGGTCGAAACTGCCAGCCACCGGCTGCTCTACGACACCGGCCCGGCCTACACGCCGGAGGCCAATGGCGGCAACCGCGTCATCCTGCCCTACCTGCGGGCGCGCGGCATCAATGTGCTGGACGCGCTGCTCGTGACCCACAGCGATAGCGACCATACCGGCGGCGCGCTGCCCATCCTGGCCGGCGTGCGCAGCGAACGCGTGCTTTCCTCGCTGCCGGCAGGGCATCCGGTCGTGGCGGCGGCTGCGCGTCATGCGCCTTGCATGGCCGGCCAGGCATGGGTGTGGGATGGCGTGCATTTCGAAGTGCTGCACCCGGCGCCCGAAAGCTACGCCGACCAGTCGCTCAAGCCGAACGCGCGCAGCTGCACGCTGCGTGTCAGCGCCAGGGGCGCCAGCATGCTCCTGGCGGGCGACATCGAAGCGGCGCAGGAAGCGCAGCTGCTGGCCGCCGCGCCGGAAAAGCTGGCAGCCGCCATCCTGCTGGCGCCGCACCACGGCAGCGCTACCTCGTCCACGCCCGCGTTCATGGCGGCGGTGCGGCCGCAGCACGGGATCTTTCAGGTAGGCTACCGCAACCGCTACCGGCATCCGCGCCCCGACGTCGTGGCGCGCTACCGCGCCGCGGGCGCCGCGGTCTGGCGTACCGACGAGGCAGGCGCCATCGAGCTGGAACTCGGCGACCGCGCCATGCTGCGCGCCTACCGCCATTCCCACGCCCGCTACTGGCATGGCCGCTAAACCTGAGCGATAATTAGAGGCTTGGTACAAAATGTTTATGGCCAATGCTTTTAGAATAAGTAGATGACGAAACCGAAAGTCCACTTCGCACACGCGAACAGCTATCCCGCCGGGACCTATCGCCAGTTCTTCGAGTACCTGAGCAAGGATTTTGAAGTGCAGGCGCTGGAGATGCACGGCCATAACCCGCGCTACCCGGTCGAAGACGGCTGGGGCAAGCTGGTTGAAGAACTGGTTGCAGAGCTGGAAACGCGCTACACGGAACCGGTGATCCTGGTCGGCCATTCCCTGGGCGGGATGCTCAGCCTGATGGCGGCCGCCCAGCACCCGCACCTGGTGCGCTGCGTGGTCATGCTCGATTCGCCGGTGGTGGCCGGCTGGCGCGCCCGCGTCTGGCGCCTCTTCAAGGGCACGCGCATCGCCGACCGCTATTCGCCAGCCCGCTTCTCGGCCAAGCGGCGCAACGTATGGAAAAGCCACAACGAAGCGCTGCGCCATTTCGCCAGCAAGGAAATGTTCGGCGCCTGGGCGCCCGGCGTCCTGCTGGACTACCTGGAGACCGGCCTGGTGGAACACCCGGAAGGCTTGCAGCTGCGCTTTACGCGCGAAATCGAGACGGCGATCTACCGCACCTTGCCGCATCACATAGGCAAACTGGTAAAGAACAGATTCCCGGTGCCGATTGCCTATGTGGCAGGCGACAACTCCGAGGAAAACCGCCAGGCCGGCCTGGAACACACCCGTAAGCTGGTAGGACGCAACTTCCGCATGATGCGCGGCTCCCACCTGTTTCCAATGGAAATGCCGCGCCAGGCTGCCGAATTGACGCGCGACCTGATCGTCCAGATGCTCGGCGAGCGGCTCCATGCCGGCGGCGCTGCAGCGGCTGAAGCGCCCGCGGCATCCCAGCGCCTGCGCGCGTGATGTAGAATTCGCACCATTATTTAAACTAGAAAGTCCCAGCGATGACGATTAAAAGCGACAAATGGATCCGCCGCATGGCGGAAGGACACGGCATGATCGAGCCGTACGAGCCGGGCCAGGTGCGCGCCGTGGACGGCCGCAAGGTCATTTCCTTCGGCACCTCGTCTTACGGCTACGACATCCGCTGCGCCGACGAGTTCAAGGTTTTCACCAACATCAACAGCACGATCGTCGATCCGAAGAACTTCGATTCGAACTCCTTCGTCGACGTGAAAAGCGATGTCTGCATCATCCCGCCGAATTCCTTCGCGCTGGCCCGCACCATCGAATACTTCCGCATTCCGCGCAACGTGCTGACCGTGTGCCTGGGCAAGTCGACGTATGCGCGCTGCGGCATCATCGTCAACGTGACCCCGTTCGAACCGGAATGGGAAGGCTATGTGACCCTGGAGTTCTCCAACACCACTCCGCTGCCTGCCAAGATCTACGCCGGCGAAGGCTGCGCCCAGGTGCTGTTCTTCGAAAGCGACGAGGTCTGCGAGATTTCGTACAAGGACCGCAACGGCAAGTACCAGGGCCAGCACGGCGTCACCCTGCCTAAGGCGTAAGCACGGGCAGCGCAAGCTCCACACACAAGCCGCCGCCGGCACGATTGGCGGCGGCGATGCGGCCCCCGTGCTGCTGCACCACCTGCCGGGCGATCGCCAGGCCCAATCCATGCCCGTCCACGTCCTTGCCGACGCCGCTGCCGCGGTAGAAGGGCTGGAAAATCTTCCCCAGTTCCTCCGGCGCCACGCCCGGACCGCTGTCCATCACGCGCACATGGAAGAACTGGCCGTCCAGGGCCGACTCCACTTCCACCTTGCCGCCTTCCGGGCTGTGCTTGATCGCGTTGCGCACAACGTTCTCGATGGCGCGCGCCAGCAGTTCGGGCTGGCCGCTCAGTTGCGCGTCCGCGTCGGCACGCGCAACGACGGCACGCCCGAGGCTGGCCGCCTCGAATTGCGCGTCATGCAGGATGTCGCCGAGCAGCTCGCCGGCGCTGAACTCCTGCCGCGGCGTATCGAAGGCGCCCGCTTCCAGCCTCGAAAGCGTGAGCAGTTCGCCCACCAGCTTGTCCATGCGCACGCTCTCGCGTTCGATGCGTTCCATCGATGCGGCGGCCTTGTCGGGCTGCTGGTGGGCCAGGCCGATGGCGGCCTGCAGGCGTGCCAGCGGCGAGCGCAATTCATGGGAAACGTCGTGCAGCAGGCTTTTCTGGCCATCGATCAGGGCGCGCAGGCGACCGGTCATGCGGTCGAAGTCGCGCCCAAGGGTGACCAGTTCGTCGCCGCCGGCACCCCGCTTGCCGCCAAAGCGCGGCGCAAGGTCGCCCGAGGCGGCGGCGTCGAAGGCCTGCCGCAGCGCGCGGATGGGACGGGCGAAGTACCAGGCCAGCAGGGCGGCGAAGAGCAGGCTGGCCAATACGGCGGCGCCGATAGGGACAAAGGGCGTCAGGGGCCGCCATCGCGGCGGCGGTCCGCCGCGTCCCGGCCCGGGTGCGTCCGGAGGCGCGCTGGCCGCTGCGGCGCCTGGCGCGGCATCGGGTGGCGCTGGTGGCGGGCGGCGCAACTCCTGGCCGCGGATCGCACGCGGGTCCAGGCCCGGGAGGCCCGAGCCGGCCAGCAGAGGACGCGGATCGCCGGCATCCATGCCGCCCTGGTGGCGGCGCGACGGCAGCAGTAGCAGGTAGCGCTTGCCGTCGGTGGACGTCACCTGGCGCACGCCGCGCGGATCGGCACTGGCCAGCATCTTCTGCGCTTCGGACAGCATGGCGGGGTTGACGATCCTTCCCAGCAGCTCCCTGCCGTCGTCACCGACGGCAAAGACCCGGTGGCGCGGCATGTTCTCCAGCAGTTGCCGCAGGCCTTCGGTCCCGCCGAACGCCAGCGTGGCAGCGGCCGATTCGATCGCCATTTCGGCCGGGGGGCCGGTTTCCAGGTCCGAAGGCCGGGCGGCCAGCTCGGCGCGGTTCTTCAGCCACACCGCGCCGCCAATGGCGGCGATGGCCGCGACCTGTGCCAGCAGGATCGAGAAGAAGAACTTCCAGAACAGGCGTCCCAAGGCTTACTCCCGTATCAGCTGGTAGCCGAGGCGGTAGACGGTCTGCAGGCAGGAGCGGCCATCGGCAATGGTGCCCAGCTTGTGGCGCAGGCTGCTCATGTGGACGTCGATGTTGCGGTCGAAGCGTGCCATCGGGCGCCCCAGCCCCTGCTCGGACAGGATGCTCTTGCTGACAGGCTTGCCGGCATTGCGCGCCAGCACTTCCAGCAGATTGAATTCGGTGCTGGTCAGTTCCAGCGGCACGCCGCCCCAGGCCGCGCGGCGCTGCTCGGGCCACATGGTGAGTTGGCCGATCACCAGGGGGCCGACGCCGGTATCGGGCACGGCCTGGGTGCGGCGCAGGATGGCGCGGATGCGTGCCGTCAGTTCGCGCGGCGTGCACGGCTTGGTGACGTAATCGTCCGCACCCAGTTCCAGTCCGACGATGCGGTCGGTATCGTCGCCCCGCGCGGTCAGCATCAGGATCGGCATGCGGCTGACCGCGCGGATGCGGCGCAGGGTTTCCAGGCCGTTCATGCGCGGCATCATCACATCGAGTACGGCAATGGCATACAGCCCGGTCAACGCCGAAGCGGCGCCGGTTTCGCCGTTGTGGGCGGTGGAGACTTCGAAGCCCTCCTGTTCCAGGTACTCCTGGAACATCCCCACCAGCTCGATGTCGTCGTCAATCAACAGGACCTTGTTCATGGGGTCCATGATAACAAACCGTCCCGCCGGGCTTGCCCCATCTTTACACGGTTTTACCTGCCGCTTACCGCGCTTTACAGGCGCCGGCCGGAGAATGGAATCTCCCATCCACCATTCGAGGATTGATATGAAAAAGAACACATGGATGCCCCTGCTGCTGGCTGCCGCGGCGGCGCTGCCGGTGGCCGCCGCGGCGGAGACGGGCATGCCGCCGATGGGCGAGCGCGGCCCGCATGGACACGGCGAGGGGCGCTTCGGCGGTCCGGGCTTGCGTTTCCTGCGCGGCATCGACCTCTCCGAAAGCCAGCAGGACAAGCTATTCGAGCTAATGCACAGCCAGGCCCCGTACCTGCGGGAGCAGCAGCGCGCCCACGAGAAGGCGCTGCGCGCGCTGCAGGCGATGCGCAGCGCCGACAAGTTCGACGATGCCGCCGCCACCAGGCTGGCGCAGGCGGCCGCCCAGGCACAGGCAAACCTGACGCTGGCCCACGTCCGCACGCAGCAGAAGGCACTGGCCCTGTTGACGCCCGAACAACGCAAGCAGCTGGAAGAGCGCAAGTCGCGCCCGCAGCGAGGAGTGCCCCATGAGCGTTGATCCGGCAAACGGCGCAAGCGGCGGCTCCCTGGCAAGCGACCTGGAAGCGATGATGAACATGGGCAGCACGCGCCGCCGCTCCCTGCGCTGGCTGCTGGCCGGTGCTGCCGCGCTGCCGCTGGCCGGCTGTGGCGGCGGTTCCGGGAGCAGTTCGAGCGATACGGCCAACAGCGCAACGGGCAGCAGCACCGGTACGGGCAGCAGTACCGGCACCGCCACCTGCCAGGTGATTCCTGAAGAAACCGGCGGCCCGTATCCTGGCGACGGCACCAACAGCAACGCCAGTGGCGTGGTCAACGTCCTGACGCAAAGCGGCGTGGTGCGCAGCGACATCCGCAGCAGCTTCAATGGCGCCAGCGGGAGCGCGGCGGGGATCCCGCTGACGGTCAAGCTCAAGATCGTCAATGCCAACGCCAGTTGCGGCGCCGCCGGCAGTTTCGCCGTCTACCTGTGGCACTGCGACCGCGAAGGGCGCTATTCGCTCTACTCGCAGGGGGTGACGGACCAGAATTACCTGCGTGGCGTGCAGGCCGCCGACGCCGACGGCAATCTGACGTTCACCACCATCTTCCCCGGCTGCTACGACGGGCGCATGCCGCACGTGCACTTCGAGGTATACCGCAGCCTGGCGCAAAGCACCAGCGCGTCGAACCGCATCAAGACGTCGCAGTTCACCTTCCCGCTGGCGACGATGAATGAAGTCTATGCCACGTCCGGCTACAGCAGTTCTGCAGCCAACCTGGCGCGCATCAGCTTCGCCACGGACAATATCTTCAGCGACGGCTACTCCTTGCAGCTTGGCACCATGAGCGGCAACGTCACCGACGGCTACGTCCTCACCCTGACGGTGGCAGTCGCCGCCTGATCCCCACCGGGGCGAACGCCGTTTCGCCCCGATTCCCCGCTTTTCGCTGTTCCGCGAAACCGCTTTCGCCAGCGCGTCCACGCGCCCCGGTAGCAACGCTGGCATGGCGCTTGCACTATTGCTCGCATGGCTCAGGCAATGGAGAACGCATGAATCGTATGCTCAGCTATCGACCGGAAATGGAGTTCGCGCCCGCCGCGGAACAGGCGGCATGGCGCGACGACAGTTTCGCGCTGGCGACCGAACTACTGGCGGCGCGCCGTGCAGGGCGCTTGCCCGAATGGTTTCGCAGCGTGGCTCCCGGCCTGGACGGCGTGCTGCCCAAGCTGGCCGAACGCGTCCTGTCCGCCGGTCCTGCTGCCGGGCGCATGCTCGGCATGGAGCTGGAAGGCCTGAGCGGCGAAGACCGCGAACTGGAAACGGCACGCCAGTTCATGCGCTTTGCCGGCCTGGCAGCGCGCCGTGCGCGCCAGGCCGCACGCGGCGATCCGCGCCAGCGGCGGCGCGCCGCGCTGAACCTGGCGGCCAGGCAGTTGGCACCGGGCCTGCTGCCCGCCATCGTATCCGTCATGGAACGGGAACCCGTTCCACAATCCGCAGCATCACATCAAAGGGGGCAAATCATGCATGACATTGACCGTACCACCCTGGAATTCGGCAACGAAACGTCTTATGAAGGGGAGTATGAGTTTGAATCCGAATGGGGCGGCGAAATGGGCCAGCAGGGCATGCTGACCGAAGCCGAGGAAATGGAGCTCGCCAGCGAACTGCTGTCCGTTACCAACGAAGCGGAACTGGAGCAGTTCCTGGGCGGCTTCCTGAAAAAGGCCGCCTCCGTCGCCGGCGACGTGATCCGCTCGCCTGTGGGCAAGGCCATCGGCGGCGCACTGAAAGGCGTGGCCAAGAAGGCGCTGCCGCTGGCCGGCGGCGCGATCGGCGGCTACTTCGGCGGCCCGCTGGGCGCCAAGATCGGCAGCGGCCTGGCGTCGGCGGCGGGCAGCGCGCTGGGCCTGGAGGCCGAAGGCGAGCTGTCCGGCGAGGACCGCGAGTTCGACGGCGCCCGCACCTTCGTCAAGGTGGCGGCCGACACCGTCAACCGCGCGGCGCAGGCACGCGGCGGCGATCCGCGCCAGATCGCGATGCAGGCAGCCACCGCGGCGGTGCGCCAGCACGCCCCGGGCCTGCTCTCCAAGGCAGGCCAGGCGATGGGGCAGGGCGGCCAGCAGGGGGCGGCCCGCGGCATGGGCGCCATGGGCGCCATGGCAGGCGGTATGCGCGGCAACGCGGGGCGCTGGGTACGCCAGGGCCGCAAGATCGTGCTGTACGGGGCCTGAAGCAGATGAGCCCTTACGCCGCCTGGATGCTGGCACAGGAGGCGCGCTCCTTGCTGACGCGCCTGGCCCGCGTGCTGCCGTTCGCCCTGATCGAACCCATGGTTCCGGCGGCGTCGCTGCAGCCGCAGGCGCGGCGTGGCATCGAGCGACAGCTCGTTTCCGGCCGGCGCGAACTGCGCGCCATGGTGCGCGGCTTCCTGCGCTGGCTGCGCAGTGCGCAGGGGCGCCGGGCCAGCCCGGACCAGGCGCAGCGCCGCTTCACCTTCTTGCGCATGAAGTTCAATGCGGCGCTGATCCAGTTCGACCTGTTCAACGACGTGGTCACGCAGCGCAGCGAGCACCGCAACGGTGTCTGGCTGGCGGGACTGGATGTGGCATCGTCGGACGCGCTGGCGTTGGGCGGGGCCTACTACGAGACGCCGCCGGTGGTGTGCTACCTGGACCGGGGGCCGGGGGCCGCCATCCGCCGCGCGCGCACGCGCCTGCCCGGCGGTGGCGACAATCCGGTGGCCATCATCCGCGTGCCGCGCGAACGGATGGTCGGCGCCAGTATCGCCTCTTCGCTGTTCCATGAAGTGGGACACCAGGGCGCCGCGCTGCTCGACCTGGTCAACTCGCTGCGCCCGGTGCTGCAATCGCTGCAGTCCGGCGCCACCGGCCCGTCCAGGGTGTGGAAGCTGTGGGAGCGCTGGATATCGGAGATCGTCGCCGATTTCTGGTCGCTGGCAAGGGTCGGCGTGGCGGCCACCCATGGCCTGATCGGTGTGGTCAGCCTGCCGCGCATCTTTGTCTTCCGCATCAATATCGACGACCCGCACCCGGTGCCGTGGATACGGGTCCTGCTCAGCTGCGCGATGGGCGAGCGGCTCTTTCCGCACCCCCAGTGGCAACGCATGGCGCGCCTGTGGGAATCGTTCTATCCCCTGCATGGCCTGCCCGATGCGGAGCGCCAGCTGCTGCTCGAGCTGCGCGCTTCGATGCCGGCGCTGGCGGGGTTGCTGGCGAGCCACCGGCCGGCACTGCTGCGCGGCGCCTCGCTGCCGCAGGCATTGCAGGTGGAGCGGCGGCAACCGGCCTACCTGGCCTTGCTGTTCCGCCTGTGGCAGCGGCAACCGCAGCGCATGTACGAGTCGTCACCCGTGCTGGTTTTCGCGGTCATCGGCCAGGCGCGGGCCGACGGCATCCTGAGCCCGGAACACGAAAGCACCCTGCTGGGGCGCCTGCTGACGCATTGGGCGCTTCGCAATACCTTGACTGACATTTGAGGAGAGTTCCATCATGACTAAACCGAAGGCGGCGGCCGCAGTCCCCAGCGGCAAGATCGACGTCACAGTGCGGGCCAGGATTTCAGACAATCGCTGGGTCCCCGTGGTGCATTCCCACCTGCTGCTGATCCATCCCTCCGACGCGGACCTGAAGCAGCTGCAGCAGCTCAGGGCGGCACGCGCCAGCCCCGACGAAATGCGCCGGCTGGTGGGCGGCTGGCCGGTGCTGCGCACCAGCCACACGGGGCCGAACGGACATGCCCGTTTCGACGGCCTGGAGATGGGCAGCTACATCGTGGCCTACAACAACGTCACGCCCTTCAACGAAGACTTCGAGCGCTACAACGTCGTCGATATCCTGAACAACGACACGCGGGCGGAAATGGAGTTTCGGCTGGAACCGCCGTTCCGGCTGGAACCGGTCTTCTACGCCAATGGCGACAACCAGGACCGCCCGCACGGCCTGGTGGGCGATACGCTGTGGGTCACCGTCAGCCACGGCATGGCGGGGCGGCAGAACCCGATGCCCGGTACCTACTACGTGCCCGAACCGCCCCTGCAAAGCCAGGCGCCCAAGGGCGTCAAGTCAAGCATGCGCCTGAACGCCACCGGCAGCACCGAGGCCGCGGTAAACGTCTTCATGGCGGCGCTGGAACCCGATGGCGAAACGCCGGACCCGCACGACGCCGCGCACTACCGCGCATCCGAGCCGATCATCGTCGACGAGTCCAGTCCGCTGCAGGTGGCGGGGGACATCACGACCCATGCTTCGCGCACCGAGGCCGAGTGGCGTCCCGTCATCGCCCACTGGACCTTGATCAGGAACAGTGCCGAAGCGCTCTCGTTCAACAACTACCAGCAGTTCATCGACCACCTGTTCTGCGCCAACACGCCCGACGTGCCGGAGTTCGAGCGCGAGCGCTTCGGCGAAAAGGAACGTGCCTTCCGTGCATTGGAGAAGCGGCGCGCATTGCCGTTCAGCGATTCCGACTCGTACCGCGTGCTGAAGGCCGCCACCGAAGCCTTCGTCATGGTCAACTGCGGCGTGCTGCGCAGCCCATATGCGTTCCGCGGCCAGGACGACGCCGAGTACCTGGACCGGCGCGACCTGCCCGACGACCGCAAGCTGGAAGAGGAACTGGTCAGGCGCTACCTCACCTCGCTGGACCAGAAGACGCGCATCCTGCCTTACCTGGCCCTGATCCGCAGCAAGCTGCCCGACGTGCGCATCCACATGGGCCACAAGGAGCACCACGACGCCGAGTTGTGCGCGGGCTTCATCCGCGAGCGCCTGGTCAACCCGTGCATGATGGAGCTGATCTGGTCCTACTGGCAGGAGGAAGGCATGCTGGTGCAGACCATGAACGCCATCGCGCGCCGCTTCCAGAACGTGCGCTCGATCGCCCACGGCAGCGGCCCGGACCCGCTGGCCAACATGGAAGTGGACATGCTGCGGCCGCTGAACAACCTGCTATGGGGCTTCGTGCAGGACGAGCAGCACCGCTTGAGCGTGGTGCGCCGCAATTACGAGTACGACCACCACTACGGCATCCACCTGGACGGCAAGGCGGTGCGCGACTTCCGTCCGGCCGACAGCCGCTCCAAGTTCATCGAGGCCTTCCACAACCTGCTGCGCCAGCTGATGCCGTTCTACCGCCAGGACGACGACACCACCGTCAAGGCCGACGCCTTCCCCATCCTGAACGCGCTGAAGGAGGTGCACCTGATCCTGTCGCAGGGCGCGCACAACCAGTTCGGCGACCTGCCGTCGACGGCACGCATCGAAATGCTGATGCAGCAGTGGATGCTGGCGCGTCCCGAATTCCGCGAGTTCCTGCCCACGCGCCTGATGGTGGCGCATCCAGAACCGTGGATGGACCGGGTCGACGCGATGAAGAAGATCCAGGGCTGGAGCGACACCAGCATTGCCCACTTCCGCGACCTGGCCATGTTCGGCGAGCAGCTGCTGCTGTCGATCCGCTACAGCCACTGGAGCGACGTGTACGACCCGACCGAGGCATTTGCCTGGGCGCGTTTCTGGCGTCCGCAGGCGCAAGGCTACATGCACGCCTACCGGGCCGTGACAGGCGTGGACCTGACCTCCGAGACGCCCAATCCCAAGCTGGAGGCCACCATGCCGTCGGTACTGCTGCGGCAGCGCCTGGAGGCGATGCCGCGCATTGCGTGAGGCAGGCGGTGCAGGCCGACTTCACCAGCGCGCTCTACCTGGGCATGCGGCACGCGGCGGACGCGCTGCCGCCATGGCCGGCCCTGACGCTGGGCAAGCCCGCAGCGCTGGAGCCGGTGCCGGGCGAGGCGGAGCTGGGCGCCGCGCTGGCGCGCCTGATGGATTGCGAGGCCGCCTGCCTGTCGCCTTCCAGCCTGCACCTGTTCTGGGACCTGTTCGGCTGGCTGGCCCGGGAACCGGTGGCGCTGCTGGTGGACAGCGCCGCCTACCCGGTGGCGCGCTGGGGCGTCGAGCGCGCCGCAGCGCTGGGCGTGCCGGTGCGGTGCTTCGCCCACGGCAGCGCTGCGCAGGCGGCGGGGCTGGCGCGCCACTTTCGGGCGGCGGGCCACCGCCCGGTGCTGCTGGCCGATGGCTACACGCCCGGCGACGAAGCGGCGCCGCCGCTGGCGGCGTATGCCGGGATAGCGGACAGCGAGGGCGGCTTGCTGCTGCTGGACGACACCCAGGCGCTGGGCATCCTGGGACCGGAAGGCGGCGGCTCGGTGGCGGCGCACGGACT
The DNA here is from genome assembly GCA_021323265.1 of Pseudoduganella sp. Lineage (GTDB taxonomy): Bacteria > Pseudomonadota > Gammaproteobacteria > Burkholderiales > Burkholderiaceae_D > Rugamonas. The sequence goes on along the minus strand of JAJTCO010000013.1, from coordinate 34,496 downwards.
GGCTGGCGCGCCGCTGCTGGCGGGCGCCTCGCTGGCGAAGGGTTTCGGCGTTCCGCTGGCGGTGCTGGCGGGACCGCGCACGCTGCTGCGCGGTTTCATGGCCGCCAGCGAGACGCGGGTGCATTGCAGCCCGCCGTCCATGGCGGCGATTGCCGCCGGCGGCTGCGCGCTGCAGGCCAACCGCCGGGTCGGGGCGGCCCTGCGCAAGCGTCTGCGCGAGCGGATCGCCCAGCTGCGCGCCGCTCTGGCGGCGTGGGGAATCGCTTGCCGTGGAGGCGACTTCCCGGTCCAGCGCGTCGTCCTGCCGCCGGCGTGCGACGGCGCGGCGTTGTGGCGGGGACTGTCGCAGGCGGGAGTGGAAGTGCTGCTGCAAAGGACACGGGCAAGGCAGGTGCTGACGTTGCTGCTGCGCGCTGACCACAGCGCCCAGGAAGTAGATTTCGCGGCCCGTTCGATTGGACAACTGATGGAGGTGCTCCATGTTTGAAACGATGGAATTCGAATGGCGGCCGCGCGCTGGCCGCGTACAGGGCCGGATGCAGGGCCGCACGCAAGGCCGCGTGCCGCTCCAGGGGCGCCCGCGCGCCAAGCCTGGCCGCCGCCCCAGGCGCGGACCGGTGCCTGTATTCAACGCCTGGCCGTACGGCGTGCCGGTCTTCGAGCCGCTGCCCATCGGTGGCGCCGAACCGGTGGACGAGCCGTTCGATGAGCCCATCGAGGAGCCGTTCGAGGAGGCGCTCGAAGGCGAGTTGACGCAAGCCTTGCGCGAGGCCGTCAACTGGATGACGCCCGGCATGCGTCCCAAGTTCGAACCGGTCGGTTCGCTGCGCACGGCGCCGAACCATCCGAGCGCAAGAAACCCCGGCCTGTACTACTTCGAATTCGGCGTCAACGGCCGCACGCGGGCCTACAGCGGCGAGTCGGCCTACATGGCAAACCGGCTCAAGCAGCACCGGCTCTGCGCGGCGGTCATGGGCCTGCGGCCGGAGAGCATCCGCACCTTTGTCGCGGTGGGCCCGGTAGACTATAAGCTGCGGCGTGCGATGGAAAAGCAGCTGCATGAACGGGTGTTCGACAAGAAGGCGAACTTCCTGACCAATCAGAACCTGGAGCTCGAGTTCGACATGTTCGAGGAGGAACACCGTGGCAGTTGCGGCTGCGCGCGCTGCCAACGCGGGCCTTTTAGCGAGGAGCAGGAGCTGGAACTGGCGATGGAGCTATTGTCGGTGCAGAGCGAAGCGGACCTTGAACAGTTTCTCGGCAAGATGTTCAAGGGCATCTGGCGCGGCATCAAGAAGGTCGCCAAGCCGCTCGGCGGTGTACTGAAGGGGATTGCCAAGAAGGCACTGCCATTCGTCGGCGGCGCGCTCGGCTCCTTCATTCCCATTCCAGGCGTCGGCACCGCGCTGGGCAGCGCCTTGGGCGGGGCCTTGAGCAAGGCGCTCGAGATGGAGATGCAGGAGATGCCGGGAGTGGACCGCGAACTGGAAGTGGCGCGCCGCTTCGTGCGCATTGCCGGCAGCGCCGCCCGCGCGGCCGGCGACAGCGACGGCAGTGCGCAAGCGGTGCGCCGCGCCGTGCTCGAAGCGCTGCGCGCCAATGCGCCGCGCTTTGGCCGGCCATGATCATCGACTGTCATTGCCACGCCGGCCCGGGCGACGGACTGACCGGACCGTGGGACAGCGACCTGTCGCTGGAACGCTACGCCTTGCGCGCGCGCGCGGCGGGCATCGATCGCACCGTCCTGCTGGCTGCCTTCCATTCCGACTACGCGGCGGCCAATGCGGGCGTGGCGCGCCTGCTGGCGGCGCAGCCGGGGCGCTATTACGGGTTCGCTTTCGTGCACGCGCGGCGCGACGCCGGGCGCATTGGCGCCGTGGTGCGCAAGGCCGTGGAGGAGTACGGCTTTGTCGGCATCAAGCTGCACCGGCACGACGCGCCGATCACCGGCGAGGTGTGCGAGGTGGCGCGCCGATTCGGCCTGCCGGTGCTGTACGACCCGGTCGGCGCGACGTCGGTGGCGCAGCTGCTGGCGACCCAGTACCCGGACGTCAACTTCATCCTGCCGCACCTGGGCAGCTTCGCCGACGACTGGGCGGCGCAGCTGGCCTTGATCGACCACCTGGCGCGCCACCCCAATATCCACACCGACACCGCCGGGGTGCGCCGCTTCGACCTGCTGGAACAGGCGGTGCGGCGCGCCGGGGCGCACAAGGTGCTGTTCGGTTCCGACGGCCCCTGGCTGCACCCCGGGGTGGAACTGGAGAAGATCCGGCTACTGCGCCTGGGGGCGGGGGACGAGGCGCTGGTCCTGGGCGGCAACCTGCTGCGCCTGATCGGCGCCGTGCGCTAGGCGGCGTGGCCGTTGCGTGCCTTGCGCCGCAGTTGCAAGGTACGGTCGGTGACGCCCAGGCGCAGCGCGGCGCGCTGGTTGTTGTCGCCTTCCTGCTGCAGCGCGAGCTGGATCGCGGTGTCGGTGGCGGCCTGGCCGATGCGCGCCAGGCTCACGCCCAGGTCCAGCGCGCGTCCGATGGCATCGGCGAAGGCTTCGTCGGGCCAGCACGCCAGCGTGGCGGGCCGCTCGTCCGGCGGCACGTCGCCGATGGTAAGCGGTCCGGGGCCGATGTGGCGGTGCCAGATGCGCGCCACCGTCTGGCGCAACTCGCGCACGTTGCCGGGATAGCTGCGCGTGAGCAGGTACTGGCGCACGGCCGGGTCGAGCTGGCAGTCCTGGCCGGCCAGCTGGCGCAGGAAGTGCTGCACCAGCGGCAGGATGTCGCCAGGGCGTTCGCGCAGCGGCGGGGTGCGGCAGCGCCATGCGGCAATGCGGTAGTACAGGTCGGCGCGAAAAGTGCCGCGCTGGACCTCGGCCTCGAGGTCGCGGTTGGTGGCGCACACCAGCCGGAAGCGGGTGGGATGCCAGTCGTTGCTGCCGATGCGGCGGTACTGCTGTTCCTGGATCACGCGCAGCAGCTGCGCCTGCAGCGGCAGCGGCAGTTCGCCCACTTCGTCGAGGAACAGCACGCCGCCGTCGGCAGCGGCGAAGGCGCCGTCGCGCGCGGTGTAGGCGCCGGTGAAAGCCCCGCGTTCATGGCCAAACAGTTCGCTCCCGGCCAGCTCCGGCGACAGCGTGGTGCAGTCCACGACCGTGAGCTGGCCCGCGCCGCCCTGCAGGCGGTGCACGGCCTGCGCCAGCAGGTCCTTGCCGGTGCCGGTCTCGCCGGTGATCAGGACGGGGGACTGGGTGAAGGCCGCCACTTCCACCAGGCCTTGCAGCATGCGGCGCCAGGGCGCGCTCTGGCCCACCAGGCAGGCACGCACGCCGTCCGACGCCATCATGCGGCCCACGTCGTGCCAGCGTTCCAGGCGGGCCAGCACTTGCGCCAGCAATGTGTCGCCATCCTGCCACAGCAGCAGGTCGGCCGCGCCCGCGGCCAGGACTTGCCACATGGTGTCGGGCGCCATGGCGGCCGGCGCGCAGCAGATGGCCAGCACCTGCTGTATGCAGGACGCCTGCAGCTGTGCGGCCAGTTCGCTGTCCCAATGGGTAAAAGGAAGGATGCAGGCGCCGGCTTCCTGCGGCGCGTCGAGGAGGGTGACGCCTGCACTGGAGAGGCCCTGCTGCAGGGTGCAGCAGGCACTTGCGGGCGCGTTACCGATCGCCAGGACGCAAGCAGAAAGCGCCATGTAGTCGACCCTCCATCTGGACTGGAGGTCAACTATAGATCGAAACTCGCGGTGTTGGCCTTGAGCTTTGTCAATCGTGCGCCGCACCCGGCGGCGCACGACGGGCTTACTGCCTGACGCAGTCGACGAAGTAGTCGCGCTTGCCGTTCACTTCGCGCTTGACCAGGCCGTGCACGTCGGTCTCGAAGCCCGGGAAGTGCTCGTTGAAGTCGCGTGCGAAGCGCAGGTAGTCGACGATGGTCTTGTTGAAGCGCTCGCCCGGGATCAGCAGGGGGATGCCTGGCGGGTAAGGCGTCAGCAGGATGGCGGTGATGCGGCCCTCCAGTTCGTCCAGCTGCACGCGCTCGATCTCGCGGTGCGCCATCTTGGCGAAGGCGTCCGACGGCTTCATCGCTGGCACCATGTCCGACAGGTACATCTCGGTGGTCAGGCGCGCCACGTCGTAGGCCTTGTAGAAGTCGTGGATCTGCTGGCACAGGTCGCGCAGGCCCATCTGCTCGTAGCGCGGGTTGGCGGCCGAGAACTCCGGCAGGATGCGCCACATCGGGGCGTTCTTGTCGTAGTCGTCCTTGAACTGCTGCAGCGCGGTCAGCAGGGTATTCCAGCGGCCCTTGGTGATGCCGATGGTGAACATGATGAAGAACGAGTACAGGCCGCACTTCTCGACGATCACGCCATGCTCGGCCAGGTACTTGGTGACGATGGAGGCCGGGATGCCGGTCTCGCCGAACTGGCCGTCCAGCGACAGGCCCGGGTTGACGATGGTGGCCTTGATCGGGTCGAGCATGTTGAAGCCCGGCTTCAGGTCGCCGAAGCCGTGCCACTTCTTGCTCTCGTCGGTGAAGATCCAGTCTTCCTGCGTGCCGATGCCTTCTTCGGCGAAGGTGTCCGGGCCCCATACCTTGAACCACCAGTCCTGGCCCCATTCCTCGTCGATCTTCTTCATCGCGCGGCGGAAGTCCAGCGCTTCCAGGATGGATTCTTCCACCAGGGCGGTGCCGCCCGGCGCTTCCATCATGGCCGCTGCCACGTCGCAGGAGGCGATGATCGAGTACTGCGGCGAGGTCGAAGTGTGCATCAGGTACGCCTCGTTGAAGGCATCCTTGTCCAGCTTCACGGTCTCGGAATCTCGCACCAGCACCTGCGACGCCTGCGACAGGCCGGCCAGCAGCTTGTGGGTCGACTGGGTCGAGAAGATCATCGACTCCTTGGCGCGCGGACGGTCCTTGCCGATGGCGTGCATGTTCTTGTAGAAGTCGTGGAAGGTCGCGTGCGGCAGCCAGGCTTCGTCGAAGTGCAGGGTGTCGATCTTGCCGTCCAGCATCTCGCGCAGGGTTTCCACGTTGTACACCACGCCGTCGTAGGTCGACTGGGTGATGGTCAGGATGCGCGGCTTCTTGTTGGCGGCAGCCTGGGCGAACGGGTTGTTGGCGATCTTGCGCTCGATGCTCTCCATCGAGAACTCTTCCAGCGGGATCGGGCCGATGATGCCCAGGTTGTTCCGGGTCGGCATCAGGAATACAGGGATCGCGCCGCACATGATGATCGAGTGCAGGATCGACTTGTGGCAGTTGCGGTCCACCACGACGATGTCGCCCGGCGCCACGGTCGAATGCCACACCATCTTGTTGGAGGTGGAGGTGCCGTTGGTGACGAAGTAGGCGTGGTCGGCGTTGTAGATACGTGCCGCGTTGCGCTCGGATGCGGCTACCGGACCGGTGTGGTCCAGCAGCTGGCCCAGTTCTTCCACCGCGTTGCAGACGTCGGCGCGCAGCATGTTCTCGCCGAAGAACTGGTGGAACATCTGGCCGATCGGCGACTTCAGGAACGCCACGCCGCCGGAGTGGCCAGGGCAGTGCCAGGAGTAGGAGCCGTCATTGGCGTAGTGCACCAGGGCGCGGAAGAAGGGCGGCGCCAGGCCGTCCAGGTAGGACTTGGCTTCGCGGATGATGTGGCGCGCCACGAACTCCGGCGTGTCCTCGAACATGTGGATGAAGCCGTGCAGCTCGCGCAGGATGTCGTTGGGGATATGGCGCGAGGTGCGGGTTTCGCCGTACAGGTAGATCGGGATGTCGGCGTTCTTGTGGCGGATCTCCGACACGAAGGCGCGCAGCGATGCCAGCGCCAGGTCGGTTTCCTCCAGCGTGCCGCCGCCGAACTCCTCGTCGTCGATCGACAGCACGAAGGCCGAGGCACGCGACTGCTGCTGCGCGAACTGCGCCAGGTCGCCGTAGCTGGTAACGCCCAGGACCTCCATGCCTTCCTTTTCCATCGCCGCAGCGAGGGCGCGAATGCCCAGGCCGGACGTGTTCTCGGAACGGAAATCCTCGTCGATGATGACGATGGGGAAGCGGAATTTCATCAGTGGTCTCCAGGCGCGACCACGCGCCGAAAAAAAATAAGACCGGGAGTATCGCAGAAATTCTGCCCCCGGGGGAAAAAAATTACCATTCAGGCACTGTGTCCGGCGCCAGGCCCCGCCAGCGCGCCCTATCGCCTGGTGAAGCTGATGAATGCATACGGCAGTCCGGCTGCCGAAACGTGTTCCTCGCGGTCCGCTTCCTGCCACACGCCTTCGGGCAGCGCGGGGAAGAAGGCATCGCATTCGTAGGTGCGGCCAATGCGGGTGATTACAAGCTTGTCAACCAGGGGCAGCGCCTGCTGGTACACCTGGGCGCCGCCGATGACGAAGGCTTCATCGGCGCCGGCCACCAGCGCGCGCGCCTGCTCCAGCGATCCGACGCGCTCGACGCCCTCGTGGCGCCACTCGGCGTTGCGGCTGATGACGATGTTGCGGCGGTTCGGCAGCGCGCGGCCGATGGAGTCGAACGTCTTGCGGCCCATGATGATCGGGTGGCCGGAAGTGAGGCGCTTGAAGTGCGCCAGGTCTTCCGGCAGGTGCCAGGGCAGGGCGTTGTTGATGCCTATGCCATTGCTGGCATCCGTGGCAACGATGATGGTCAAAATTGTCATGGGCGCCATTATATATCGGAGCACTTTGCCATCCCGTCATGTTGCGAAATTGCGGCATCGCAAGCTTTTTGCGCGTGGAACGGGCCCTTGTGACCATTGGAGAGTTTTGTCGTGGGGTTGCTGTCGTATCTTGATTCCAGCGCGCTAGAAATTGCCGGTCGGTAATTTTGTTTGAAGGTTTCATAACGATACGAAGTAGGAGACTCCCCTGATGAAACACCCCCTTAAGCATGCCTCGGGCCATGCCGGGCGCGCGATCCTTGCCTTGGCCGACGGTACCCTATTCGAGGGCATTGCCATCGGCGCCGTGGGCGCCACGGCTGGCGAAGTCGTGTTCAATACCGCCATGAGCGGCTACCAGGAAATCCTCAGCGACCCAAGCTACAGCAGGCAGATCGTCACGCTCACCTATCCGCATATCGGCAACACTGGCGTCAACCGCGAGGATGCCGAGGCGGCGCGCGTCCATGCCGCCGGCCTGGTGGTGAAGGACCTGCCGCTGCTGGCGTCGAACTTCCGCAACGAGCAGGACCTGTCGTCCTGGCTGGCGGAGCAGGGCGTGGTGGCCATTGCCGGCATCGACACGCGCAAGCTGACCCGCATCCTGCGCGAGAAGGGTGCGCAGCCAGGTGCCATCCTGGTGGGCGGTTCGGCCGATGAAGCGCTGCGCCTGGCGCGCGCCTTCCCCGGCCTGGCGGGCATGGACCTGGCGCAAACCGTCAGCACTGAAGCGCCTTACGAATGGACCGAGACCGAATGGATGCTGGGCCACGGCCACGGCCGCCAGCTGCAGCCGCGCTGCCACGTGGTCGCCTTCGACTTCGGCGTCAAGGCCAACATCCTGCGCATGCTGGCGCAGCGCGGCTGCCGCGTGACCGTGCTGCCGGCCCGCTCCAGCGCCGCCGCCGCCCTAGCCCTGGGTCCGGACGGGATCTTCCTGTCGAACGGACCCGGCGACCCGGAACCGTGCGACTACGCCATCGCGGCCGCGCGCGAACTGATCGATCGCGGCATCCCGACCTTCGGCATCTGCCTCGGGCACCAGATCATGGCGCTTGCCTCGGGCGCGCGCACGATGAAGATGAAGTTCGGCCACCATGGCGCCAACCATCCGGTGCAGGACGTGGAAACGCGGCAGGTGATGATCACTTCGCAAAACCACGGCTTTGCCGTCGACCCGGCAACGCTGCCCGGCAACTGCACGGTGACCCATATCTCGCTGTTTGACGGCTCGCTGCAAGGCTTTCGCCGCACCGACCGCCCCGCCTTCTGCTTCCAGGGGCATCCCGAAGCGTCGCCCGGACCGCACGACCTGGCGCCCCTGTTCGACCGTTTCGTTGCCATGATGGAGGGTGCACGCCATGCCTAAGCGTAGCGATATCCAGCGCATCCTGATCATCGGCGCCGGCCCGATCGTCATCGGCCAGGCTTGCGAGTTCGATTATTCCGGCGCCCAGGCCTGCAAGGCCCTGCGCGAAGAGGGCTTCCAGGTTGTGCTGGTCAACAGCAATCCCGCCACCATCATGACCGACCCCGGCATGGCCGACGCCACCTACATCGAGCCGGTCACCTGGGAAACCGTGGCCAGGATCATCGAGAAGGAGCGCCCGCAGGCCGTGCTGGCCACCATGGGCGGCCAGACCGCGCTCAACTGCGCACTCGACCTGCACCGGCATGGCGTGCTCGAGCGCTTCAACGTGGAGCTGATCGGCGCCACGCCGCAGGCCATCGACCGCGCCGAGGACCGCGCCAAGTTCAAGGCTGCGATGGAGCGCGTCGGCCTGGCGTGCGCACGCTCGGGCATCGCCCACAGCATGGCCGAGGCATGGCGCGCGCAGGAACGCCTTGGCTTCCCCGTCGTCATCCGGCCATCGTTCACCATGGGCGGCAGCGGCGGCGGCATCGCGCGCAACGCCGACGAATTCAACGCCATCTGCCTGCGCGGCCTGGAACTGTCGCCCACTTCCGAACTGCTGATCGAGGAATCGCTGATCGGCTGGAAGGAATTCGAGATGGAAGTGGTGCGCGACCGCAAGGACAACTGCATCATCGTCTGCTCGATCGAGAACCTCGATCCGATGGGCGTGCATACCGGCGACTCCATCACCGTGGCGCCCGCGCAGACGCTGACGGACAAGGAATACCAGATCATGCGCGACGCGGCGCTGGATGTCCTGCGCGAGATCGGCGTCGATACCGGCGGCTCGAACGTGCAGTTCGCCGTCAACCCGCGCGACGGACGCATGATCGTGATCGAGATGAATCCGCGCGTTTCGCGTTCCTCGGCCCTGGCTTCCAAGGCCACCGGCTTCCCGATCGCCCGCGTGGCGGCCAAGCTGGCGGTGGGCTTCACGCTGGACGAGCTGCAGAACGACATCACGGGCGGCGCCACGCCGGCCTCGTTCGAACCGGCGATCGACTATGTCGTGACCAAGATTCCGCGCTTCGCCTTCGAGAAGTTCCCGGGCGCGAACGACCGCCTGACCACGCAGATGAAGTCCGTCGGCGAAGTGATGGCCATGGGCCGCACCTTCCAGGAATCGTTCCAGAAGGCGCTGCGCGGCCTGGACATCGGCGTGGACGGCCTGCAGCGCATGGCCAGCGGTCCGGATGTGATCAGGCACGAGCTGGGCCTGCCGGGCCCGCAGCGCATCTGGTACGTGGGCGAGGCCTTTGCCCAGGGCATGTCGCTGGTGGAAGTGAACCAGCTGTCGCACATCGATCCCTGGTTCCTGGCGCAGCTCCAGGACCTGGTCGAGATTGAGCAATGGGTGGCCGCCCAGCAGCTGCCTGCCATCGAGGCCGGCGTCATGCGCCGCCTGAAGCAGCAGGGCTTCAGCGACCGCCGCCTGGCAACCCTGCTCGGTGCGTCCGAAGATGCGGTGCGCGCGCAGCGGCACGAGCAGGGCGTGCGCCCGGTGTACAAGCGCGTCGACACCTGCGCCGGCGAGTTCGCCACCAGCACGGCCTACATGTACTCGACCTACGACGAGGAATGCGAAGCGCGCCCAAGCGGCGCACGCAAGATCATGGTGCTGGGCGGCGGCCCGAACCGGATCGGGCAGGGCATCGAATTTGACTATTGCTGCGTGCACGCCGCGCTGGCCATGCGCGAAGACGGCTACGAGACCATCATGGTCAACTGCAACCCGGAGACCGTGTCGACCGACTTTGACACCTCCGACCGCCTGTACTTCGAGTCGCTGACCCTGGAAGACGTGCTGGAAATCGTGGCCATCGAACAGCCCGAAGGCGTGATCGTGCAGTACGGCGGCCAGACGCCGCTGAAGCTTGCCCTGGCGCTGGAAGCCAACGGCGTGCCCGTCATCGGCACCTCGCCCGACATGATCGACGCCGCGGAGGACCGCGAGCGCTTCCAGCAGCTGCTCAACGCCCTGGACCTGCGCCAGCCGCCCAACCGCACCGCCCGCACCGAGGAGCAGGCGGTGGCCCTGGCCGAGGAGATCGGCTACCCGCTGGTGGTGCGTCCTTCCTACGTGCTGGGCGGGCGCGCCATGGAAATCGTCCACGAACGCGCCGACCTGGAACGCTATATGCGCGAAGCGGTCAAGGTGTCCCACGATTCGCCGGTGCTGCTGGACCGCTTCCTGAACGACGCCATCGAGGTCGACGTCGACTGCGTCAGCGACGGCAACCAGGTCGTCATCGGCGGCGTCATGGAGCACGTCGAACAGGCCGGCATCCATTCCGGCGACTCGGCCTGCAGCCTGCCGCCGTACTCGCTGGAAGCGAGCACCGTGGCCGAGATCAAGCGCCAGACCGTGCGCCTGGCGCGCGGGCTGGACGTGGTGGGCCTGATGAACGTGCAGTTTGCAGTCCAGCGGCGCAAGGTGGACGGCCGCATGGTTGATCGCATCTACGTGCTGGAAGTCAATCCGCGCGCCTCGCGCACCGTGCCTTTCGTCTCCAAGGCCACCGGCATCCAGCTGGCCAAGGTGGCCGCGCGCTGCATGGCTGGCCGTTCGCTGGCCGCGCAGGGCGTTACCGCCGAAGTCGTACCACCGTATTACAGCGTGAAGGAGTCTGTCTTGCCGTTTGCGAAGTTCCCCGGCGTCGATACCATCCTCGGCCCCGAAATGAAGTCCACCGGCGAAGTGATGGGTACCGGCATGAGCTTTGGCGAAGCCTTCTACAAGGCCGAATTGGGCGCCGGCGTGCGCCTGCCGCTACGCGGCCATGTCTACCTGCGCGTACGCAAGGCGGACCAGGCGCGCGCCGTGGTCCTGGCGCGCGAGCTGAGCGAAGCCGGCTACTGCCTGTGCGCCAGCGAGGTGACGGCGGCGGTGCTGGAGGCCGCCGAAGTACCTGTCAACACGATCGAGGACGAAACCCTGCTTGGCCTGTTCGCCCTGCGCGAGATCGCCATGGCCGTGGTCACGGTCGACGAAAAGCGCAGCGCCATCGCCGCCAGCCGCGCGTTGCGCATGGGGGCACTCGCGTCGGGCACCGTGATGTACAGCACCATCGCGGCGGCGGAAGCGGCAATGGAGGCGCGCAAGCACGCCAAGGACATCAGCGTGCGCTCGCTGCAGGAGCTGCATGCTCTGGCGGCGGGGCATGCCGAGGCAGGGCGCGTTGCGGCGCCTGCCCCGCGCCCGGTGCCGGCGCCGTCGGACCTGGCCGCCGCCGCGCTGCAGCTGCCGGAGCGCCGCGCACAGTCGCGCGAGCGCAGCGTCGGCGTGGCGCCGCTGAAGATCTTCATCCGCCAGCCATTTACCGAGTCGGACGAGCGCGAACAGCGCATGGTGGCGCAGATCATGCAGATGATCGACAGCGCCAACGGCCTGCCGCACGCCTTCGACTACCTGACCGGCCTGGAGGCGGAAAGCGCGGACACCTTCCGCACGTCCTTCGAGCGCAAGCAGGGCATGCCGTTCACGCCGCAGAACTTCCGCCGCCACCGCCTGTCCCTGCTGGACCAGGCGGACGTGATGGTGAACATCCGCGTGGGCATGAGCGAGAGCAGTGCGTTCGAGTTGAGCTATCACATATTCAAGGGCCGCCGAACGCCTATCCTGTTCCTGGTGTGGAAAGGAGCGCCGATCAAGACCACCTTGCTGCGCGAGCTGGATGACCTGGCGGACGTGACCTATATCGAGTTTGATGAAGTGTCCGAATTGCGGGGACGCTTGCATCAGTTTTTCCAATGTCTGGTGAAGGAGTAAGCGATGTTTAAAAATTTCAGGATCAAGACCCTGCTGGTGGGCGTGCTGGGACTGTTGATTGGAATGCTGGCCATCATTGGTGGCCTGGGCATCGTCAGTGCCGAACGTTCGGTCGGGCTGGTGAAGGACGTGACAGTCGCCGACCAGAAGAATATCGCGGAACGCAATGCCATCCGCCTGGACATGGAAACGGGCCGCAGCCAGATCCTGCAAGCGTTGCAGCATAATCCCGACCTGGCCTGGAGCAAGCTGCACGACCACCCGCTGACCAACCACTTCAACATTGTCGACGAGGTGACGGTGCGCGTGATCAAGCGCTGGGATGGCTACCTGGCGAGCATCAAGACGCCGGAGGAACGCAAGCTGGCCGAGGAATGGTTCGCCAAGAGCGACGGCCTGGGCGTTGAGCACATTCGCGCCGCCTCCGTCGCCGTCAAGGAAAACCGCTGGGACGATGCCGAAACGGTGCTGATCAAGAAGATCAATCCGTCCTATCGCATCGGCGACGGCGCCCTGAAGTCGCTGACTGAGTACGTCGACACGCGCACCAAGGAGAACGAAGCGAACGTCGCGGCCAGCCTGCAACGCACCACCTGGACCGTGACCCTGGCGCTGGCCGGCGGACTGTTGCTGAGCGTGTGCGCTGGCCTGCTGCTGATGAAGGCCATCTCCGACCCGCTGGCCGAGGCCATGGCCGTGGCGCACCGCGTGGCGGAGGGCGACCTGAAAGGCCAGTCCAGCGTGCATCCGACCAATGAATTCGGCGAACTGCTCGACGCACTGGACAAGATGCGCGACAATCTGGCCGCCATCGTGTCCGAAGTGCGCAGCGGCAGCGACACCATTTCCAGCGCTTCCGGCCAGATCGCGGCCGGCAACATGGACCTGTCCGACCGCACCGGCGAACAGGCCGCCTCGCTGGAGGAAACCGCTTCGTCGATGGAGCAGCTCACCAGCACCGTGCGCCAGAACGCCGACAATGCACGCCAGGCCAACCAGCTGGCGGTGTCCGCGTCCGAAGTGGCGACGCGCGGCGGCGAGGTGGTGGCCAGGGTGGTCGACACCATGGGCTCCATCAACGATTCCTCGCACAAGATCGTGGACATCATCACCGTGATCGACGGCATCGCCTTCCAGACCAACATCCTGGCCCTGAACGCCGCGGTGGAAGCGGCGCGTGCCGGCGAACAGGGGCGCGGCTTCGCCGTGGTGGCGACCGAAGTGCGCAACCTGGCGCAGCGTTCGGCGGCGGCAGCCAAGGAGATCAAGGAACTGATCGACGACTCGGTGGGCAAGGTAGAGGTGGGCGCCAAACTGGTGGGCCAGGCCGGCGCCACCATGAAGGACATCGTCACCAGCATCCAGCGCGTGACCGACATCATGGGCGAGATCACTACCGCCACCCAGGAACAGACCGCGGGCCTGGAACAGATCCACCATGCGATCAACGAGATGGACAGCATCACCCAGCAAAACGTCGCCCTGGTGGAGGAAGCGGCATCGGCCTCCAACGCCCTGCAGCAGCAGGCCAGCAGCCTGTCGCGCGTGGTCAGCGTGTTCCAGGTTGACAATAATCGCCGGCACGAGCATCCTGCTGCGGTGCAGGCGCGTGCCGTGATCCAGGCCGTGCGCAACAAGCCTGCCGCGCCGCCCAAGCCGGCCTTGCGCAGCCCAGCGCCAGCGGTCGGGCGCAGCCAGCGCGTCGCGGCCAATGGCGCGGTAGGGGACTGGGAAGAATTCTGATTGGGGAGAACGATTGGACCACAAAGCATTTGAACATCTGGTACGCCGCCTGGAGCTCGATTCGCATGCCAGCCCGGCGGCGTTCCGCCGCAAAGTTGTCGCGATCAGCGTCATTGCCTACCTGGTGCTGTTCGGCACCCTGGCCGGCCTGGTAGCGTTGTTCGCGACGGCCATGCTGTGGGCGCTCGAATCGCAGCGCACCATCACGACCATCAAGCTTGGCCTGTTCGGCGTGTTCCTGCTGCCCCTGATCTTTGTGGTCCTGCGCGTGATGCTCATGCGCCTCGATCCCCCCGTCGGACGACCGTTGCAGCGCGCCGAGGCGCCCAAGCTGTTCGAGATCCTCGACAAGCTGCACGCCAAGCTGAAAGGCCCTCCCATTCACCACGTGCTGGTGACGGACGAGTACAACGCCGCGATCAGCCAGCATGCCCGTTTCGGCATCCTGGGCGGCTACCGCAATTACCTGATGGTCGGCCTGCCGTACCTGCTGGGCGCTGCGCCCAAGGAAATGCTGGCCACCCTGGCGCACGAGTACGGCCACCTGTGCGGCGACCACGGCAAGTCCGCCGCCGGGATCTACCGCCAGCGGCGCCTGTTCGTCAGCCTGTACGAACATGTGGAAGAGAGCGCACAGGACAGCGTGCTGAGCGCCGCCATTGCCGGCGCGCTGGGCCGCTTCTTCCCGTATTACAGCGCCTACACCTTCGTGCTGGCGCGCCAGGAGGAATACGAGGCCGACCGCATCGCCGTCGAAATGGCGGGACGCACGGCCAGCGCACATGGGCTGGTCCGCATCCACCTGCTTGGCGCCTGGGTCGCCCAAAAATTCTGGCGCACGTTGTATGAAAACGCCGACCGCGCCGAGCGGCCGCCCTTCATGCCGTATGCATCGATGCGCCTGGCGTTCAAGGCGAACTACGACGAGTGGGCCTGCAAGCCGGCGCTGGACGCTGCCTGGGCCGTGCGCTCGGGCGTGGACGACACCCACCCCTGCCTGCGCGAGCGGCTCGACGCGATCGGCGCGGCGCCTAACTTGCCGGAGCCGGTGGAGGTCAGCGCCGCCGACGTGATGCTGGCGGCGGGCGTTGGCAAGAAGCTGGAGGCGGAACTGGACAAGCAATGGTGGGACAGCAACGCGCGCGGCTGGGGTGAGCGCTACCGCCACGTGACGCGCTCCCAGGCGCGCATCGGCGAACTGTCCGCCCAGCCGCTGGACAGGCTGAGCGTCATGGAACTGCAGGAACTGGCGTTGCTGAAGCTGGAGTTCGACGACGTCGCCACGGCCAAGCCGGTGCTGGCGGAGCAATTGAGGCGCCCTGGCGGCCCGTATCCGAAGGCGACGCTGATGTACGGCCGCGTGCTGCTGGCCGAAGGCAACCGCGCCGGCGTGGACCACCTGCGCGAAGCGGCGCTGAACGACGCCAGCCTGCTCAACGAAGCGGCCCAGCGCGGCTACCATTACCTGCTGGAGAAGGAAGGGGAGGACTCCGCCAACCAGTGGTGGAGCAGCGTCGTCCCCGAGGAAGAAGCGGCTTAAACCGCCATCGGCGCCGTCAGCGGCGCGTGGTGCTGGTAGCCTTCCAGCGAAAAATCGGAAGGCTCGATCTTCTCCAGCCATTCCGGCTCATACTTGCCCGTCTCCGCGTAGGCCGGCACGCGGCTGTCGATGCGCAGCTGCGGCAGCGGCAGCGGTTCGCGCGTGAGCTGCTCCTGCACCATCGCCATGTGGTTCTCGTAGATGTGGGCGTCGCCGATGAAGTAGGTGAACCAGCGCGGCGTATAGCCGGTCAGGCGCGCCACCAGGTGCAGCAGGACCGCGCCTTCCGCGATGTTGAACGGCGTACCCAGGCCGATGTCGTTGCTGCGCACGTACAGGCACAGCGAGAGCTCGCGCGTGGCGGCATTCGGGATGAACTGGTACAGCAGGTGACAGGCCGGCAGCGCAACCTGGTCCAGCACGGCCGGGTTCCAGCCGTGGAACAGGATGCGGCGGCTGGACGGGTTGTTGACGATGGTGTCCAGGCATTCGCGCAGCTGGTCGATGGCCTTGTACAGCAGGACCTTCTGCACGCCGTCCTCCACCAGCGGCGCCACCTGGCGAAAGCCGTTGCGCTGGGCGTCGGCAAGCTGCGCCGCGTCGGCCGCGTCCAGCAGCTTGTAGCCGGGCCACTGGCGCCACTGCACGCCGTACACCGGTCCCAGGTCGTCGGTGCCGCTGCGGTAAGGGTTGGCCAGCCACTGCTGATTTTCGTTGGCGTTCTGGTCCCACACCTTGCAGCCCAGCGCGCGGAAATCGGCGGCGCTGCGCGAGGCGCGCAGGAAGGCGCACAGTTCGCCCACCACCGACTTGAAGGCCAGCTTCTTGGTGGTGACGGCAGGGAAGCCGTCGTTCAGGTCGAAGCGCATCATCGCGCCCGGCACGCTCAGGGTGCGGATGCCGGTACGGTTGTCTTGCCAGCTGCCTTGTTCCAGCACGGTGCTGATGAGTTCTTTGTACTGCTTCATGCGTCTCTCCGTTCTATCGTTTGTTGCCCCGGGTGCCGGCCTTGGAGGCGGCGCGGCCGGCGGCACGCGCCGCCGACTTGGCGCCGCGCGTGGCGGTCACCACCACCTTGCCGGCGCTGCCCGCCGGGCCGCTGGCGGCGCCGCGGCCCGCGCCGGGACTGCCGCCGCGCGCGCCTTTGAGCGGTGCGCGCGGGCGCTGCTTCTCCTTGGGCGGCAGCTCTTCCTTCAGTCCACCGAAGCCGCCGGCCGGGCGTGGCGCTTCCGGGGTCGCTGGCCGCGCCGTGCCGGCTTTGGCCGGCTTGGCGGCAGGCTTGGCCGTGGCGCGCGCAGCCGGGGCGGCGCTGGCGCCGGTGGCGGGAACGCGGTGGTCGGCTTCGAAGCCGGCTTCCTCCAGGCGCGGCAGCACGCTGCCAATCAGCTTCTCGATGGCGCGCAGCATGTCCACTTCGTCCGCGCAGACCAGGGAAATCGCCTCGCCGTCGGCGCCGGCGCGGCCGGTACGGCCGATGCGGTGGATGTAGTCTTCCGCCACGCTTGGCAGGTCGAAGTTGACCACCAGCGGCAGCGCCTCGATATCCAGCCCGCGCGCCGCCACGTCGGTGGCCACCAGCACCTGCACGGCATTGGCCTTGAAGCGCTTAAGGGCCTTGATGCGGGCCGTCTGCGCCTTGTCGCCATGGATGGAATCGGCGCCAATGCCTTCATCCTGCAACAGGCCGACCAGGTACTCGGCCCCTTTGCGCGTCTTGACGAAGACCAGTACCTGCCCCCAGCCTTCCTTGCGCAGCAGGTGCACGAAGAGCTCCGGCTTGTTGCGCTTGTCCGTGGTGAAGACGGTCTGGCGTACGGTGCGCGCAGCGGTATTGGGCGCGCTGGCCTGTACCGTGAGCGGGTTGCGCAGCAATTGCGCCGCCATCTGGCGGATCGGCTCCGGCATCGTGGCCGAGAACAGCAGCGTTTGCCGCTGCGCCGGCAGCACGGAGAACAGCAGGTCCAGGTCGGCCGCGAAACCCAGGTCGAGCATGCGGTCCGCTTCGTCCAGCACCAGTGCCTGCAGCTGGCCGAATTCCAGCGCGCCCTTGCGGTGCAGGTCCAGCAGGCGCCCGGGCGTGGCCACCAGCACATCGATGCCCTTGCGCAGCTTGGCCAGCTGCGGCTCCATCGGCACGCCGCCATAGGCGACGGCCGAGCGCAGCGGCAGGTGGAAGCCATAGGTATGGAAGCTTTGGTACACCTGCTCGGCCAGTTCGCGGGTAGGCACCAGCACCAGGCAGCGGATGTTGTTCGGGCTCGCCTGTTCGCCCTCCATGCTCAGGCGCTGCAGCAGGGGCAGGGCGAAGGCAGCGGTCTTGCCGGTGCCCGTTTGGGCGGCGGCCAGCAGGTCGCGGCCGGCCAGCACCGCAGGAATGGCTTGCTTTTGAATCGGTGTCGGGCTGTTGTAGCCAATCGATTCCAGGGCGCGCAGGAGGCCCTCGATCAGGTCCAGCGAGGCAAAACTCATAGTGCATCGCTCCAGAGTGTCAGTGCGTGGCGGACTTGTTCGTCCGGCAGCGCGAGTAGGTTGTCGCCGACATACCATTCGGTATAGCTGGTGCCGGGCAGTTGGGCATGCGCCGCGCGGTTCAGCAGCCAGACGCCGTGTTGCGCCGCGACTTCGTTGCGAATTTCCAGCAGGCGCTCGCGCGCCACCGGTACGTGAATATGCAGCATGTTGGCCTGCGGCTGCGCCGGATTGGGGCGCAGGCGCGGGAAGTCCTGCAGTGTGTCGTACAGCCACTGCGTACGGCGGAAGCAGGCCGGCATCGCCGCCAGGCGCGCTTCGAGCTGCATGGCCGCCGCCACCACATACGGGGTGCGGTGGATGACGTTGCCGCCCTGGCGCCGGAACCATTCCTGCGCGCGGGCGACGAAGGCGCGGCTGCCCAGCAGCATGGCCCCGCCCAGGCCGCCGAGGCCCTTGTACAGGGAAACATAGGCGCTGTCGAAGCCCTGCGCCAGCGCCGCTGGCGGGCGGCCGTAGCCGGCCGCCGCTTCCCACAAGCGGGCGCCATCCAGGTGCAGGTGGATGCCATGCGCGCGGCAGTGGTCCTTGATGGCGGACAGCTCGTCCCAGGCCGGCGACTGCCCGCCCAGTTCGCGCGCCGGCAATTCCAGCGCCACGGCAGCCAGGCGGTCGGGCACGCCCTGCAGCTCGGCCAGCGTGAACGGGCGCTGCGGGTCGCCCAGCTGGAGCGCCTGGAAATGGTCCAGCAGCTGGTGGTTGCCGCGTTCGTGGCGTAAGATGTGCGCGCTGGGATGCAGCGCCACCAGGCGGCTGCCGCGTTCCATGCAGGCCAGGCGCAGGGCCGTGACCTGGGCCATGGTGCCCGTGATGACGAAGGTCGCCGCCTCGAAGCCCAGCATGGCCGCCATCTTTTTCTCGAACGCTTGCAGCAGTTCGCCTTCGCCGTAGACGTCATGCGCGACGCCGTTGGCGTCGCACCACGCCGCCATGGCGGCAAAGGTCTCGGCCGGCGAAGGCTGGCGGTGGCCCGGCAGGACGATGCGGCAGGCCTGGCGCAGTTCGGCGTCGCTCACGTCAGCCTCAGTGGGTCACGTGCACGTGGTGGAACTGCAGGGCCGCCAGGTTGGCATAGATGCCGCCCAGGGCCACCAGCGAGCGGTGGTCGCCGGTCTCGACGATCTTGCCGTCTTCCATGACGATGATGCGGTCGGCGCGCTGCACGGTTGCCAGGCGGTGCGCGATGATGACCGTGGTACGGCCCACCATGGCCGCCTCCAGCGCACCTTGCACCAGGCGTTCGGACTCGGCGTCCAGCGCGCTGGTGGCCTCGTCCAGCAGCAGCAGCGGCGGGTTTTTCAGCAGCGCGCGCGCGATGGCGATGCGCTGGCGTTGGCCGCCGGACAGGCGCACGCCGCGCTCGCCGAGGAAGGACTTGTAGCCGTTGGGCAGGCGCTCGATGAATTCGTGGGCGGCGGCCAGGCGCGCGGCCTGGATCACTTCCTGGTCGGTGGCGTCGGCGCGGCCGTAGCGGATGTTCTCCATCGCGTCGGCCGAGAAGATCACCGTATCCTGCGGCACGATGCCGATGGCGCCGCGCAGGGTATGCAGGTCGAGCAGTCGGATGTCGGTGCCGTCCAGGCGGATGGCGCCCGACTGCGGGTCGTAGAAGCGCAGCAGCATCTGGAACAGGGTGGTCTTGCCGGCGCCCGATGGGCCGACCACGGCGATGGTTTCGCCCGGCTTGATGTCCAGCGTCACGTGGTCCAGCGCCAGCGTGTCCGGGCGCGAAGGGTAGCTGAACGAGACATCGGTCAGGCTCAATGAAGCGCCGTTGGCGGCGCGCGCCGGCAGCGCTTGCGGCTGCGCCGGATTCTGGATGTCGGAGCGCACGGCCAACAGTTCCAGCAGGCGTTCGGTGGCCCCGGCTGCGCGCTGGGCTTCTCCCATCACTTCGGACAGGGCGCCGATGGAGCCGGCCACGATGGAGGCGTACAGGATGAACTGGCCCAGGTCGCCGCCCGTCATGGAGCCTTCCAGCACGGCGTGCGCGCCCAGCCAGAGCACGAAGACGATGGTACCGAACACCAGCACGATGGCCAGCATGGTCAGGAAGGCGCGCGCCTGGATGCGGCGCATGGCGGTGGCGAAGGCGCCCTCGACGGAGTGCCCGAAGCGCTGCGCTTCCACTTTTTCGTGGGTGAAGGCCTGCACGGTCGGCATGGCGTTCAGGATTTCGCCGGCCATGGCGGAGGCGTCGGCCACGCGGTCCTGCGAATCGCGCGAGAGCTGGCGCACGCGGCGGCCGAAGACCACGATCGGCAGCACCGTCAGCACCAGCAGGCCGATGATGATGCCGGTCAGGCGCGGGCTGGTAATGAACAGCATCACCAGGCCGCCCAGGAACAGCAGCATGTTGCGCAGCGCCATGGAGATGCTGGTGCCGACCACGCTCTGGATCAGGGTGGTATCGGTGGTCAGGCGCGAGAGCACTTCGCCGGTCTTGGTGGTTTCAAAGAATTCCGGGCTTTGCTGGACCACGTGCGAATAGACCGCGTTGCGGATGTCGGCCGTGACGCGCTCCCCCAGCCAGGATACGCTGTAGAAGCGCGCCGCCGTGGCCAGCGCCAGGACCGACGCCACGGCGAACAGGGCGACGAACACCTCGTTTACGTGCGCGGCGCTGCGCACGCCGGCCTGCGCGCCGAAACCCAGGTCGATCATCTGCTTGAAGGCGTACGGGATCGCCAGCGTGGAGCCGGCCGCCACCAGCAGGGCGATGCCCGCCACGACGAAGCGCTTGCGGTAAGGCTTGAGGAAGGGTAGCAGGCCCTTGAAGGCGGCCAGGCTGCCTTTCTTGAGTTCTCGGGCTTCTGGCTGGCCGGTGGTGCTGTTGCTCATTGCGTATTCTACGTTCTTGTTCAAAGTTTTATCGGACGGACATAGCCCGTCATTTCCAGGTAGCCGTGCCCCGCGGGCTGGCCGGCGCGGCTGACCGTCACCGCACCTTCCCAATACACCGCGCCGGTCGAACGGCGCGAATCGAGCTCCTGGTCCTGCTGCAAAGGGCTGACCAGCCACTGTTCACGACCTGTGGCGATCAGGGTGGCGACGGGATACACAGCCTGGGTGCGCGGCGACCGCCAGCGCACTTGCGGGGTAAAGCTGACCTGGTCCTGCGAATAGTGCGTGATCTTACCGGATGCATCGCGCCATGTCGCGTGGGCCCATAGTTTACCACCTTGGCGGTCCCTTATCTGGAATGCCATCAGGGCGCCGCCGTCGGACAGGTTGATGCCGACCCAGTCCCAGCCCGCCGCGGCCGGATCGAGCACCTCGCTGGACCACTCGTGATCGAGCCAGGTCACGCCCGTTACGGGCTGCGGCGCCGCGCCGCGCCGGGCCAGGGTGCCGCTGGTGCGCAGGTGGGGCTTGCTATAGTAATAACTTGCCTGCTGCGGGCGCGGTCCCTTGCGCGAGTAGCCGGCGTCGCCCTGCAGCAGCAGCTGCTGGGTCGGCGCCAGCTGCAGCGCCAGCGTGAATTCGGCCGCGTCGATGTCGATATGGTAAGTGCCGTCCGCCGCGCGCCGCATGCGCCAGCTGTCCAGCCGCACGTCGGTGTCGGCGGTGGCGGCGCCGGCCAGGCCGAAGCCGGCGCGCGCGGTGCGCTGGTCGTGCTGCAGCTTGCCGTGCGCCGGATCGGACAGGGCAGCGTGGGCCAGGATGATGTCCTGCGGCGCGAACTTGCTGGGGTTGTCGCGCCCATGCCCGGTGCCGCTGCGGAAGAACGTGACCTGGTAGCCGAGCTGGCGGCCGTCGGGCGCGCTAAGCCAGCCGGTGGCGTACCACCACTCGGTCTTGAAGCCGGGGTGGGAGCCGAAATCGCGCGGGAACTGCAGCGCCGTCCCCGGCGTCACCGGCGTGAAGGCCGCCGCGCGCAGCGGCGCTGCCGGCAGCAGCGCGCAAAGGCACAGCAGGGCGGCCAGCAGGGCGCGCATCACCAGTCCTCCCGCACGGCGCGGATCGGGCCGTTGGACAGGGCCTGGCGGCCGGCCAGCAGTGCGGTGGCGGTCGCGGACAGCAGCAGCGCGCCGGCCACGCTGGCCAGCAGGGCCCAGGGGTAATGCATGTGCATGCTCCAATGGAAGGACTGCGGGTTGATGACATGGACCAGCACCAGGCTGATGACCCAGCCCAGTGCGAAGCCGGCCAGGATGCCGAGCACGGTCAGGGCGCAGCCTTCCAGCGCCAGGATGCCCAGCACCTGGCCGCGCGTGACCCCGACATGGCGCAGCATGCCGAACTCGCGGCTGCGCGCCAGGGTCTGCGCGGAGAAGGTGGCGGCCACGCCGAACAGGCCGACCAGGATGGCGATCCCTTCCAGCAGGTAGGTCACGGCAAAGCTGCGGTCGAAGATTTTCAGCGTCAGATTGCGGATTTCGGACGGCACGCTGGTTTCGATGCCGGCGCCGAAAGGCAGGCGGCGCAGGCCTTCCTGCACCTGCGCCACGGTGGCGCCCTTGGCCAGCCAGATCGCCGCGTCGGCCGCCTCGCGGTCGCCGGTCAGTTCGATATAGTCGGCGCGCCGGATGATGACGGCGCCCGCCGCGCGCGCATAGTCGCGCCAGATGCCGGCCACCTGGAACTCGCGCAACTGGCCCTGCAACGGCAGGCGTAGCGTGGCGCCGGGTTGCAGGGAATACAGGTCGGCCATCGCCTCGGACACCCAGGCGGGGCGCGCCGCCGTGCCTGCGGCCGTTGCGCCGACCAGCACCATGGCGCTGCCCGGGTCGTCGGGTGCGATGTCGCGCGCCAGCACGGCCACGTTCGGCCGGTCCGCCGCGAGCGATACCGAGCGGACACGCATGAATTCGAGGCGCGCCACGCCGGGCACGGTGCGCAATGCGTCCTGTTCCTGCGGCGAGAATCCGCCGCCGGCAATGGCGGCTGCCGCGCTGCGTGCATAGACGTCGGCCGGCAGGATGCGCAGCACCCACTCGTCGACCGAGGTGCGGAAACTGGCCACCATGATGGCCATGGCCACCATCAGGCTGAAGCTGGCCAGCACGCCGCCCAGCGCGATGCCGGCCTGGCCGGGAGCATTGGCCAGGCGCGCCAGCGCCAGCGTTGGCGCCGTGCGGCTGGCGCCGGCATGTCGTGCCAGGGCACGGAAGGCCATGCCGGCCAGCCGCGGCATCAGCGCAATGGCACCCACCAGCAGCAGGGCAATGGACAGGTAGCCAAAGATCGGCAGTTCGGCCACCGGCGGCGCAAAGGCCATGGCACCCGCCAGCGCCAGGCAGGCCAGTCCCGGCCAGGGCCGGGCCAGCGGCCGCAGCGCCGTCTCGTCGGTACCGGCCTTGAGCGCCACGGCCGGACGGGCGCGCGCCGCATCCAGGGCGGGCGCCAGGCCGCCAAGCAGCGCCACGCCCAGGCCGAGCGCAAAATACGCCAGTGCCGCCAAGGGCTCCCACTGCACCGTCGGCTGTACGCCGGCGAAGTAGCCGGCGCCCAGGTCGCCGCCGAACAGGCGCAGCACGGCGGCTGCCAGTGCATAGCCGCCTGCTACGCCAAGGGCCGCTCCCAGGCTGCCAAGCAGCGCGCCTTCGAGCAGGACCTGCCGCAGCAACTGCCCGCGCTCCAGGCCCAGCACACGCAGCAGGGCGAATTCGCCGCGCCGGCGCAGCACCGACAAGGCTTGCGAGGAGAACACCAGGAAGGCGCCGGTGAACAGGGCCACCAGCGCCAGTATGCTGAGGTTGACGCGGTAGGCGCGGCTCAGGCTTGCATTGCGGCTTTCCTGGTCGGCGTCGTTGGGCTGGCCGACATGGAAGCGGCCCGGGAATTCGCGCTCCAGGCGCGCCGCAAGGGCCTGCCTGAACGCGGCGCGGTCCACGCCATCGCGCAGTTTCAGGTCCACGCGCGAGAGCCGGCCCAGGCGCTGGAAGTGCCACTGGGCGGCGCCGATATCCATCACGGCCAAGCGCTGCCCGACGCGCGCCCGCTGCAGCGACCCGGCCACGCGCAGGCTGGCAATGCCGGCGCCCGCCTGCAGGCGCACGGTGGCGCCGGCTTGCACCTGCAGCCATTGCAGCGCTGCCGGCGAAAGGAAGATGGCATCGTCGGCCAGGGTGTCGTACGGCTGGTCCTGCGCGGGGGCGCCGATCAGGTCCGGGGTAATGAAGCCGGCGCGGAACACGTCGAGCCCGACGATCTCCAGGACTTGGCGCCTGTCGGGCAGCGCGGCACTGAGTGTCAGCACTGGCGAGGCCACGACAACTTCGGGCAGGCGTGCCAGGACCGGATAGATGGCCTCGTCGAAGGTGGCTTCAGTGCCGCGCACCTGGATGTCGGCCTGGCCCGAGAGGCTGCGGATGGCGGTGGAGAATTCGTTCAGGGCCGCGGCGTTGACCAGGTGGATGGCGAAACCCAGGGCGACGCCGATGGCGATGGCCGCGATGGCGGTGAGCGCGCGCACCGGATGCGCGCGCCATTCGCCCAGGGCGAGCCAGCGCGTCAGCCGCCGCATTCGAGCTGGACCATTTCTGCCGCGCGTTTGGCTTTCTGCCGGGAGCGTTCCATGTTCTGCAGCGTGGCGCCGCGCGCATCCTCCTCGGCCCATTTCTGCTGCAGTCTTAGTTTCTGGCACTTCTTGTTATGGCTGGCCACGGCGCGCGCCTCGGCCAGGGCCTCGCGCTCCTCGCGTGCCTCGCGCTTGCGGCGCGCGGTGGCCAGCCTGTTCGCTTCGCGCTCCTGCCGTTTCAGGTCGGCTGCGGCGGAGGGATCGGGCGGCGGCGGCGCCGGCACGGCAATCGTGGTGGCGACGCCTTTTTCGCAGGGCTGCTGCGTGTAGCTCACTTTTCCATCGATGGTGCACTTGTGCAGGGCTTGCGCCCCCGCAGGAAGCGCCAGCGCCAACAGCAGCAAGGGCAAGGGTTTCATAGCATTTTCCCCGGATTCATGAGGCCCAGCGGATCAAGTGCGGCTTTGATTGCCCGCATCAGGTTCAGTTCCACCGGCGATTTGTAGCGCGCCAGTTCGTCGCGCTTCAAGGCGCCGATGCCGTGTTCGGCCGAAATCGAGCCGCCGCATGCCGCGACCGCGTCGTGCACCACGCGGTTGACCGCTTCCTGGCTCAGCAGGAAGTCGTCGTGCGCCACGCCTTTCGGTGGCGCCACGTTGAAATGCAGGTTGCCGTCGCCCAGGTGGCCGAAGCACACCAGCTGGCAGCCGGGGAAGGCCGCTTGCAGCCGCGGTTCCGTGGCCGCGATGAAATCGGCGATGGCCGACACCGGCAGCGATATGTCGTGCTTGATGTTCTTGCCGTCGGCCGCCTGCGCCAGTGGAATGTGCTCGCGCAAGTTCCACAGCCCGCGCGACTGCGCCGCCGAAGCTGCCACCACCGCGTCCCGCACCACGCCTTGCTCCAGCGCCGCGCCCAGGGCGCGCTCGAGCAAGAGCGCCGCATGTTCCGCCGATTCGCTGCTGGACAGCTCCAGCAGGGCGTACTGCGCATGCGCGCCGGCCAGCGGCTGCGCCAGCGCCGGGAAGTGCTTCGCCACCAGTTGCAGGCAGAACGCCGACATCAGCTCGAAACCCGTCAGGCTGGCGGCGCAATGGTCCTGCATGATGGACAGCAGGCGCAGCGCCTGGGCCGGCGAATCCAGTGCGGCCAGCGCCGTCACCGAAGCCTTGGGCTGCGGATAGAGCTTGAGTACCGCCCCGGTGATGACGCCCAGCGTGCCTTCCGCGCCGATGAACAGGTCGCGCAGGTCGTAGCCGGTATTGTCCTTGCGCAGCCCGCGCAGGCCGGACCAGACCTCGCCCTGCGGCGTGACCACTTCCAGCCCCAGGCACAGTTCGCGCGCATTGCCATAACGCAGGACGGCCGTCCCGCCCGCATTGGTGGACAGGTTGCCGCCGATGGTACAGCTGCCCTCGGCCGCCAGCGACAGCGGGAACAGGCAGCCGTGTTCGGCCGCCGCTTCCTGCGCGCGCTGCAGGATGACCCCTGCATCGACGGTCATGGTGCGGTTGAGGGCGTCGACCTGGCGCACCGTCTGCATGCGCGCGAGCGAGAGCACGATGGCGCGGCCGCTGGCGTCGGGTACGCTGCCCAGCACCAGGCCCGTGTTGCCGCCTTGCGGCACCAGCGGCACGCGGGCCGACACGCACAGCCGCACGACGGCGGCCACCTGTTGCGTGTCGGCGGGGCGCAGCACGGCCAGCGCGCGTCCCGTGAAACGACCGCGCCAGTCGCGCAGGTAGGGCGCCATGCCCTGTTCGTCTGCGATGACGTGCGCCTCGCCCAGCAGGGCGCGGCAGGCGGCAAGGAAGGCCGTGGCGTCCATGGTCACTTGGTCTTGCTGCTATTGACCTTCTGCAGCAGTTCCTGGGCGGCCTGCTTGGCCGCCTTCTTGTACGGGCGCACGTAGAGGATGGCGCACAGGAAGTACACCACCACGATGGCCGCCTCGCCCCAGCCCAGCCAGGGCTTGGTGGTGTCGCTCCAGCCGCGCACCACGCCCTCGGTGAAGTACAGCAGGATCATCATCGAGGTCCATTGCAGCGTGTACAGGTCGCGCTTGATCACCCCCAGCAGCGGGAACAGCAGCGGTGCCGCCTTCAGGACCATCCACGAGCCGCCCGGCTTGAGCGGCGCGATCCACATTTCCCACGCCACGCACCAGACGATCAGCAATACCAGGCTGCCGATGGCGCCCCAATGGAAGAATTTATGCTTGGTGCTGTTCATTTTGCTCCCCGCAGCTTGCTGGCCGCTTCGGCCAGGCGGCGGCCCATTGCGACCGCCAGCCGTTTCTCATCGTCCGTGACGGGCTTCTTGCCGTCCAGTCCCGACCAGTGCGTGGCGCCGTAGGGCGAACCGCCGCTGGCGGTGGTCATCAGTTCGGGATGGGTATAGGGCAGCCCCATCACCATCATGCCATGGTGCAGCAACGGCACCATCATCGTCAGCAGCGTCGACTCCTGGCCGCCGTGCTGGCTGCCGGTCGACGTGAAGACGCAGGCCGGCTTGCCGGACAGGGTGCCGGCCAGCCACTGCGCCGACGTGCCGTCCAAAAAATATTTCATGGGCGCCGCCATGTTGCCAAAGCGGGTAGGGGAGCCCAGCGCCAGGCCGGCGCAATCTTCCAGGTCCTGCAATTCGACATACGGCGCGCCCTCCGGCGGCACATCCGGCGCGGTCGCTTCCGTCACGGTGGAAACGGCCGGTACGGTGCGCAGGCGGGCGTCGCAGCCCGGTACCGACTCAATGCCTTGCGCAATCAGCTCGGCCAGTTTGCGCACCGAGCCATGCCGGGAATAATACAAAACAAGAATTGTGAGGTTAGTTTGGTTCATCGTTGCTATTATATGGCCCTTTACAAAGTAGCATAAAGACCAACAATAAGATTCCAGATGGTGTTCAAGTCCATTTACAGCAATGTCGCCAAGGCCTGCAGCAGGGGCGTGGCCGAACTGCGCGCCCTGTCCTGGAGCGAGCTGCGCGACCTGGTGCAGTTCGCGCGCCGCCGCCTGCGCGAGGAAAGCCTGCCCCAGGTGGCGGGCGGCCTGACCTTCACCACCGTGTTTGCCCTGGTGCCGGTGCTGACTATTGCGCTGGCCATTTTCACGACGTTCCCGATGTTCAATACCTTCCGCTCGGCGCTGGAGGCGTACTTCATCAAGAGCGTGATGCCGAAAGCGATCTCGAATACCATTCTTGGCTACCTGACAACGTTCGCCGCCAAGGCAACGCGCCTGTCGGCGGTTGGCGCCGTCACCCTGGTGCTGACTTCCGTGGCGATGCTGAGCATGATCGAGCGCGCCTTCAACCGCATCTGGCGCGTCAAGGCCGAGCGCCGGCTGGTGCGGCGCGTGCTGGTGTACTGGGCGCTGATCACCCTGGGGCCCCTGCTGGTGGGCGTTTCGCTCACCCTGACGAGCCACTTCTTTTCCGCCACCAGCGGCTTGCTGGGGACAGTGACAGGACCGGTGTTCTACACCTTGCTCTCCATCCTGCTGACGACCCTGGGCTTCACCTTCCTCTACATTACGGTGCCCAACCGCGTGGTGGACTGGCGCGACGCGCTGTGCGGCGGCGCCCTGGCGGCGATCGCGTTCGAACTGGCCAAGCGCGGATTCGCGGTCTTCATCACCCAGGTGCCGACGTACTCCAAGATCTACGGCGCGCTGGCGGCCTTGCCGCTGTTCCTGCTCTGGATCTACGTCTCGTGGCTGATCACGCTGCTGGGCGCCTTGCTGACGGCGGCGCTGCCGGTGGTGAAGTATGAACGCTGGTGGTACGAAGCGGTGCCCGGCGGCGAGTTCGTCGACGCCATGTCCGTGCTGAAGGTGCTGCACGAGGCGCGCGAGCGGGGCGACAACGCCGCCGTCAGCGCCGCCGAAATACGCGGGCGCACCCGCCTTGGCTTTGACGAGATGGATGCGCTGCTGGAAAAGATGCTGGCCCCGGGCTGGGTGGCGAAGGTGAAGATCAAGCCGCCGCCGCGCGTCCAGTTCGGCAAGCGCGTGAGCGAAGGCGCCGACAACTGGGTCCTGCTGGCCAACGTCAACAAGGTGACGGTGGCCGACGTGTACCGCCTGTTCGTGTTCGGCGGCATGGCCCTGAACGCCGGCGTGCTGGCCGATTCCGACGACGAAGCGGACCGCGCGGCCAGCCGCGATGCCGCCAGCCTGGCGCGCCAGGTGGAAGCGGCGGTCGAATCGGGCCTGGGCGACAGCCTGGCCCGGCACTTCGGCGCCGCCTGACGTCAGCGCAGGAAGGCGGCGAGGGCGTCCAGCACGGCGTCCGGCTGTTCGGCCATCATCTGGTGGCCGGCGTCGACCGTCACCGTCCGCGCGTCTGGCAGCGCCGCCAGCAGCGCCTTGGTGCTGCGCGGGGGCGTCATCATGTCCTTGCTGCCGAAAATGAACTGCACCGGGCAGCTTATGCTGGCCGCAGCCGCGGCGCCGTTGGCGTAGGCGTTGCAGGCGGTGAAGTCGGTGTGGAACAGTTTCGGCTCGCCCTGCGCCGATATGCGCTCCATCAGCCGCTTCGACATCCCCATGACCGAGAAGCCCGGTCCAGGGCAGGACGGTTTCTGCGCCATCGAACTGTGGGACCAGATGTTCACCATGTCGATCGCGTCGCCTTCCGCGTTCAGCGCCGCCTCCAGCAGGGTGTCGGACACCTTCATGGGGAAGGTGGCGCCCAGCAGCGCGAGGCGCGTCACGCGCTGCGGTGCGCGGTGCGCAGTCTCCAGCGCGATCAGGGAGCCCATGCTGTGCCCGACCAGCGCCGCCTGCTGCACGCCGGCCGCATCCAGCACGGACAGCAGCCAGTCCGCCATCTCTTCGACGCTGCGTTTTGCCGGCCCGCCGCTGCGGCCGTGCCCCGGCAAATCCGGCGCCAGCACGCCAAAGCCATGGTGCGCCAGGTAGCGCGACTGGAGCGCCCAGACCGAATGGTCGTTCTGCGCGCCGTGGATGAACACCACCGTCGGCAGCGCCGGATCGAAGGCCTTGCCGCCCGTATAGCAATAGGAAGTCCCGAACATCATGCTCACGCCCCTTTCTGCGCTGCCTTGAGCCCGCGCGCCAGGTCTTCCAGCAGGTCGGAGGCGTCCTCCAGGCCGACCGACAGGCGCATGGTGCCTTCCGCAATCCCGGCGGCGGCCAATTGCTCGGCCGGCACGCGGAAATGGGTGGTCGACGCGGGATGGATCACCAGCGAGCGCGCGTCGCCCACGTTGGCCAGGTGCGAGAACACTTTCAGGCTGTCGACGAAGCGCTTGCCGGCGGCGCGGTCGCCCTTGAGCGTGAAGGAGAGCACCGCACCCGCGCCCTTGGGCAGCAGGCGCGCCGCCAGCGCGCGGTCCGGATGGCTCTCCAGTTCCGGGTAGAGCACCGATTCCACGCCCGGCTGGGACAACAGGAACTCAGCGACGCGGCGCGTGTTGGCCACGTGCCGGTCCATGCGCACGCCCAGCGTTTCGATGCCCTGCAGGATGGCAAAGGCATTGTGCGGGCTCAGCGCCGCGCCGAAATCGCGCAAGCCTTCCCGCCGCGCGCGCAGCGCAAAGGCGCCCACGCTCGATTCCTCGGCAAACACCATGCCGTGGAAGCCGTCGTACGGTTCGCACAGTTCGGCAAAGCGTCCGGTGGCGTTGTAGGCCGCCTGCCAGTCGAACGTGCCGCCGTCGACCAGGACGCCGCCGATGGCGGTGCCGCGCCCGCACAGGAACTTGGTGGCCGAATGGAACACCAGGTCGGCGCCGTGGTCGAAAGGCCGCAGCAGGTAGGGCGTGGTGAAGGTCGAGTCCACCATCAGCGGCAAGTGCGCCTCGTGCGCGATGGCGGCAACGCTGGCGATGTCCAGCACGTCCAGTCCGGGATTGCCCAGCGTCTCCCCGAACAGCACCTTGGTGTTGGGCCGGATGGCCGCGCGCCAGGCATCCATGTCGCGCGGGTCGACGAAGGTGGTCTCGATGCCGAAGCGCTTCAGGGTATAGCCAAGCAGGTTGTGCGAGCCGCCGTACAGCGCGCGCGAGGCCACGATATGCGAGCCCGCGCCGGCAATCGTGGCCAGGCCCAGGTGCATGGCCGCCTGTCCGCTGGCCGTGGCAATGCCCGCCACGCCGCCTTCCAGCGCCGCCATGCGCTCTTCCAGCACCGCATTGGTGGGATTGGAAATGCGCGAGTACACGTGGCCGGCGCGTTCCATGTTGAATAGCGCGGCAGCATGGTCGGAATCGCGGAAAGCGAATGACGCAGTGAAATGGATGGGAACCGCGCGGCTGCCGGTGGACGGGTCGGGCGTTGTGCCGGCATGCAGGGCGAGGGTATCGAAACCGGGATAGTTTGGTTTGCTCATGGGACACATGCTATCGTGTTATTTATAATGTGAATACTGTTGCGTATCGATTAATCCAAAACTGGATTTTTCGCTTGGCATACGCTAAATTCGATGGTAAGGCTTACAATAAAACCATAATCACCAGGACAGGACGGCCCAAAATGAAAGTCTCCGAAATTCTGCAAGTCAAAGGGAACATCCTCTATACGATTACGCCGGACCAGCCGCTGGTGGAAGCTGCCAATACCATGGCTGAAAGAGACATCGGCTCGCTGGTGGTCATGGAGTATGGCGACCTGGTTGGCATGCTCACCTTCCGCGAAGTGCTGAAGGCCCTGCACGCGAACCAGGGCTCGGTCGGCGGCGGCACGGTGCGCAAGCACATGGATGACCACCCGATCACCGTGACCCCGGACACGGAAGTCAACGAAGTGCGCCGCATCATGCTGGAAAAGCATGCGCGCTACCTGCCGGTCATGAACGCCAAGACCCTGCTGGGCGTGATCTCGTTCTACGACGTGGCGCGCGCCGTGCTCGAGGCGCAAAGCTTCGAGAACCGCATGCTGAAGGCCTACATCCGCGACTGGCCGGCCGAGGAAGAAGAGAAGTCCGAGAGCTGAGCCGCCGGACGGCGCCGCAGCGAGCAAGCCACCCGCACGGGTGGCTTTTGTTTTATGCCACCCCGGCCAGGGCGTCGTTACTGAGCCAGCCCGCCAGCGCCTCGCCCGTCATGGGCCGCGCGAACAGGAAGCCCTGGCCGAGCGGGCAGCCCAGGTTGTGCAGGATCTGCGCCTGGCGCTCGTCTTCCACGCCCTCCGCAATCACGGCCAGGCCCAGGTTGCGGCCCAGCTGCACCACCATTTCCGCAATGCTGCTGCCGCGTGCCGAGGTGGTGATCTCGGTCACGAAGGCGCGGTCGATCTTGAGCCGGTCGATCTGCAGGCGCTGCAGGTAGGACAGGGACGAGAAGCCGGTGCCGAAATCGTCGATCGCGATGGTGACGCCGGTCTGCTTGATCTGGGCCAGCATCTTGATCAGCATGTCCGGCTCTTCCATGGCCATCGATTCGGTGATTTCCAGCTCCACGTATTCGGGCGGCGCGCCGGTGTCGTGCAGGGCGCCGCGCAGCGTTTCCAGGAAGTGCGGGTGGCGGAACTGCACCTGCGACACGTTGATCGACATGGTGAATTCCGTGTGGCCCGCCGCGCGCAGGGTCACCAGTTCCTGCATCGAGGTGCGCATGACCCACTCGCCGATCTCGATGATCAGGCCGGAGTATTCCGCAATCGGGATGAAACGGTCGGGCGAGACGAACTTGCCGTCCGGGGTCTGCCAGCGCAGCAGCGCCTCCGCCCCCATCGGGCGGCGCGTGGCCAGGTCGACTTGCGGTTGGTAGACGACGAAGAGTTGGTTCTGGCTGAAACCCGTGCGCAAGGCGTGCATCATGCGCACGCGTTCGCGGATTTCCACGCCCATGCTGCGCGAGAAGTAGAAGTGGCCGGCGCGCTGCTGGGTCTTGGCCCGTTTCAGCGCGATGTCGGCATCCTTCAGGGCGTCGGCGCCGCCGCTATCGTGCTCGCACAGGCGCACCAGGCCGAGCGTGGCCGATAGTTGCACGTCCTGGCCGTCGATGCTGAACGGCGTCGAGAACAGGCCCAGGACGTTGGGCGGATTGACCTGGCCGGCGTCGCCCAGCACGCAGAAAATGTCGCCGCCGATGCGCGCCACGGTGAGCTGGTTGCCAAGGCTGTTCTGCAGGCGCGCCGCCACCGCCGACAGCAGCAGGTCGCCGAATTCGTGGCCCAGCGCGTCGTTGGTTTCGGCAAAATGGTCCAGGTCGACCAGGCACAGCGTGGCGTCCTGCTTGGCCGGCCCGGCCAGCGTGGCGTCCAGGATCTCGATCAGGCGCGTGCGGTTGGGCAGCTTGGACAGGTTGTCGTAGAAGGCCGCCGTGTGCAGGTGCGACACCAGCTCCACATTGTCCAGGCCCACGGCCACGTTGCTGCAAAAGACTTCCAGCAGGCTCTCTTCCAGCGGGGTGGGCTGGCGCGTCACATCCATGTAAGCGACGAAGGTGCGGCTCGCCTTGCCGGCGAAGTAGAGCACGATGTTGTCGGCGCAGAAGATGTTGTGGCGCGCCGCCAGGCAATCCTCCATCGCCTTGTGCACGCGCGGATCGTCGCGTGCGATCAGCTGGCTGTTGGACAGGTTGTGATGGTTGCCGGTGGCCGCCATCACGACCAGTTCATGGCAACCCGCGTCCGGGCATTCCTGCACGCACAGCACGCCGTGCGCCGGCTGGTCCAGCAGTTCGGCAATTTGCGACAGCACGCCGGAAGCGAAGTTCTGCACCCCGTGCAGCGCCATCAGCTCGGTGCTCGACTGCACGATGCGCGCCAGGCCGCGCCGGCTCTCGTTGATGTTGCGGATCTGCTCATACGAGCGGATCGCCGCCGTCACCGTGGTAAACAGTTTGATGCGGGTGAGCTCGGACTTGGTCTTGTAGTCGTTGATGTCGAAATCGCGGATGGCGTCGATTTCCGGCGCGTAGCCCGGCTGGCCGGTACGCAGGATGATGCGCACGTCGGTCAGTTTCAAGGTTTCGCGGATGTAGCGCACCAGGTGCAAACCGGCGTCATCCTGCTCCATGACGACGTCGAGGAGGATCACGGCGATTTCCTGTTCGTGCTTGAGCATTTCGCGCGCCTGCGCGGCGGAATACGCGTGCACGAATTCCAGGGGGCGGTGCTGCATGTCCAGGTTGCCGAGGGCAAACGTGGTTGTCGAATGGACGTCTTCGTCGTCATCGATAATCATCACGCGCCAGACATTGCGCTGCGCTGGGGGAGCTGGCTGAGCCGTTTGCTCTTCTAAGAAAACCAGATCATCCTGATCGTCGTGGCCACTATCGGGCGCCGTGAACGAAGGGGGCATGTGTCACTTCTCCAAGGGGACTCGGTGTTCTTACAAACTAGTATATAGCGAATTGTTCTTGAGAACGACCATTAAAACACTTTCCCAAGAGTTAACGAATAGCGGTGTGAAAGTTTCGCCATAGTTGTCGCCAAAACTGCCACTTCCAGCGGGTTTCGCCATAACGGGTTAGAATCGGTGGTTTCCCTGGCTACTTTTGCACTCCATCATGTCCGGCAATTCCTTTGGCAAGCTGTTTACCGTTACCACCTTTGGCGAATCCCATGGTCCTGCGATTGGCTGCGTGATCGATGGCTGCCCGCCCGGGCTGGCGCTGTCGGAAGCGGACATCCAGCCGGAACTGGACCGCCGCAAACCCGGCACCTCGCGCCACGTGACGCAGCGCCAGGAACCCGACACCGTGCAAATCCTGTCCGGCGTGTACCAGGGCGTCACCACCGGCACCCCGATTGCGCTGCTGATCAAGAACGAAGACCAGCGCAGCAAGGACTACGGCAACATCGCCGAAAGTTTCCGTCCCGGCCATGCCGACTACACCTACTGGCACAAGTATGGCGTGCGCGACCCGCGCGGCGGCGGCCGTTCCTCGGCGCGCCTGACGGCGCCGGTCGTGGGCGCCGCGGCCATCGCCAAAAAGTGGCTCAAGGAGCAGTACGGCACCGAGTTTGCCGGCTGCATGAGCCAGTTGGGCGACATTGCAGTGCCCTTCGAGAGCTTTGAACACGTGCCATCGAATCCCTTCTTCGCCGCCACCTCGGACGCGGCCCTGATCGAACGCATGGAAGACTACATGGACGCCCTGCGCAAGGATGGCGACTCCATCGGCGCCCGCATCGACGTGGTGGCGCGCAATGTGCCCGTCGGCCTGGGCCAGCCAATCTACGACAAGCTTGACGCCGATATCGCCTACGCCATGATGGGCATCAACGCCGTGAAGGGCGTGGAAATTGGCGCCGGCTTCGACAGCGTGGCCCAGCGCGGCTCCGAGCACGGCGACGAGCTGACCCCGCAAGGCTTCGTCGGCAACAATGCCGGCGGCGTGCTGGGCGGCATTTCGACCGGCCAGGACATTACCGTGTCGATCGCGATCAAGCCCACGTCCTCC
>JAJTCO010000131.1 GCA_021323265.1 Pseudoduganella sp. | reverse complement strand
CCTACTTTGACTTCCAGTTCGCCTTGGTCATTCTTGAATTCTTCAACAGGGATGAAAGCTTCCGATTTCAGGCCGGCGTTAACGATCACAAAGTTGTGGTCCAGACGCACGACTTCAGCGGAAATCACTTCGCCGGAGCGCATGTCTTGACGCGACAGGGACTCTTCGAAGAGGGCTGCGAAACTTTCCATTTAATATAATTCCAGGTTAGCCAGTAAGGCCCGCACTGTGCGGCTTCAACTGGGTTGAGGGTTGAACAAAAACTGCGCTTTACTTATGGATGGCGGCCCACCATTTCAGCACCTGCTCGGTCGCTTCATCAGCGTTCATGGCAGACGTGTCAAGGATGTGCGCGCCCTCTGCCGGTGCCAGCGGGGCGATGGCCCGGTTCATATCCCGGTCGTCGCGCGCTTTCAGATCCATCAGCAGGTCTTGCATACTAGCAGAAATTCCCTTTGCGATCAATTGCTTATAGCGGCGATCGGCGCGCGCCTCCACGGAAGCGGTCAAAAACACCTTGAGCGGGGCGTGCGGGAAGATCACCGAGCCCATGTCGCGGCCGTCGGCCACCAGGCCAGGTGTCTTGCGGAAACTCAGTTGCAGCCCGTACAAAGCCTGGCGCACGGCAGGCAAGGCCGCGATTTTTGATGCCGTATTGCCAACTTCCTCGGCGCGGATGGCATCGCTGACGTTTTCTTGCGACAAGTAGATGGCGTCGCCGGCAAAGTGGATGTGCAGGTGCTCGGCCAGCTTGGCCAGGGCATGTTCGTCGGCCAGGCTGGTGCCGCGGCGCAGGGCCTGCAGCGCGGTGAGGCGGTACAGGGCGCCGGAGTCGAGCAGGTGGAAGCCAAGCTTGTCCGCGACCTTGTGGGCCACGGTGCCCTTGCCGCTAGCGGTCGGGCCGTCGATGGTGATGACTGGGATGTTCGATGTTGGCATATTATAAATTTTAACCCGGTAAAGCGGGTCTGACCCGCGGCTCAGACCCTTGCCCAGCAAACTGCGCTGACAGGGTTGGTTTGGCAAAAGTTAGAAGCTATCACCGCTGCGCGATCGACGCAAAAGCCGTGAAATACTCGGGGAACGTCTTGGCCACGCATTTCGGGTCGTTGATGCGCACCTTGGCGCCCTTGCGGATGAAGCCATCGAGCGAAGCCAGCGAGAAGCACATGGCCATGCGGTGGTCGTCGTAGGTGTCGATGCTGGCCTGCAGCAGCGTGCGCGGCGGGGTCACGGACAGCCAGTCGGCGCCCTCCTCCACCGTCGCGCCGAGCTTGCGCAGCTCGATCGCCATGGCCGCCAGGCGGTCGGTTTCCTTCACGCGCCAGGAGGCGATGTTGCGCAGCGTGGTCGTGCCCTCGGCATACAGCGCCGCCACCGCGATCGTCATCGCTGCATCGGGAATGTGGTTGAAGTCCATGTCGACTGCCTTCAGCGGGCCGCTGGCGCTCGCTTCGATCCAGTTCTCGCCCATGGTGATGGTGGCGCCCATCTTCTCCAGCGCCTGTGCGAAGCGCACGTCGCCCTGGATCGATTCGCGCCCCACGCCCTGCACCCGCACCGGGCCGCCGCCGATCGCGCCGGCAGCCAGGAAGTACGAGGCGCTGGAAGCGTCGCCTTCGACGTGGATGGTGCCGGGGCTCTGGTACACCTGGCCGGCCGGGATGATGAAGGACGACCAGCCGTCCTGCACCACCACGGCGCCGAAACGGCGCATCAGGTTCAGGGTGATCTCGATGTACGGCTTGGAAATCAGTTCGCCTTCCACGTCGATGGCGATTTCATGGTCGCGCGCCATGAGCGGCGCCACCATCAGCAGCGCCGTCAGGAACTGGCTCGACACGTCGCCGCGCACGGACAGGCGCTGCGCCTTGAACTGGCCGGTGCGGATGTGCAGCGGCGGATAGCCCTTGGCCATGGTGTATTCGATGTCGGCGCCGGCGGCGTTGAGCGCGTCGACCAGGTCGCCGATCGGGCGCTCGTGCATGCGCGGCACGCCGTGCACCTTGTAGTCGCCGCCGATGACGGCCAGGGCGGCGGTCAGCGGGCGGATGGCGGTGCCGGCATTGCCCATGAACAGGTCGGCGCTGCGCAGCGGCCAGTTGCCCTTCACGCCC
The DNA here is from genome assembly GCA_021323265.1 of Pseudoduganella sp. Classification (GTDB taxonomy): domain Bacteria; phylum Pseudomonadota; class Gammaproteobacteria; order Burkholderiales; family Burkholderiaceae_D; genus Rugamonas. Next base: position 6,258 of record JAJTCO010000131.1, on the reverse strand, counting down.
TGCACCAGGTGCACGGTGCTGTCGCCTTCGCGCTGTTCGCGCCATTCCACGCCCAGCGAGCGCAGCGCGGCCAGCATCACGGCCGTGTCGTCGGAGGCCAGCAGGTCGAGCACGCGGGTTTCGCCTTCGGCCAGGGCGGCCAGCAGCAAGATGCGGTTGGAGATCGATTTCGAGCCCGGCAGGCGCACCGCGCCGGCGACGCGGGCGACCGGCAGCAGGTCGAGATAATGCGGGTAATCAGTCATGCGTGTTCCTTATTCTGCCGCCGTGTCTTTCGGCTGCGGCGGCTCGGCCGTCTCGATGGCAGCCAGCCATTGCCGGCGCGCGCGCTGGGCGTTGGCGTAGGTGGCCTCGAGGGCGGCGGCGTCGCCAGCGGCAAGGCTGGCGCGCAAGCGGGTTAATTGTGCCAGATATGCATCCAGCTCGGTCAGGAGTGCGGCCTGGTTGGCGAGGCTGATGTCGCGCCACATTTCAGGCGAGCTGCCGGCGATGCGGGTGAAGTCGCGAAAGCCGCTGGCAGCATATTGGAACAGCAGGCCTGAATGGGGCTTGCGCTCGATGTCGTCCACCAGCGCGTAGGCCAGCAGGTGTGGAAGATGGCTGACGGCGGCGAACACCTTGTCGTGCTCTTCCGGGGTCAGGGTGTGGATGATGGCGCCGCAGGCTTGCCAGGCGCCGGCCACGCGCGCGATCGCCTCGGGGGCGTTTTCCGGCAGCGGGGTGAGGACGGTCTTCTTGCCCACGTACAGGTCGACGATGGCGGCGTCCGGGCCGTTGGTTTCGCGGCCGGCGATCGGGTGGCCGGGGACGAACTGGCCGATCTTGCCGCCCAGGGCGGCGCGCGCGGCGGCCACCACGTCGGATTTGGTGCTGCCGGCGTCGGTGACGATGGTGTGCGGCTGCAGGTGCGGCGCGAGCGCCGCCAGGATCCTGCCCGTTTGCGCGACGGGGGCGGCCAGCAGGACCAGGTCGGCGTCGGCGATGGCTTCTTCAGACCCGGGCTGGGCGGCCGAGTCGATGTAGCCCAGCTCGAGGGCGCGCGCCAGGAACGCTTGCGAGCGGTCCACGCCGACCACGTGCCGCACGGCGCCGGCGGCCTTCAGCGCCCGCGCAAACGAGCCGCCGATCAGGCCGATGCCGAAAATGACTACCTTGTTAAGCACGGTCCTCCGCCAGCGCCTTCTTCAGCGCGGAAATCAGCACCGCGTTTTCCTGCGGCAGGCCGATGGAAATACGCAGCCATTGCGGCAGGCCGTAGTTGCCCACCGGGCGCACGATCACGCCCTGCTTCAGCAGCGCCAGGTTGATGCGCGCGCCGGCGGCGTCGTCCGTGCCCACGCGCACCAGCACGAAGTTGCCGTATGAAGGCACGTACTCCAGGCCCAGTTCATTGAACGCTTCCAAGAACTGCTGATAGCCGGCGCTGTTGTTGGCGGCGGACTTGTCCAGGAATTGCTTGTCGTTCAGGGCGGCGATCGCGGCGGCCTGCGCCAGCGAGTTGACGTTGAACGGCTGGCGGATGCGGTTCATCAGGTCCGTCACTTCAGGCTGCGCCAGCGCGAAGCCCACGCGCAGGCCTGCCAGGCCGTAGGCCTTGGAGAAGGTGCGCGACACCAGCAGGTTCGGGTACTTCTTGACCCAGGCGGCGGACTCGTACTGGTCTTCCTTCTTCAGGAATTCGTTGTAGGCCTCGTCCAGTACCACCACCACGTGCGCCGGCACCTTCTGCAGGAAGGCCTCGATCTCGGCGCCGGTGACGAAGGTGCCGGTCGGGTTGTTCGGGTTGGCGATGAACACCAGCTTGGTGTCCGCCTCGATGGCGGCCGCCATGGCGTCCAGGTCGTGGCCGTAGTTCTTGGCCGGCACCACGATGTGGCGCGCACCGATGCCCTGCGTCGCCAGCGCGTACACGGCGAACGAGTACTGCGAGTACACCACCGACTGGCCGCGCTCGACGAAAGCGTGGGCGGCGATTTCCAGGATGTCGTTGGAGCCGTTGCCCAGGGTAATCCATTCCATCGGCACGTCATAGCGCTTGGACAGGGCCATCTTCAGGTCGAAGGCGTTGGCATCCGGGTAACGGCCCAGTTCCGCGGCGGCAGCGGCCATGGCCTTCTGCGCCGATTCCGGCACGCCGAACGGGTTCTCGTTCGACGCCAGCTTGACGATGTTCTCTTCCTTCAGGCCGAACTCGCGCGCCACTTCGGAAATCGGCTTGCCAACATGGATCTAATCTCTTAAAAAGTCAGGTGAGGCTGGTCGGGTAGGAGCCCAGCACTTTGAAGAAGGCAGCATTGTCCTTGAGTTCGGCCAATGCCTTGGTCACGGACGGATTTTGCACGTGCCCTTCGACGTCTACATAGAAATAGTATTCCCAGGTGCCGATGCGGGCCGGACGCGACTCGAAGCGCGTCATCGACACGCCATGCCGCGCCAGCGGCGCGAGCAGCTGGTACACGGCGCCGGCCTTGTTCGGCACGGCCAGCACCAGCGAGGTGTGGTCGCGCCCGGACGGATTGGTCTGCAGGCTGCCGATCACCACGAAGCGGGTGCGGTTGTGCGGGTCGTCCTGGATGTGGGCGTGCACCACGCCCAGGCCATACTGCGCGCCCGCGTGCTCGCTGGCGATGGCGGCGATGGTCGGGTCGTCGCCGGCCATGCGCGCCGCCTCGGCGTTGGAGGCCACGGCGCGCCGCTCCACGTGCGGATAGTTCTGGTTGAGCCAAACCTGGCACTGGGCCAGCGCCTGCGAGTGGGCGCAGATCACCTGCACCCCTTCCATGCTGCCGGTCTTGGTCATCAGGCTGTGGTGCACGGCAATGGCGATCTCGCCGGAGATCAGGCACGGCGTCGCCAGCATCAGGTCCAGCGTGCGGTTGACCGCGCCTTCCGAGGAATTCTCGACCGGCACCACGCCGAAATCGGCGGTGCCCGCTTCGGTGGCGCGGAATACTTCGTCGATGGAGGCGCATGGCAGCGCTTCCACGGCGGTGCCGAACTGGGCGTACACGGCCTGTTCGCTGAAGGTGCCGGCCGGGCCGAGGAAGGCCACGGTGACGCGGCGCTCGAGCGCGCGGCAGGCGGACATGATCTCGCGGAAGATGGTCTGCACTTCGCGCGCGCCCAGCGGGCCGGGGTTGCGGTCGGCTACGCCGCGCAGCACCTGCGCTTCGCGCTCGGGGCGGAACACGGGGGCGTTGGTTTCGGCCTTGACGTGGCCGACTTCCTGCGCCACCTTGGCGCGCTCGCTGAGCAGGGCGAGGATCTGCGCGTCGATCGCATCGATCTTTTCGCGCAAGGGTTTCAGTTTGTCTGTCATTCGTTTGCGTTCACTTTTGTGCAGCTAAAACCGGCTGCGGTCTGACCCTTGGGCCTGACCCAGGTTTGCCGGGTTCAGCGTCCTGCAAATTCGTTGAGGTAATCGACCAGCGCTTGCACGCCTTCGATCGGCATGGCGTTGTAGATCGACGCCCGCATACCACCGACGGACTTGTGGCCCTTCAGCTGCAGCAGCCCGCGCGCCTTCGCGCCGGCCAGGAATGCTTCGTTCTGCGATTCGTCGCGCAGGTAGAACGGGATGTTCATGCGCGAACGGTATTCCACGGCGACGCGATTCTGGTAGAAGTCGTCGGCGTCGAGCGCCTGGTACAGCAGCTCGGCTTTCTCAATATTACGCTTTTCCATGGCGGCCACGCCGCCCTGTTTCTTCAGCCACTGGAACACCAGGCCGGCAATATAGATGCCGTAGGTGGGCGGCGTGTTGTACATCGATTCGTTGTCGGCCACGTTCTTGAAATCGAAGGCGGACGGGCAGAACGGCAGCGCCTTGCCGATCAGGTCGTCGCGCACGATGACCACGGTCACGCCGGCCGGGCCGATGTTCTTTTGCGCGCCGCCGAAGATGACGCCGTACTTGCTCACGTCCACCGGGCGCGACAGGATGTGCGAGGACATGTCGGCCACGATCGGCGTGTCGCCCTGCACGGTGGGCACGAAATTGAACTCGACGCCGTCGATGGTTTCGTTGGTGCAGACGTGCAGGTAAGCCGCGCCGGGCGTGAGCTTCCAGTCGCGCTGGTCGGGCACGCGGTCAAAGCCGGTGGCTTGCGAGGAGGCGGCCACGTTGACGCGGGCGTAGCGGGCCGCTTCCTTGATCGACTTGCTGGACCAGGAACCGGTCTGGATGAAATCAATGGTGCTGTCGGCGCCGCGGCACAGGTTCATCGGCAGCACGGCGTTTTGCGACAGCCCGCCGCCCTGCATGAACAGGATGCGGTAATTGTCCGGCACGGCCAGCAGCTCGCGCAGGTCGCGCTCGGCGGCGCGGTAGATCGAAATGAACTCCGGCCCGCGGTGGCTCATCTCCATGACGGACATCCCGCTGCCATGCCAGTCCAGCATCTCGGCGGCCGCCTGTTGCAGCACTTCCTTCGGCAGCACGGCCGGTCCGGCGGAGAAATTGTAGACGTTCGCCACTTCCAGGCTCCTTACTTCGTTTGTTCAATGATGCGCTTGGCGCGCTCCTGCGTCAGCTTGTGCGCGATGCGCGCACTGTCGGCCATCAGCGCCGGCATGACCTCCATCGACTTCTTGCCGGCCGGGCTGCGGTAAAAGACCGTCAGGGCCTTCACGTCCTCGGCCGTGAAATGGCGCTGGTACAACGGCACCACTTCCTTAAACAGCTCGTCGACCAGTTTCGGATCGCTCAATTCCTTTTGCAACGCGGCGGTGATGGAGGGGATGCGCCGCTCCGCGTTCGCCATCTCGGCCTTGCGCTGGTCGTCGCTCAACTTCGGATTGTTGCGCACAGCCGTTTCCGCGCGCATGCGCAACACTTGCGGCAAGGCCTTCGACAGGTTCTGCAAGGACGCCGCCATGTTGGCGCGCGCGTTGGTCGCCTCCATCAATTCGCGCACCGCCGCCTCGCTAGGCGGCGCCGCCTGGGCGGCTACGGCGATGGCAAATAACGCTGGGGCGAAAACATGCTTCTTCATTTGTTCTGGAACTGTTCCATGGCCTTCTGAATGCGCGGCAAGGTAATGCGCTGGCCGATCGCCATCGATTCCGCCATCACCTGCGGCATCAAGCGCATGCTCTTGGCGCCAACCGGGGTACGGTAGTAGGCCGCGATCTGCTTCAGCTCATCGGGTGTGAAGTGACGGGAATACAGAGCGATCATCTCCTTCTCCATGTCCGCCATCAGCGCCGGATCGTTGAATACGCCCGCCAGCACCGCACTCATTTTCGGCAGGTCGGCATCGAGCTTGGCCTGCTTTTCCTTGCGCTGGGCGTCAGTCAGGCTGGTATCGGCTCTCAGCCCGGCTTCGGCCTGCTGGCGCATGATGTTCGGCATCGTCTTGATGATCTGCTCCATCGACGCCTTCCAGGCGGTGCGGTAGTTCATCGCATCGAGCAGTTCGCGCACTGCGGCGGCACTGGCCGGCGCGACCTCCGCGGCAAAGGCGCCGTGGGCGAAGGTAAGACCGGCCACCAGGGCTAAGATGATTTTCTTCATTGCTTATCCGATTTTCGAGTTTGGGTCGTTGTAAAAACTACGGGCCCGGCCTGATTGCTCAGACGGGGCCCGTTGCGGGTCGGCCTTATTCGGCCGCTTCGCCGCCCTCCGCTTCCGTTTCGGGCTCGTCCGCGTCCGCCTCGACAATTCGCTGCAGGCCCGAGAGCTTGGTGCCATCCTCCACCGCAATCAGGGTCACGCCCTGGGTGGCCCGGCCCATCTCGCGGATCTCCGACACGCGGGTGCGGATCAGCACACCGCCGGTCGTGATCAGCATGATCTCGTCGGAAGTATTGACCAGGGTGGCCGCCACTACCTTGCCGTTACGCTCGGAAGTCTGGATGGCGATCATGCCCTTGGTGCCGCGGCCATGGCGCGTGTACTCGGCGATCGGCGTACGCTTGCCGAAGCCGTTCTCGGTGGCGGTCAGCACCGACTGCTCCTCGTTCTCGGCCACCAGCAGCGCGATCACGTTCTGGCCCTCTTCCAGGTTCATGCCGCGCACACCGCGCGCGGTACGGCCCATCGGACGCACGTCGTTCTCGTCGAAGCGCACGGCCTTGCCGGAGTCGGAGAACAGCATCACGTCGTGCTTGCCATCGGTCAGCGCCGCACCGATCAGGAAGTCGCCCTCGTCCAGGTCGACGGCGATGATGCCGGCCTTGCGCGGGTTGCTGAAGTCCTTCAGCGGGGTCTTCTTCACGGTGCCCAGGCTGGTCGACATGAAGACGTAGTGGTCTTCC
>JAJTCO010000074.1 GCA_021323265.1 Pseudoduganella sp. | reverse complement strand
TTATAACGTATATTTTGAGCATCGAGCCCGAAGGCTCGTGGCATATCGTCAAACGCCCACACTTATCGACTGTTGATTTTTAAAGATCGCTGCTTGTTTTTGGCGACGAAGCGTTGTGTTCGTCAGCAGCAGAGAAGCGAGATTATCCAGTGTTTCGTCTAACTCGTCAACCCCATCTTTTCCCGCTTCACTCTGCAGCTTTCACTGCGTTGCGTTGCGAGGGACAGAACTATAGCAAGCCGCTCGCACTTCCGCAAGGGCGGCACGTGAAAAAGGTTTGAGATGTCTACCGAACAAGTTCGACTTCGCCCTCCGACCGTCCTGGTCGTCGATGACTCGCCGACCTTGCTGCTCGCCCTACTTGACCACCTGAGCCGCCACGGCTTCCTGGTGGTGCTGGCCCACGATGCCAATGAAGGCATGATGCGCGCCACCCTGGCGGAACCTGACCTGATCCTGCTCGATATCGTCATGCCCGGGCTGGACGGCTTCGAGGCCTGCCGCCGTCTAAAGGCAGAGGCCGGCACTCGCGACGTGCCAGTCATCTTCATGACGGGCCTGAGCGATGCCAAACAGATCGTCAGCGGGTTTGCGGTCGGCGGCGTCGATTACATCACCAAACCGTTCCAGGTGGAGGAAGTCCTGGCCCGCATCAACACTCACATTGCACTGCGCCGCGCCAACAATGAACTTAAGCACGCCTACGAGTCCCTGGCGCGCGCGCAGGAAGACCTGGTCCACCAGGAAAAGCTGGCGGCCCTGGGCTCCCTGGTGGCCGGCATCGCACATGAGCTGAATACGCCGATCGGCAACAGCCTGATGGTGGCCAGCACGTTCGATGCGCAGACCGGCGAGATGCGTGACCACTTCGCCAAAGGGGAGAACCTGCGCCGCTCCGAACTGGTGGCCTACCTGGATAACGCTTGCACCACCACCGAGATCCTGATGCGCAACCTGCAGCGCGCGGCCGACATGGTCACCAACTTCAAGCAGGTGGCGGTGGATCAGACTAGCACCCAGCGCCGCACTTTCCTCCTGTCCGAAGTCGTGGCAGGCAATGTGCTGACGCTGATGCCCTCAATCAAACGCACGCCATTCGAGGTGACGCACTCGATTCCCGTCGAGCTGATGATGGACAGCTATCCCGGGCCGCTCGGCCAGGTGATCGCCAATCTTGTCAATAACGCCATCATGCATGCCTTCGAAGGTCGCAGTGAGGGCAAGGTGGAACTGGTGGCCGAGTACGAGAAGTCGGACTGGATTGCCCTTCACGTGCGCGACAACGGTAACGGCATCAGCAGCGCCAACCGCGAACGCATCTTCGATCCCTTCTTTACGACCAAGATGGGTGTTGGCGGTTCGGGCCTGGGCCTGCACATCGTGCAAAGCATCGTGGGCGATATCCTTGGCGGCCGCATCTCCGTCAGCAGCGAGGAAGGTTGCGGCACCTGTTTTACGCTGCTCCTTCCGCTGGAGGCGCCGCGTCACTAAGCCGGGTTCCGGCGTAGTTGCGCAGGAGCTGGCGGCTGTCCTTATACCAGGATACGAAGTCGCCCGTCGCCATCGGCTCCCCGACCAGCGGTCCCTGCCCGGCGCTGCACCCCATGTCGCGCATCAGTACCCAGTCTTCGACGTTCTCGATACCGTCGGCGCAAGCGGACACGCCCAACTTGCCGGCCATGGCCAGCAGGCCTTCCAGCAAAGGCCGCCGATGGCTGCGCTGCGCCGCTTCGTGGATGAACATCGGGTCAATGGTGATTTCCGACAGCGGGAAGCAGGCGAAGTCGCGTGTGCCAGCCTCATAGCGGCCGCAATGGATGGCACCGATACCGAAACCGCGCAGGCTCACGCGGCCGATGTTGTGCAGCGGTTCCGCTTCGCAGACGGCGATCAGTTCCTCGCTGATCTCCCAGGTCACGCTGGCCGGTTTGACATTCTGCGCCTGGATACCCGAAACCAGCCGGCCCAGCTCTCCGAGATTCGCCACCAGCTCACCAGTGAGCGGCAAGAACAGCTTGATGGACGACAGGCCCATTTCCTGCCAGCCGCGCAGGTCGCTCGCGGCCTGGTTCACCAGCGCGAGCAAAATGGAACCGGCAAGCGCGCAATTTCCTGCCAGGGCGGCCAGGATGCTGTCAATATCGAGCAAGCCGCGTGTGGGATGGCGCCAGCGCCCCTTGACGGCAACGCCCAGCAGGCGACCACTGTCCAGCGCGACGCGCGGCGCGTAGAAGGGGACGAACTGGCCCGCTTCCAGCGCAGCCTCGATCTCGGCGAGGTCCGCGCCTTGCGTGGCGTCCGCGCGGTCCAGTTCCGCCAGCGCCAGCATGGGAGTTTCGTGCAGGAGTGTATTCAGCGCTTCCAGCCGCACCGGCTTGGAAATGGTGGCAAGGAGGCGCATGGCGCTCCCGGCAGGCACGCTGCGCGCGGCTTCCTGCAGGCGCGGCTGGTTAGCGGAGGTGGCGATCAGGTTGGCCGCACCTTGCCGCTTGGCCAGCTGCTGTATCAGCTCCACGCCGTCCATGCCAGGCATATCCATGTCGGTAAGCACCAGGTCGACCGGCGCGCCGTGGCGCTCCAGCATGCGCAAGGCGTTGATGCCGTCGTTCGCCGCCAGCACCGTGCCAAAGCCGATCTGGCGCAACAGGCCCGCGACGTGCTCGCGCTGGACGGTGCTGTCCTCCACGATCAAGGCTGTGCTTGCGCTAAAGTCCTTCATTGATCCTCCATTCAACGCTGCCATATTGCAGGATTTCGCGGCTGATCGCATCCAGCGCCACGCTGCGTTCGACCGCCCCGCGTTTGACCGCCTCTCTCGGCATGCCGTACACCACGCAACTCTGCTCATCCTGCGCCAGGGTACGCGCGCCGGCCTGACGCATTTCCAGCAGGCCGATCGCGCCGTCGTCCCCCATGCCGGTCATGATAATGCCGAGCGCACTGGAACCGGCACACTTCGCCACGGAACGAAACAGCACATCCACGGAAGGCCGGTGCCGGTTCACCAGCGGCCCATCCACCACTTCCACGAAGTACTGCGCCGCGCCGCGCCGCAGCAGCATATGGCGGCCACCGGGCGCGATCAGGGCCTGGCCGGGCACGACCGGATCATTATTGCGCGCTTCCCTGACGGTGATCTGGCACAGGGCATTCAGGCGGTCGGCAAAGGCGGCCGTGAATTGCTCGGGCATATGCTGCACGACCACGATGCCCGGCGTGGCCGGCGTCAATCCCGAGAGCACGCGCTCCAGCGCCTGGGTGCCGCCGGTGGAGGTTCCCAGCGCGACGACCTTGCCGCTGCCGCGCACCGGCCCAGCGCCTTCCCCGGCGGGCGCCAGGATGGCGTCGGCCGTGAGTTTGGCCGCCGGCACGCCCGGCGGTGCCGGCGCGCGGCCGCCCAGCGCAGGCAAGCGGGCCTGGGCCGCACTGCGCACGGCCGCCACCAGTTCATCGCAGCCTTCGTGCAGCGACTGGCGCAGGTCGAGCTTTGGCTTGCACACCACGGCCACGGCGCCGGCGGCCAGCGCTTCCATCGACGTGCGCGTACTCTTTTCCGTCAGTGAGGAGCAGATCACCACAGGGGTGGGACGTTCGGCCATGATCTTGCGCAGGAAGGTGATGCCGTCCATGCGCGGCATCTCGACGTCCAGCACGACCACGTCCGGCCACTGCAGGCGCATGCGCTCGCTGGCCAGGATGGGATCGGCCACCGCACAGGTGACCTGCATGTCCGGTTCGCGCCCCAACAGGCCGCTCAGCACCTGCCGCACCACGGCCGAATCGTCCACCAGCATGACCTTGATCTGTTTCATGCCGTTCCCTTGTCCCCCTGGCGCACCCACACATCCCCGGTCGACACGTCGAACATGATGTGCCGGTGGCCGGTACCGAACAGGCTCTCCGACACCACCGGTATGCCGTACTCCGCCAACAGCCGTTCCGCCGCCATCCCGTTGCGGTGGCCAATACCGGGCATGACGCTGGCCTCGATGCCCGGAAACATCGTACCGCCGCCAAAAACCTTGGCCTCGCAGTCGCGTATGCGGACGCCGAGCTCCAGCAACTGCTGCACCATCAGCTTCATCGCGTCGCTGCCATAGCGCCCGCTCAGCTCTTCCACCGCTTCGCCCTCCCGCTCCGAAAGCAGGAAGTGCGACATGGCGCCGATGCGCAGATGCCGGTGCCACAGCGTGATCGACACGCACGAGCCCAGGACGGTGCTGATGCGGTGGCGCGCGTCGCCTACGAAGTACTCGCCGGGCAGCAGGTAGACGTCGATGGAGGCGCCGGTCCGCATGTCATTCCTTGCGATAGACCGCGGGCGCCACGCTGCGCAGCGCCAGTCCCATGTCGTGCAGGGTTTCCGCGTGGCCGATGTAGAGGTGGCCGCCGCTGCGCAGGCACTCCAGTACGCGCTGCAACACCCGACGCCGCGTCTCCATGTCGAAGTAGATCAGCACGTTGCGCAGGAAGATGGCATCGAACCGGCCAACCTGCGGCAGACGCGCGGCGTTCAGGTTGATCTGCGCGAACTCGACGCATTCGCGCAGCGCGCGCGAGACCAGCATGGTGCCCTCCTCCACGTCGATGCCCTTCAGGCAGAAGCGCCGCAAGTAATCTTGCGGAACGTGGGCGGCACGCGCCATCGGATAATGCGCCAGGCGCGCTGTTGCCAGCACGCGCGCGCTGATGTCCGACGCCAGCACTTCCCAGCCCTGCGCCGGCAGCATGTCGGCCAGCACCATGGCGATCGAGTAGGGCTCCTCCCCTGTCGAGCAAGCGGCACTCCACACGCGGAACGGCGGCGCGCCTGAGGCGCGCGCTTTCAGCACACTGCGCAAGTGCTCGAAATGCCGGGCCTCGCGGAAGAAGTAGGTTTCGTTGGTGGTCAGCAGGTCGATTGCAAGCTGTCGCTCTTCCGGCGCCGCGCCGCTGGCGATCAGCTGCAGGTAGGAACCGTAACTGGCAAACTGCAGCTGGTGCAGGCGCTTGGCAAGGCGGCCGGACACCAGCGGTTTCTTTGCGTCGGACAGCAAAATACCCGCCGCATCGTGAATGAAGCGCTGGAACTGCACGAACTCGCCGTCTGTCAGGGGTGTTACGGATTGCATGGATCTCCCTCGCCCGCCATCGCCGCGATCTCCGGCACGTTCAATACGGTTTCGAGATTGATGACGATAACAAACTTGCCGTTCACCTTGCCGATCCCCGTGATGAAGTCGTTGCGCAGCCCGGCGCCGAAACCGGGCGGCGGTTCGATCTGGCCGGCCTCGATGTCCAGCACGGCGTTCACACCATCGACCAGCAGGCCAATCACTTGCTGCTCCGGCGCCACGCCCATTTCCACGATCACGATGCAGCTGCGCCGCCCGATCGTGCTGAGGCCGCGCCCCAGGCGGCTGGCCAGGTCCAGCACCGGCACCACCGCGCCGCGCAGGTTGATCACGCCGCGGACGCAGGGCGGCATCATCGGCACATCGGTCACGCCACCGTACTCAATGATCTCACGCACGCTAAGTATGCCCAGCGCGAACGCTTCTGCGCCCAGGCGGAAACTCAGGTACTGATGTTCGGCATCCATGCTGGGCCCTAGAAGCGTGTGAAGTTGCTTTCATCGAGCGGCGGTACGCGCGCCAGCCGCCGCTCCCTTGGACGCGGGCCGGACTGGCGCGGCGGCTCCGCGCCGCGTGGCGTGCCCTCGTCCCGCGCCACGCGGAAGAAACGCACCAGCTGCTGCAACTCCTCCGCCTGGCTGCTCATCTCCTCCGCCGTCGATGCCAGCTCCTCCGCGCCGGCGGCATTCTGCTGCGTGGCCTGGCTCAACTGCCCCATGGCCATGTTGATCTGGCTGACGCCGGACGCCTGTTCGGCCGATGCGGCCGTGATTTCCTGCACCAGCCGCGAAGTCTGCTCGATGGCGGGCACCATCGCATCGAGCAGGCTGCCGGCTCGCTCTGCAGTCTGCATGCTGCCGCTGGCCAGGTCGCCGATCTCCTGCGCCGCCACCTGGCTGCGTTCGGCCAGCTTGCGCACCTCCGCCGCCACCACGGCAAACCCTTTGCCATGCTCGCCGGCGCGCGCCGCCTCGATGGCGGCGTTCAGCGCCAGCAGGTTGGTCTGGTAGGCGATGTCGTCGATGATCATGATCTTCTTCGCGATGTCGCGCATCGCTGCCACGGTGCCGCGCACGGCAGTGCCGCTTTCCCCTGCCTCCGCGGCCGCCTTGGACGCCATGCTGTCGGTCACGTGGGCATTGTCGGTGTTCTGGGAGATCGACGCGCTCATCTCCTCGACCGACGCGCTGGTTTCCTCGACGCTGGCCGCTTGCTCGCTGGCCGCCTGCGACAGCGACTGCGCCGTGGCGCTGACCTGCTCCGACGCGGCAGCCAGCGCCAGCGCGCCACTGCTCACCTCCGACGTCACGCTGGACAGCCTTTCCACCATGTTCTTCATCGACGCCAGCAAGCTGTCCTTGTCGCCATGCCTCAGGGCGATCTGCACGGTCAGGTTGCCCTGCGCCACCTCCTGCACCACATGGGCGGCGTAATCGGGCTCTCCGCCGAGCTGCCGTAGCAGGTTGCGTATCACCCAGAGCGACAGCACGATGCCCGCCAGCAGCCCGCCGCCCAGCAGGTAGGCATTGGTGCGCACCGTTTCCGCCGTTTGCGCGACGGCCAGGTCGTACTCTTCGTGCGCCACGCGTTCCTGCAGTGCAATCAGCCGGTCCATGGCCGCCAGCACGGTACGGAACTGCTGATCGGCGCCGCGTGCCGCTTCCAGCGCATCCCGATGCTTGCCGGCGCGCGCCTTTTGCACGATACCGCTGCGGATGTCTTGCCAGCTGTTCCAGGCGGCCGTGTAGTGCGCGGCCAGTTGCTGCTCTTCCGGCGTGAGCGTGGTCGCCATATAGGCATTCCAGTTTTTCCGGATCTGCTCCTGGTGCATGGCGTCGCCCTGCTGCGCCGCATCAGCCTCCGCCACGGTGCTGGCGGCGGCGGCCATCACCATACGATGGCGCGTGCGCAGCATGTACTCATTCACCTTGCTCAGGTAAATCAGCGCCACCGTGCGGTCCTCGTAGGTGGTTTTCAGCCGCGCGTTGCTGTATTCCATGCCGAGCATCCCGGCAAAGCCGATGCCGGCCATCATCAGTACCAGCACCGTCACCATCAGTCCAAGCCGCACCGCCACAGTGAATCGTCGCTGCATTGTCTCGCTCCTACGCCGCCAGGCTTCCGGCCGGCCGTGCCTGAAGTTGCTTCAGCAAGGCCGGTACATCAAGGATCAACGCCACGTCGCCACCGCCCAGCACCGTCGATCCGCTCAGGCAGTGCACGCCGCTGAACACCGGACCAAGCGGCTTGATGACTGCCTGGCACTGGCCCTGCAGACCATCGACCACCAGGCCAACGCGCTGGCCGGCATGACGCACCACCAGCACGCTCTCTCGGCGCGGCGCGCTGCCTTGCAAGCGGAACAGGGTGCGCAGCGCCACTGTCGGCAGTACCTCACCGCGCAGGTCGACGAAGTCTCGCTTGTCCTCGCGCGCATACTCCACGCATTCTTCGATGGTGTCGAGCGGGACGGCGAAGCGCGAAGCGCCCGCTGTTACAAGCATGCAATCCATGATCGCCAGGGTGAGCGGCAGGCGCACGCGGACCGTGGTGCCACGCCCGGCTTCGCTCTGAATGGAAATGCTGCCGCGCAGCGCTTCGATATGGCGCTTCACCACGTCCATCCCGACGCCGCGGCCCGACAGGCTGGTCACCTGTCCGGCCGTCGAGAAGCCGGGTTCGAACAGCAGCGCGAACAATTCGTTGTCGCCCGGCTTGTGTTCCGGGTCCAGCAGCCCGCGCTCGATGGCGCAGGCAATGATGCGTTCGCGCTGCAGGCCACCGCCATCGTCGCCGACTTCGATCATGATGCTGCCCGAGTCATGGTAGGCGTTGAGCGACACGGTGCCTTGTTCGGGCTTGCCGCGCTGGCGGCGCACCTCGGCCGGCTCGATGCCATGGTCGATGGCGTTGCGCACCAGGTGGGTCAACGGCTCGCCGATGCGCTCGACCAGGGTCTTGTCCAGTTCCACGTCCTCCCCGCCCAGCACCAGGCGGATGTCCTTGCCGATCTCGCGTGCCACATCGTGCACCACCCGCTGGAAGCGGTTGAAGGTGGCGCCGATCTTCACCATGCGCAGTTGCAGGGCGCTGTCGCGCACCTGCTCCACCAGGTCGCCCAGCGCGGAGGCGCTGTCGCGCAGGTCGACGTCCTTGAAACGGGCGGCCAGCATCTGCGTGCGCGCGCTGGCGGTGATCAGTTCCCCGACCAGGTTGATCAACTGGCCAAGGCGGTCGGCATCGACGCGGATGGTGCGGCTCTCGGCAGCACGGCCGCCCAGTGTCCCAGGCGTATTCGCGTCGGGCAGCGACGCGACCGGCGGCGCTGCCTTACGCACGATGCTGCCCAAGCCTCCCTCCGCCAGGACGCTGGCGATCGCTGCCCCATGCAGGGGCAGCGCGTCGGCCAGGCGCTGGTAATCGGCCTCGCTGCTGCCCGGCGGCAGCAGGCGCAACTTGCACTCCTCGTGCAGGAACTCAAACACCTTGGTGATCTCGTCGGCGCCGGCAGCCGTTTCCAGCACGATGGCGAATCCCAGGTAGCAGCTGCGCGGGTCCATCTGCGCCGGCGGCGGGATTCCTTCATCGACGGTGGCCAGCGCCACGATGCGCCCCAGGCGGCCCAGGTAGGCGATGAACGCGGCGGGGTCCATGCCTTGCCGGAACACGTCCTGGCCGAATTCCAGCGATATCAGCCAGCGGCCCGCATCCGCTACGGTGCCCAATGACGCCAGACTGCTGTCCGGCAGCAGGTCCGCCAGCCCGGGCGTGGGTGCCAGGTAGGCGTGCAGCGCCTCCAGCTGTGGGCGGCAACGCTCGCCAAGCTCGCCCTGCCCGCCCTGTTCGACGTCGCGCACCATGGCACCGATCTGGTCGGAGCAAGCGAGCAGCAGCGCCACGAGATCCTCGTCCAATGGCTGCGCGCCGTCGCGCACTTCTTCCAGCACGCTTTCCAGCGCGTGCGTGAACAGCACGATGTATTCCAGCGAGAACAGCCCGGCGGTGCCCTTGATCGTATGGACCGCGCGGAAAATCGCATGGACGGCTTCGTCGCGCGCCGCCGGGTCGCCCAGATGCAGCAACGCAGCCTCTATTTCAGCCAGCAGCTCCCCCGCCTCGGTGACAAATGCCTGCAAGCCTTCGTCCAGGTCCATGGGCATGCCTTCTTAATGTATGCGCAGCAGGTCGAACAGCGCACTGACGGCAGGACTGTGCGCCACCAGCCGCAACTCCTTCTTGCTGGCCTGCGCCGCGCGCCGCGCCATCAACAGCAACTGAACGCCAGCCGTATCGATCTCGGTGACGCCCGCCAGGTCCACTTCCAGCGCTTGCGACTGCGCCAGGCGCGCCAGGATCAGGTCCTTCATTTCCTGGACGCGCCGGATGGTCAAGTCTCCCTCGATGAAGAGCAATGTCGGCGGCTGGCTGGGCGATAGGCTCATGCACCCAATCGTATGCCCGCACCAGATGGCTGGCAAGCCCGCCGTGCGCAATTGCAAACTGGACAAGCATGCCAAAAAGACACTTGGCTACTCGCGCAAGCGCTGCACGTGGCGTGCCGGGTCGGCGGCCATGGCTGCCGGCGTGAAGGGCAGCAGTGGCACACGCTTCTCGGCGTACAGGGGCAACTGGTCGGCATAGTGCGGCGAGCGCGGATCGGTCGACTGGCCATACACCAGCAGGCCGCGTGCCTGCGGCCCGGCATCGTCGAAACTCACGAGGTGGATATAGCTCGTGCCCCAGGCAACGCCCTGGTAGCCGGACGGCTCCAGCGCTGCTGCCATGTGGATCGAGTTGTAGCTGCCATCGATATCGCCGATGGCGCCGTGGATGGGAAAACGCTGGCCGTTGCGCGGTTCGAACTGGTAGTCGCCCAGGCGCGCGTCGAACGGAATGCCAAGCTGCTGCAGGCGCTGGGCCGCCTCCTTCAGCGCCACCAGCATGGCGGGGATGGCGGCCGGCGCCACGCCGCGCGGCGAATGCAGGGGATCGGCAGCGTCGAAGGCCTGCGCCCACCGGTCCGGCACATGCGCTGCGCTGTTCCAGAATTCGCGGAACAGTACCGCGCCGCGGCTTTCCAGTTCCGCCTTGCGGTCCCAGTTGGCCAATGCGCCGCAGGCGCGCCGCAGTTGCGCGTCGGCGCTGGCCATGCATGCTGGCAGCAGTTCCGGCAGCACCAGGTCCGCCGCCAGCACGCGGTTGGCAAACAGCAGTGCCTGCACGTCGTCCGGCCCGACGCGGCTGCGCCGCGCGAGCATGTCTTCGATGCCGATGAAGCCGCTGCGCGTGCGCAGGTGCTGGGGCACGCCGACCGGCCCATACAACGGCGAATAGCCGCGCGGCTGGGGACCCAGCAAGGGATGGCGCGCGTTCGTCAACCAGTAGCCGTCGTTGGAGTTGGCGACGTAATCGTCGCGGATCAGGGCGGGCGCGTTGCTGGCGCCGAAAATGCCCTCCGGGGCGCCATCGTCGCGCCCCCAGTGGCAGGCGGACTTGGCCCCGTCGAACAGCAGCAATGACTCCAGCAGCAGGCAGCCATTGCCGAACTTATCGGGTGCCTGGTGCGGCACGACGCTGGCATCGGCATACAGCACGCCGCCCGCACGGTCGGCGGCCACGGTATTCACCCACGGCAGGCCGATCACCCGGTCCAGCTGCCGCTTCAGCTCCTGCACGCTGGCGGAACGGCCAATGGCAATCCATTGCTCCATCAGGCGCGTGTTGTGGCGGTTCGGGTCGCCCAGCACCAGCAGGTGGCCCTGCCCGTGCGGCGCGCCCGGCATCGCCATGACTGCCCCCAGCTTGCTGAAGTAGAAGGCCTTGCGCTTCTGCCGCAGGCTGCCGTCCGGCTGCAATATGTCGACTGCCACGTTGCGCACCTGCAGGCGATGCGGCACGCCGTCGATCAGGTAGCGCATCGGGTCCGCGCCATCGCGCGGCAGGCGAAAGGTGGTGAAGTGCACCGCCTTGGTCACGGTATGGGTCCACGCGACGTCCTTGTTGAAGCCGATCACCACCAGCGGCAAGCCGCCCAGGCTCACGCCCATCACGTCGTAGCTGCCCGGTACAGTGATGTGCAGCTGGTAGAAGCGGTCGGTGCTGGTCCAGGGATAGTGCGGGTTGCCGAGCAAAATGCCGCGACCGTTGCTGCTCGCGGCCTTGCCGATTGCCAGTGCGTTGCTGGCCATCCTGCCGGGACCGCGCGACGGATACGGCAAGGCCGGTGGCGCATCAAGCGGGCCAGCGTCTAACGCCAGCGGCACGCTATCGCTCGTGTCGCGCGCGGCGGCGACGATTTCGGCAGCGAACACCTCACCGCTCGCATGCAGGGCCTTCTCCGCGATGAGCAGCATCACATCATCCTCGCCGATCGGCTTCACCCACGCGGCATCCTTGCAGGCCTCCGGCAATTGGGCACCGTGCTCCTTCAAATAGCGGTTATAGCCCGCCGCATACCCGCGCAGCAATTGCTGCACCTCGCCCGACCCTGCGGCATAGCCAGCGCGTAGCTGCTCGAGGTCGAGGTAGCCTTTGAAAAAGAAGTCGCTGTCCTCGTTGCGCAAGTCCATGAAGTCAATCGCGGCGCCATACTCGCCCTGCGCGGGCTTGGTGGCGCGGGCATCGGGTCCGAAGTAGCGCGACCGCTCGCCGCGGACGGTCAGGAAACTATCGGCCAGCATGCAGATATTGTCCTGGGCATAAGCGTAAGCCAGGCCGTAGCCCACGCCGGAGAAATCGTCGGCCGCCACGTGCACGACGCCATAGCTCGTACGTGTGACCTCGGCGGCGAATTGCGGTCGCGGCAAATCGCCATTGCCGCCCTCGCCACTGCAGCCGGTCAGGGTTACGGCCGCGAGCGCGGCCAGCAGGCATGCTTTCATGATCGTCCTCCCTTGGGTAGCGCTACGTATCCATGATGGGCGCGGCGTTTGCGCGACATTTGAGGAAAATCAAATCTGCACACAATCGTGCGGGGCAAACAATCTGCTAAGATTTTTGACAAATGCACCCGCCCCGGGTGCATTTTTTTTTGCGCAAAGGAGCAGACATGAAGAGCTTTACCCCGGTATTACTGGCCGCAGGACTCTTTGCCGCCAGCGCAGTACATGCCGCACCCGCAACCTGGATCACGGTGGGCGACGCCGCCTACAGCAAGCTGCGCGAAGCCGTACCGCAGACGGTATCGAAGATGAGCAAGCAAGGCAGTGGCAAGGAAAAGGTGCACCTGGTTCAGGTCGACGAGCAAGCCATGCTCAAGCTGTCGGCCGCCATCCACAAGGACTTGAAGCGCTGCGGCGGCTTCATCGCCCACGCCAGTGAAGAGGAAGGCCGCAAGGCGCTCGCCAAGGTGTCCGAACCGATGACGCTGGCAGCCAGCCGCCCGACCTATGCGATCGATAACTCGAGCGAAGTGACACCCGTGTTGCCGCTGCTGCAGGCGTCGAACATCGCGCAGACCATCATCGACCTGTCATCGTTTGCGAACCGCTATTACCTGACCACCAATGGCGCCAACGCATCCAACTGGCTGGCGCAAAAGTGGACATCGATGGCGGCGGGCCGCAGCGATATCAGCGTGACGCAGTTCTCGCACGTCGGCTACAACCAGAAGTCGGTCATCATGACCATCAACGGCACCGACAACGCATCCGAAGTGATCGTCATCGGCGGCCACCTGGACTCGATCAATATGAGCGGCAACGGCGAAACTTCCCGCTCGCCCGGCGCGGACGACGACGCTTCCGGCATCGCCAGCCTGACCGAGGCAGCTAGGGCGATGATCGCCTCCGGGTACAAGCCGCGCCGCACCATCAAGTTCATGGGCTACGCGGCGGAGGAAGTGGGCCTGCGCGGCTCGAAAGACATCGCCGCCAACTTCAAGGCGAACAATGTGAACGTGGTCGGGGCACTGCAGCTGGACATGACCAACTACCGCGGCTCGGCCAAGGACATCTGGATCTATACCGACTACACGGACAGCCAGCAAAATGCCTTCCTCGCCTCGCTGATCACGACCTATACGCCAAGCATCACGGTCGGCTACAGCGCCTGCGGCTACGCATGTTCGGACCACGCTTCCTGGCACAACCAGGGCTTCCCGGCATCCTTCCCGTTCGAGACGCTCGATGGCCAGGACAATCCGCACATCCATACCGCGAACGACACCTACGCCAACATGGGCAACCAGGCCGACCATGCGCTGAAATTCGCCAAGCTGGCGGCGGCCTATGCGGTGGAACTGGGGAGCGATGGCCCGGGTGTGACGGACACCGTCGAAACCTTCAGCGGCAGCCTCACGCTGGGCCAAAAGAAGACCTTCGGTCCATTCAAGGCCGGAGTGGGGACCTTCAAGGCCGAGACTACAGGCACCGGCGACGTCGACCTGTACGTGCGCAAGGGCGCCGTTCCGACCACCACCAGCTACAGCTGCAAGTCGGACGGGTCTTCCGCGAGCGAGACGTGCAGCACGAGCGTCACGGCAAACGGTGACGTGTATGTCATGCTGAATGGCTACACCGCCTCGACCTACAACCTGAAGGTGACATACCGGCCACAGTAGGTCTACGGCAACAGCTGGCGTCTTTCAGCAACAGTATGGCACTTTCATAACAAATGTTACTTGGATGGGAGCATAATTTTACGGAAGCGTTTGCTGACGGGTGCTCCCATGAAAGTCCTTGCATGTAGTGCGCTGCTGGCCGCCTGCCCCGTGCTGGCGCAGGAATCCGCACCCATCACCGCCGTGCGCATCCTGGGCCAGGGGCAGGCGCGGCAGGTGCAGAACATCACCCGGGAAGACCTGGCTGCGGCGCTGCCAGGCGCCAGCCCGCTCAAGACCCTGGAAAAACTGCCGGGCGTCAGCTTTCAGGCGGCCGACGCCTTCGCCGCCTATGAATGGTCGACCCGCTTCGGCATACGCGGTTTCAGCCAGGGGCAGCTCGGTTTCACCCTGGATGGCATCCCGCTCGGGAATATGAGCTATGGGAATAACAACGGGCTGCACATCAGCCGTGCCATCACGCCGGAGAACTTGCGCCAGGTCGAGCTGTCGCAAGGCAGCGGCGCGGTGGGCACCGCCTCCACCAGCAACCTGGGCGGCACCGTGCAATTTTTCTCCGCCGATCCGTCCGGCCAGCGTGGCGCCAGCGCGGGGCTGGCGGCGGGGAGCCATCACACACGGCGCACTTTCCTGCGCTATGACAGCGGGGACGGCTGGTACGCCAGCTACGTGCGGCAGCACGCGGAAAAATGGAAAGGCAGCGGACCGCAGGACCTACAGCAGTTCAACGCCAAATACCTGAAGCGCAGCGGAGCGCTCAGCGTACGCGCCTTCTACAACGTCGCCCATCGGGCGGAGACAGACTACCAGGACCTTTCGCCGGACATGCAGCGCCGCCTTGGCTGGATGTGGGACAACTATGCGCCCGACTGGGAGCGCGCCGTGCTTGCCGCGCGTGGCATCTTCAGCGGGAACGTCAACAACCTGGACGACGGCTATTACGCAGCGCGCGGACTGCGCCGCGACCACCTGGCCTACGCACGCGCGAGCTATGAGCCGGAGCACTCCGACTGGAGCGCCAGCACGACTGCCTACTACCATCGCAACCGCGGCCAGGGGCATTGGTACACGCCCTATACGCCAACATCTGCACAAGACCCGGTGTCGATCCGCACCACGGAGTACGCCATCAACCGGCGCGGCGTCCTGGCCGAGGCGACGCGCGTGGCAGGCGCTCACACCCTGCGCGGCGGCATCTGGCTCGAGCACAACGTACATGACCTGGCGCGCCGCTACTATCCCGCGACCGGGCCGGAGGATACCAACCGTTTCCTGGACAACCCCTTCCTCACCTCCTTTTCGCAGCGCTTCGACGTCGACACCTTGCAGCTGCATGTGCAGGACTCGATGCGATTTCTCGACGAACGCTTGCTGGTGGTGGCCGGCGCCAAGCATCCCAACGTGACAATCCAAGCCGCCAGCATGAACGCAGCGCGGGCCGCCGGAACGCTGAAAGCGAAAAAGGCACTGCTGCCGCAATTGGGCCTGGTGTTCGACGTGAATCGGGAACTGGACCTCTTCGCCTCCCTGGCAAAGAACATGCGCGCCTTCGAGGCCGGCGTCTACGGACAGTTTTCGCAAAGCCAGGAAGCATTTGACCTTGGCGGCAGCAAGCTGCGTCCGGAAACTTCCGTCACCGCCGATGCCGGCCTGCGCCTCCAGCGCGGCGGTGCCGCCGCATCGCTTGGACTGTATGCCACCAGTTTTCGCAACCGACTGCTCAGCGTCGCCACCTGCGCCGGGGTAGTCGGCTGCCCCAATACGGTAGTCAATGTCGGCCGTGTTTCCGCGCGCGGCCTGGAAGCCGCCTTGCAATGGACACCTCGCCGCCACTGGAGCTGGTTCAACTCCATGACTTTCAACGACGCCCGCTACCGATCGGACTATCGCGATGGCGGACAACTGGTGCCGGTCGCCGGCAAGCGCGTTGTCGATTCGCCGCGCCTGATGTGGCACACCGAGGCGGCGTATGATGACAAGGTGTGGTTCGCGCGGCTGGCGGGAAAATACACCGGTTCCCGCTACTATAGCTACACCAATGATGGCCGCGTATCGTCGTTCACGATATGGAACCTGTCGGGCGGCTACCGCTGGCAGGCATGGCAAATCCAGATGCAAGTCGGGAACCTGTTTAACAAACGCTACTTCTCCACGATCGGCTCCAACCAGTTTGTCGCCGCCGATCCAGGAGGCTCATTCCCGACCATGCTCACCGGAGCGCCGCGCGAAATCTTCATCAGCATCGGCTTCAAGCACTAAGAAGGGACCTTATGACGCACGCATGGTTGCCGCGCATCCTCCTGGCAGGTGGCCTTGCCACCATGGGTCCCGCGTGCGCCAGCGTCAACCAGGTCGCCATTTGTGAAGATGAGAACGAATGGCCACCTTATGTCTACCGGCAGCGCGCGAGCGATGGAACGCCGGGCAAATTGACCGGCTATGCCGTCGACGTGATCAACGAAATCTTCACCCGCCATGGCATCCGCTCAAGTTTGACGCTGCTGCCGTGGCCGCGGTGCCAGGCGGTCGCCAGTCTCGGCAAACAGTACCAGATGGTGCTCAATCTCTCGTACAACCCCGAGCGCATGCAGAACTTCCTGATGACGCGGGCCTACTACACGACCAACACGTATTACTACTACTCGCGCCGACAGCATCCAAAAGGCATGAAGATCAAGTCGCCGGCGGACCTGCACAACTACCGCGTGTGCGGCATCCACGGCTACAACTACCTCAATTACGGACTGGCAGCCAGCGAAGTGGACCAGGGTGCGCGCGACTTCAGTGCATTGATCGCCAAGGTGCACGCCGGCCGCTGCGCCCTGTTCCTCGAGAAGCATGAAGTGATGGCGGGCTTTGCAGCCATCGGCAAGGATTATCTGGCCGACCCGGAACTGGCGGGCGAGCGCGTGCCGGGGTTGCGGCCGACCGCCTTCTACCTTGGCATCTCGCGCCGCTACGAACATGCGCAGGAATTGCGCTCGCTGGTCGATGATGAATTGCTGCGAATGGAGGAGACGGGAAGGCTGGCCGCGATCTGGCGCAAGTACGCGCGTGAGGAACGTCAGGATCGGTGAAGCCGGAAATCCGGCAAGCCGAGAACGGGACTTTCGAAAGCAAGGTGGCTTGTGATCTTATGCCTGGGCAAAAACCCGGTAAACCAGGGTCTGACCCTCAGGGTCAGACCCTCGTCTGTTCGGCCGTTCGGGGCGGGGTGTAACGCCTTTGACGTTCAACGAAGATCAACAACGCACACCCGCACCACCAGCGGTGGCGCTGACTGGGTCTGACGGGGACGCCGAGTCCCTCTGGGTCAGACCCTGGTTTACCGGGTTCAGAAAAGCAAAAAGCCCGCTAACACACGTTAGCGGGCTTTTCTAATAAGAGCCTGACGATAACCTACTTTCACACTGGTTGCAGCACTATCATCGGCG
>JAJTCO010000073.1 GCA_021323265.1 Pseudoduganella sp. | reverse complement strand
CCGAGCCGCCAGAAAATGACCTCGACCGGCGAATCGCTGCGCGGCCGCCAGACCCTGATCCTGCTGGACGGCGTCCCGCAATCGAACCCGCTGCGCGCCGGCATGCGCGAAGGCTACGTGGCCGACACCGCCATCATCGAGCGCGTGGAAGTGATCAACGGCGCCTCCGCCATGCAGGGCATGGGCGCCACCGGCGGCATCGTCAACTACATCACCAAGTCGCCCAAGGGCGACGGCACCACCCATGCGGTGAACGTGCGCCTGGCGTCGCAGCTGCGGCACGACAGCCTGGACTGGAAAACCGGCTACACCCTGCAGCACAAGTCCGGCGACTTCGACCTGCTGGCCTTCGGCAGCATCCAGCAGCGCGGCCTGGGCTATGACGGCCGGGGCCGTCCGCTCGGCATCGAAAGCGTGCAGGGCGACACCATGGATTCCGAAGGCACCGACCTGTTCCTCAAGCTCGGCAAGAACTTTGGCGACCAGCGCCTGCAACTGACCGTCAACCGCTTCCGCATGGAAGGCGACGGCGACTACAAGCAAGTCAACGCCAACTTCGCCACTGGCACCCCGACCAGCTCCACCCCGGGCACCCCGCCGGGCGCGCCACCGCGCAACAAGGTCGAAACCAGCAGCCTGGAATACCGCCACAGCGACGTGCTGGGCGGCGCCTTCACTGCGCAACTGTTCAAGCAGGACTTCGCTTCGCTGTACGGCGCCACCAATACCGCCACCTTCCAGGATGTGACGATCGCCCCGCGCGGCACCCTGTACGACCAGTCCGAAGTGGTGGCCGACAAGTACGGCGCCAAGCTGACCTACGTGCGCCCGGATCTCCTGATCAAGGGCCTGGAATTCACCGCCGGCCTGGACTACCTGCGCGACCGCACCAAGCAATGGCTGGCCGGCACCGGCCGCACCTGGGTGCCGACCCTGGACTTCACGTCCATCGCCCCGTTCAGCCAACTCGAATACGAGATCGGCCCGCTGACCGTGCGCGGCGGCCTGCGCCATGAGGACGCCAAGCTCAACGTTGCCACCTACACCACGCTGGCCGCCTACGGCAGCCGCCTGGTGCAGGGCGGCGAACGCTCCTTCGCCAAGAATGTGAAGAACATCGGCGCGGTCTGGCGCTTCAGCCCGAACTGGTCGGCCTTCGTCTCCAGCGCCGAAGGCTTCGGCCTGCCGGACGTAGGACTGGTGCTGCGCGCCGTGAACAAGCCGAACCAGTCGGTCGACAAGCTGTTCGACATGGAGCCGGTGATCACCCGCAACAACGAGATCGGCGTCAACTGGCGCGGCAGCATGGGCAACGTGGGCGCCTCGTTCTACGATTCGCGCTCCAAGCTCGGCACCGCCCTGCGCATCAACGCGGCCGGCATCGGCCAGCTCGACCGCGTGCCCACCACCGTGCGCGGCTGGGAAGTGTCCGGCGAACTGCGCGCCTCGCAGCAGTTGTCGGCCTTCGGCTCCTTCGCCCGCACCATGGGCAAGACCGCCACCACCGCCGGCGCCCCGATGGACGTCGCGCTGGGCGCCCGCTCCCAGGGCCCGGACAAGCTGGTAGCCGGCGCCAACTGGCAATTCCTGCCGAAGGCCACCCTGCGCCTGCAGGCGACCCGCCTGGCCGACCGCGACATCAACATCGGCCGCACCGCCGGCAGCGCCATCCTGGAAGAGCACTTCAACGGCTACACGCTGGTGGACCTGGCCGGCAGCTATGACAGCCCATGGGGCAAGGTCGGCATCGGCATCGAAAACCTGACCGATCGACAATACGTCGGCTACTACCCGCAGTCGGCCAGCTACAAGACGCCCGAATCGTACTTCGCCGGCCGCGGCCGCAGCCTGGCCGTGAGCCTCACCCGCAACTTCTAAAAGACCACCGACGTAGATTCGGGGTCAGCTCTGTCAATCGGACAAACGTGTCGCCGGCCCGCAAGGGCCGCGACACGTTTGTCCGATTGACAGAGCTGACCCCGAACTTTAGATGCCCCACTGGACCTTGAGGGTCAGGCCTTTGCTGGCGCCGGGCAGTGCGCCGTTGGCGTCGGTCGTGGCGCCGAGCGAGACAATGCGGTCGTGGCGCGTGGTGCGCTTGTACAGCAGGGAGCGGTGGCGGTAGCGTTCGCTCCACGGTTCGAGCAGCTGCGGCGCCAGGTCCTGGCGCTGCGCGCTCGTGTTTTGCACGATCACGCGCAGGGCATCCTTCGGCGTGGCGTGCAGCGTGCCGACCCAGCGCCAGCCGCCGTCGCTGAAGTCCTGCAGCCGCTCATGCTTGACCCACGCGCGGTTCCAGCGGTGGTCCGATTCCAGGCTCCAGCCGCCGGGCAGCGGGAAGCGCAGGTTCGCTTCCAGTTCCAGGTTGCCGCCGCGTCCGACGGCATCGGCCTCGGTGTCGAGCTGGCGGCCCAGCGTGAGCTCGCCTTTCAGCTTGACGAACCACGGCCAGGGCGAACTTTCAATGCCCATGTGGGTGGCCGGGGTGCGGTGCAGCGTGCCGCCGCTGCGTCCGCGCTGGCGGTCGATGCCGGCTTCGATCCAGTAGCGGGTCTGGCGCCCGGCGAAGAACCATACGCCTGGACGCACCCAACGCTGTACGGTCTCCTGCTTCAGCGTGCGGATCTCGTACAGGCCCAGGTGCAGTTCGGTTTCGTAGGCCTGGAACAACCCGAGGTCGCGCGCGCCCATGCGGCGGTTCAGTTCCACTTCGCCCTTGATGATGCCGGCCTGCGGCACGAAGCCGTTGTCGTTGGCGAAGTGGCTGCCGATGATTTCCACTTCGGCTTCATTGAACCATTCGTCCGAGCTGTAATTGAGCCTGCCATAGCCGTAGCCGCTGTTGCGCGCCGCGCTGGCCTGGGCGTGGCCGTCGGCGTCGAACTGCGCGCTGGTGCGCGACGCCATCGCGGTCCAGGCCAGCTGCGTATTGCCGGCGCCGCTGGCGGGCAGGCGCCATTGTCCGTCCACGCCGAGCACCGTATTGCGTCCGCGGCCCTTGCCGTAGTCGCGGTCGGACAGGAAGGCCCCGGCCACCGCTTCCGCGCCGTGGCTGCGCGCGCGCAGGAGCGTGGCCGTGCTGTCGCCGGCGTTCACGTTCTCCTGCGTGGCGTAGGGCGAGCCGCGCATCACGATGCCGCCCGCGCGGTCGCTCAGGCTCAGGGCCGTGGCGTCGGCTCCGGCGCCGCGCCAGGTGGCCCGCATGCCCCAGCGCGGTTCGGCGATGGTGCGCGAGTAAAACGCAGGCAAGCGCATGCCCAGCACGTCCGCGCTTTCCAGGAAGAAGGGGCGCTTCTCGGGCAGGCTGAGGGCGATCTGGCTGGTGCTGCTGGTGGGTGCGTCGATCTCCACCTGGGAGAAGTCGGGGTTGAGGGTGGCGTTGAAGACCCAGTCCGCGCGCGGGCGGGCGCTGATGTCCAGGCCGACGCTGGTCTGGCTGCCGCTCTGGCCGTAGTCGTCGCGGATGCGGTGCGTCACTTCGGGGCGCAGCTCCCAGGTCGGCTTGTCCTGCACCGCCGGCAGCACTTGCGTCACGCCGTCCAGTTCCTCCATCTCGGCGATGAAGTGCAGCGATTCCTTCTTCAGCGGGGCGCTAAGCAGCAGCATGCCGTCGGCATGCGGCACGCTGCGCTCCACCATCACGCGCCAGGGCTTGCCTTCGCCGTAGGGGAAGCGTAGGCTCGACAGCGGCCAGCGGATCTCCATCGAATAACCGTCGGGCAGCAGGTGCACGGCGCTTTCCACGGGGTAGTCCGGCCCCAGGTCGTCCTCGTCCTCGTCGGCGCGGTAGATGCCGTCGCTCAGCACGCCGGCCACGTTGACGCGGACGAACTGCGCCGAGCGGCCATGGCCGCTGGGGTCGATCCAGATGCCGATGAAGTCCTGGTCGCGGTCGACCTTGTCGCGCCGGGCCAGCGTGCCGTTCAAGGTCTTCGGGTCGCCGTTCCAGGCGCGCACGCCGAACACCAGCGCGTCCTGGTCCACCAGCACTTGCACCGTCGTGCGCAAGTGTTCCGGCGCCTCGCGGCCGTCCTCCGGCTGGTATTGGAAGAAGCGCGCGTTGGTCGGCGCGCGGCTCCAGGCGGCATCGTCCAGCCGGCCATCGAGGTCGAGCGCCAGCGCCTGGCGGGCCACATGGGTGCCAAGGGTGCGGCGTTCGGACGCTTTGCTTTCTGCGGCAAACGAGGGAGTTGTCACGGCAAGCTGGCAGAGGGCCAGCAAGGCGGCAAAATTGCGGGGAAACATGATCTAGATTATAGATTCGCCAAACCAGGCCCGGCAAGCGAATATCCCGGTGCTACCATGTGACCACTTCGATGAAGGGGGATTAATGGAATTGAACTGCCAGCAGCTGACCTGCCGCCGCGGCCGCAGTACCTTGTTCGCGGGCGTCAGTTTCACGCTGCAAGCCGGAGAGGCCATCTGGGTCCAGGGCCGCAATGGCAGCGGCAAGACCACGCTCCTGCGCATGCTGTGCGGCTTGAGCCGCCCCGATCGCGGCGCCGTACACTGGCAAGGCCGCCCTATCCTGGCCGCGCGCGCGCAGTACCACGCGGACCTGCTCCACATCGGCCATGCGGACGGCCTGAAGCCCGACCTGCTGGCGTGGGAAAACCTGGCGCTGGGCGGCCTGCCTGGCGCACGCTGCACGCGCGCCGAGGCACAAGACGCGTTGGCGCAAATCGGCCTGGCGGCGGAAGCGCATCGCCCGGTGCGCCTGCTGTCGCAGGGCCAGCGCAAGCGCGCCGCCCTGGCGCGGCTGCTGCTGCAGCCACAGCGTCCCCTGTGGATTCTCGACGAACCGCTGGCGGCGCTGGACCAGGCGGGGGCGGCGCAGGTGGGCCGGATGCTGCAGGCGCACTGCGCGCGCGGCGGCATGCTGGTGCTGACCACGCACCAGGAACCAGCCTTGCCCGACGTGCGGCAATTGCAGCTGGGCGCGGCATGCTGAACGCCGCCGGCCAGCTGCTGCGGCGCGATCTGCTGCTGGCCATGCGCCGGCGCAGCGACGCGCTGATGCCGCTCGCCTTCTTCCTGGTCACCACCACGCTGTTCCCGCTGGCGATCGGTCCCGACACGAAGCTGCTGCGCTCCGTGGCGCCGGGCATCGTGTGGGTGGCGGCGCTGCTGGCGTCCCTGCTCGGCCTGCAGCGCCTGTTCGCCGACGACCATGCCGACGGCTCGCTGGAGCAACTGCTGCTGTCGTCGCAGCCGCTGGAAGCGCTGGTGCTGGCCAAGGTGCTGGCGCACTGGCTGACCTCCGGCGTGCCGCTGCTGTTATTGGCGCCACTGGTGTCGCTGCAGTACGGCCTGGACGCGGAAGCGCTGGCCGTGCTGTGGTGCGGCCTTCTGCTTGGCACGCCGGTGTTAAGCCTGCTGGGCAGCATTGGCGCGGCCCTGGCGCTGGGCGCGCGCGGCGGCAGCGTGCTGGTTGCATTGATCCTGATGCCCTTGTATATTCCTTTACTGATTCTCGGTAGCTCGGCGGTCGTCGCGGTTGGCGATGGCACCGGCAGCACGCCCCACCTGATGCTGCTCGGCGCCCTGCTGGCCGCATCGCTGGCTGCCGCCCCTTGGGCCAGCGCCGCGGCCCTGCGAATCGCTCACGAGTAGGACGGAGTTCATTACATGAATCAACCGTATTCCTCCACCGCAAACGGCGCGCGCCGTCGCATGTCGGTGTTTGCCTTTGCCTCTCCACGCAACTTCTATCACCTGGCCGGGCGCCTGATCCCATGGTTTACCGCGCTGGGCGTGCTGACCGGACTGGCCGGACTGGCCCTTGGCATGCTGTTCGCGCCCACCGACTTCCAGCAGGGCGACGCGTACCGCATCATCTTCGTCCACGTGCCTGCCGCCTGGATGTCGATGCTGATCTATCTCGCCATGGCCGGCTGGGCGGCCGTCGGCCTGGCCTACCACACGGGCGTTTCCTCCATCATGGCCAGTGCGCTGGCGCCGACCGGCGCGCTGTTCACCTTCCTTGCCCTGTGGACGGGCGCCCTGTGGGGCAAGCCGACCTGGGGCGCATGGTGGGTGTGGGATGCGCGCCTGACGTCCGAACTGATCCTGCTGTTCCTCTACCTTGGTTTCATGGGACTGCACGCCTCGATCGCCGACCCGCGCCGCGCCGACCGCGCCGCCGCCCTGCTGGCGATCGTCGGCGCGGTCAACATCCCCATCATCTATTTTTCGGTCTACTGGTGGAACACGTTGCACCAGGGGCCGTCCATCACCCTGGGCAAGGCGCCGACCATGGCGCCCGACATGTTCACGGCCATGCTGCTGATGGTGGCCGCGTTCTGGTGCTACGGGATTGCTGTCGCGCTGCGACGCGCGCGCTGCATCGTGCTGGAACGGCACGGCAGCGCCGCGTGGCTGCGCAGGAGGAATGTATGAACTGGAATAGCTTGCAAGACTTCCTGGCCATGGGCGGCTACGCCACCTATGTATGGGGATCGTTTGGCGTGGTGTTTGCCTCGATGGCGCTGGAAATTCTGGCGCTGCGCCGGCGCGAACAACTGGCGCGACAGGAGGCGCCATGAAACCGCGCCACCAGCGTCTTGCCCTGATCAGCGCCAGCCTGGCCGCCTGCGGCGTTGCCGTGGCCCTGGTGCTGAACGCCTTCAACGATAACCTGGTGTTCTTCTTCACGCCGTCCCAGGTGGCGGCGGGCAGCGCGCCGCGCCAGGGCATCTTCCGCGTGGGCGGACTGGTTGAAGAAGGCAGCGTGCGGCGCCTGGCGGACGGTCTGACCGTCAGCTTTGCCATTACCGACAATGTGCAGAAGGTGCCGGTGCACTACAAGGGCACCCTGCCCGACCTGTTCAAGGAAGGCAAGGGCGCCGTGGTACAGGGCCGGCTGGGCGAGGGAGCGCTGTTCCTGGCGCAGGAAGTGCTCGCCAAGCACGATGAGAACTACATGCCGGCCGAAGCGGCGCATGCGCTGGAACAAGGCCGCGCGCCGGCCTCGCTGAAAGGCCAGCCATGATCGGCGAGGCTGGCAACTTCGCGCTGGTGCTGGCCCTGCTGCTGGCGGCGCTGCAGGGCAGCCTGCCGCTGGCAGGCGCGCAGCGCGGCGATACGCGCTGGATGGCGCTGGCGCGCCCGGCCGCCGCCGGCCAGTTCATGTTCTGCACGCTGGCCTTTGGCTGCCTGTTCTACAGCCTGTACGCCAACGACTTCTCGCTGCGCTACGTGGCGCAGCATTCCAATTCGCTGCTGCCGTGGCAGTACCGGCTGAGCGCTGCGTGGGGTGGGCATGAGGGCTCGCTGCTGCTGTGGACCTGGCTGCTCTCGGCCTGGACCTTCGCCGCCGCCTGCCTGTCGCGGCAACTGCCGCGCGAGGTCCAGGCGCGCCTGCTTGGCGTGCTGGGACTGGTGGCGGTCGGCTTCCTGGCGTTCCTGCTCCTGACTTCGAACCCGTTTGCGCGCCTGCTGCCGGCCGCGGCGGAGGGCAACGACCTGAACCCGCTGCTGCAGGATGCCGGCATGATCGCCCACCCGCCGCTGCTGTACATGGGCTATGTCGGTTTCTCGGTGACCTTTGCCTTCGCCATCGCCGCCCTGATCGGCGGACGCCTGGACGAATCCTGGGCGCGCTGGTCGCGCCCCTGGGCGCTGGCGGCATGGAGCTTCCTCACGCTGGGCATCGCCATGGGCAGCTACTGGGCCTACTATGAACTGGGCTGGGGCGGCTGGTGGTTCTGGGATGCCGTGGAAAACGCGTCCTTCATGCCCTGGCTGGTGGGAACGGCCCTGCTCCATTCGCTGATCGTGACGGAAAAGCGCGGCACCTTCCGCAGCTGGACGGCGCTGCTGGCCATCCTGGCATTCTCGCTGTCGTTGCTGGGGACATTCCTGGTGCGCTCGGGCGTGCTGACCTCGGTGCACGCCTTCGCCACCGACCCGCGGCGCGGCGCCTTCATCCTGGCCTACCTGGCGGTGGTGGTCGGCGGCTCGCTGCTGCTGTACGCCTGGCGCGCACCGCGCCTGCGCCAGCGCACCGAACTGGCGCCGCTGGCGCGCGAATCGCTGATGCTGCTGCAGAACGTGGTGATGCTCGCCGCCACCGGCACCGTGCTGCTCGGCACCCTGTACCCCCTGGTGCTGGATGCGCTGGGCGCCGGCAAGATCTCCGTCGGCCCGCCCTACTTCGAAAAAGTCTTTGTGCCGATGATGCTGCCGGTACTGCTGCTGGTGGCCGCCGGTCCCTTCGCGGGCTGGCGCCACGGCACATTGGCCCAGCTGACGCGGCGCCTGCGCTGGCCGGCGGCCGCTGCCCTGGGCATCGGCGGCGGCACTGCGCTGCTGCTGCGCAGCACGCCGATGGTGGCGCTGGGACTGCTGCTGGCGGCATGGATCCTGCTCGGCACCGGCTGGCAGATGCTGCAGCAGCGCGGCAAGCTGGCACGTCAGCCACGCTCCTGGTGGGGCATGCTGGCCGCGCACGCCGGGCTGGGCGTGTTCGTCATCGGCGTGACGATGGTCAAGGGGCATGAGCTGGTGCAGGACGTGGTGCTGGCGCCGGGCCAGCAGGCAGTGCTGGGCCAATACGGCTTCACCCTGCAAAAGCTGGAAGACGCGCGCGGCCCGAACTACACGGCCCTGCGCGCCAGCGTCGCCGTGACGCGCAATGGGGAACCGGTCGCGCTGCTGCAGCCGGAGCAGCGCCGCTACAAAGTGGCGCAGGACACCATGACGGAAGCGTCCATCGATCGCGGCCTGCTGCGCGACCTGTACGTTTCGCTGGGTGACGGCACCGGCGACGGCCGCTGGCTGCTGCGCATCCAGGTCAAGCCCTTCGTGGGCTGGATCTGGGGCGGCTGCGTCCTGTTTGCGCTGGGCGGGCTGCTTGCCGCCTGCGACCGCCGCTACCGCCAGGCGCGGCGAACCGCCGCCGCCCGCGCGCCGGACGCGGTGCTGAACGGCGCGCCAGCGATGCAGGAGGCGCGATGAAACGCTTTATCCTGCCCGCCGCGCTGTTCATCGTCCTGCTCGGGTTCCTGGCCGTCGGCTTGCAGCGCAACCCGCGCGAACTGCCTTCGCCGCTGATCGGCAAGCCGGTCCCGCAGTTCGCCGCGCAGCGCCTGGACGATCCGTCCGGCACGGTGTCGCCCGCCAACCTGCGCGGCAGCGTGTGGGTGCTGAATGTGTGGGCCTCCTGGTGCGAGGGTTGCCGTACCGAGCACAAGGACCTGATGGACCTGTCGCGCGCCGTGAACGCCCCGGTGATCGGCCTCAATTACAAGGACCAGCGCGACGATGCCCTGCGCTGGCTGCAGGACCATGGCAATCCCTATCGCCAGGTCGCCTTCGACCATGATGGCCGCATCGGCATCGACTTCGGCGTATACGGCGTGCCGGAGACGTTCGTGATCGACCGGCACGGCATCATCCGCATGAAGCATATCGGTCCGCTCTCGGCGCCGGATGCGCGGGCGCGCGTCGCCCGCATGGTGAAGGAGCTGGCCAATGGCTGACAAGGCAACGACCACCGCGACCGCGCTGGACGCGCGCACCATGGCCCTGGCCGGCGAACTGCGCTGCCTGGTGTGCCAGAACCAGAGCCTGGCCGACTCGCACGCGCCGCTGGCACTCGACCTGCGCGAGCAGATCCACCAGCAACTGGCGCAAGGCCGCAGCGAGGAGCAGGTGGTTGAATTCATGGTGCAGCGCTACGGAGACTTCGTGCTGTACGAGCCACCGCTGAACGCTACCACCGCCATGCTGTGGTTCGGCCCCGTGCTGCTACTGGCCGCCGGGGTGGCCGCCCTGCGCGGATTCTGGAGAACCAAACAGTGAACACCCAGGCCCTCTTCATTACCCTTACCGCCCTGATGGCCGCCCTGGCGCTGGCCTGCGTGGTGCCACCGCTGCTGCGCCGGCGCGCCGCAGGCATGGGCAACGCAGCGGCCACGCCGCAGCCGCGCCTGGCGCTCCTGCTGGCCGTATGCCTGCCCGCCGCCGCCGCCGCCCTCTACTTCCAGGTCGGCCGGCCCGACGTGCTGACCATGCCGCCGGCCCTGCTGCAAGCTGCCGCCACGCCGAGCGACCATGGACCATCCGAGCAGGACATCCCCGCCATGGTCGAACGCCTGGCCGAGCGCCTGCGCAGCGAGCCGGAAAACATCGACGGCTGGCACATGCTGGCCCGCTCCTACAGTGCCATGAACCGTTACGCCGACGCCGCCCAGGCTTACGCCCACCTGGCAAAGCTGCTGCCCCAGGACGCCGGCGTGCTGGCCGACTACGCCGACGCCCTGGCCACGGCGCGCGAAGGCAAGCTGGCCGGCGAACCGGAACGCCTGGTCGAGCGCGCCCTGGCCATCGATCCGCAGCAGCCGAAAGCCCTGGCCCTGGCCGGCAGCGCAGCCTTCGCCAAAGGCGACTACGCGCGCGCCGAGCAACGCTGGTCTGCCGTGCTGGCCCAGCTGGACGGCGACTCCGATTTCGCCCGCTCGACCCAGGCCGGCATTGCCGAGGCCCGCGCACGGCAAGGTGCGCCAGCGCCGGCGCCGGCGCTGGCCGGCACGATCCGCCTGGCACCGGGCACGCCGGCGCCCGCGCCGGGCCAGGTCCTGTTCGTCTACGCCCGCGCCGCCGACGGCGCGCCCATGCCGCTGGCCGCCGTGCGCCGCAACGCCGGCGCGTTGCCGCGTTCCTTCGCGCTGGACGACAGCCACGGCCTGACGCCCGGCACGCGCCTGGCAGACGTACCGAAACTGATCGTCGGCGCCCGCATTTCCGCCAGCGGCAGCGCCACCGCGCAGCCGGGCGACCTGGAGGGCGAAACGGGGCCCGTCGTCCCGGGCAGCGGCGGCCTTGTGATCGAACTGGCGCCACGCAAGGCGCCACGGCAGGAATAGCGTTCGAATTTGATCTGCATCATTTTTCATGTTCCAACCGTAACCATACAATGGTGATCAATATGGAAAACAAAGAACCCGTCGCCACCAAGGCGCAAGAACTGAAGGTCTTCCTGTTCATGACAGTGGTCCTGGCACCGATCCTGGCCGTTGTCACGGTGGGCGGCTACGGCTTCGTGGTCTGGATGTACCAGCTGCTGACCGGCAGTCTGCCGGGAGCCTGACCGTGGCCGCCGAATCCCATATCGCCGGCATCATCGTGCACACCAGCCCCGCCAGCACGGCCCAGGTACGGGCCCAGCTTGCCGTGCTGCCGCGCACCCTCGTGCATGCCGCCGAAAGCGACGGTCGCATGATCGTCACGCTTGAAGCCGAAAGTGCCCCGCGCATCCTGGACGCCATGGACGCCATCCGCGCCCTGCCCGGCGTCCACAATGTCGCCCTGGTTTACCAACACGCCGAACCCGCCACCGCAATGGACGAGGAGCTCCAATGAAAACTACACGCCGTGATTTCATCACCCAGACTGCCGCGATGACGGCAGCTGCCACCGCCGGCATCCACCTGCCGGCGGCCGCTTCCAACGTGGTGACGGACGCCGCCAAGACCCAGCTCACCTGGAGCAAGGCACCCTGCCGCTTCTGCGGCGTCGGCTGCGGCGTCAACGTCGGCGTCAAGGACGGGCGCGTGGTGGCCACCCATGGCGACATCAACGCCGAAGTCAATCGCGGCGTCAACTGCGTCAAGGGCTACTTCCTGTCCAAGATCATGTACGGGGCCGACCGCCTGACCCAGCCCCTGATGCGCATGAAGAACGGCAAGTACGCCAAGGATGGCGACTTCCAGCCCGTGTCCTGGAACGCGGCGTTCGATGAAATGGCCAAGCAGTTCAAGAAGGTCCTGAACGAGAAGGGTCCGAACGGCGTCGGCATGTTCGGCTCCGGCCAATGGACCATCTGGGAAGGCTACGCCGCCGCCAAGCTGATGAAGGCCGGCTTCCGCACCAACAACCTGGACCCGAACGCGCGCCATTGCATGGCATCGGCCGTGGCGGGTTTCATGCGCACCTTCGGCATGGACGAACCGATGGGCTGCTACGACGATATCGAAGCGGCCGACGCCTTCGTGCTGTGGGGTTCCAACATGGCGGAAATGCACCCGATCCTGTGGACCCGCATTACCGACCGCCGCCTGTCGCATCCCCATGTGAAGGTGGCCGTGCTGTCGACCTATGAGCACCGCAGCTTCGAGCTGGCCGACCAGCCGATGATCTTCACGCCGCAAACCGACCTGGCGATCCTCAACTACATCGCCAACTACATCATCAAGAACAACCGCGTCAACCGGGACTTCATCAACAAGCACACGCGCTTCGTGGTCGGCAATACCGACATTGGCTACGGGCTGCGCCCCGATAATCCGCTGCAAAAGGCCGCCGCCAATGCGGGCGAAGCCGGCGGCAGCAAGCCGAGCACGTTCGAGGAGTTCGCAAAATTCGTCAGCGCCTATGACGTCGACTCGGTGTCGAAGCTGAGCGGTGTGTCGCGCGACCGCCTGGAGCGACTGGCGCAGCTGTACGCGGACCCGAAAACCAAGGTGATGTCCTTCTTCACCATGGGCTTCAACCAGCATACGCGCGGCACCTGGTGCAGCAACCTGCTGTACAACATCCACCTGCTGACCGGGAAGATCTCCTCCCCCGGCAACAGCCCGTTCTCGCTGACCGGCCAGCCGTCGGCCTGCGGCACGGCGCGCGAAGTGGGCACGTTCTCGCACCGCCTGCCGGCCGACATGCTGGTGGCCAATCCGAAGCACCGCGCGATCGCCGAAAAGATCTGGAAGCTGCCGCCGGGTACCATTCCCGACAAGCCGGGCCTGCACGCCGTGGCGCAGAGCCGCGCGCTCAAGGACGGCAAGCTGAATGCCTACTGGGTCATGTGCAACAACAATATGCAGGCCGGACCGAACGTCATGGGAGAGATCCTGCCCGGCTTCCGCAACCCGAACGCATTCGTCGTCGTCTCCGATCCTTACCCGACCGCCAGCACCACGGCGGCCGACCTGATCCTGCCCACCGCAATGTGGGTCGAAAAGGAAGGCGCCTACGGCAATGCGGAGCGCCGTACCCAGTTCTGGCACCAGCTGGTGAGTGCGCCGGGCGAGGCGCGTTCCGACCTGTGGCAGCTGGTTGAATTCTCCAAGCGCTTCAAGATGGAAGAAGTGTGGCCGGCACCGCTGCTGGCCGCCATGCCGGCCTACAAGGGCAAGACGCTGTACGACGTACTGTTCCGTAATGGCCAGGTCGACAAGTTCCCCTCCTCGCAGATCGAGGCGGGCTACCAGAACGACGAGGCCAAGGCATTCGGCTTCTACCTGCAAAAAGGCCTGTTCGAAGAGTATGCCGAATTCGGGCGCGGCCACGGCCACGACCTGGCAACCTTCGACACTTATCACCAGGAGCGCGGCTTGCGCTGGCCGGTGGTCGATGGCAAGGAAACGCGCTGGCGCTACCGCGAAGGGCTCGACCCCTACGTCAAGAAGGGCGAAGGCGTACGCTTCTACGGCCACCCGGACGGCAAGGCCGTGATCTTCGCCCTACCCTACGAGAAGCCGGCTGAATCGCCCGACAAGGAATACCCGTTCTGGCTGTCCACCGGCCGCGTGCTGGAGCACTGGCACACCGGCACCATGACGCGCCGCGTGCCCGAGCTGTACCGCGCAGTGCCGAACGCGGTGTGCTTCATGCACCCCGAAGACGCCAAGGCGCTTGGCGCGCGCCGGGGCGACCTGGTCGAGGTGAAGTCGCGGCGCGGCGCCATCCAGAGCCGCGTCGAGACGCGCGGACGCAACCGGCCGCCGCGCGGACTGGTGTTCGTGCCCTTCTTCGACGCCAGCCAGTTGATCAACAAGGTGACCCTGGACGCCACCTGTCCGATCTCGTTGCAGACCGACTACAAGAAATGCGCCGTCAGCATTCGCAAGGTATAGGAGGAACCGATCATGAAAAAACTCGCACTGATGTTCACCCTCCTGTTGCCGCTGCTGGCGAACGCCCAGGGCCAGGCCGTGCCGCGCTCGCTTGACCACATGCGCGGCGCCACGCCGCTGGCGGAAACCACCAAGCCCCCGGCGCTGGTCAATCCCGACAACAGCGACGTCAAGCGGCAGCGCAATTACGCCATGCAGCCGCCGATCATCCCGCACAAGATCGAGAACTACCAGGTCGACAAGAGCGCCAACCGCTGCATGATGTGCCATGCCCGCACCCGCACCCAGGAAAGCCAGGCACCGATGATCAGCGTGACGCACTTCCAGAACCGGGACGGCAACTTCCTGGCCGAGCTGTCGCCGCGGCGCTACTTCTGCCTGCAATGCCACGTGCCGCAGGCGAACCTGGAACCGCTGGTGCCCAACCAGTTCAAGGACGTGGACACGATCCTGAACCAGGCCGCGCCGGTCGCGCCGGCCAAGAAGAAATAGCCGGGAGGACGCGATGCTCAAGCACCTGAAATCCTACTGGCAGACCCTGCGCCGGCCAAGCGTCCACCTGAGCCTTGGCTTCCTGGTGATCGGTTCCTTCGTGGCCGGGGTGGTGTTCTGGGGCGGCTTCAACACCGCCATGGAAGCGACCAACACCGAAAAGTTCTGCACCGGCTGCCATGAGATGCGCGACAACGTCTACCCCGAGCTGCAGCGCACGATCCACTTCAGCAACCGCAGCGGCGTGCGCGCCAAGTGTTCCGACTGCCACGTGCCGCACGAATGGACCAGCAAGATCGCACGCAAGATGCAGGCTTCCAAGGAAGTCTGGGGCAAGGTGTTCGGCACCATCGACACCCGCGAGAAATTCGAGGCGCACCGCCTGCAGCTGGCTACCAACGAATGGAACCGGCTGAAGGCCAACAACTCGCTGGAGTGCCGCAACTGCCACCAGTTCGAATCGATGGACTTCACCCGCCAGAGCAAGCGCGCGGTCGATGCCCACTCGACCAAGCTGGCCAGCGGCGAGAAGACCTGCATCGACTGTCACAAGGGCATTGCGCATACCCTGCCCGACATGTCAGGCGTCAAATAGCCTGCGATAGGCGGACGGCGAACTGTGGAAGGCGGCGCGGAAGTGCTGCCGCAGCGAGACTGCCGTCCCGAAACCCGCCTCCTGGGCGACGACCTCGATCGAGGCGTCGCTCTTTTCCAGCATGCGCTGGGCATGCGCCAGGCGCTGGTTCAACAGCCATTGCTTGAACGAGGTGCCGGTAGCCTGCCGGAAATGGCGCGTGAAATTGCGCCGGCTCATGGCCGCACGCCCGGCCAGGTCATCCAGGCTGTGCTCCTGCGCCAGCCGGTGCTGCACCCACTCCATCACCCGCGCCAGGCGGCCATCGCTGGCAGTCGCCGGCACCGGCCGCTCGATGAACTGGGCCTGTCCGCCCTCGCGGTGCGGCGCCACCAGCAGGCGGCGCGCCACCATATTGGCATAGTCGGCGCCAACCAGCTTGCGCAGCAGGTACAGCGAGCAATCGAGGCTGGCCGCCGCACCGGCTGACGTCAGCACGTCGCCTTCATCCACATACAGCACGTCCTCATCGACCCGCACTTTAGGGCAGCGCTCGGCCAGCAGGCCGGCGAAGGCCCAGTGGGTCGTGACGGTGCGCCCGTCC
Organism: Pseudoduganella sp.; assembly: GCA_021323265.1. GTDB lineage: Bacteria > Pseudomonadota > Gammaproteobacteria > Burkholderiales > Burkholderiaceae_D > Rugamonas. The sequence continues at coordinate 1,652 of JAJTCO010000073.1, read as the reverse complement.
AGCAGTCCCGCCTCCGCCACCGGGAACGCGCCCAGGCACAGCCCCACGATGGTCGCGCCGCGCGCGTGCGCCCGGCGCAGTGCCTGCAGCAATGCCGGCGGAGAGGGGCGGCAGTCGTCGTGCCAGGTCGGCATGATGACGATGTCCGCGTCGGCCAGGGCGCGCAGGCTCTGGCGGGCGGCAATGTCGAAGCCTGCGGTCGTGCGCATCGGGCCACGCTCGGCCGCGCACACGACGACTTCGAACAGCGGTTCCGCGTGCGGGCCGCCGAATACCAGGCAAGGCACGGAAAGGTGGAAGGGGGTGATGCCGTCGAAGGCAATGATGGCCATTTTCTTGCGCATGGCCCGATTATATCGAATATCGTCCTGCGGGCCACTGTTTCCGCGCTGGCCGCAGCCGCACAATGGCGCCATCAACCACTACATAGGAGCCTGACATGCCACGACGCGCACTGATCGTGATCGACGTCCAGAACGAGTACTTCAGCGGCAAGCTGCCCATCGAGTATCCGCCCACCGCGCAATCGCTGCCCAACATCGTGCAAGCCATGAAAACCGCCCGCGAGAGCGGCGTGCCGGTGGTGGTGGTGCAGCACGACACGCCGCCCGGCACGCCGGTATTTGCCGTCGGCTCGGACGGCTGGCAGCTCCACCCGGCGGTGGCAGCGCAAGGATCGGACCTGCACATCAACAAGAAGCTCGCCAGCAGCTTCGCCGGCACCGGCCTGGCGCAGTGGCTCAAGGAAAAGGGAATCGATACGGTGACGGTGGCGGGCTACATGACGCACAACTGCAATGCGTCCACCATCCTGGAGGCGTGGCATATGGGGCTGGCGGTGGAGGTCCTGGCCGACGCCACGGGATCGCTGCCTTATGAGAACGCGGCCGGCAGCGCCACGGCGGAGGAGATCCACCGAGCCTTCAGCGTCGTGTTCCATTCCAACTTCGCCGCCGTGGCAACGACCCTGGAATGGGCCGATGCCGTCAACGCGGGGCGGGCGCTGGAAAAGGACAACGTCTACTTGTCCAACTTGCGCTCGCGCGAAAGCTTGGGCCGCGCCTCGTCGGACTGACGCTTACCTGCGGGACCGGTCGCCGACTCTTGCGTGCCGGCGTGCTGGTCCTGCTGCAAGCTGCCGCCCGTCTCGCTGGCCTGGTTGCGTTGGCGCAGCCGTTCGGCGGACTGGCGCGCAGCCCAGCCGGTCTGCTGGCTGGCCACGCCGCCCCGCTCTCCGACGCCGGCCGTATCGCGGCGCAGGGTGGCGCTGCCGCCTTGCTCATTGCCGGGCGCCACCCCCGGTGCCCGCGCTTTCAGGCTGTCGGGCGCCACGGGGTGCATCTTTTCCTTGCTGACCATGATGGATTCTCCTGCAACTGGATGCCTTCATGATGCGCCCTGCCCCGGGCCAGCTCTATCGGAGTGCTTCCGATAGCGGTGTAGGACAATGCCTCATTTCTCATGAGCAACCAATTTTTAAGCCCGAAAGGGGTGCGCACGATTGAGCAGACTCTTGCCTATGATGAATTTCTAAGATGTAATGTCGTTCCGCTCGGTTATCGAAAATACAACGACATGCTGGATCGACTCACCCAAGACACGCGCCTGCTGCGCCTGACGACATGCGCGCCACTGGTGGTGGAGTGCGTGCG
>JAJTCO010000012.1 GCA_021323265.1 Pseudoduganella sp. | reverse complement strand
CGCCATGGCCGAAACCGGCCTGCCGCAAGCACGCCTGGAAGGCGAGCGCGGACGCACCGTCAACCAGCTGCGCCTGTTCGCCAAGGTGGTGCGCGACGGTCACTGGCAACACGCCACGCTGGACTCGGCCTTGCCGCAGCGCACGCCGCCGCGTCCCGACCTGCGCCTGCGCAAGATCGCCATCGGCCCGGTGGCCGTCTTCGGCGCCTCCAACTTCCCGCTGGCCTTCTCGGTGGCGGGCGGCGACACGGCATCCGCCCTGGCGGCCGGCTGCCCGGTGGTGGTGAAGGCCCATGCCGCCCACCCCGGCACATCCGAGCTGGTGGCGCGTGCGGTACAGAAAGCCGTGGCCGACTGCGGCATGCCGGAAGGCGTGTTCTCCATGATCCACGGCGACGGCCGCGTGGTCGGCCAGGCGCTGGTGGCCCATCCGTCGATCAAGGCGGTCGGCTTCACCGGTTCGCGCCAGGGCGGCACCGCGCTGATGCGCACTGCCGCCGCGCGCCATGAGCCCATTCCCGTGTACGCTGAGATGAGCTCCATCAATCCGGTCTTCATGCTGCCGGCCACCCTGGCCGCCAACGCCGAAACATTGGGCGCCGCCTTTGTCGAATCGCTGACCATGGGCGTGGGCCAGTTCTGCACCAACCCGGGCCTGGTGATTGGCGTGGCCGGTCCCGATTTCGACCGCTTCGCCGCCGCTGCCGCCGCCGCGCTGCAGCCCAAGGGTGCCGGCACCATGCTGACCGCGGGCATCCACGATGCCTACCAGTCCGGCATTGGCCGCCTGTCCGGCGTGGCCGGCGTCAAGCTGCTGGCGACGGGCCAGGAGCAGGGCGCGGGCTGCGCGGCGCAAGCTGCACTGTTCCGCGTGGACGCCGATGCCTTCGTGGCCAGCCACGCGCTGCAGGAGGAAGTGTTCGGTCCGGCCTCGCTGCTGGTTGCCTGCCGCGATGAAGCCGAAGTGCTGCGCCTGGCCGCCAGCCTGGAAGGACAGCTGACCGCCACCGTGCACTGCACGGCCGACGACCACCCGTTCGCCGCCAGGCTGCTGCCAACGCTGGAGCGCAAGGCGGGCCGCGTGCTGTTCAACGGCTTCCCGACCGGTGTCGAGGTTTGCCATGCGATGGTGCATGGCGGCCCGTTCCCGGCGACGTCCGATACGCGCACCACGTCGGTCGGCGCCAGTGCGATCGAACGCTTCCTGCGTCCGGTAAGCTACCAGAACGTGCCGGCGGCCTTGCTGCCGGCGGCCTTGCAGGACGATAATCCACTGCGCCTGGCGCGTCTGGTGGACGGGGAACTGCGCCAAGCAGTGTGATCATGCAGTACGGCCGGGGGAGACACCGGCCGCTTTGACTAAAAAAACTTATGAATCAGCACACACCGCAAGCCGTCGGCGTTGCCGCCGAACCGGCCGCCGCCATCGGCAAATACCGCTGGACCATCTGTGGCCTGCTGTTCTTCGCCACCACCATCAACTACCTGGACCGCCAGGTGCTGTCGCTGCTGGCGCCCGCACTGTCGCAGGAATTCAACTGGTCCAACACGGACTACGCCAACATCGCCGCCGTGTTCCAGTTCGTGTACGCGATCTCGATGCTGTTCGCCGGCCGCGTGATCGACAAGATGGGCACCCGCCGCGCCTTCGTGCTGGCCATCGTGGTCTGGTCCTTCGGCGCCATTTTGCACGCCTACTCGGTGGCCATCGGCACCGCCGTCAGCAACATCTTCGTCGGCGTCGGCCTGGCTGCCGTGCCGGTTTCCGTGGCGGGCTTCATGGTCGGCCGCGCCGTGCTGGCGCTGGGCGAGGCGGGCAACTTCCCGGCCGCGATCAAGGCCACGGCCGAGTACTTCCCGAAGAAGGAGCGTTCCTTCGCCACCGGCATCTTCAATTCCGGCGCCAATATCGGCGCCATCCTGGCGCCGATCACGGTGCCCTTGATCGCCGAATTCTGGGGCTGGCAGGCGGCCTTCATCATCATCGGCGCCGTCGGCTTCGTCTGGATGGGCTTCTGGCTGCATTTCTACGATACGCCAGCGCGCCAGAAGCGCCTTTCGCGCGCCGAACTCGATTACATCAACAGCGATGCCGTCGACGCAGCGCCTGCCGCGGCCGAAGCGCAGCGCAAGACGTCCTGGTTCAAGCTGCTGGGCTATCGCCAGACCTGGGCCTTCACCGTCGGCAAGTTCCTGACCGACGGCGTGTGGTGGTTCTTCCTGTTCTGGCTGCCCAAGTTCATGTCGGCGCAGTACGGCCTGAGCGCCACCGAGATGGTGGTCCCGCTGGCCGTGCTGTACTCGATGACCATGGTCGGCTCGATCGGCGGCGGCTGGTTCCCGGCCTGGTTCATCAACCGCGGCGCCAGCGTCTATCACGGCCGCATGCGCGCCATGTTGACCATCGCCTTCTTCCCGCTGGTCGTCCTGCTGGCGCAGCCTTTCGGCTACCTGGGCGTGTGGGTGCCGGTGGTGCTGATCGGCATCGGCGCCTCGGCGCACCAGGCCTGGTCGGCCAACCTGTTCACGACCGTGTCCGACATGTTCCCCAAGCACAGCGTCGGTTCCGTGGTGGGCATCGGCGGCATGGCCGGTGGCCTGGGCGGCGTCCTGATCACCAAGGTGGCGGGCCGGCTGTTCGACCATTACGGCGCGCTGGGGCAGATCCAGACCGGCTACATGATCATGTTCACCTTCTGCGCGCTGGCCTACCTGCTGGCATGGTGCATCATGAAGGCGCTGGTGCCGGCACATAAGGAAATCACGGATCTTTGATGGAAAAAGTCAGCGGTGTTCACTGCACGGTGGGGGAAAGCCCCACCTGGCACGCGGCGCAAGGCGCCTGGTACTGGGTCGACATTCCGGCGCGCCGCATCTGGCGCCTGGATTACGCCAGCGGCGCCAAGCGCTTCTGGGAAACGCCGGAAATGGCGGCCTGCGTGACGCCGGCCGCGCGCGGCGGCCTGGTGGCGGGCATGGAAAGCGGCATCTTCCACCTGGTGCTGGGCGAAGACGGCAGCGTGGCCTGCGAGCCGCTGGCGGCGCCACCGGCGTCCGAACTGTTCGAGGGCATGCGCTTCAACGACGGGCGCTGCGACCGTCAGGGCCGTTTCTGGGCCGGCACCATGTTCATGGACATGGCGGCGGCGCGCGCGGTGGGCAAGCTGTATCGCTACACTGCCGACGGCGGCCTGTCGGCGCCATTCGTGTCCGGCATGCTGACGCAGAACGGCACCGCCTTTTCGCCGCGCGGCGACGTCATGTACCTGTCCGATTCGCACCCGCAGCGGCGCATGGTGTGGGCCTTCGATTACGACACGGCCAGCGGCACGCCGCACAACAAGCGCATCTTCCTCGACCTGGGGCTGCAGAAGGGCCGCCCGGACGGCGCCGCGGTGGACGCCGACGGCTGCTACTGGAGCTGCGCCAACGACGGCGGCCTGCTGCAGCGCTATACGCCGGCCGGCGTGCTCGATCGCGAGATCGCGCTGCCGCTGGCCAAACCGTCGATGTGCAGCTTCGGCGGCCCGGATCTCTCCACCTTGCTAGTCACTTCCATCGACCCCGGCAACGCCGGGAACGACTGGCCCGGCAGCGTCCTGCTGCTGCGCCCGCAGGCCCAAGGCGTCCCCGAAACCCCTTTCATGTGAACAGACAGGGTCCGGCCCTTGGGCCGTACCCTGGTTTACCGGGTTCCCCCGATCTGCTACATTGCCAGCAGCAGCCCACGGAGCCCTAAATGATCTGTCCCTTTTGCGACCAGCCTGCAATGAAGCACGCGGTGCGCGACATGCCGTTCGAGTACAAAGGCCAAACCACCGTCATCCCCAAGGTGGAAGGCGATTTTTGCGACGCCTGCGGCGAAATGATCATGGCCGATGCCGAGTCCCTGCGCGTGGGCACCGCCATGCGCGACTTCAGGAACCAGGTCGACGCCTGCGCCTAGGCATTCGCCAGCGCGCGGCAGAATGCCGCACTCGCCTCGTCCGCCGGAAAACACGATTCAATATGCAACTCTTCCAGCGTCACGTCGCGCGGCGTGCCGAACGTGGTGACGGTGGAGAAGAGGGCAACGCGCTGGCCGTCGCGTGCGAACACGGTTTCCAGCAGCGGCGCCGGCACGGCGCGCAAGTCGCGCTGGCGCCATTCGCGTGGCACGCCGGGGTAGGACAGCACTTCGTCCAGCAGCGCGCGCGCCCGGGCATCGCCCGGCGCGGTGGCCACCAGCTTATGCAGGTGCGCCAGCAGGTGCCCGGCCACTTCCTCCCAATTTTCCAGCGCGCCACGCAGATCCTGCGGGTCGAACACGTTGTGCAGAATATTGCGGTGCGGGCTGTCGCGCCCGCCGAGCAGCCAGCGGTTCATGCGCAGCGCCGCCTCGTTGGCCATCACGATATCCCAGTGCCGGTTCATCAGGAAGGCGGGGTAGGGCTCCTGCTGGCGCAGCATGGCTTCGATGGCGCGCCGCATCGGCGCCAGTTCAGGGTTGGCCAGTGCGGATTCCGTGTAGCGCGGCGCGTAGCCGGCGGCCACCAGCAGGGCGTTGCGCTCGCGCAGCGACATCTCCAGCGTGTCGGCGATGCGCGCCAGGATGTCGCGGCTGGGCTGGGCCTTGCCGGTTTCGATGCAGCTCAGGTGGCGCGTGGACAGGCCGGCGTCGAGCGCCAGATCCATCTGGCTCAGGCGGCGCGCGGAGCGCCATTCGCGTAGCAGGGCGCCGACGTGGGCAATGGGGGCGATTGCGTTCATATGGCGCTATGTTACCAACGTCGTCTCCGCCTTGCCGGTCGATGGGCAGGCGCTCCCGGTTTGATAGTGTTGCCATTCCGTCCGAATCGGTCCCAATGCACGTTCGAGTGAGGAGATCCAAACAAACTGCGGTGTTTGTGCTCTAAGATTTCACATGCACGTCCGATATGCACCGCTGAATTTGGTGAAGGGGAACAAATCATGAGCAGGATCATTCTCTTTGACGGTGGCAAGGCCGGCGGGATCTTGATGGATGAAAAGAGCGTTCGCGCAATTCCAAGATTTGCGCCCGAGGTCCTCGCAAACCTTGCGGCGGTGAGCGGACTCTTGCGGGCGGCTGGCGACTCAACTTCCGATGACGCCTCCCGCGACCTGATATCGCTTGCCAACAAGGTCAGCAACATTGCCGTTGAACGCGTCGAGGCGGCAATTGGCAGGCTCGACGCCGACAACTCGCTTGTCTACCTCAGCGACGACGACGGCTTTGTTTGCGGATCGTCCGGTGCCCCGCCTCGCTCCATCTCCTGGCCCCCACGCGGTGGAATAGAGCCACGCGAACTGTTGGCGACGAATGTCCTGTCGACCGACTTGATTGAATTCCTTGCGCGCACGTCGGCGCACGGCACAAAGCTTGCCGAAACCCTGGAAGACCCGCATGCCGTCGCGAAGCAGATTCATTTCAAGCTCTCGACGCATGATGCCCAGACGTTGAAAGGCTTGGCGCCGTCCCAACTGCAGTCAATTCGCGATCCGGTCGAACGGGAAGTGGTGTCCTTCTTCCATGCGGTGATAGAGGATGGCCGCTTCCTTGAAGAATGGAGCGTGCAGCCGGTAGGAGTTTCCGAATCGATCCAGCATGCACTGAGCAACGAAGCGGTTGACAGGATTCTGGGCGGCAGCGCGTTGGTTGGGCGTCCGGGGGATGTCGCCAATTTGAGTATCGAGCAAGGTATCGTCGTCGGCGTTGTGGCGGTCGTCCTGGTGGTGGCGAAACCCCGGCTAGGTGAGAACGTGCTTGACCGGTCTGGCATCGAAAAGTTCTGATCATGGATACGGTGCCGGCGCCGCGCGTCATGCTTATCAGTCCGCCCTGGACCTCGCTTAACGAACCGAGCCTCGGGCTTTCCATCCTCAAGGCGGTGCTGCGCAAGCAAGGGATATTCTGCCGCGTTTACCATCTGAACCTTTTTGCCCTCGAATTCCTGCGCGGCGACACCTACGCTGCGATTGGACAAGCTTTCGCGTTGAATGATTTTCTGTTCAGCGGAATCCTTGATCCCTGCCCATCGGCGCGGCAGCTGCGCCTGCTCAGGGAGAAATGCGCCGAGCTTGCCGCCGTGGCGATTGACTTTCGCCGCTATGGTGGCATTCCAGGCGTCGTATCTCACATCCTGCGGCTACGGAATGAAGTCATACCCAAGTGGGTGGAGTCGGAAGTGGCGTACATTCTGGAGGCGAGACCGACGCTTGTCGGGTTTACCTGCATGTTCGACCAGACCATTGCGTCGGCTGCAATATCGATGCGGCTCAAGGCACTTGCCCCCGGAATCACGGTGGCCTTTGGGGGCTATGCAGTGCGTGCACCGACCGGACCAATGCTGCTTCAAGCATTCCCCTGGATCGATGCGATCTGCACCGGCGAAGGCGAGCCGTGTATTGCGGAGCTGGCGCGTGCTTCCGCCGCGCCCATTCGGGATCTGTCAAACGTGCCCAACCTCATTTACCGCAATCCTGCGGGGCAAGTGGCGGAAAGTCGCCGGGCCCCGCTGTTGGACATGGATCGGGTGCCGGTGCCTGACTTCGATGATTTCTACGAGGATGTACGGCGCCTGCAGCGTGAGCACAAAGTGGAAGTCTCTATCGATCGCCTGCCTGTTGAGAACTCCCGCGGCTGTTGGTGGGGCGCATCACACCATTGCGTATTTTGTGGAATCCATGACGACGACTTGAACTACCGGTCGCGTACCTCCGGATCCGTGCTCTCGATGCTGGCGCAGCTTAGCGAGCGGTATGGCTGTCGTGAGTACCGCTTTTCCGACTACATCCTTCCGCACGCCTATTACGTGACCCTGCTGCCGGCGTTAGTCGAGGCAGGTGCACCCTATCGCATTAAATGCGAACTGAAAGCCAATATCAGCGAAGACAAAGCCAGTTTGCTGGCTGCCGCTGGCTTCATCGAGGTCCAGCCAGGCATCGAGTCATTTTGTACCAGCGTGCTGAAAGCCATGGACAAGGGCGTCTCGGGGATTCAGAACGTCCATCTTCTGCTGATGGCAAGAAGATACGGCATCACGATTTTCTACAACATCCTGTATGGCCTTCCGCAGGATGACGCGGAGTCGGTCGAGGCGATGGTTCAAGCGCTCCCACTACTCAAGCATCTTGATCCTCCGAGTACGCGCGGCAGGATTCAAATTACAAGATATGCGCCGTTGCACGCGGATCCGGCACGTTTCAACCTGCCGCAGCCCAGGCATGAACACTCTTACGAGCTCATATTCTCGGACACTTATCGCCAGAAGTCGGGCTTCGATCTCGATCAATACTGCTATATGTTCGAGATTCCGTTTGAACCCTCTTCCCGCCTTGCGCGAGCCTACCGTGAGATCGAGCGCCTATGCGACGAATGGACAGCGGCTGACAACTCCCGGACGGTGGATCTGCGTTACGACTTTGACGATCGTCGCAGGGTCATCATCCAGGATAGCCGTGCAGATCCGGCTTTGACGTATTTTCTGGACGAGGCAGCTGGGTGGTTATTGCTGGAATGCGAGCGCCCCTCCTCGCTGGCCAGGTTGAAGGAGCGACATGCTCAAAAGTTTTCAGACAACGTCGAAGTTAGTCTGAATACACTGCGGAAGTGCGGCCTGGTGTTCGAGGACACCGGTAAAGTCGTTTCCCTCGCGCTTCCGCGCGACGGAATCGCTGCACGGCGCCATTGGTGGGATAACGACGCGACGCGCTGGCAGCCGGTTTGGCAACCGGTCGCAGAGGCACGGCAAGGCGAACTTCAATCTCCCAGGCCGCGCGCGCGGAGTCGGCGGCGGCGTTGGACGCCTTGGCAGACGATCTGAGGAGCCAGCGCTCAGTATATGACCTCCGAGGTCATTGCTTCACGCCGTCCGGGCGCCCATCATTGCCCTCCATCGACAACAGTCCCGAAGGAGATTTGCCATGCTGCGCCGCGACTTCCTGAAAATGAGCCTTGTAACCGCGGCCCTTGCCGCCGGCGGCGCCAGTGCCGCTCCAGACGCCGCCATTCACGCCGCGGCGGCGCGCGATGCACGGGCCTGGCGTGCCGCGCGCCGCTTCGTCGCCACCAGCAAGGGCCGCGTCGCGCTCGTCGAGCGCGGTGCCGGCCCACAGGCGGCCCTGTTCCTGCACGGCCTGCCGCTCAACAGCTTCCAGTGGCGCGGCGCCGTGGCGCGCCTGGCATCGCAGCGGCGCTGCATCGCACCGGATTTCCTCGGCCTGGGCCATAGCGAGCCGGCTCCCGGCGTCGGGCTCGACCCGGAAAGCCAGGTGGCCATGCTGATCGAACTGCTCGACAAGCTGGGCGTGCAGCGCGCGGACGTGGTGGCCAGCGACAGCGGCGGCGCCGTGGCGCAGCTCCTGCTGGCAATGCACCCCGGCCGCGTGCGCAGCCTGCTGTTGGCCAATTGCGACACCGAAGTCGATTGCCCGCCGCCGGCCATGCGGCCGGTAATCGACCTGGCCAGGCAGGGCCGCTTCGCGCAGGAGTGGCTGGAGCCGTGGCTGGCCGACAAGGACAAGGCCCGTTCCAGCCAGGGCCTGGGCGGCTTGTGCTACGCCCGCCCGGCGGCGCTGGCGGACGAGGTGTTCGAGGCTTACCTGCGGCCCCTGGTCGAGCATCCACAGCGCCTGCACGGCTACATCACGGCGCTGGAGCGCAACGTCCTGCAAGGCATCGGTCCGGCGCTGAAGGCCAGCAAGGCGCCCGTGCGCGTGGTGTGGGGCATGGCGGACGACATTTTCCTGCCACATGGCGCGCACTATCTGGAACAGGCTTTCGGCAATGGCCGGGGCGTGCGCCGCCTCGAGGGCGACAAGCTGTTCTGGCCCGAGGAGCGGCCTGACCTGCTGGCGCAGGAAGCGCGGGCACTGTGGCGTGCCGCGCTGTGAGGGTGAGGCGCCTTAGCGTTTGCGGAAGATGCAGACGATGATATCGCTGGGGAACAGCCCCATCAGCGGCAGCAGCACGCAGCGGATGCCGAACCACTGCAGTGCCGCCTTGAGCGGATGCACGTTGCCGAACACGGTCAGGCGCTGCCACAGCCCTTCGGCCTTGACCGAGGCGATTTCGGTGCTGTGACGCAGGTCGAAGCCTTCGCTGGCGACCAGGCGGGTCAAGTTGTCCGGGTTGAAGTAGTGCACGTGCGGCGACGGCATGCCTTCTTGCCATAAGCGGCTGAAGGGGCCGTGCACGCCAACGCGCGCAAACAGCTTGGAGAGCCGGTAAAACATGCCGCGGCTGCTGGGCAGGTTCAGCACCAGCGTGCCGTCCGGCGTCAGGCGGTTGTAGCAGTCGCGCAAGGCGGTGCGGATGTCGGGAATGTGTTCGATCACGTCGTTGAAAACGATGATGTCGAAGCGCTCTTCGGCGTTCAGCGCCTGCGGGAAGTAGCCGATCCGCACCGGCAGCCCGCGCGCCGCGCACTTGGCCCCGACCCGTTCGTCGGGCTCGATGCCCAGGACGTCGAAGGCGCCGGATGCCGATTCCAGGAACCAGCCATGGTCGCTGCCAACGTCGAGCAGGGTGCACGCGCCGGACGCGGCAAACTGGCGGGTGAGGGCGACAATGGCGCGAAAGTTATCCTGGCGCAGGGCCTTGAGCGCGGTTTCGCGTACCGTCTCGTCGATTTCCGCATGCCCGGCGGCGTGGTTGATGGCCACCGTCAGCGCTCCGCTTTCATAGTCGCAGGACGGGCAGGTGCGGTGCCAGCCCGACAGGCCCGTGCTCAGGGGAGTGTGGCAAATGATGCAAGTCATGAGCGGGAAGATAACATGATTACATTGTTGAGATATGCACAAATCGTCACAGCCCGAGCTGCGGTAAAATCGCAGGTTTGGATCTTCCCGAGGTTTTGCAATGAAATGGGCTGTTGTCGGTTTTTACCTGCTGTCCGTGCTGCACATCCACCTGCGTGGCAAAGTGCGCCTGCCGATCGGCCGCCAGCTGTTCGACCATTCGTCGTTCATGGCCCCGATCAATATCTTCATGCACTGGTTTTCCAAGGTGCCGTCCACCCCTTACCTGCCGGTCGATACCTTCCAGGAGCTCAAGCCGCTGGAGGAGAACTGGGAGGTGATCCGCGCCGAAGCGGAAAACCTGCTGCGCCTGCAAAAGATCAAGGCGTCCGAAAAGAACGACGACGCCGGCTTCAATTCCTTCTTCAAGAACGGCTGGAAGCGCTTCTACCTGAAGTGGTACAACGCCAGCCACCCGTCGGCCCAGGAACTGTGCCCGCAAACCTTCGCCCTGCTGCAGGGCATCCCGTCGGTCAAGGCCGCCATGTTTGCCGAATTGCCGCCGGGCGGCAAGCTCAATCCGCACCGCGATCCCTTCGCCGGCTCGCTGCGCTACCACCTGGGCCTGGCCACGCCGAACGATGACCGCTGCTTCATCGACGTCGACGGCGAGCGCCATTCCTGGCGCGACGGCCAGGGCGTGATCTTCGACGAAACCTACATCCACTGGGCCATCAACGGCAGCGAGAGCGGGCGCATCATCCTGTTCTGCGACGTGGAGCGCCCGATGCGCTATGGCTGGGCGCAGGCGGTCAACCGCTTCCTCGGCCGTACCATGATGACCGCCGCCGCCTCGCCCAACGAGCAGGGCGACCAGGTGGGCCTGGTGTCCAAGCTGTTCCGCGTCTCCTTCTACGCCGGCAAGTACCGCCGCGCCTTCAAGGCCTGGAACAAGACGGCTTACAAAATCACCAAGTTTGGCCTTATCATCGGTCTCGCGGCAGCAATCTACTACATCTGAGGCAGCCCCCTGCCTCGCACCATGGAGGCAGCATGCGGCACCGAATCCTGGGCGGCGTCCTGGCCATTGCGCTGGGCGCCGCCGCCATCATCCCTACCAGCGCGGCTTCCCTGCGCGACCTTGCCTACGGCAGCGACCCGCGCCAGCGCTACGACGTGCACCTGCCCGCAGGGGCGGCGCCCGGCGCGCCCGTCATCTTCATGGTGCACGGCGGCGGCTGGCGCACCGGCGGCAAGGCCGAAAAGGCGGTGGTGCAGAACAAGGTGCCTTATTTCACCGGGCGCGGTTACGTGTTCGTCTCGATCGACTACCGCATGCTGCCCGACGCCGATCCGCTGCAGCAGGCGCGCGACGTGGCGCTGGCGCTGGCCGCCGCGCAAGGCCAGGCGGCTGCCTGGGGTGCCGATCCGCGCCGCTTCGTCCTGATGGGCCATTCGGCGGGCGCCCACCTGGTGGCCCTGCTGGCGGCCGATCCGGCGCTGGCCCAGGGCAGCCGCTGGCTGGGCACCGTGGCGCTCGACAGCGGGGCGCTGGACGTGCCGGACATCATGGCGCAGCGCCACCTGCCGCTGTACGATTCGGCTTTTGGCCAGGACCCGGCGTACTGGCGCCAGGTCTCGCCGCTGCACGTGCTGAAACCGGGCGCGCAACCGCTGCTGCTGGTGTGCTCCAGCCAGCGCGAGCGCGCCTGCCGCCAGGCGCACGACTTCGCCCGGCGCGCGCGCGCCGGCGGCACCCGCGCCGAAGTGCTGGAAGAGGCCAAAAGCCACCGCGACATCAACCTGCAGCTGGGCGCCGACCCGGCCTACACGGCGGCGGTGCAAGCCTTCCTTGGCAGCCTGGGCTTGCCGTAAGGAGCCGCCTAGCGGCAGCCCTGCGCCAGCGTGAAGTGATAGCGCGCCGCGATGCGGCGCCATTCGCGGTCGCACGGCATGGCGGCCGCGATCTGGTCCAGCCGCTGCGCCAGGTCGCCGCCGCCCGGCGCCAGCACGAAATGGCGGCCGAACTGGTTGAACGGCTTGTCACCCACATGCAACTGTCCCAGAGGCAGCTTTTCCTTGTCCAGCTGGCGCCGCAGGTAGCGAAATGAGCTGAGCGGCATCACCGTGAAATCGGCTTCCCCCTTGACCAGCTTGCGCAGGTTGCTGATGGCATCGGCGGCATTGCCGCGCCGGATGCCCTTGCCGACGAATTCGTCGATGCCGGGATAGCGGTTGCCGTAGATGCCGGCAAAGCGCAAGCCCACCAGCGAGGCCGGGCCGTCGTAGCGCACCGGGTTGTCGATGCGCGACACGATGGCATTGCTGTCGTCCAGGAAGGCGGGACTCCAGTGGAAGCGCTTGCGCGGCACGTCGCCGATGAAGGCCGGCGCCAGGAACAGCGCCACGCCGTCGAAGCCGCCCCGCGCTTCCATCAGCTGGTTCAGGTCGCGGCGCTGCAGCGACACCAGCTGCAGCGTGTAGTGCCCCGCCAGTTTGCGGTTGACGTAGGCCACCAGCTCCGGCGCCAGGCCGCGCCTGCCCTCGATGTAGGGCGCGCCACCGTAGCTGTTATAGGCCTTGACCGTGGTGCCGGCGGCCGATGCCGCGGCGCTGTACAGCGCCAGGAGCAGGAGGGGTCTCAACATTTGCCGGCCGTGTGTTCGGTTCAGCGTGCGTCGGGCGCCGGCAGGCGCGCCTCGGCGCGCGTCAGGATCCAGACGCGGTCGATGTAACCGTTCATGTCTTCCGTGTAGTTCACGGTGATGTCCTTCTCGCGCAGCGAGCCCGGTGTGACGGTCATGTTCTCGTCGCTGACGATGCGCGCGGCCGGCGAAAGCTGGCGCGGCTTGCCGTCCATGGTGATGTCGGGCGCATAGCCCGGCGTCATCTTGCCGCGCTTGGCGTTGGGCGGGAAGGGACGTACCGGCGCGTCGGCCAGCGCGGGCAGCGAAGGCAGGGTAAGGGTGGCCGCCAGGGCCAGCAGGAAATGTCGTTTGTCCATGCGCGCTAGCTTACCATGCTGCCGAACATGGCCAGCACGACCAGCGCCATCACGGCCGTGCACGCCCAGCCCAGCACGCGCAGGCGGCGCGACAGCGTGACCTTGCCCATCACGCCGCGCCGGATCGACAGCAGCATGATCACCACCATTACCGGCACTGCCACCACGCCGTTGATCACCGCGCTCCAGTACAGCGCGCGCATCGGATCGAGCGGCAGGAAGCCCATGCCCACGCCCGCCAGCGTGGCCGCCGCGATGATGGCGTAGAACTTGCGCGCCGCCAGCGGCTCCAGCTCCAGGCTGCTGCGCCACTTGAAGGCGCCCGCCATGGCGTAGGCGGCCGAGCCGGCCAGCACGGGAATGGCCAGCAGGCCGGTGCCGACGATCCCCATGGCAAACAGCGCGAACGCCAGTTCGCCCGCGATGGGGCGCAGCGCGGCCGCCGCCTGGGCGGAGGAGGCGACGTCGAAGATGCCGTGTGCGTGCAGCGTCACCGCCGTGGTGAGCATGATCGACCACGCCACCAGATTGGAAAAACCCATGCCGATGGCGGTATCGAGCTTGATGCGGCGCAGCTGCGGGCGCACCTGTTGCGGTGCGCGCTTGAGCGGCTCGGCCTGCGGGTCGGCGCGCAGTTCCTCCACTTCCTGCGAGGCTTGCCAGAAGAAGAGGTAGGGACTGATGGTGGTGCCGAACACCGCCACCATGGTGGTGAGGAATTCCTTGTTCCAGGCGATGTGCGGCGTGACAGTGCGCAGCGCCACCTCGCGCCAGGGCACCTCGATCACCAGCACCGTGGCGGCGTAGGCCAGCAACGCCAGCGTCAGCCACTTGAGCAGATGGGCGTAGCGCTGGTAGGGAATGAACACCTGCAGCAGCAGCGACACCACGCCGAAACCCAGCGCATACCAGCGCCCGTCGCCGCCGGCCACCAGGCGCAGCGCGTCGCCCATGGCCGCCAGGTCGGCGGCGATATTGATGGTGTTGGCAAACAGCAGCAGGCTGACCACGCCGTACAGCAGCCAGGACGGGAAGTACAGGCGGATATTGGCCGCCAGCCCGCGCCCGCTGGTGCGGCCGATGCGCGCGCAGGTTTCCTGGATACCCACCATGAGCGGGTAGGTGAAGGGCAGCAGCCACAGCATGCCGAAGCCGAACTGGGCCCCAGCCTGGGAGTAGGTGGCGATGCCGCTGGGGTCGTCGTCCGCGGCACCTGCCACCAGGCCGGGCCCGAGCTTGTCCAGCCATGATTGGCTCTGCTGTTCCATGCCCCGATGCTAACGGCGCCCGGCTTTCCCTTCTGTTCGCTTTCTCACACCGCGTCCCGGCTGGCGCGCCTCCCAGGCGGCAAGGGCTGCGCGGTAGCGTTCCAGTTCCTCGTCGTACAGGTCCAGCACGCACCAGGTGCAGCCGCTGTGGCAGCAGTCGTCGGGCCCGGGCGGGACCGGGGGCGGGGGCGGGGGATCGTCGTGCGTTGCCATCACTCATCCATTGCCAGCAAAGCCTGGTTGCGGCCGCGCTGCTTGGCGCGGTACAGCGCCTCGTCGGCCAGGCGCACCAGTTGTTCCGGCCGGCTGTGCTCGGTGGGCACCAGCACCGCCACGCCGATGCTGATGGTCACATGGCCAAAGGGCGAGGCGTCGTGCGGCAGCTTGAGGCGCGCCAGTTCGCTGCAGATGGCCTGCGCCACGCCAATGGCGTCGGCGCCCGGCGTGGCGACGGAAAGCAGGGCGAACTCCTCGCCGCCGTAGCGCGCCACCAGGTCCGAGCTGCGCCGGCCGTGTTCGGTGATCAGCTCGGCCACCGTGCGCAGCGTGGCGTCGCCGGCCAGGTGGCCATAGCGGTCATTGTATTTCTTGAAGTAGTCCACATCCAGCATCGACAGGGCCAGCGGCTGGCCGGTGCGCGCCGCGCGCCGCCATTCGTCCTGCAGCGCCAGGTCGAAGCCGCGCCGGTTGCCCACGCCGGTCAGGCCGTCGGTCATGCTGAGCGCTTCGAGCTTGCGGTTCGATTCTTCCAGCTGGACGGTACGGGCGGCCACCAGCTGTTCCAGTTCGGCCTGGTGGCGCGTCAGGCGCCGGATGCGCCAGTGGTACAGGCTCCACAGCCCGCCCAGCACCAGGGCGCCGGCCGCCAGGCGGAACCAGCTGGTTTGCCAGAACGGCGGCGTGATGGTCACCTGCAGCGTGGCCATGTCCTCGCTCCAGATGCCGTGGTGGTTGGCGGCGCGCACGCGGAACACGTAGCGTCCCGGGTCGAGGTTGGTGTAGGTGGCCACGCGCCGCTCGGCATCCGTTTCCTGCCACTCGGGGTCGAAGCCTTCCAGCTGGAAGGCGTAGCGGTTGTGCGCCGGGTCGGTGAAGTGCAGGGCGGCAAACTCGATGGTGAAGGCGGTGGCCTGCGAGGACAGCACCAGGCCGGTGGGCGCGGTCAGCGGTCCTTCCAGCCGGGCCTGCTCGCCGAAGCGGCCTTCGCTCAGCGAGTGGTTGAACAGCTTGATGTCGGTGATGGCCACCTGCGGCGGCACCGAGGCGCTGCGCACCTGCTGCGGCTGCACGCCGGTCATGCCGTGCACGCCGCCAAAATACAGCCTGCCATCGGTGGCGCGCGCCGAGGCGTTGGTGGTGTAGCCGTCGGTCATGCCGTCGGCCACGGTAAACAGCTGGGCCGAGCCGTTGCTGGGGTTCAGGCGGTACAGGCCGGCCAGGGTGCTGACCCAGATCTTGCCCTTGGCATCGCTCTGGATCGCCAGCGCCTTCTGGTGCGCGAGCGCGGCGCCGTGCGAGCGCAGGCGCAGCACCCCGTTGGCCTGCTCTTCCAGCTGCAGCAGGCCGCGCGCCGTGCCGACCCACAGCACGCCGGCGGCATCCTCGTGCAGGGCCGTCACATAGTCGTCGATCATGCCTTCCGCGCCGCCGCTGCGGAAGTGGCGGAACTTGCCGCTGGCCGGGTCCAGCAGGTCGAGCCCGCCGCCGTTGAATTCCGATCCTATCCAGACGCGCCCCTTGCGGTCTTCCAGCACCACGCTGGTGCCGCCCACGCTGCGGCTGTGCGGATCGTGCGGATCGTGGAAGTACAAGGTGCTGTGGCCGCGCCGCGTGTCGTAGCGCACCAGGCTGTTGCCCGTGCCCAGCCACAGCACGCCGTCCCGGCCCGGCGCGATGGCATTGATGAAATCGCTGGCCGTATTGCCGAAACGCCGCTGCAGGAAGGTGCCGCGCGCCGGGTCCAGCCGGTGCAGGCCGTTGGCCGTGCCCACCCACAGCGGGCCGCCCGCTTCCTGGTACAGGCTGTAGATGATGTTGTTGCCCAGGGCACCGGGCTGGCCGTCGGCCTGGAAATGCCGCAGCAAGGTGCCGCGCGCCGGGTCGAACTGGCCCAGGCCGAGGTTGCCGCCCACCCAGACCGTGCCCTGCGGACCGTCCTCCAGGCTCAGCAGCGCATTGTTGGCGCGGCCGTGGCTGCCGTCCAGGCGGTAGGGCAGGTGGCGCGTGAAACCGGCGCTGCTCAGGTTGACCAGGGCGATGCCGTCCGTGTACGAGGCGATCCACAGCATGCCGCCGCGGTCCTGCAGCACCGCGCGCAGGTTGTCGCCGGGCAGGGAATGCGGGTCGTCGCTATGGTGGCTGTAGCGGTCGAAGCGCTGCGCGCGCGCATCCCAGCGCAGCAGGCCGGCCGACAGGGTGGTGGCCCACAGCGTGCCCTGGCGGTCGCGGTAGAAGCTGGTGACGCGGCTCTCGGGCGCGGCGATGCGCTGGCGCGTGGCCCAGGGCTGGCTGCTGTCCCAGCGCAGCACGCCGTCTTCGGTGCCGATCCACAATATGCCGTCGCGCTCCAGGTGCAGGGCGCGGACGATGTTGGCGCGCGCGTTCGGGTCCTGGCTCTTGTCCACGCGGTAATGCTGGAAGTCGCTGGCGCCGGGCGGCAGGTAGTCCAGCCCGCCGGGCCAGGTGGCGGCCCACACGCCGCCGTGGGCGTCCACCGCCAGGGCATTCAAGTCGTTGCCGGCCAGGCTGGCCGGGCGCGCCGGGTCGTGCACGTGCTGCACGAAGGTGCCGCTGGCGGGGTCGAAATGCTGCAGGCCGCCCCAGGTGGCCAGCCACATGCCGTGCTTGCCGTCCGAGACGATGGCCTTGATCACGCGCCCATTGTTGGGGGCCTTGGGCGGCAGGAAGGTGGTGAAATCGTTGCTTTCCGGATTGAAGCGGGCCAGGCCGTCCTGGGTGCCGGCCCACAGCCGGCCCTGCTGGTCCTCGTACAGCGCCGCCACCCGGTCGTGCGGCAGGCTGCGCGCTTCGCCCGCCTGGCTGCGGTACTTGGTGGCGCGGTAGCCGTCGTAGCGGTACAGGCCGTTGGACAGGGTGCCGATCCACATGAAGCCGCGCCGGTCTTGCAGCAACGCCAACATGGACGGTTCTTCATTGCCGAGCGGACCGAGCTTGCGAAAGCGCAGCGACGGTGCGCCTTCCGATGCGCCGGGCCCCGCCGCCGGTGCCGGCAGCGCCGCCAGCAGGCAGGCTGCCAGCAGCAGCAACAGCAGAAGGATGCGGCCTGGATGCCAGCCGCGGGCGTAGGTAGCATTCATTTAGTTACATTATAGCTTCCAACTCAGCAATAATTAGCGCCATGCGGCCCAATTCAAGCGCCTGGCGGCCGATATCGGGTATCATGCGGGGTTGGCCGCTGTTAACTTAAGAATTGTATGTCAGACATTGAGAATACCCCTGAGCAAGTACGTTTCGCCGATTTCGGCCTGGCGCCGGAAATCCTTCGTGCGCTGACCGACCAGGGTTATGTGCATCCGACGCCGATCCAGGCGCAAGCCATCCCTATCCTGCTGCAGGGTCGCGACGTCATGGGCGCGGCCCAGACCGGCACCGGCAAGACGGCCGGCTTCTCCCTGCCGATCATCCAGCTGCTGTTGGCACACGCTAGCACATCGATGAGCCCGGCGCGCCATCCGGTGCGCGCCCTGGTGCTGGCGCCGACGCGCGAGCTGGCCGTGCAGGTGGCGGAGAACGTGGCGGCCTATTGCAAGCACACCCCGCTGCGCTCGACCGTGGTGTTCGGCGGCATGGACATGAAGCCGCAGACGGAAAAGCTGCGCAGCGGCGTGGAAATCGTCATCGCCACCCCGGGCCGCCTGCTGGACCACGTGGAGCAGAAGAATATCTCGCTGGGCCAGGTGCAGATGCTGGTGATGGACGAGGCGGACCGCATGCTCGACATGGGCTTCCTGCCGGACCTGCAGCGCATCATCAACCTGCTGCCGAAGAAGCGCCAGAACCTGATGTTCTCGGCCACCTTCTCGCCGGAGATCAAGAAGCTGGCCGCCACCTTCCTGACCGACCCGATCACGATCGAGGTGGCGCGCTCCAACGCCACCGCCGAACGGGTGACCCAGGTGGTCTACAAGGTCAACGAAGACCACAAGCGCGACGCCGTGGCGCACATCCTGCGCCAGCGCGAGCTGAAGCAGGTGATCGTGTTCTCCAACACCAAGATCGGCGCCTCGCGCCTGGCGCGCGGCCTGGCCGCCGAGGGCATGAAGGCTTCCGCCATCCACGGCGACAAGACCCAGCAGGAACGCATGCAGGCGCTGGACGCCTTCAAGAAGGGCGAGATCGACGTGCTGGTGGCCACCGACGTGGCGGCGCGCGGCCTGGACATCTCCGACCTGCCCTGCGTGATCAACTACGACCTGCCGTACAACGCGGAAGACTACGTGCACCGCATCGGCCGCACCGGCCGCGCCGGCGCCTCGGGCGACGCCATCTCGATCTACTCGGACAAGGATGAGCGCCTGCTGACCGACATCGAGAAGCTGATCAAGCAGACCGTCCCGCGCGGCACGCTGGAAGGCTTCGTGCCGGGCGGCTTCCGCAGCGACGAGCGGCACGGCGAGCGCCGCCGCGACCGCACCCAGGCCGACCGTCCATCCGCGCGCGGCCTGTCCGCGCGCAGCGAAGGCGCACCGCCATCGCGCCGCGAGAAGGTCGACCCGTGGTTCCTCAAGCCGTACGAACCAACCCGCAACGGCGCCACGCCGGCGCAGGGCGCTCCCGCCGCCCCGGCCAAGCCGAAGCAAAAGATCGCCGCCTTGCTGGGCGGCCTGCCCAAGTCCTGATCGCTTCAGCCGACAAAGCCCGCCTTACTGGCGGGCTTTTTACTATGACACGCTGCAAACGTCAGAAGGTACAAGTGTGGCTGCCACCGCCGTTATCGCGCCACAGCACTTTGCCGAAGAAGCTCATGTGAAAACCGTCGGCCGATCCCAGTTGTTCCTTCTGAAGGGCGTAGTCGTAGGTCCAATTGCCTTGTGAGATCAGCACATTGTTCAAGGCGTAAAAGGCCGAAGTCTGGATCTGCTTATCGGCAGCGGACATGCCGTCGGGAAGCGAGCTGATTCCATAGCCCATGAACACGGCTTTGAACAGGCAGCTATAGGATGGGTTTTCGTTCACTGCGGCCATCACGAATTTGCCGGTGGCGACATGGTCTGGGTGATCGCCATGTTTCTGGGTCGGCCGAATCCCTTCGCCGGGCAGAATGTCGTTGTAGCCGGACTCATAGAAGTCCAGGTTGTATTCTGGCAGATTAATGACGACAGTCGGCTTGCTGCGGTTATTGCGGGCAATGATCTGTCGCAAGACTTCACGCAGCGTTGCTGGCGTGTACGAATTGGTGTTGGTAACGTCGTTCAGGGAAGCGTAACCGCCGCTATGGAACGTTTCCATCTTGCCGTCGGGCAGGTTCAAATAGTACGTCGTAACATTGCCGATCACAGCTTTTTCCACGGCCGGAATGCTCCCGCCAAAGTTCTCGGTACTGCGTGTCGCGGCAGGGATGTTGTTCGGATTGATCAGATAGCCCACTGCACGTTCATGCGCATTCAGGCGCACCCGGTAATACGGGTTGCCGTTGGCGTTGTACTGGTGGGCGCCCGTGTTTGCATTCGGCAACACGCCATTGCCGGCGTCGCCCGCTGTCAGCAACACAATTACAGTCGGATAGCCGGCGCGAATGTCGGTTTGCGCATTGCGCGACATGAGCAACGCGACATCGTCCGGATGGGCTGCAAAAAACACGGCAGCAGAGGCCTGCTGGCAGGCAATTGCAGCGGCGAGGAAAGCCGGTTTAACGAGCGTCGATAGTTTCATGGATTCCCTTGAGAGGTTTGATAATATTGCCAGGAGGCAAGTAATCGTACTCTGCTGGGGAACCGCGCAAACTATCGAATTGTCACGGCTGAACAATATGCCTGGCCATAGTCCGCACGTTACTTTTCGTGACTTTACAGTTTGCAAAGTGTGCTAGGATGACAACATGACCTGTATCGTTTGCAATGCTCAACTGAGCGATGGCCTGTCGGACTGGCACCGCACTTGCCGGCGCTGCGCCTATGAGGGCGCGGCCCTGGCGTCTGCCATCAACCACGCGGAAACCCAGGCGCTGATTAATGAGGATGCGCGCGAGGTGGCGCTGCGTGCGCTGCGCCAGCAGAACTTCCGCAAGATCGTCGCGCTGGCGCGTCAGCATGCCGCGCCCGAAGCGCGCTCCTTGCTGGATGTGGGCAGCGCCCACGGCTGGTTCCTGGATGCGGCCTGCGAGCAGTTCGAGGCCCACGGCATCGAGCCGGACGAAGCGATGGCAAGGCGCAGCGCCGCGCGCGGCCGCACGCCGCGCGTCGGCTTCTTCCCGCAGGTGCTGGAGCCGGGCGAGCGCTTCGATGTTATCGTCTTTAACGACGTGATCGAGCACATCGTCGATATCCGCGCTGCGCTGCGCGACTGCCACGACCGTTTGCCGACCGGCGGCATCCTGGTGCTG
Source organism: Pseudoduganella sp. (assembly GCA_021323265.1). GTDB lineage: Bacteria > Pseudomonadota > Gammaproteobacteria > Burkholderiales > Burkholderiaceae_D > Rugamonas. Next base: position 39,700 of record JAJTCO010000012.1, on the reverse strand, counting down.
AATCTGCCCAGTAGCAGCGGGCTGTTCTATCGCTTGTCCAAGCTGATGGCGCGGCTCGGCCTGCGCGGTCCGTTCGATCGCTTGTGGCAGGTGGGGCTCCCTTCGCCGCATGTGCATTATTTCGCGCCGGAAAACCTGGCCAAGCTGGTGGAAAGCGAAGGCTTCGCTTTGCGTCACCATGGCGAGCTGCCCGTGGTCAGCGCGGACGGACTGTGGCAACGCTTGAACATGGTGGGCAAGGTGAACCCTTTGTACGCGGCCCTGCAATACGTGGTGATCCGCGCCGTCGTGATGCCGTTGGCGAAGCTCTTCCCCAGCGATATCATGGTCTGTATTTTCAACAAGCGCTAACGGTTTTTTTGGGGCTTTCAAGGTAGAATCCTCGACTTTGTTACCCTATCGATAAATTTGCCTGTGTTACAGCTAGCCGACCAAACCATCGCGATCCTGCTTCCCTGCTACAACGAAGAACTGACCGTCGCCAATATTGTGCGTGACTTCAACGCCTGCCTGCCGCAGGCCCAGGTCTACGTATTCGACAACAACTCGCGCGACCGCACGGTCGAGGTAGCGCAGCAGGCCGGCGCCATCGTGCGCCGGGTGACGCAGCAGGGTAAGGGCAATGTCATCCGCCGCATGTTCGCCGACGTCGATGCCGACATCTACATCATGGTCGACGGCGACGACACCTACGACGCCAGCGTGGCGCCGCAACTGGCAGCCAAGCTGCTGGACGAGGGACTGGATATGGTGGTGGGAACGCGCGTCACCGAGGAGCGCGAGGCGTACCGCTTCGGCCACCGTTTCGGCAACCGTCTGCTGACCGGCTGCGTCGCCACGGTCTTCGGCAATACCTTTACCGACATGCTGTCCGGCTACCGCGTGTTCTCGCGCCGCTATGCTAAGTCCTTCGCCGCCCACGCGGCCGGCTTTGAAACAGAAACCGAACTGACGGTCCACGCGCTGGAACTGCGCATGCCGGTGGCCGAGGTGCCGACCGTCTACAAGTCACGCCCGGAAGGCTCGTTCAGCAAACTCAACACGTACCGCGACGGCATCCGCATCCTGTGGATGATCATCAAGCTGTACAAGAACGAGCGTCCGCTGCAGTTCTTCGGCGCGGGCGCGCTGGCCTGCGTGCTGGCGGCGCTGGCGCTGGCGCTGCCCCTGCTGTCGACCTTCCTCGAGACGGGCCTGGTGCCGCGCCTGCCGACGGCGGTGCTGTGCACCGGCCTGGTGCTGCTGGGCGTGGTGCTGCTGTCGTGCGGCCTGATCCTGGATACCGTGACCAAGGGGCGCATCGAACAGAAGCGCTTCGCCTACCTGGCCGTCCCGGCACCGCGGCGCGTGCCATGACCTCCCTGCTGCGGCTGGACGCCCCCAGCTGGCGCCGCGCGCTGGTGCTGGGCGTGCTGCTGGCAGCCCTGTTCTCGGCGCGCCTGGGGCAGGACGACAACTGGGACTTGCACAACTACCACCTGTACGGCCCGTTTTCTCTGCTGAACGGCAAGGTCGGCGTGGATCTCGGGCCGGGGCAGTGGCAGGGGTACTTCAATCCCACCCTCGACTTGCTGTACTACGGCTTGGCGCTGCACCTGCCGGTGCCCGTCACCAGCCTGCTGATGGGTGCGCTGCACGGACTGAACGGCGTCCTGCTGGCGCTGCTGGCCGTGGAGCTCTTGCCGCGCCGCCATGGCCAGCCCGCCTGGGGCCTGTCGCTGTTGCTGGCGGCGCTGGGCTGCCTGGGGCCGGCCTTCCTTACCCAGTTTGGCAACAGCATGGGCGACAACACCACCGCGCTGTGCGTGCTGGGCGGCCTGCTGGTGCTGGTACGCGGCGCGCACGACCGCGCGCGCGCGCAGTGGCGTGTGCCGCCCGCGCGTCACCTGTTTGTGGCTGGCTTGCTGCTGGGGATTGGCGCCGGGCTCAAGCTGACCAACGCCACCTACGCGCTGGCCCTGTGCCTGGCGCTGCTGGTGCTGCCCGGGCGGCCCTGGTTGCGCCTGCGCGCTGCCTGGCTGTACGGCTGGGCCGTGCTGGCCGGCATCGCGCTGGCGGCCGGCCACTGGTATTGGCGCCTGTGGCACACCTTCGGCAACCCGCTGTTCCCCCAGTTCAACAACCTGTTCGGCAGCCCGCTGGCGGCGCCGGTCGGCATCGGCGATACGGGCTGGCTGCCGCGCACGCTGTTCGAGCGCCTGCTGTGGCCTTTCCTGTGCCTGATGGAACCGCGCCGCATCAGCGAGCAGCCGTTCCGGCATTTGCTGTGGCCGCTGCTTTACGTGCTGGGCATCACCGTCCTGGTGCTGGCCGTGCGGGCCCGGCTGCGCCGCCAACCGGGCCCGCTGGCAGCCCAGCCCGGCACCGCCTTCCTGCTGGCCTTTGCCGGGCTGGCCTACCTGCTGTGGCTGAACCTGTTCAGCATTTACCGCTACCTGGTGCCGCAGGAACTGCTGGCGCCGCTGCTGGCCTGGCTGCTGCTGACGGCGCTCCTGCCAAGCGAGCGTGGGCGCCGTCTGGCGCTCGCCTGCGTGTTGTTGGGCGCGCTCTCGGTGCTCTCGCGCGGCGACTGGGGACGCGGCGGGCGCGGCTGGGTGCCCTACACAGTCGAGGTGCCACCGTTGACGGCGCCGGCTGCCACCGCCGTGGTGGCGATCGCCGCCGATCCGCCGCTGGGCTGGATCGTGCCGTTCTACCCGAAGGAGGTGGTGTTCATCTCGCTGAGCGCCGGCTTCCCGGAATCGCCGGCTTACGTGGCGCGCGCGCACCAGCTGCTGCGTGAGCGGCCGCAGCGCTACCTGATGCTGGGCGCGGGGCCGCTGCCCACGCTGGAACTGGCCCGGCAGCCACTGCTGCGCTACGGCCTGCAAGGCGTGCCCGGCAGCTGCCGCCGCTACGGCGCTGCCGTGGGCACCTCGCCGCACGGCTATACGCTGTGCGAACTGCGCCTGCTGGAGCCCGCCGGGCAGTGAACTTTGGAGAGATTCGCGGGCCCGGAACAGCGGTAGTATCGTATCCAGTTATTTTCCGGGAGCCCGTATGCATACTCGTGAAGTCACGGTCCGCATCGGCGAGAAACACTGCGTGATGGCGTCGGATGACGACTACCTTGCCCACATCGCCGGCGAGTTCGAGCCGGACATGGTGGCGCTGTTCCGCTGTTTCGCGCGCGACGGCGGGATAGGCCTGGACATCGGCGCCAACATCGGCTGCACGGCGGTGCTGTTCGGCGACCTGTTCGGGCAGGTGCATGCCTTCGAACCGTCGCCCACCACGTTTGCCTATCTGCAGGCCAACGTGCGCCGCAACGCCGGCGCCAACGTGACGCTGCATAACGTCGGGCTCGGAGCCGAGGCTGGCGTCTCCACCATCACCTTCGCCCCCAACAACCGCTCCGGCGCCTTCGTCTCGGACCGCGAAAAGGCCAATGGCGACCACCTGAGCGAAACGATAGACATCAGCACCCTCGACGCCATGGCGTCGGCGCTGGCGCTGACGGCGCTCGACTTCGTCAAGATCGACGTGGAAGGCTTCGAAGGCCATGTGCTGCGCGGCGGCCAGGCGACGTTGCAGCGCTTCCGGCCGGTGGTGGTGCTGGAACTGAACCACTGGTGCCTGAACGCCTTCCAGCGCACTTCCGTGCCAGAGTTCTTGGACCAGCTGCGCGCCTTCTTCCCCTTGCTGTACGCGGTGGACCGCGACTGCTACCTCGACCTGCAATCGCCCGGCGAGAGCTATGCCGTCATGTACCACCACATCCTGCACATGCGCTTTCCGAATATCGTGTGCGCGTTCAGCGAGCAGCAGCTGGAACGCTTCCGCGCGCGCTACCGCCATGGTTTCGGCGGCGAGGAGCACGCCGGGCCGAACAAGGCAGCGCCGGCGCAGGCGGGTGCCGCGCAGGAGGCGCTGCGGGCAGGCTTGATGCGGCGCGCGATCCGTGGCGTGAAGGGGCTGGTGGGACGTGCCTGAGCTGCAACTCAGGCTGGTGCGATGGTGCGCACCAGGGGAACCTGCCGCAGCAGGGCAATGATGGCCGCAGACATGGCAAACGCTGCCAGCGTGAGGATGGGAATCGCCAGCCACGGGTTGATGAAGTCCACGTCGTACTCATGGCGATCAAACACGTTGAGCAGCCAGACGTGGACCAGGTACACCCCGAAGTTAACGCGGCTGAGCCACAGCAGCACGCGCACTGTCGCCGGTCGGTCCATGAGGAAGCGGCGGAAAATCTCACGCAGCGTCACGAAGGCGGCCGAGGCACCGAGTGCGACGAAGGGCGAACAATACAGATAGAATACGTCGCTCGCTTGCCCCAGCTGCCGGGCGCGCTGCCAGGTCAGGACAGCCGTGGCCGCGGTGCAGGCCAGCCACAGGGCCGCCGCCGGCAGCAAAGGCGACCTGGCAAACGCCACTTTTCGGTACAGGGTCGCGCCGAGCACGATGTACCCTGCGTACAGCGGCAGGAAGCTCCAGTTGATGCCCAGGTATTCCCGCTGCGTGATGCCGAACAGCGTTGGCACGACTGTCGCGCCGATGAACCAGACGCCCAGCACGAACAACAGGGTGGACTGCTTATTGGCCTGGAAGAAGCCTGCCAGCACCGGCAGGAACAGGTAAGCCCCCATCAGCGTATACAGGTACCACAGGTGGGCAATCACCGGCGCTTTCAGGATCAGCGTGAACCAGCCTGCCAGGGGCACCTGCAGGAAGTCCGGCAGGCGGATGTACTCGAACCAGCACAGGTACAGCACTGACCAGGCCAGCAAGGGAACGGCGATGCGCCAGGTGCGCGAAAGAATGCTGCGCACCGTCGCTTCCCTATGCAGCAGCAGGGCGCCGCTCACCATGAAGAACAGCGGCACTGCAATGCGCGAAACGCTTTCGTAGACGTTCACGCCCCACCAATGGCGCTGGTCGTAGCCGGCGAACCCCTTGGCGGAAGCGTGGATGCAAATGACCATGAGAATGGCGATGAGGCGGACGAAGTCCAGGGACTGGTCCCGTTCGTGTTGTGGCATTCAGGGGTGGCGCGAGGAACGGCGGAAGGTGATGGACTTGTGCAGCAGGAAGCTGAGCAGGGGGCCGGAGGCAAGCACCATGGCAATGCCGACCATGTAGTGCCAGTGCATGGCCTCGGCCAGGCTGGACAGGCCGATGGTGAGGCTCAGGCTGAGCAGCGAGACGGCCAGGTACTTGCGGTAGCGCTTCCAGCTGGGGGTTTGCTTGAAGGTGAGCTTGCTGTTGGCAAAATATGAGAAAGTATTGGCCAGGAAAAAGCCGAAGACGTGCGACGGCACCGGCGTGGCCAGCGCGGACTCCACCAGCACCACCACGCTGCCCGAGTGCAGCACGGTGGCGAGACCGCCCACGAAGATGTACGCCAACCCCAGGCGGTAGCGCGCCACCAGCGCCAACAGGCGCACTTTAAGCGGCGGCGTCATGCTGGTCCCGTCGCGGATGTTCTTCGCGTACCAGGTAGACCGGACGGCGTTTTACTTCACTGTAAATGCGGCCGACATACTCGCCCAGCACGCCGATGCCGACCAGCTGCACGCCGCCCAGGAACAGGCCTGCCACCATCAACGAGGCGTAGCCCGGCACGTCGATCCCCCACAGCAGCGTCTTGACGACGATGGCCACGGCATACAGCATGGCCAGTGCCGAAGCGCCGGCGCCAAGGTAGGTCCAGATGCGCAGCGGCGCGGTACTGAAGCTGGTGATGCCTTCCAGCGCGAAGTTCCACAGCTTCCACATGTTGAAGCTGGTGGTGCCGGAATGGCGCACCTCGACGTCGTACGGCACGGTCACGGTGCGGAAGCCGACCCAGGCGAACAGGCCCTTCATGAAGCGGCGGTTCTCCGGCAGCTGGCGCAGCGCCTGCACCACCGCGCGGTCCATCAGCCGGAAGTCGCCCACGTCCGGCGGGATGTCGATGTCGGAAATCTTGTTGTGCACACGGTAGAAGAAGCTGGCGGAGAGCTTTTGCATGCGGCCGTCGGTGACGCGGTCGTTGCGGCGCGCCAGCACCACTTCGGCGCCCTTGTTCCATTGTTCCAGCATGTCGGCAATCAGTTCCGGCGGGTGCTGCAGGTCCGAGTCGATCGGCACCACGGCGTCGCCATTGGCACGGTCCAGGCCGGCCGTGAGCGCCGCTTCCTTGCCGAAGTTGCGCGACAGGTCCACCACGTGCACGAAGTCGTAGCGCCGGTGTGCCGCTTCCAGTTCGCGCAGGGTGTTGTCGCGGCTGCCGTCGTTGACGGCAATGACCTCGAAGCGGTACTGCGGCAGCGAGGCGATGACGCCGGCCACGCGTTCAAAAAAGGCGGCCGCGCCGCGTTCTTCATTATAGAAGGGGGCGACCAGGGAAATCAGTTTGCTCATGGCTTGTCCTCCTTGGGCTTGCAGACCCAGGCAAAATCGACAGTGCTGCAGGCGACGGCGAGCCGGCCGAACAGCTGCTGCACGGCGGCCAGGTCGGGGAAATCCGCCTGTGCGAACACGTAGGCGGCGCGTGCAGCCGCGCCTTCGGTGCTGGCGGCGCGGGCGGCAATGTCCTGTGCGTAGTTGCTGCAGGGACGGGTGGTGCGCGCCATGTAGCCCGTACTGATCGTCAGCTTGCGCTCGCTGGCATAGTACATCAGCGGCAGCAGGGTCTTGTGCGGCGGCGCGTTGCCGCAGCGGAACGGCGGGTACACGTTGAGCGCTTTCACGTCGGCGCCGAGCGCGCGGTCCCAGGCGGCATAGTCGATCGGCGCCGGCGAGGCCTGGGCCGACTTGATGCGCACGATGTCGTGCGCCGGCCCCAGGTCCCAGGCCTGCAGCGCCAGCGCGACGCCCATCACGGCAGGGCGCCAGGCGCCAGGGGCGCGGCGGTGCAAGGCGATCACGGTGAAGATCACGGCGGCATAGGAAACGGTCCAGAAGAAGCGGCCGGAGGCGCGCAACTGGCTGGTCACGGGCAGCATCCACTCTTCCACGTCCCAGGTGTAGAGCAGCTGCCGGCCCAGGTACGCTTGGCTCGACAGCGCATAAGCGAACGATAGCAGCAGCACCAGCAGCAGCGGCAGGTGGCGCAGGACGAAGCGCGGGTCGCGCGCCAAGCGCCAGGCCAGCAGCACGGGGCAGGCCAGCAGCACGGCCAGGCCCAGGTAATTGTAGCCTTCGCCCTGGCCGTCGGTGGCGACCGACGCCATGAGCGGCAGCAACTGGCCGCCGGCCAGCGGCGCCAGCAGGTTCATGGAGTAGTAGCCGAAGCCCCACTCGCGCCCGACGCCGGCCGCCGCCAGCGGCAGCATGGTGGCAAACAGGGTGGCGCCCAGGACCGCAAAAGGCAGGATCAGGTTGCGCAGCGCGGCCAGCCAGCGGTCATGCCAGGCATGGCGCAGCCAGTCGGCGCCGAACACCAGGCAGACCATGACCACCAGGTAGACATTGGTGTAGAAGGCGACCGGCACCAGCACCGTCCAGCCCAGCCAGGACAGGGTGCCACGGCGCGCACTGCGCACATACAGGGCAAAGGCGAACACCAGCAGCCACTGCGACATCAGGCTGGTGTGGGTGACGCGGAAGCCGAAGGCCGGCACGCTGGCCAGCAGGAAGGCCATCAGGACCAGCGTGGACCAGGAGCGCAGGCCGGCCTCGCGGCAGATCCACCAGGCGCCCGCTCCCTGCAGCACGTAGCACAGCGCGACCCACAGGCCGTAGGGATTCCAGAACGCCGCGTCCGGCCCGCCCGCCACGGCCTTGAGCAGCAGGGCAAACAGCGGAATGGCGTCGACGAAGGTGGTGAGCGTACCGTCCGGCGCATTCAGCGATTCGATGCGGAACAACGGCCAGTGCCAGCCTTCGCGCGCGTAGGCGTTGTAGCCGGCGATGTACTGGGTGACGTCGGTATCCATCTGCTGCCAGAAGGGCGCGCTGCCCTGCAGGAAGCCGGGCGGGTAGATCCACGCGGCGTACAGCAGCGCAATGGCGGCCGCCAGCAGCAGGCCGGCGGCGCCGCCCGGCTGCAGCAGGTGCGCCGCGCGCGTGCGCTGCGGCGGCAGCAGCGCGGCATTGGTGCCGGCGGCGAAGAAGCGCTGGCTCAGCATGCGCCACCCCGCGCTGCGCGCGGGTCCAGCATGGACAGCAGGTGTTCGGCGTTGTCGCGCCAGGTGCGCCACGGCATGCCATGCGGCGCCGGGTGCCTGCCTTCGCCGTGCTCGGCCAGCCACTGGCGCACGGCGGCGGCCAGGTCCTTGCCTTCCATGCCCTGGAAGTAGGCCGCGCGCTCGCCCGCCACTTCGCGGAAGACAGGGATGTCGCGCAGCAGCAGCGGCAGGCCATAGCTGGCCGCCTCGATCAGCGGCAGGCCGAAGCCTTCGCCCTCGCTGGGCGAGATCAGGCAGGTGCTGGCCAGGTAGATCTGCTGCAGCGTTGCGTCGTCCACGCCGCTTGGACGCAGCAGGCGCTGGCCCAGCTCCGGATGGCCGTTCAGGCGCGCCATGATCTGCGGGATGGTGCGCCGTTCATGCTCCTGCAGCGGCTTCCAGCCTTCGTTGCCCACCAGGACCAGGTTGACGTCCAGGCCCTCGGCCCACAGCTGCTCGAAGGCGTCCAGCGTCTGCAGGTGGCCCTTGCGCGGCTCGATGGTGCTCACCACCAGGAAGCTGGGGCGCGCTTTGATCTGGCGCAGCAGGTCGTTGTCCTGCTGGGGTGCAGGGGGCACGCCGATGTCGGCGCCCAGGTGCGAGGCGAGGATCTGCTGGCCGGGACGGCGGCCGACCTGTTCCTGCGCGAGCCATGCGGCGAGCTCGTCGGCAACGGCCTGCGAGATGCAGATCAGGCGGTCGCCCTCGGCGGCGATGCAGCGCAGCCAGGCCGCATGCGTTTCGTCGGCGCCGGCCGGGAAGAACTCGGGGCGCAGCACCGGCAGCAGGTCGTATACCACGAAGCTGATCGACAGCCCGCGTGCGCGCCAGCCGGCGAAAATGCCGGCGCGCGCCGCCGTGACCGTGGTGCGCGGCGAATGGTCGGCGCAGTAGTAGGCGTCGCCCGCCTGCAGGTCCAGCAGCGGGTCTTCGCCCTGCAGCACATGGTCGATGCCGAGTAGCCCGGCCACGTAGCGCCGCGCATAGCGGTAGTGCGGCACGCCGCCTTCCTCGCACAGGTAGACCGCCTCCACGCGCCAGCCGCTGGTGTGCGGCAACTGCAGCAGTTCCAGCAGCTGGTGGCGCACCACGCGCTCGATGCCGGTCTTCAGGTCGTGGCGCGCGATGTTGGTCACGTCCACCAGCAGCTGGCGCTGCTGCAGGGGGTCCGGTGCGCGCGCGGCGCAGCGCGCCAAGCCTTCCAGTCCTGCCGCGTCCAGCTCCAGGCCCGGCACTTCCAGCAGGCCTTGCAGCAGGGCGCGCCGGCCGGCCGGACGCCTGGCCAGGTCACGGTCCAGCGCCTGCTTGTACAGCCAGCCGCAGCGTTCCGGGCTGTTGCGCGTGCCCATCAGCGCAAAGGCGGCGGCGCCCAGGGCCAGTCGGCGCGCATTGTCGTGGCGCAAGGTGTCGAGCGCCTCCACCAGCTGCGCCTGGTTGAAGCTGTCGGGCAGCATCCACACCGCGTCGTGCGGGAATTCGCCCATGGAGCCGTTGGCGTTGATCACGGTCGGCAGGCGGTAGATCATGCAGTCGAGCACCGTGCCCGACGTTTCGCCACGCGAATCGGCGCGCAGCTGGACGCCGACATCGGCCGCCTGCAGGTAGCGCAGGTAGTCTTCATCCGAGGTCCAGCCGGAGATGGCGATGCGGTCGCTGCCCGAGGCCTTGATGATGGCGGTCAGGTTGGCGCCGTAGTCGCCGCCGTGGTTCTCGCCGACGAACACGAGGCGGCACTGGCGGTCGCCGTGCAGCGAGGACGCCAGCCAGGCATTCAGCAGTTCCAGGCAGCGCTTGGTCGGCGCCACGAAGCCGAAATTGGCGACCACGAAGTCGTCCTGTCCGATGCCGAGCGCCTGGCGCGCGGCGGCGCGGTCGTGTACGGCCGGTACGGCGCGCGGCAGCTGGGCGTAGCTCCAGTCGCGTCCCGCCTGCGGGCCGTAGCACTGCTGCGCCAGCATGCGCGCATACTCCGAGTGCACGATCACGTGCGAGGCGTCGCGCAGCACGTCCAGGTTGGACGGGTACAGCTTGCGCCCCAGTTCGTAGCCGTCCGGGCCCACGCTGTCGCGCACTGCCGCGTAGCCGTGCGATTGCAGCAGGGCGCGCGTCCAGCCGTCCGGCGACTTGCCGGTCATCTGTTCCCACGAGATCATGCCGCTCAGGTAAAAGTCGTGCAGCACCACCACGCCGGGATGGTCGCGCAGCAGGTCCACCATGAAGCCGTGGAATGGGCTGTTGCCGATCTGGTAGACGATGTGGTCGAGCTCGTGCGCGTGGGCGCGTAGCCAGGCGCCGTCGCGTACCGGCAGCTGCTGCAGTTCCGGCGGCAGGCTCACTTCCGGCTGCTGCACCACCAGCTCGATCTCGAACCAGGGCAGCAGGGTCGGCAGCAGGCGGGTCGAATAGTCGGCCACACCGGTGCGCTCGGGCAGCATGGGCGAGACGAAGGCGATGCGGCGCTTGGGCGTGCCGGGCGCAATGGCGCCGGCCGTGCGCAGCGCGGCGTCGTGCGCCTGCTGCGCCGACTGCGTGGCGGCATGGCGTGCTTCCAGCGCGGCAATGGCCTTGCGCGCCGAATGGTCCCAGCTGAATTTGTCGCGCTGGATGCGGCCGTTGTCGCGCAGGCGCTGCTGCAGCGCCTCGTCCTGCAGCACTTGCGCCATCTTGGCGGCGATGGCCGCCGGTTGCAGCGGGTCGAACAGCGCTTCCGGCGTGCCGATCACTTCCGGCACGCTGGTGGCGTCGGAGCCGATCACCACGGCGCCGCAAGCCATTGCTTCCAGCGCCGGCAGGCCAAAGCCCTCATGCTTGGACGGGAAGACGAACAGGGCGGCGCTGCGGTACAGCGTGACCAGGTCCGCGTCGCTGACGTAGCCGGTGAAGATCACTTCGTGCGCCGCCACGCCGCAGGCGCGCGCGTGCGCCTGCATCTTGTCGCGTTCACTGTCCGACATCTTGCTGGCGATGAGCAGCTGGTGGCGCGCGCGCAGCGGCGCCGGCAGCAGGCTGAAGGCGGTGATCAGGCCGTCGATGTTCTTGCGCGCGTCAAAGCCGCCCGGCGCGTACATCACCAGGGCGCGTTCGATGCCGAATCGCTGGCGTAGCGCCTGCCACTGGTCTGCGTCCGCCTGCCCCGGCTGGAAGGTGTCGTCCACCGCGGTGGAAATGGCCACCACGCGCTCGGGCGCCAGGCCCAGCGCATCGATGGCTTCCTGGCGCGAATAGTCGGAAATGGCCAGCAGCAGGCCGGCGCGGCGCAGCGAGGCGATCTTGCGTTCGTAATAGGCGCGCTGCACCGGGTGGCCCAGGTAGGCCGCCGGGTTCAGGAAAGGAATCAGATCGTACAGCACCACGGCGGTATGGTCGGCGCCGGCCAGGCAACCCACCGACACCACGCTGTCGTCGACAAAGCCCTCGAACAGGCTGGTGACCAGCACTGCGTCCGGCTGCAGCTGCTCGATGAAATGCTCGCGCAGCAGTTCGCCGGCGCGCGTGCGCGGGCTGTTGCCGTCCGCCTTTTCGGCGCAGGGCTGCGGCACGTCGAAGACGCGGATGCGCTCGGGCGGCACCAGGCCGGCAAACTGCGCACGCAGTTCTTCGATGGCGGCCGGCAGGGCGCCGTTCAGGACCAGCCAGATCTCGTGTTCGCCCGCGTTGCGCGCCACGCCCAGCGCCAGCGCCAGGGAGTAGCGGCCAATACCGCGGAAGCGGCTTTCCGATTGGGTTCCTTGCAGATCAATTACGATGCGCATCTTGTTTCCTAGCTTGTAGCGCTTGCAGTTCGCGCAGCACACGGGCCGCGCGCGGTGACAGCCCGGAGCCGCCGTCCGCCAGAACCGGCTGGGCGGGCGCGGCGTCATGGGCCAGCATCAGGTTGAACAGGCGTGTCCGCAGGCCCGGCATGTAGCGCAGGACGAACAGCGCGGCGGCCTTCAGGCGCCGGTTGCCCAGCACGAAGCCGCCGGTGCGGTGCAGCGCGCGCCGTGCGCGGTTCCTGGCGGCGCCCAGCAGGCGGCCCTCGCGGCGCGCGGCGTTGAAGCGGTGCACGACCCCGCCCGCGTAGCGCCACGGCGCGGTGATGCGCCAGGAACTGCTGCTCAGGAGTGCAACCACCTGCTGTCCCATGGCGTCGGCATGCGCCTGGGCCGCCTGGATGCGCTGTTCCAGTTGCGCCGCTTGCTGTGCCAGCTGCGCCGTATGCTGTTCCAGGTGTGCGGTGCGCTGCTCGTGCAGGCCCGTGCGGTGCTCCTGCGCCTGCAGCGCAGCGCGCAGCTGGCCCAGCGCCATGTTGGCCTGAACGTTTTGCTGCTGCAGCTCTTGCACCAGCAGGTGCAGCTGCTCATGCTGCTTTGCCCGCTGCGTTTCGTAGCGCTGCGCCAGCGTACCGAGGGCGAGGCCGTAGTCGGTTGAGAACGCCGGGTCAAGGCGCGCCAGCACGGCGCCGTCCGCCTGCTTCTGCGCCACCACGGCGTAGTCAGGGCTGACCCCTTCCAGTACGGTGATCAGGCCAAGCGGGGCTGCGTCGTCGTGCAGCTGCTTGTCCTCCTGCAGGCGCACCACTTTGCTGCGGGCGAAGCCGGCATGGTCGGCCGCAAAGGCGAGCAGGCTTGGCGGCAGCGGGTGCAGGTGGCTTGGGTCGAGGTAGAAGCTGGTGGCGCCGACAGTCAGGTTTTCCGGGTTGGGCGTTTCCATCACCAGCAGGCCGCCCGGCTGCAGGACGCGCAGCGATTCTGCAATGAGTTCGCGCACCAGGTCGAACGGCAAGTGCTCCACCAGGTGGAAGGCAGAAACCAGCGCCAGGCTGGCGTCCGGACAGGCGCGCAGCGCGGCCAGGGCATCCTGGTTTTGCACCGCCAGGCCGCGTTCGCGGCAGGCGGCCAGCATCCCCTCGTCGAGGTCGATGCCGCGCGCGTCGAAGCCCTGTTCGCCCAGCAGCTCCAGCCACTCGCCGCGGCCGCAACCCAGATCCAGCGCAGCCGCCCTGCCTTGCGCCTGCAGCGGCGTCAGGAAAGGCAGATAGGCCCGCAGGCGCTCCTTGATGGTGTCGCGCGCGCCGCGGTAGCGATCTTCGAAAGCGCGATAGAAAGGTTGGTTCAACGTGAAATCTCCACTTGAGGTTCCAGCCAGCTGCAGCCGACGAATTCACGGCGGTTCATGTTCATGACGATGAACAGGGAAGCCAGGTCCCGCCATTCATAGTTGTCGGCCAGGTGGGTTTCGCTGCTGGTCAGCGCGGTCGTGATCGAATAGCTGCCGGCGCCCAGGTTGAGGGGGAAGCGGAAACGGTATTCCAGTTCTTCGCCGGCGCGCAGGTGCTCCAGCGGCTGCTGCATATGGTGGGTATTGGTGCCGTAGATTTGCTGGCCCAGGCGGTCCTTGATCATATAGCCCAGCACCAGGCGCGGCACGTCGCGGTTGATGCGCACCTTGATGCGCAGCGTGACCGGCACGCCCACGTTCAGCACTTCCTGCACTTCGCCCGCCTCGTTTTCCAGCGCGATGTCGATCACGCTTGCCTCGCCGGTGCCGGAGCTGGTCTGCACCCGGCCCTCGTCGGTCATGACCTGCTGCACGGTCGATCCTTCGCGTTCCGCGATCAGCGCGTTGTAGTAGTCCATGACCTCTTCCGGGGTGCCCTGCTTGGCCAGGCGTCCGCGGTCGAGCAGGATGGCGCGGTCGCAGATCGACTGCATGGCCGCCCGGTCGTGGCTGACAATCAGCAGGGTCGTGCCCTGCTGGCGGTATTCGCGGATGCGCTGGAAGCTCTTGTGCTGGAAGTAGGCGTCGCCCACGGACAGCGCCTCGTCCACGATCAGCACGTCGGGCCGGCGTACGGTGGCCACGCTGAAGGCAAGGCGCATCTGCATGCCGGAAGAGTAGACGCGCACCGGCTGGTCGATGTAGTCGCCGATTTCGGCGAAGGCCTCGATCTGCGGCATCAGCCGGGTGATGTCGTCCGCGTTCAGGCCCAGCAGCTGGCCCGCCATGTACACGTTCTGGCGCCCCGTGAAATCGGGATGGAAGCCCATGCCCAGTTCCAGCAGCGCCGCCACGGTGCCGCTGATCGAGACGCTGCCCGTGGTCGGCTGCGCCGTGCCGGTGATCAGTTTGAGCAAGGTGCTCTTGCCGGCGCCGTTGATGCCGATGATGCCGACTGCCTCGCCTGGCGCCAGCTGGAAATGCACATCCTGCAGCACCCATTTGATGCTGTGGCGCGCGCGCTTGCCCGGCAGTACCCACTCGGCCAGCCGGTCCCATTGATTGGCATAGGTCTTGTAGGCCTTGCCCAGGTTTTTGACGATGATGGTGCCCATTACAGTTCATCCACCATTTCGCCCGCCCGCTTGCGGAACAGTTGCAGGCCGGCCGCGCACAGCAGCAGCGACAGCACGGCCATCGGCAGCAGCGAGCCCCACTGCGGCACGGTGTGCGCAACGAAAATGCCCTGGTAGGCAGCGACGACGGGGGCCATCGGGTTCCAATCCAGCCATGCGCGCACGCTGTCCGGCAGGGTGCTGGACGGGTAGACGATCGGCGTAAACCAGAACCAGAATTGCAGCGCGATGGTGAAGAACTGGCCGACATCGCGGAAGAAGACATTCAGTACGCCCAGCAGCATGCCGAGGCCGACCGAGAACAGCACTTGCAGCGCCAGGACCGGCAGCATGGCCAGGAACACCCAACCCGGAAAGGTGCCCGAAATCAGCAAGAAGACGAGGAAAAGGCTGAAGATGATGCTGAAATTGACCAGCGCATTCAGCACCACCACGATGGGCAGGCAGATGCGCGGGAACTGCAGTTTTTTCAGCAGGTTGGCATGTTCCAGGAAGACCGACTGGCTACGCCCCGTGATTTCGGCGAACAGGCCCCAGGTCAGCATGCCCGCGCACAGGTAGATGCTGTAAGCAAAGGCGCTGTCGACGCCTTTCAGGCGATTGCCCATTACTTGGGAAAAGATGACGGTATAGACGACGATCATCGCCAATGGATGCAGAATGGCCCAGGTGGCGCCCAACAGGGAATTGCGGTACTTGGCCTGGAACTCGCGTTTGACGCTGCCGCTGATAAAGCCGCGATATCGCCAGATCCCGTCCAGCATATTGCGTGAAATCATGGGAGAAAGGGGCTGAACAAAAGGGGGGCATTATACCACCAGCAACTTTTATCCCTTTCGCAGCTTTGTGTCCAAACGTAAGTGAGTGAGGGCCGGCAGCGGATGAACCCCAAACCCGGTAAACCGGGGTCAGACCCGCAGGGTCAGACCCTGGTTTACCGGGGTAGAGTCCGCAGACCGCCAGTTCAGGACTGCACCAGCTTTTGTAACGCATCCGGCCGCACGATGATCAGGCGATGCTGGCCCTTCTGGATAATTCCTTGCTGCGTGAGTGCCAGCAAGGTGCGCGTCACGGTCTCGCGGCTGGTATTGATCATGTTGGCGATATCTTGGTGGGTCGGCAAGTTCTCCACCACGGCCTGCCCATCGCCTTCCGGCTTCTTCAGCAAGTCGATAAAGGTGTAGATGCGCTTGGCCGTATTATGGATCGACAACAAGGCGCGGAATTCCGAATCCCGCTGCACTTTTTCGGCCAGGAAGCGCAGCATGCGGTTGGCCACGGAAGGCGAGTGGGAAAACAAGTGTAGCGCCGTGGCGCGCGGCAGCAGGGCCACCAGTACCGGCGTCAGCGCCACCACGGACGCCGAACGCATCGAGCCGTTGATGACGGCGATCTCGCCAAAGAAGTCCCCCGGCTGCAGCATGCGCAAGCCGATGGCGCGGCCATCTTCCGTGATGTCCACCACCTGCAGGGAACCGCTTAGCAGGAACAGCAGACTGTCGCCCGGCGCGCCCTTTTGCAGCACGATGTCGCGCTTGGCATACTGGCGGATGCGGAAGTCCGGCTTGATGCGCAGGATCTCTTCGTCGTTCAGTTCGGACAGCAGCGGGATCTTCCGCAGGTGGATTTGCAGGTTGACCTGTTGCTCGCCCGGCGCAGCTACCTTGGCCGCCTCCGCTGCCGGCACCAGGTCTTCCGCGTCCTGCAGTTTTTTCTTGCCTGTTGTCATAGAGTCAAAAAGCCCGTATCAGCAGCACCACTGCGGCAACGCTGGCAATGCCGGCCGCATTGGCCGCCATGTCCTTCCAGCAGAAATTACGGCCGGGCACCAGCTTTTGCAAGACCTCGATCAGCCAGCCCGCCAAGAGCAGCCCCAGCAGGCACCATGGCCACAGTGTCCAGTCCGGCAAGGCAAGCGCCGCCAGCGAGGTCAGCAAGGCGAAGGCGAGGAAGTGCAGCAGCTTGTCATGCTTGAGCACCGGCAGCCAGCCGGCAGGCGCCAGACAGCCCGCGGTCACGCCGGCCATGGCGAGTGCAAAAACAACAACTTCCCAGTTCATTCGCGCTCTCAGAGATTATCCCAGCGCAAGCTCAATTGCAGCGCGCGGCTATTATATTGGAACAGCGAGATGTTCTCACGGTTGCGCACCATGCGGCCCTCCAGGTGGAGGCTCAGGTTCGGCTGGACATACCACTGCAAGGCTGCGCGTGCGGTGGTGGTGTTCTGGCGCCGTGCCACCTCGATCAGGTCGGGCGAATAGTTCCGCTCGCCCCGCCAGTACTGATGCGACAGGTTGGCATCGGCATACAGGCCGGAGCGCAGCGCCGTGTACCACTGCGCGTTGGCAAACCAGCCGTCACGGTCGCCGCCCGGACGCAATGCCTTGCCGTGGTCGTGCAGCCGGCTCAGCGTGAATTGCCGATGCGCGCGCTGGCTGCGCTGGGTCAGGATCAGGCTGGCCTCGACGGTGTTGGAGTCATAGGTGCTGCGGGTAGGATAGGCCACATGGCTGATATTGACGGCTGCCGCCAGGTCCATGTTCTCCGGCAGGCTGATCGGCGGCGCCGCCCGCAGTTGGGCCTGATGCTGGCGCTGGTACATGCGCCCATCCAGGGTGGTCAGGCCAACTGCGGCGGTGGCGCGGACGCGCCAGCGGCCCAGCGTCATCGAATGCTCCAGGCCGGTCAACAGCGAATTGCTGTCCTGCTCATGCAAATGGTCGTGACGCCGCGCCGCAGCCTGCACGATACCGAGCGTGCCGCGGCTCGTCAGCGGCCGCACATAGGACGCGCTCACCATCGAAAAACTGTCCGCCTGCGGCAGGAACTCCGCGTCCAGTTCGCGCGTGCTCTGGTTGCTGCCGGTGCCAATCGTGAAGTTCGGATTGCTGGTGCCCTGGTTGACATTGTTGTCGCGTCCGCGTCCGACGCTGAACAGCCAGCTGGCGGGCCGCTCCGCCTTGCGTGCGCAGCCGGTGGCGCGCCCCTGCTGGATCACTTCCATGATGCCGGGCGGCGGCTGGAAACGTTCTTCAATGGTAGCAAACAGCTTCAGCGCTTGCTCTTTGTTGCCGAGGCCGCAATGCGCCAACGCCAGTTCCAGGAATGCACCAGCATGGCGCGGCTCGTCGATGATGAAACGCTCCAGCAGGGCTGCCGCATCCTCCAGGCGGTTCTCCGCCACGGCTTGCAAGGCCTGGCGGTACAGGAATTCCTGCCGCACGGGCTCGTAATCGGCAGCGCCGGCCGCATCGGCGCCCTCGGCAGGCAGGGCCGCCGCGGCATCGGCCGGTCCCGATTGCGCAGCGGCCAGCAGCGGCGCGCCGAGCAGTACCGCCCACAGCAGCCATGGCAATGTGCGCAGCCTCATCGTTGCGCCTCCAGCGTATCGAGCGTATAGACCTTGATTGGTTTCTCCTTGCCGCGCAATTGGCGCTCGCCCAGCGGCAGGAAACGATGGCGGCGTGCACGCGCCACCGTCCCTTCGCCAATGATCACGGAATAGGGGTAATCGCGTCCGGCCTGTTCCAGGCGCGACGCGGTATTCACGCTATCCCCCACAGCGGTGTAAATGCTGCGGAAACTGGTGCCGTAATCGCCCGCCATGGCGGCGCCACTCTCGATGCCGATGCGCACGCGCAGGGGCGGCAAGCCGCGCTGCGCACGCAACTGGCTGAAGCGTTCCACCTCCAGCAGGATGCGCTGTGCGGCATCCAGCGCCAGGTCGGCGTGTTCCTCGTTCGGCAAGGGGGCGCCCCAAAAGGCCACCAGGCCGTCGCCGGTGTATTTGTCCAGCGTACCTTGCATTTCCAGCACGGGCCGGGTCAGGCAATCCAGAAAATCGGTGGTCAGCTTGGCCGCTTCCTCCAGCGACAGCGATTCGACCTGCGTAGTGTAGCCCTCCATGTCGGCAATCAGGGTGGTAACTTGCAACAGGCGCGGCGCCAGCGGGTCTTTCAGGTCACTGCGCAACAGTTCGTCGACCACCGAATTGGCGACATATTGGCGCAAGGTACCCAGCAGTTGGCGCGAACGTACTTGCGCCTGCTGCCAGTGGAACGGTACGGCCACCGCCAGCATGAATAAAAGGGAGAATAAGGGGGCCGCCAGTGCCACCTCCGGATCGTGCGGCGCGATCAGCCACGCCAGTACCAGCCACCCCACGGCGGCCGCAGCCAGCATGCCGGCATTGGCCACGGCCGACAGGCGTGGCAGGGTGTAGCTGGCAAGGAGCACGACGCCCAGGGTGAACAGCAGGGCCATGGCGGCGCCCGGCCAGCTGGCCGGGGCCAGGCCGGCACGCGCGTCGAGTTGGGCGCTCAGCATGGCCGCGTGCACCAGCAGGCCCGCGGTGGAGGCGCCGAGCGGAGTTGCCACGCGGTCGCCGATGCTCAGCGAGGAGGACCCGACCAGCACCAGGCGGCCTTGGATATGCTCGGGGCCCACGCGCCCTTCGAGCAGGTCGGCCGCTTTGGCGACGTCGTACGATTCCCAGGTCCGGCCATAGGGAACGCGCACGTGCCCGCCTTGCAAGGGCTGCGCCGCGGCGCCGCTGCAGCAGTCGAGCAGGGCGCGCGACAGGGTGGGGTAGAGCCGGCCCTGGTACCAGGTCGCCATGGGCACGCGGCGCAACACGCCATCGGGATCGGGCACGACGCCAATATTGCCGAAGTATCGCGCCTGCTGCAGGCCGGCGTGGTTGCCAAGGTAGCCGTACGCGGGCACCGCATCGCCCGCCGCGCGCGCTGGAATGCCTCCGCCCACGAAAGCGCCGGCCAGCGGGGTGGGGCGTTCCACATAATCGAACATTTGTGCCAGCACCAGGGGAGCATGCCGGGACATCAGCGCCAGGCGGGCGTCGCCATCGGCGTCGGCCGGCTTTTCCAGGAAGATGTCGAGCGCGACACCCTTGGCGCCGGCGGCCAGCAATTCCTCAACCATTTCCGCGATGCGGCTGCGCGGCCAAGGCCACGGCTGGCGCGCCAGGCTGGTTTCGTCAATGTCGACGACCAGGATGCGCGGATCATGTTTCTCGACGGCCTGCAACTGTACGATGCGATCGCGCAGCCACTCGTTTCCCAGTTGCAGCCAGGTTGGCGCCCCGGGCAGTTGCGGCCAGGCGCACAGGGCCACGGCCGTGGCGGCAATCAGGGAGCGGGAGAGGAGTTTATTGCTGAAATGGGCGCGCAGTTTTGCCGGAATTGTCATAAGTTCGTCGACGCGCAGCGCCATTGTTGCAGGCAGAATACAGTGATGAATAAATTGCTAGTATAACCGCTGGCGGAGGGAGCGGGAAAAAGCTGATTTTCGCGTGTAACGAGCTGTAACAGTTGTAATATGTGACGCCGATCACAGCAATCTGTCCCCAGTAGCGCACAATGCAGCATGAGGAGAAATTTATGCTACGTAACCATTTGATTGCAGCCAGCCTGCTGATGACTGCCACGACTTCCCTGGCCTGGGCCGGTGAAGCGGGGCGCGTCATCCTCACCAACGGCCAGGTCCAGATTGCGGGCAAGGCGGCGGTGCGCGACGCTGTCGTCAACGAAGGCGACGAATTGTCGACCGGCGGCGATGGTTATGTATATGTGAAGACCATCGACGATGGCTTCCTGATCCTGCGCCCGAACAGCAAGGCGCGCGTGACCAGCTATACCATCGACAAAGCCAATCCATCGAACACCAAGGTCA
The DNA here is from genome assembly GCA_021323265.1 of Pseudoduganella sp. GTDB lineage: Bacteria > Pseudomonadota > Gammaproteobacteria > Burkholderiales > Burkholderiaceae_D > Rugamonas. The sequence continues at coordinate 19,542 of JAJTCO010000012.1, read as the reverse complement.
AACTGGAGCTGCTGAATGGCGTGGCGCGGGCCATTTCCGGCCAGGGCGTGAAAAACGCCCGCCAGAATTTCCGCTTCAATACGCCGGTCGCCGCCATCGGGGTGCGTGGCACGGACTTTACTGTATATACGGACAATCTGACGTCGCGCGTGTCGGTCATGTCGGGCGGCGTCGTCATGAGCGCCCTGGGCGGCAATTGTACGGCGGACGGCCTGGGGCCATGCGAAGGCCCTGCCAGCCGGGAACTGTTCGCCGGCCAGGCTGGCATGCTGTTGCAACTGCAACGTGGTCAGAATGCGCCGCAACTGCTGAATAATCCGAGCCTGGTGCCGGATCAGACCGAAAAGCCGCGGGCGGATGAGCCGGTGGGCAAGGTGAGTGGCGCCGCGACCAACCTGAGCGCGCCGGCCGTCAACCTGGATCCGCAACGCCTGCAGGCATCGCTGGACGCTGTGCGGCCGGCGGTCGACGACAAGGACAAGGACGAGGGCAAACCTACGCCGACCAATCCGCCCATTACCACCATACCGCCTGTGGTCGAGAACGTGCCGCCGCCGGTAGTGTTCCCGCCCAAGCAGCAGGAAGTGTTCTGGGGGCGCTGGTCGAACGTGGCTGGCGCTGCTGTAATGCCGGATAGTATTGCCGAGAAAAATACAGACAACCCGATCTTCGTCGACCGGTATGCAATTGCCAGAATGAAAGGGGCAACGCTGGTAATGCCGCGCGAAGGAACGGTTGCCTTCACCCTGGCCGGCAGCGAGGTCCATATCCAGAAGACCGATAGCGTGGAAATACAAGGGGCAATCGACTCCGGCAAACTGGATATTAATTTCGCAAACCGCAGCTTTAACACCAGCCTGGCCATTTCGGGTGGCGGCGCCCAATATAATGTGAATGGCCGTGGCGTGATCGACCTGAAGGGGACGATGCTCAACGATATGGGCACCGCGACGTCGATCCGCGGCTATCTGAGTGGTAGCAACGTAGAAGAGGCGGCCTATGTATTTAAGAACTCCTCCTACCCGGGCACCACGATCACTGGCGCGACGAGCTGGAAGCGATAATCCGGTGAAGTGCATTCCTGACCGCAGCTTGCCACCAGTTTAGTTGTCGGCAAGCTTATTTGGCGTCAAATGAAACGCAGGCTAAAATGCCTGCGTTTTTGTTTTAAGTAGGAGATTGTAAAAAGGGCATCTTTGTCAAAAGATTCTCTCCAATTCTCTCCTGTTTGTACTAAAAACAAGCATTTGCGCGCCGCGCACTTGAAACAAAGTGTAAAAAAGCGATGTTTTTGCTGGAAAAAAGTGGGGTTTGTGATGATCGTCACATCCCGCACATCTTTCTGTAGGCACTATACGTCGCAGTTCTGCAAAAAAAGATCCAGTTTTGCAGGCAAGCGCAGTTTGCTTCTGGATCGCAGCAACTTAAACCACCTTTATAAAGGAAACACAACATGGCAGCACAAGATTACATCTCGGTCGTACAACAACTGTACGTGTCGTACTTCGGTCGTCCAGCCGACTACTACGGCCTGAAGAACTTCACCGAGCAACTGGCCGCGATTGACACCGCCGGCGAACTGACCACTTTCGATGCTCTGGCCGCCGCAGCCAACGCCGCTGCCCCGACCTCCGCCCTGGGCATGCTGGTCAACAGCTTCAATACCTCCCCAGAAGCCATCGCTCTGTACGGCACCGACAATACCGAAATCGGTATCTCCAAGTTCGTTGCTGCTGTGTACAAGAACGTCCTGGGCCGCGAAGCCGACATCGAAGGCCTGAACTTCTGGGTTACCGCAATCAAGAACGGCGTGCTGACCCGTGCTAACGCTGCCGCTGCAATCACCGAAGGCGCAATGAGCAACACCTCCGCTCAAGGCCTGATCGATGCGCAGACCGTCGCCAAGAAGAACGCTGTTGCTTCCGCATTCACCGCGGCTATCGACACCGTTGCCGAAATCAACGGCTACTCCGGCGATGCAGCCGCTGCCGCTGCTCGCGCAATGCTGGTTGAAGTGAACAGCACCACCAACGTCACCACCTTCCAGGCAACTGTTGAAGCGACCCTGTCGACCATCGTCACTGGCGTGAACGCTGGCACCACCTTCACCCTGACCACCGGCGTTGATACCGTCACCGGCACCATCAACAACGACACCATCAAGGCGCTCCTGGATGACAAAGGCGCTGATCCAGACGCGCACACCCTGACCGCCCTGGACACCATTAACGGTGGCGCAGGTAACGATACCCTGGAAATCACCGCTATCACTGCGGCTACGATCCCAACCGGCATCACCCTGTCCAACGTTGAAAACGTCACCATCCGTTCCGCTAGCACCGTGAACGCAAACGTGAGCACCTGGACTGGCGTGCAGAACGTCACCGTCACCGAAGCCGCTGGCGCCGTGACCCTGACTGCTGCTGCTGCAACCAACATCAACGCCGCTCTGGCCGTCAACGCTGGCAATGCCAACACCACCATCGACGGCGGTAAGGATATCGTTGTTTCCCAGACCAAAGTGGACAACACCGCTGACGACATCATCATTGGCGGCACCACCGCCGCTGCTGGCACCGTCACCGTGACCTCGACCGGCGTTGCTGCTGCACACGGCACCAACGTGACCATGGGTGACGTCGTCGTTACCGGCGGCACCACCATCAGCGTGACCCAGGCTGCAACCGAAAGCAATGCTGGCCTGACCGTTGGTGCAGCTGCCACCCACACCCAGGGTTCCGTCACCATCACCGGTAACGCATCCACCACCACCGTGACCTCGAAGCAGACCGCTGCTATCTCGGCTCGCGCTGGTATTGCTGACGTTGCTGAAGTTGTTGAAACCGCATCCGTCAAGTTCTCCGCGATGACTGCCGGTCAGACCCTGACCGCTGCTGGCATCACTTTCACCGCTGCCAAGAACCTGACCGCCGCTGAAGTTGCAGCTGCTTTCTCCAAGTTCATCGAAGGCACCCTGCCAGTTGAAGGCGACACCCAAGGTGGCGGCCTGTCGACCAACGGTACCTACACCGGCGAAATCTCCGGCTGGACCAGCGCTGCCGCTAACGGCGACACCGTAGTGTTCACCTCCACCGTTGGTGGCGTTGTAACCGACCTGTCCTTCACCGGCACCGCAACCGCTCCAGTGGTCACCACCACCCAAGGCGTGGACGAAGATGGCCAAGCTGCCCGTCTGGGCGTGGCTGTTGGCGTTGTGACCATCAACGACGCTGCTGGCTCCATCAAGACCATCACCGTTGACGGCTACGCAACCACCTCCTCCGTAACCGGCGGCGCAGTTCTGGATACCCTGAACCTGTCGAACGCTGCTGGCGGCGTGACCATGACCGTTGCTGACACCGCTGCAACCCTGGCCCTGAACCTGGAAAAGGTTGGTTCTTCGTCGAGCGACGCAGTGCTGACCCTGACCGCTGCTCCTACCACCCTGAACGTGAAGAGCACCGGCAGCAACTACGTCAACCTGGTTGCAGCTGCCACCGAGACCCTGAACGTTTCCGGCACCGGCACCTTCGATGCCAACGCCAGCACCGTGAGCGCACTGAAGACCGTTAAAGTCTCCGGCACCGCCGGCCTGAACCTGGGCTCGGTTGCAGTCGGCACCCTGACCTCCGTGGACACCACCGGCACCACCGGCACCACCACCGTCACCGTCAATGGCACCCAGGCAACCGTAACCGGCGGCGCAGGCGTTGAGCGCGTCACCGTGTCGACCACCGCTGTGCAGAAGGCAATCTCCCTGGGCGCGGGCAACGACTCCGTGACCCTGGCTTCCGGCACCACTTCGATCGCTACCGAAGGTTCGATCGCTGGCGGCGAAGGCACCGATACCCTGTCGATGGTAACTGCTGATGCCGTCATCGCATCCGCTGGTACTGCATTCGCTGGCAAGGTAACCGGCTTCGAACGCCTGACCGTGACTGGCGCAACCGGCGCACAGGAAGTTGAAACCGACGTTCTGGGCAACTACAACGACGTGGCTGTGGCTAGCGCCGCTGGCGGTTCCGCGCTGACCCTGGATGGCATGACCTCCGGTGCAACCCTGCGCTTCAGCGACAACACCAACGTCAGCACCACTGTGAAGATCAAGAACGCAGACACCGGCACCGCCGATGTTCTGAACATCGCGATCACCGCAACCGGCGCTGTGAACGGTGCTAACGACTCCAACGGTTCCGTGACCGCGGCAAATGTTGAAACCATCAACATCTCCACCGCTGACGGCCTGACCGAGTCCCCAACCAACCTGTCGCCAGACACCCAGGATCTGACCCTGGTCGCCACCAGCGCAACCAAGATCGTGGTAACTGGTAACACCGATCTGAACCTGACCAACTCCGGCAACGTGAAAGTTGCAACCATCGACGCTTCGGCAATGACTGGTGCTCTGACCGTGCAGGCTGCTGGTAACACTGCAACCACCATCACCGGTGGCGCAGGCGACGACGTTCTGACCGCATCCTCGTCGGGTTCGGGCAACGTGGCGCAGGTCAGCACCCTGACCTTCACCAACGGTGCTGGTGAAACCGCAATGGCAGCTGGCGACACCATCGCCGTGACTGTTGCTGGCGCCACCTACACGCAAGCGTTCAACACCAACTTCGCCACCACCCTGGGCCTGCTGGCTACCCAGATCGATGGCAACGCAAACGTGAGCGCAGCTCTGGCTGGCAGCGTGATCACCATCACCGCTACCACCCCAGGCACCTCGTTCACCGCCAATACCGTGTTCACCTCGGCTGCCGCTGGCCGCACCGATTCGAACGTGGTTGGCGTGCACGCTGAAGGCGCTGTGAACCAAACTGCTGACGTGGATACCGTGGTGTTCACCGACGGCGCAACCGCGATGGTTACCGGCAACACCGTGTCCATCACCGTTGGTGGTGTGGCGACTGCCGCTGTGCCTTTCAACACCGACTTCGACACCACCATGGCTGATCTGGCCACTGCTGTGGCTGCTCTGGGCGGCGGCACTGCTTACACCGCTGCGTACAACGCTGCTACCAACACCATGACCATCACCGGTGCTAACGGCACTGGCGCGTTCGTGACCGCCAACGCTGTGTTCGCACAAGCTGGTGGCGCAACCGCTCCGGACGGCACTGGTGTTGCAGCTGAAGGCGCAGTCAACTTCGTGGCCGATGCTGACACCCTGGTTGTGACCGAAACCGGCACCATGGGCGCGGGCGATACCATCACCGTAGCAGTAACCAACGCTGATGGCACCGTGACGACCGCTGCAGTTCCATTCAACACCAACCTGGATACCACCATGGCTGCTGTTGCTGTTGCTGTGGGCGCCCTGGCTGATATCGATGCAACTTACGATGCAGCTACCAACACCCTGACCGCAACCGACGCAGGCGCTGGTGGTGCAATCACCAACATCGTGCTGACCTACGGTGACTCGGTAGCATCCGTGGTGACGAGCTCCTTCACCACCACTACTTCGAACCTGGCAGTGACCGCTGCTGCTGACGTTCTGAACGGTGGCGCTGGTAACGACACCCTGGTTGCTAAGCAAGGCATGGCTACCCTGACCGGTGGCGCTGGTAACGACCTGTTCGTGATCGACACCGCTCCGATCAACGTGAACAGCTACTCGACCATCACCGACTTCTCGTCGGCTGACCTGATCGAGTTCACTGGCGCAACCAGCTTCGTGGCTGCCAAGGTCACCCTGGGCGACACCGCTGTGTTCCAGGACTACGCAAACGCCGCTATCAACAGCATCGGCGCTGACGCAGTGGCATGGTTCCAGTTCGGTGGCGCGACTTACGTCGTGATGGATGCAGGCGCGAACTCCTCGGCGTTCGACAACTCGACCGACATGATCGTGAAGCTGACCGGCACCGTTGACCTGGCCAACGCGTCGTTCAACTCCACCTACGGCACCATCGGCCTGATCTAATCTCCTCGGAGACAAGCCCGTTCGCAAGAATGGGCTTGCTGATACGGCTAAAACCCCCGGCATTTCGGTGCCGGGGGTTTTTTTCGTTTACCGAATTGCCGTACGCTGATCGCAATGCGTAAATATTTGTGACGTACATCACAAAGAATTCCGGAAATAGGCGATAATGTCGCGTCTTCGCTGGAAAAGCGTTTTTGGCTTTCCAGCTCCACTGATGCTTTTTTGCCAATAAATTCATGAAGAATTCTCTGCCGCCTAAAAGTGAGATTCAGCAGATCTTGCTAAGTTTCAAACGCACCTTCTATACGGTTGGCGCGTTCAGCGCGATTATCAATCTGCTGGCGCTGGTGCCCTCGCTGTACATGCTGCAGGTGTACGATCGCGTGTTGGCCAGCCAAAACGAAATTACCCTGCTGATGCTGACGCTGCTGATGCTGGCCGGCTTCGCTTTCATGGGCGGCCTGGAGCTGATTCGCAGTTTCGTGCTGATACGGGTGGGTGCAAAGTTCGATATGGACTTGAACAAGCGCGTGTACACTGCCGCGTTCGAACAGAACCTGAAAGCGGCGGGCGGCAATGCCGGCCAGGCGCTGACGGACTTGACCAACTTGCGCCAGTTCCTGACTGGCAATGCCCTGTTTGCCTTCTTTGACGCTCCCTGGTTCCCCATTTATTTGGCGGTGATCTTTGTTTTCGAGCCAATGCTGGGCTTGTTCTCGCTGGGCGGCACCATTGTTCTGGTCGCGCTTGCCTACATTAATGAGCGCGTGACCCATAAGCCGTTGGCCGAGGCTAACAGTATGGCGATTAACGCCAACAACTTGGCAACCAACAACCTGCGCAATGCCGAGGTGATCGAGTCGATGGGCATGCTGCCGAACTTGATGAGCCGCTGGTTCAAGCTCCATAGCAAGTTCTTGCACCTGCAAGCCAAGACCAGCGAGAAGGCTGGCGTGATCGGGGCCGTGACCAAGTTTGTCCAAATGTCGCTGCAATCGCTGGTGCTGGGGCTCGGTGCGCTGCTGGTGCTCGAGCAAAAAATCACGCCAGGCATGATGATCGCGGCGTCGATCCTGGTGGGCCGTGCGTTGGCGCCGGTGCAGCAGGTGATCGGTGTCTGGAAGAGCTGGGCCTCCACGCGCAGCGCCTACGAGCGCCTGGACAAGCTGCTGGGAGATAATCCGGCGCGTAAATCCGGGATGGAGCTGCCCAAGCCGCAGGGTAACCTGACCGTGGAAGGCGTCACTGCCGCGCCGCCACGGGTGCAGACGCCGATCCTGAAAGGTATCAGTTTTGGCATCCAGGCCGGCGACGTGCTGGGCGTCATCGGCCCCAGCGGTTCCGGTAAATCGACCTTGGCCCGCTTGCTGGTTGGCGTATGGCCGGCGTTGATGGGCAAGGTGCGCCTCGACAGCGCTGACATTTACCAGTGGAACAAGGCCGAACTCGGTCCGCATATCGGCTACCTGCCGCAGGACATTGAACTGTTTGGCGGCACCATCGCTGAAAACATTGCCCGCTTCGGCGACGTCGATTCCGAGAAAGTGGTGGAGGCGGCCAAACGTGCAGGCGTGCATGACATGATCCTGCATTTGCCACAGGGCTACGACACCCCGCTGGGAGACGGCGGCGCCGGCTTGTCCGGTGGTCAGAAGCAGCGTCTTGGCCTGGCCCGTGCCATGTATGGCGACCCGGCATTGCTGGTCCTGGACGAGCCCAACTCGAACTTGGATGACGTTGGCGAAATGGCCCTCGTCCAAGCGATCCAGGACCTGCGTCAACGCGGTAAAACGATTATCCTGATTACCCATCGCACCAGCGTAATTGGCATCACCAACAAACTGCTGATGCTGCGCGAGGGTACGGTGGCCGCGTTTGGTCCGACACGTGACGTACTGGCTGCACTGCAGGAACAGAATCAAAAGGCCGCAGAGGCACAGCGCGCCGCGCAACAGGCTGCTATGAAGCAGCAATTGGGCGGCATGAAAGTAAATGTTCAAGGCCAGGCTGCACAGCAAGCGCAGGCGCAGACGCCGCCGCCGGCCGCAGCGCAGGCGGCACCGCAGAACGACGCGCAGCAAGCTGAGCAAATCGCTGCCCAACGGGTGGCCCAGCAGGGCACCCCGGGCGCTGCGCCGACCGAACAGGAGTAAAAAACAATGAAACTGATAAACAAGCCACAACAAGCGCCGGCGGAAGTGATCACCCATGATGTGGAGCCGTTGACTGTCAATACTAACCCCGGCGCCTATTCCAAGGTCGGTTGGATCATCGTGCTGGTGGGCGTAATCGGCTTCCTGCTCTGGGCCAGCTTTGCACCGCTGGATAAAGGTGTGCCAATGGCCGGGTTTGTTGCCAAGGAGTCCAACCGCAAAGCCGTGCAGCACCAGACGGGCGGCACCGTGCAAGACATTCTGGTGCGCGACGGGGACCGGGTGAAGGCGGGCCAGGTGCTGGTGCGCATGAACGATGTCGTGGCAACTTCGGAACTGGGGATTTCCGAGGCCCAGTATTTTTCTGCCCGCATCGCGCAAGCGCGCCTGACTGCGGAACTTACCGGGGCAGCGTCCATCGCGTTTCCTCCAGAATTGGAGCGCTACCGAAAAGATCCGCGCATGCAGGAGCAAATTGCGCTGCATAACCAACTGTTTGCCGCACGCCGTTTGGCGGTCGAGAGCGAGCTGGGCGGCTTGCGCGAAACCATTCAAGGCTTGGAAGCGCAGATTCAAGGTTTGGAAGAATCGCGCGACAGTAAAAAGGCACAGCAAGGCTTCCTGAAGGAGCAACTGGACAATAGCCGCGACCTGGCGAAAGAGGGCTATATCCCACGGGCGCGATTGCTGGAACTTGAACGCACCTACGCCCAGCTGGGTGGGGCGATTTCTGAAGACATCGGCAACATCGCCCGTTCGCGCCGGCAGATCGCGGAACTCAAGCTGCGCGGCATCCAGCGCCAGCAGGAATACCAGCGCGAAGTGCGCACCCAGCTGGGGGAGATGCAGCGTGAGTCCTCTGCGCTGGAAAGCCGCATCCGTGGCCAGTCCCAGCAAGTGGCCAATGCCGAAATCAAAGCCCCGACCGATGGCGTGGTGGTGGGCAGCACGGTATTTACCCGTGGCGGCGTAGTCGCTCCCGGCGCGCACCTGATGGAGATTGTGCCAAGCCAGGATGCCTTGATTGTCGAGGGACAGCTGCCGACGAACCTGGTGGACAAGGTGCACCCTGGTCTGCCGGTTGAACTGATTTTCTCGGCGTTCAATACCAACAAGACGCCGCATATTCCGGGCGAGGTGGTCACCGTGGCGGCCGACCGCACGGTGGATGAAAAGACGGGTGTGCCCTATTACAAGGTGCGCGCGCGCGTCACGCCGGAGGGCAGCAAGATGATCGCCAGCCTGAAGCTGGATATCAAGCCTGGTATGCCTGCCGATCTGTTCGTGAAGACGGGCGAACGCACGATGATGAGCTACCTGCTGAAGCCGCTTCTCGACCGTGCCCACTCGTCCATGTCGGAGGAATAAGCGTGAAGTCACGATTCAATAAGCTGCGCATGCTGCCGGTGGCGGCCGGCATTGCGCTGGCACTGGCGAGTTCGGCGGCATCCGCGTTGAACCTGCAGCAAGCCTATGAGGCCGCCCTGAAGAACGATCCCGCCTACCGCGCCGCAGTCCACGTGAACGAGTCGGGACAGGAGAACCGCAAGCTGGGCTTGTCGGCCTTGTTGCCGACCATCTCTGGCGCACATAACGTTACGCAAAACCGTACCACGGTCGAGCAGTTCGGCAAGACGAACCCGCAGGACTATATCTCGCGCTCTTCCACGGTCCAGCTGCGACAGCCAATTTTCAATCTGGAAGCATTGGCCAAGTACAAGCAAGGCGTTGCGCAGAGTGAATATGCGGCAGCTGTGCTGGACAGCCAGGCGCAGGAGGTGATCATGCGGGTCAGCACTGCCTACTTCGAGGTGCTGCTGAAGCAGTACAACGTGGCGTTGGCGGAGATCGAACGCGATACCTACATCGAGCAGCGCAACGTCAACGATCTGTTGTACAAGAAGGGCGAAGGCACGCGCACCGATATGCTGGAGACGCAGTCGCGCCTGCATGCAGCGGAAGCGCAACTGCTGGAGGCCAAAGACGCCCTGGTGACGGCCGAGGATACGCTGGCCGGCATCATCGGCGGTGAAGTCGGCGAGCTTGATAAGCTGCGCGCTGACTTCCGCGCCACGGCTGGCGGGCTGTTGCCGTATGAAGATTGGAAGGCGAGCGCCCTGAGCCGGAATCCCGACGTCCGTGCACTGGAGAAGGGTGTTGAAGCGGCCCGGCAGGAAATCCTCAAGCAGCGCTCCGGTCATCTTCCGCGCCTGGAATTGGTGAGCACTTATGGCAAGACTGCGTCCGAATCGCTGTCTCTGCTGAACCAGGAGCAGACCATTCGTAACGTCGGCGTTCAGTTGAATGTGCCGATTTTTAACGGTGGCGCAGTCAGCGCATTGTCGCGCCAGGCGGTTGCCAATCATGAGAAGGCCAAGGCTGACCTGCAAGCGCAAAAAGACAAGATCACGACGGAGCTGCGCAAAAGCTACAACCAGCTCGTGAGCAGCGTGTCGCGCATCGAAGCCCATGAAAAATCGGTCGAGTCGGCGAAACTGCTGATTACGGCCACGGAGCAAAGCATCAAGGGCGGGGTTCGCATCAACCTCGACCTGCTGGGCGCCAAACGCCAGCTTTACACAGCCCAGCGTGATCTAGCGATGACACGTTTCGGCTATTTGCTGGCGAACCTGCGGCTGCGCGCCTCGGCCGGCATGCTGACGGAAGAGGACGTGCGGCTGACGGCAGCCTACTTCAACTAGGGAAAATGGCGGGTGCGACCCGCCATTTTCTTTTTGGTTATCATGCGATTCTTTCAATTTCCAACGCGGAGGATGATGGTATGGCAGACTGGAGCGCTGGTTACGTTGCAGATATTGGATACACCCACGGCTATTATCACGAGCTCAATCCGCTCCGCATCAAGTTGGCATTCTTGCACAGCGGCCTCGCATGTCCCGATGTGGGCACGGCGTGCGAGCTGGGTTTCGGCCAGGGATTGAGTACGAACATTCATGCCGCCGCCACGCTCACCCGTTGGTATGGCACCGACTTTAACCCCAGCCAAGCTGCCCAGGCCTGCGAAATGGCAGAAGCGGCTGGCTCAGGCGCGCAATTGTTTGACGACGCGTTTGCCGAGTTTGCGAATCGTCCCGGCCTGCCGGACTTCGACTTCATCGGCGTGCATGGGATTTGGAGCTGGGTCTCCGACGAGAACCGCCGCACGATCGTCGATTTCATACGGCGCAAGCTGAAAGTCGGCGGTGTCCTCTACATTAGCTACAACACTCAGCCCGGCTGGGCGAGTTTTGCACCGATGCGCCATTTGCTGACGGCTCACGCCGCCAGCCAAGGGGCGGAAGGGCGCGGGATCGTGAACCAGATCGAGGGAGCGCTAACCTTCGGCAAGGAGTTGCTGGCGCTGCATCCCCGCTATGCCAGCACTGATCCGGGCATTGCCAAGCGCTTTGAGCAATTGGGTGCGCAAAACCGGAGTTACCTCGCCCATGAGTACTTCAATCGAGACTGGCATCCGATGCACTTTTCCACCATGGGCGAATGGCTGGACCCGGCCAAGCTGCAGTACGCATGTTCCGCCAATTACAGCGATCATTTCGACAACCTGAACATGAGCGAGGAACAGAAGGTGTTCCTGCAGAATATACCGGACCGGATGTTCCGCGAAACTGTGCGCGACTTCATGGTCAATCAGACTTTCCGCCGGGACTACTGGGTGAAGGGGGCCCGCGTGCTGTCACCGCTTGAGGTGAGCGAGCTGATCGGTAAAATCCGGGTCATACTGGTCAAGCATCGTTCTGCGTTCACGTATCAAATCCAGATGGACGGCGGCATGGTCGAGCTTAGCGAAACGATCTATCGCCCGCTGTTGGACCTGCTTGCCGACTACCAGCCAAGGACGTTGAAAGAGATTGCCGACACGCTGGCCCCGCATGGGGTCAAATTCAACCAAGTGATCGAAGCGGCTATGCTACTTAGCCGAATTGGCCAGCTCGCTGCGGCGCAAGACGCCAAGGTGGTCAGCGAGCGTCAGGCGGTGACGGCGCGGCTGAATGACTATATCGAAGGGAAAGCACGGTCTGGCGCGGACATCAGTTATGTGGCAAGTCCTGTCACGGGGGGCGGGATCATGCTTGGGCGCTTCAATGCCCTGTTTGCCAAAGCGATCGGTGAAGGACTTGAGGATGTCGACGCCCTGGCCAACTACGTCTGGAGCATTCTGCAGGCGCAAGGCCAATGTCTGATTGTGAAAGGCGAGCGCCTGATGGAACCGGCCGAGAATATCGCCGAACTCAAGCGCAACGCCCAGGACTTCCTGGAAAAACAAATGCCCGTCCTGCGAGCATTGAAGGTCATGTAAGCCGAACGTTCACTTCAGGGGCAGCGCCAGCGGAATTTTGTGATGGGCCCGGTTTAGGCATACAATTATGGCCCTCTGGCCGATTTGCGGCATCAACGATAAAGGGAATCAACGTGAATCTTCCGCAGTACATTACGATCAATGGTACTTCTTACACTTCTGCCAAGCTGTCCGATGCGGCCAAGCAACAGGCCGTGAATATTCAGGCGGTGGATGCGGAACTGGCGCGCCTGCAGCAGCAGATGGCATTTGCCCAGACCGCCCGTAACGCCTATTCGGCGGCACTGATCGATGCAGTGAAAGGCAAGGCTGGTGCAGTTGCTGCGGAAGCCAAAGAAGAGAAGCCGAAAAAGCCACGCGCCCCGCGTAAGCCTAAGGCAAAAGCAGAGTAAGAAAGCGGGAAATACCTGGGAATGGCTCACATCCTTGAGCGTGTCACTACAGTTTTCAGTCCGGAAGAAGACCGCATCCGCATTGCAGGCGCGCGTCCGGGGGGCCAGCAGGTGGCGATCTGGTTGACCCGGCGCATGCTCGGTCTGTTGCTGCCGCCGCTCTTGCAGCGGCTGGACGGCCAGTTTGCCGCTACGCCGGCCGAGCTTCGGGATACCATGCAGGAATTCGCGCAGCAGTCGGCACGCGAGGCGCTGGGTGGTTCGGCGCCCGTGGTGGCGGGCCAGGATGATGAAGTTCTGCTGGCGCTCGCAGTCGATATCGGCCAGACGGAAGTCGGCGTGCTGCTGACGTTCCGCGATAGTGACAAAGCCTTTAGTCTGCCGCTGGCCAGCGATGTGTTGCGCCAGTGGCTGCATATCCTTTACAAGGCCGACCAGGCCGCCCACTGGCAACTCCCGCAGTGGCCGAACTGGCTGACGGGCGCAGCTAGCGCCGATCCCGCATCAGCGCTGCATTGACAGGAATCGCGCGTGGCGCGCAGCGATCCGATGATCAGCGTTACCCCTGGGAGTTCGATTTGCCGCGCCGTGTCAATTCTTAACGTTTCTGGTCAGACTTCTCGATTTCTTAATATTTTTATTGAAATCTCAGCGTTTTAGTGGGGTCTGTCCGAAGTCTGAATGAAATTATTGTTTCGATGAGAATATTTACGTGTCCAGTTCAAGCGTCTGGTCGGCGAAGGCTGCTTGGAACGCAAGCTCGATGCGAGCTAGTTCATCGTCTGTAATTTCTGAAAACTGATCGCGTTTGCCTTTCGAAAGGGTCCCCTTACTCTGGTAGTGCAATTTGATCAGCAGGTTGAGGCGCGTCTTTGGCATGTCCACCACTTCACTGATCGAATCTTTGGCGCGGTCATAGCTGCGAATGAACAGGATTTCGGTTTCAAGCTCCGTGTTGATGGTCTGCTCGACTGCATTCAGTAGATAATGTACCTGGTTGGTCAGGTCTGGGTAGCGATACGAACCAGAAGCTTCGATGGGGTTGTTGATCGTAAGTTTTTCATCCGCATCGATGCTAATACTGACGACAGTTCGCAAGGGCTTGGAATATGCCTCAAGGATGCGATCATATTCTTGCTGGTGGTGCAGCATATAAGCCGATACAGGCAATACCATACCTTCCGGCACAAGGCCATCGCGGCCCAGAAAGTCGTGGATCAGGAAGCGATGGATTCATCCGTTGCCATCTTCAAACGGATGGATGAAGACAAACCCGAACGAGATCAAGGCCGCGCGCACCACGGGATGGATGCCCTCCGTCTTAGTCGCGCAGTCGATCAAGCCCGCCATGAGTTGGCCCACCATGTCGCCTGGCGGGCAGACATAGTGTACGTTCAGGGCTCCGTTAGGCATCGACTCTCCAACATAGTTCTGCCAGGTGCGGAAGGCGCTCTGGGCATATCGTTTGTCGACGATCAGGCTCTGCAACTCGACCAGCGCGGACTCTGCGAGGGCGTCGGCGCTTGTTGATTTGCCAGCTTCCTGCAATGCGCGCACAAATCGTTCCTCGCGATCCGGTGTTGGGGTTTCACGTTCGATATCGAAGGACGAACGGGTTTCTTTGAAATAGAGGTAGTTGATGGCGCGTTGGAACAGCGCAGGGTCGATCTGCGCTTTAAAGGCCTGCAGGCGCGACGTGAAATTTACCTGCAGGAGTTCGCTGATCGGCGCGGTCCGCCTAACGATCTGAAATCGTCGTACTTGAGCGCGAACACCAGGTGGTCGAATGGATCATTGCCTGGCCAATATGCTGGGAGGAACACCTCACGCACGACACTTTGCTTCGTGGCGTCGGTGCGCGGACGCGTGCCGATATAGGATTCATGCGAAAGCGGAAACGTGCAAAGGCTGAACTCCTTAATGAGCCAGGTGTATCCCACAAGCCGGTCGTGCAGTTCCATTACGTTTTCATAATATTTTTAATGAGGCTTGGCTGTAGCTTCGCATAAAACGTTCGGATCTCGAAAAAACATTAAAAAATAGAGGAGATTCCAAAAAAACGTTAATAGATGATGCGGGTCGCGCGCAGCGATCCCGACATGCCCAAGCCGTTCCAGCTGCCGTTCAGTTTCCCATCGGTGGTCAGTGTGGCGGTGAAGGATAACGGGCCGATGCTGCCGGCAACGGGCACCGAGGGGCCGCTGGCGTTTGCCAGGCTGCCAGTGATGATCAGTGTCACGCCTTGGAGATTCGATTTGCCGCTGCCCGAAATCGTGCCGTCGGGAGCCACCGTGAACGAGAAGGTTCCCTCGTCACTGCCGTCGTAGCTGCCAGTGTAATTGCCGGTGTAGGTAAATAGCTCTGCGGTCGTCAGCTTCACGATGGTGCTGTCGATGGTGGCGCGGAACTCTTCCACGGTCGTCGCAGCGGTCACCTTGCGCAGCATCTCGCGTGCCAGTTGCGCGGCAAACTCGCCGCGGTACGCATCCACTGGCGCAAGGGAAGTGAAGACTTTGCTGTTCGCGGACTTATTGGCGATCAGCTGTGCATCGATCAATCCCTGTGGCGTTGGATTGACCTGTGCCGCCGCGAGGATCGATAGCGCCGCTTTCGCTCGCGTCAGGAGACCGCTGTCGATGGCGTGCACCCAGTATGCTTTGCCTTCTGCATCCGGCGCGCGGTTCAGCAGGTTGACGTAGATGGCTTGTACGAAGGCTGCCGTGTCGCCGGTGTACAAGGCGTTCGACTCCGGACTATCGCCAAACGAATTCACGAGGGCGCGCAAGCCGGCATTGGTCGCATACGACGCGTTCAAGTCTTGTGCGGTAGGACCTACGCCAAGCTGGTACAGCTGATACTTGAACTGGTTGAGTCCGTTAGCGTCGGCTGGCCGTCCAAAGTAAGCGATGTAGAGTTGTTGGGTGACAGGCTCGTTCTCAACCGGTTCCGCAATGGACGCGCGCACGCGCGCATGTTGCGTCTGGCGCTCTGCGGTCGCAGGATCGCTTCCGCCGCAAGCGGACAGCCCCAGCGTGAATATCAGGGCAGCGAATATGGAAAAACCAAGGCGGGGCGGAGGAAGCATGCGAATCTTCATTAGTTGTTAATAAAGTTCCAGCTTGGCACGAAACTATTCTCGGCTCAACGTATTTAACGTTATGCAAGTCACTGCCCCGGACGAGGAGAAACAAGCCTATTGCTTGTCGAAGCAAGCTGGGCAGGATACGCCGGGAACGTATTCCGGCGCCAGCTGCTGGCGCGGTGTGACCACGGCGCGGCAGGCGAAGCACTGCTTGGTTTCGGTCGGCTCCAGTTGCGGGTTGAGCGCGGTGCGGTAGTCGAACACGAAGCAATCGCCTTTGTAGTGGGCGCCGCCCACTTCTTCGAAGTACTTCAGGATGCCGCCTTCCAGCTGGTACACATTGTCGTAGCCAATGTTCTGCATGTGGATCGCGGCCTTTTCGCAGCGGATGCCGCCGGTGCAGAAGGTGACCACGGTCTTGCCTTCGAAATCGGCCTTGTGCTTTTCGATCAGCTCGGGGAACTCGGTGAACTTCTTCAGGCGGTAGTCGACGGTGTTTTCGAACGTGCCCACATCCACTTCGTAGTCGTTGCGCGTTTCCACCATCACCACCGGCTTGCCGTTGTCGTCGTGGCCCTGGTCCAGCCAGCGCTTCAGGGTCTTGGCTTCCACATGCGGTGCGCGGCCTTCTTCAGGCTTGATCAGCGGCATGCGCATGGTGATGATTTCTTTTTTGATGCGTACCAGCATGCGGCGGTGCGATTGCTCGGCCGACAGGCTTTCCTTCACTTCCAGGTCGGCCAGGCGGGCGTCGCTGCGCACCCAGGCCAGGTATTCGTCGATGTTGGCGCGGGTGCCGGAGAGGAACATATTGATGCCTTCCGGGGTCAGCAGGATGGTGCCCTTCAGGCCCAAACGGGCGCAGATGTCCTGGTACTGCGGGCGCAGTTCGTCCAGCTGCTCCATGGTGATGAACTTGTACGCCGCGATGTTGACGTATACGGCTGGTGCCGCGCCAGGTGTTGCAGGCGCGCTTTCGATGTTTGCTTGCATGGGGTTGGTATGAGGTTAAAACCGGAACAGCCGACATTATAGCCGTTCTCGGCACTTTGCCCAAATATTAGGCAATGGCGGGAGCCAACCGTGGCAGGAAGCGCATGCACTTAACGTTTGAAGCTTGGTTTTACTTCCGGTAGTGGTCTTCATTGGGCACAATGTCGTCCATGACAACATTTCCGCCACTTCCTCCTATCGGGCCGGGCCTCCTGTTGCGGGCGCTGTTCAAAGGTGCGAGCGACGCGTCTGCGCCGACCGAGCAGGTGACGCACTACACCTTGCCTTGCATTGATGCCATTGCCGTCCGTCGCTACGCCGATCTGATGGGATTTTCGGCCAATGATTTGCCGATCACGTATTACTACCTCCTGGCGCAGCGGGCGCACATGGCAACCATGCTGGGGCCGCAATTTCCCTTCCGCCTGGCGGGCATGATTCATGTGGAGAACGCTATCTGTGAGCTGCTGCGGCCGGAACTGGCGTTGCCGATGGAGTTGGTGACGCGCGTGGTGGTCGATCCGCCGGCGGAGCGTGGGGCGCGCTATTGCGAGTTGCTGACAGTCGGCTCGCAGCGGGAGCAGTCCGTCTTCGAGTGCCGCAGCCGTTACCTGGCCGTGCGGGGGGAGCGCCGCGCCGGACGGGAGCGCAGCGGCGAACCTGCGGAGGCGGCGGGGGAGTTGAAAGGTGAGTGGTCACTGTCGGCGCAGGCGGGGCGGCAGTACGCTTCCGTTTCCGGCGATTGGAATCCGATCCATTTGTGGCCTTGGTCGGCGCGGCTGCTGGGCATGAAGGCGCCGATTATTCACGGCATGCATTCCGTGGCCAAAGCTTGCGCATTGCTGGAACAGGCAGAGGGCAGAAGGCTGTCGCAAGTGTCGGCGGGCTTCAAGTCGCCGATCTTGCTGGGCTCGCATGTCGAGCTGCGGGTTGCGGCCCCTGGGGAGTATCAGGTGTGGAGTGGGGGGAAGCTGGCGGTGGAGGGCGGCTGGCACTGATTTCCCCCGGGATTGAGGAATGATTGCCGCCCTGGCAGGCGTGATTGCCGGCCAGGTCGCCTTGTTCTTCCGTTAGCGCTTACTTCTGCGCCAGCACCCATCGCACCAGCTGGTGTGCCTCGGCATCGGTCACCTGGTTGGGCGGCATCGGTACCGCGCCCCAGACGCCGGAGCCGCCCTGCAGGATCTTCAGCACCAGCTTGTCCTCCGCAGTCTTATCATTTTTATATTTCACCGCAATATCCTTGAACGACGGCCCGACCAGCTTCTTGGCCGTGGCGTGGCAGGCAAAGCAGCTCTTCGACTTGGCCAGTTGCTCGGGCGTGTCGGCGTGGGCTGCCAACGAGGTGGATATCAGCAAAGCGGAAATTGCAATTTTCATCATGAGCTCCGAGGAGGATTGGTAGGGTGATTCTAGCCCTAGCGGACCGCGGCGACTAACCCATTTGTAAGCAATTATGGCGCGGGCAGCTCAGGCGTTAAAATACGGGGATATTCGACTTGAAAACCGCCAGCCACATGAGCATTGAAGCAATCGACCAGCCAGTAGACGGTGCGCCAGCCGCAGCGCCCGTGGGACCGCAATTCGTGCACCTGCGCGTGCACACGGAGTATTCGATTGTCGATGGCCTGGTGCGCTATGACGACATGATCAAGAAGGCGGTCAAGGACGGGCAGGGTGCGCTGGCCGTGACCGACCTGGCCAATATGTTCTGCATGGTGCGCTTCTACAAGGCGGCGCGCGGCAAGGGCATCAAGCCGATCATCGGGGTCGATACCTGGATCACCAACGACGAAAACCGCGACAAGCCGCACCGCATCATGCTGTATGCGAAGAACCGCATGGGCTACCTGCAGCTATGCGAACTGCTGTCGGAAGCGTGGCTGACCAACCAGTACAAGGGCCGGGCCGAGATCCGCACCGAATGGCTGCGCGACCTGCCGAACAAGGAATACCCGCTGCTGCCGGGCGTCGACCCGCGCAATGCCCTGATCGCCCTGTCCGGCGCCCATTTCGGCGACATCGGCCAGGCCATCGAGAACGGTAACCTGGACCTGGCCGAGGCCAACGCCCGCAAATGGGCCGAGATTTTCCCGAACGGTCATTTCTACGTCGAGATCCAGCGCGCCGGCCAGGCCAACCAGGAAGTGCAGGTGCGCCAGTCGGTGGCGCTGGCGGCCAAGCTTGGCCTGCCGGTGGTGGCGACGCATCCGGTGCAATTCCTGTCCAAGGAAGAGTACATCGCCCACGAGGCGCGCGTCTGTATCGCCGAAGGCGAGATGCTGGCCAACGCCAAGCGCGTCAAGCGCTTCAACGAGCAGATGCGCTTCCTGACCCAGGCCGAGATGGCGGAGCTGTTCCACGACCTGCCGGCCGCGCTGCAAAACTCGGTGGAAATCGCCAAGCGCTGCAACCTGAACCTGGTGCTGGGCAAGCCGCAGCTGCCGAACTTCCCGACGCCGGGCATGACCATCGACGAATTCCTGGTGGCCGAAACCACCAAGGGCCTGGAGGAGCGCCTGGTCCAGCTGTTCCCTGATCCGGAGAAGCGCGAGAAGGAGCGCCCGCGCTACGAGGCGCGCCTGAAGTTCGAGAACGACACCATCATCAAGATGAAGTTCCCGGGCTACTTCCTGATCGTTGCGGAGTTTATCCAGTGGGGCAAGAACAACGGC
>JAJTCO010000072.1 GCA_021323265.1 Pseudoduganella sp. | reverse complement strand
TTGCGCCGATGATAGTGCTGCAACCAGTGTGAAAGTAGGTTATCGTCAGGCTCTTATTAGAAAAGCCCGCTAACGTGTGTTAGCGGGCTTTTTGCTTTTTGAACCCGGGAACCCGGTAAACCAGGGTCTGACCCAGAGGGACTCGGCGTCCCCGTCAGACCCAGTCTGCGCCACCGCTGGTGGTGCGGACCTACCGGTCATCACGTCACTGTCTTCTGATCCAGCAGTGCGCCTAGCAAGGGCTGGCAGGCGTCCGCCAGCCTTTCAAGGCTTGCTTCACGCAGCGTTGCGGTGTCGACTTCGCGCTGGGTTGCGAGGCCGGCCCAGCGCAGCAGCGCTTGCCCGGCTTCCGGATGATCGAACAGCCCATGCAGGTAGGTACCCATCACCTGGCCGTCGGCGGACAACGCCCCTTCGCTACGTCCGGCGATCGTAAATGCCGGTTGCGCCAGTGCCGCGCCGCTGGAGACACCCATGTGGATTTCATAGCCGCTAACGACGGCAGGCGCGAATGTACAGGCGCCGCTGACCTGCGCGAGGCGCTTCTCTTGCGTCAGCACCGTTTCCATCTCCAACAGGCCAAGGCCTTCGTCCGCGCCGGCGAGGCCTTCCACCCCGTGCGGGTCGGCGACATGCCGTCCGAGCATCTGGAAACCGCCGCAGATTCCGATCACCTTGCCGCCGTAGCGCAGGTGACGCGCGATAGCTTGCGGCCAGCCGCCTTCCTTCAATGCGGCCAGGTCGGCCCGTGTGTTCTTGCTTCCGGGGAGAACGATCAGGTCCGCTGGGGGGATCGCTTCCCCTTTGCGTACGAAGCGCAAGTCGACTTCAGGATGGGCGCGCAGCGCGTCGAAGTCTGTGTGATTGCTCATGCGCGGCAGGCTTGGGACGACGATGCGGAACGCGCCGCGTTCGGCTTGCACCGCCTGCACCGCGTCTTCCGCATCCAGGAACAGGCCGTGCAGGTAGGGCAGCACAGCCAGTACCGGCTTTCCGGTCTGGGCTTCCAGCCAGTCCAGGCCCGGCTCGAGCAGCTTGATGTCGCCGCGGAAGCGGTTGATCACGAAGCCGATGATGCGATTGCGTTCGCTCTCGGACAGGCAGGACAGGGTGCCGACGATGTGTGCGAATACGCCGCCGCGATCGATGTCGGCGCACAGGATGACCGGGCAATCGACAGCTTCGGCAAATCCCATGTTGGCGATGTCGCGATCGCGCAGGTTGATCTCTGCGGGACTGCCCGCGCCTTCCACGATTACGGTTTCATACTGTGCCAGCAGGCGCTCGTGCGATTCCAGCACGGCGGCCATGGCCACGGTCTTGTACTGGTGGTAGTCGCGTGCGTTCATGTCGCCGCGTACCTTGCCGTGGATGATGACCTGGGCGCCGATGTCGCTGCTAGGCTTGAGCAGCACGGGATTCATGTCGGTGTGTGCCGGCACGCCCGCCGCGATGGCTTGCAGCGCCTGGGCGCGGCCGATCTCGCCGCCGTCAATCGTGACTGCGCTGTTCAGCGCCATGTTCTGCGGCTTGAAAGGGGCAACCTGCACGCCGCGCCGTTTAAGCAGCCGGCACAGCGCGGCAACGATGGTGCTCTTGCCGGCGTCGGAAGTCGTGCCCTGAACCATCAGGGTGCGGTAGGGGAACCTCATTTTGCCGGACGGTGCTTGCGTGCTTCTTCCAGCTTTTCGCACAGCACGGCGGTGCCAGCGATCATGCGCGGACCGGCACGGTTCAGCAGGTCGCCCTGGATGGTGAACAGGTTGTCCTGGCGCGTCGCTTTCAGCGTCTTGAACGGACGCCAGAGACTGACGCCGCCGTAGTCCTTTTCTGCGGTGCCGAAAATGGCCTCCGGATCCGCTTCCAGTACGGCTTCCACGCTGACGACCGGGGCGGTGACTTTCTGGTCGGCGAAGATGTTCTGGCCGCCGCACGCTTTCAGCGCGTCGCTGACGATGTGTTCACCGTTCAGCGTGTACAACGGTTTGTCCCACACCTGGTAGAAGGTACGCACCGGCGGGCGCCCGGCATACTGGGCGCGCAGGGCGGCCAGCTTCTGGCGCAGGTCCTTGGCGGCGGCATTGGCGGCGGCCTCGGTGCCGAGCAGCTTGCCGATCCTTTCCAGGTTCTCAGCAATGTGGTCGAGCTTCTTCGGTTCGCTGTGGTACATCGGGATGCCAAGCTGGCGCAGTTGCTCGATCTGGCGCTCGGAGGAACCGTGGCGCCAGATGACCAGCAGGTCTGGCTTCATGGCGAGCAGGCGCTCCATGTCCACCTGGCGGTTGTCGCCGATACGGGGAATCTGCTTGGCCGCCTCCGGATAGTCGCTGTAGGTCACTGCGCCGACAATCTTCTCGGCGCCGCCCGCGGCAAACAGCATTTCGGTTACGTGCGGGGCCAGCGCCACGACGCGCTGCGCGGGCCTTTGCAGCGTGACGGGTTTGCCGTCGTCGTCGAGCACGGTGATGGCGGCATGCGCCTGGGAGGCGCACAGGGCGGAAATCAGCAACAGCTTCTTCATCGGTCTTCCTTCGTCCATTCATTCAATGCTTGTTCAAGGCGCAGCCAGCCGGTTTCGTCGTGCGGCAAACCAAGGCGGATGCCACGCGCCGCCTCGCGGAACAGGCGCACCCAGATGCCGCGCCGCGCCATATGATCGTGGAATACTTCGGCCTGAGCTTCCGGCCACCACTGGAACAGGTCCGTGCCATGGCTCGCAATGCCGTGGCTGGCCAGCAGCGCGCGCAGACGATCGCCTTCGGTGCGCAGCCTGCTCCGGGTTGCCTGCTGCCATGCGTCGTCCTCCAGCGCGGCGCGCGCAACCTGCTGCGCCGGACCGCTGACGGCCCACGGGCCAAGCATGTCGGCCAGCGGGTCAAGGATGTCGCCGTGTGCCGCGACAAAGCCCAGCCGCAGTCCGGCCAGCCCGAAGAACTTGCCGACCGAGCGTAGCACGATCAGGCCCGGCGCCTGGCTTGCGTCGGCAACGCTGTGGCTGCCGTCGGTATCGGCGAACGCCTCGTCCACGACCAGCCAGCCGCCGCGCGAAGCCAGCGCAGCGGCCCATTCAAGCAGAGTTGCGCGCTGCACGTACTCGCCGGTGGGATTGTTCGGATTGCAGACCACCATCACGTCCGCCGAGGCGAGCGCCGCGCCAAGTCCCGCATACGGGAGGGCACTGGTACGGTGGCCGTGCTGGGACCAATGGTGCAGGTGTTCGGCGTAGCTTGGGCTGGACACCGCGACGCGCGAGGGGGCGCGCAAGCGGGGCAAGGCTTGGATCGCCGCCTGCGTCCCGGCCACGGCCAGCATGTGCGGCGCGCCGTAGTAGCGTCGTGCCGCAGCGTCCAGCGCCGGATCGTGCTCGGGCAGGCGGTGCCAGGCATCCGTCGCCAGCGCGGGCGCCGGGTAACCATTCGGGTTCAAGCCGGTGGAGAGGTCGAGCCAGTCGCTGCGCCCGTAGCGTTGCGCGGCTTCGCGCAGTTTTCCGCCATGTTCAAGCATGCTGCGCTCCATAGGCGATGGCAAGCATCGCGACAACCCATAGGCTGGCGGTGTTGCGTACCAGCCGCCAGGCGCGCGGAATGTCGTGCGCCGCGGCCGTTGCGCCTTCGCCAAGCGGCGGGCGTTGTTCGATCTCTCCGCCGTAGCTGGCGGCGCCGCCAAGTTGCAGGCCCAGTGCACCCGCGCCGCTCGACATCACGGGACCGGCGTTCGGACTGCTCCAGGCGGGTGCCTGCCGACGCCAGCAAGCCAGGGCACGGCGCGTGCTTGATGCTCCGGGCGCCAACAGGGCGTAAGAGATGGCAGTCAGGCGCGCGGGCAGGTAGTTCAAAGCGTCGTCGATGCGGGCGGCGCTGCGGCCGAACAGGTTGAAGCGTTCGGTGCGGTAGCCCCACATGGCGTCCAGCGTGTTCGCGAGGCGGAACAGCAGGGCACCAGGGCCGCCGGCGATGGCGAACCAGAACAGGGTGCCGAAGACGGCATCGTTGCCGTTCTCCAGCATCGATTCGGTGGCGGCTTTGGCCAGGTCCGATTCGCCGGCTTGCTGGGTGTCGCGGCTGACGATACGCGCAGTCAGGGCGCGCGCCAGCGGCAGGTCGCCAGCCTGCAGGGCGCGCCAGATGGGCAGCATGTGCTCGCGCAGGCTACGCAGTCCCAGGCAGAAGTAGAGGAGGACGGCATGCATCGCCACCTGGACGGCCGGCGTCGACGGCAGGGCGCAGATCCAGGCAGCCAGCGCGGCGAGCGGCAGGACGGCAAGCGCCCATCCTGTCATGCCGCTTGCGATACGCGCCGGCGCCGCGCTGCTTGCGCGGTTCAGGCGTTTCTCGATTGCGCCGGCCAGCCTGCCGAAGCCGACCAGCGGATGGAAGCGCGGCACTTCGCCCAGCAGGGCGTCCAGCAGCACACCTGCCAGCAGGGCGGCGGCGAAGACCGTCCAGTCGAGCCCCGCCAGCATCAGGCGCCTTTCAGCATCAGCGGCAGCCCTGCCGCGATGAACGCTACGCGGTCGCAGGCTGCGGCAACGGACTGGTTCAGGCGGCCGGCTTCGTCGGCATAGCTGCGCGAAACGGCGCCCCAAGGCACGATGCCCATGCCGACTTCGTTCGATACCAGCAAGACGTCGCCGCGCTCGACGGCCAGTTCGGCCAGCAACGCTGCGCGTTCGGCATGGAAGCGGGCGGGCAGCGCGATGTTGCCGACGTCGGGATACCGTGCGCCGTCGCTGAACATCAGGTTGGAAAGCCACAGCGTCAGGCAGTCGACCAGTACCAGGCGCTGCGGCGCGCGCCACGCGGCCAGGGCGTCGGCCAATGCCAGCGGCTGCTCGACCGTGGTCCAGTGCGCGGGTCGGTGGGCGCGGTGCTGGGCGATGCGTGCGGCCATTTCCGCGTCTCCGGCGGCTGCGGTGGCAATGTAGATCACTTCCTTGCCGGAGCTCGCCGCAAGCTGCTCGGCATAGGCACTCTTGCCGGAGCGGGCGCCGCCAAATACCAGGGTGCGCGTCATGCGGCGCTCCGCGAGAACATGGCGGCGACTGCGGCGGGGTTGGATGGGAAGTAGCCGTGGAAGTAGGACGCTTGCAGCGATCCGACCCGGTACACGGCTTCGCCGGCCACGCCGCTTGGATGCTTTTGCGTCGTGGCTGCGGGCGGCTCGGTTGTCTCCAGCCGGGAATAGTGGAAAGTGTGGCCGCGCAGCGGGCCGTGCGACGTCGGCATGGCTTGCGCACCAAGGCCGGCAA
Source organism: Pseudoduganella sp. (assembly GCA_021323265.1). GTDB lineage: Bacteria > Pseudomonadota > Gammaproteobacteria > Burkholderiales > Burkholderiaceae_D > Rugamonas. The sequence goes on along the minus strand of JAJTCO010000072.1, from coordinate 12,396 downwards.
GGCGGCCCTGCATTGCGACCTTGCCGGGCAGCAGGCCCGCCATGGGCCACGCCTTGCCTTCCTTGTCCTGCAGCGACTCGGCCAAAGCCATCATGCCGCCGCATTCGGCGACGATAGGCAAGCCGTCGGCATGGGCGCGGCGCAGCGAAGCCTGCCAGCGCTGTCCCGCCGCCAGGGCGGCGCAGTGCAGTTCCGGGTAGCCGCCCGGCAGGTAGACTGCAGTCGCGTCGCGCGGCACCGCTTCGTCGGCCAGCGGCGAGAAGTATTCCAGCTGTGCGCCAAGTGCTTGCAGCGTCGCCAGGTTGGCGGGATAAAGGAACATGAAGGCGGCGTCGCGGGCGATGGCGATACGCGCACCGGCGAGCGGCAGCGGCGCAGGCGCGGCGGGCGCGGAGTCATCCTCGGCCTGCGCGATGTTCGCGGCGGGAAGCGCATCCCAGGCGGCGAGGTCGAAGGTCAACTGCTGCGCCAGGTTGTCGAGCAACTGGTCGAGGCCGGCAACTTCATCCGGCAGCACCAGGCCCAGGTGCCGCTCGGGCAGGGACGCCGCCTGCTTGGGCAGGGTTCCCAGTAAGGGAATGCCGCGCAGCGAGGCGGCTACCATGGCCGCGTGGCCTGGGCTGGCTACGCGGTTCGCCACCACGCCCGCCATGTCGACCGGCCCGTAGTCGCGCAAGCCATGCACCAGGGCCCCAGCCGTCTGCGCCATCGCGCCGGCATCGATCACGGCCAGCACGGGCAGGCCGAACTCGCGCGACAGGTCGGCAGCGGAAGGCGTGCCGTCATACAGTCCCATGACGCCTTCGACCAGAATCGCATCGGCTTGCGCCGCCGCTTCGGCGAGCAGGCTACGGCAGCGTTGCGGCCCCACCATCCACAAGTCGAGCGACTCGACCGGCGTTCCGCAGGCGCGGGCCAGGAGCATCGGGTCGATAAAGTCCGGCCCGCACTTGAAGACGCGCACCGTGCGCCCGGCGCGTACCAGCTTGCGCGCCAGGGCCGCCGTGACAGTCGTCTTGCCCTGGCCGGAGGCCGCGGCGGCGATCAGGACGGCGCGCGCTACCATTCAGTGCCCGGCTGCGCCGCAATGCCGGCCTTGAAGGCGTGCTTCACCACGGTCATTTCGGTCACGGTGTCGGCGACGTCGATCAGTTCCTGGGGCGCGGCGCGCCCGGTCACGATGGCGTGCTGCATCTCCGGCCGGTCCAGCAGGTCGGCGATGACCTGGTGCACGTCCAGGTAGCGGTACTTCAGCGCGATGTTCAATTCGTCGAGCACCACCATGCCGTAGGACGGATCGCGCAGGAAGGCGCGCGCCTGCTCCCAGGCCTGGCGCGCCTTCTCGGCGTCCCGTTCGCGGTCCTGGGTTTCCCAGGTATAGCCTTCGCCCATGGCGTGGAAACTGCACTCTGCCGGGAAGCGGCGCAGGAACTGCTCTTCGCCGGTCGACATGGCGCCTTTGATGAACTGCACCACGCCCACCTTCATGCCATGTCCCATGGCGCGCATCGCCATGCCGAAACCGCTCGAGCTCTTGCCCTTGCCGTTGCCGGTATTGACGATCAACACGCCGATATTCTTGTCGGCAGCCGCGATCTTGGCGTCGATGATGGCTTTCTTGCGCGCCATGCGGTCGCGGTGACGTTCATTCAAATCACTCATGCTTGCGGGCTCCCGGGAATGAAAATGGTGCGATCGCCGTGGCGGACGATCTCGATAGGGTGGTCAAGGTATTGGCTCAGTAGCGCAGGCTGCATGGCGTCGGCCACCGGGCCTGCCAGCCAGCGCCCGTCGCCCATCAGCAGCAGGGCGTGGCTGGACACGCTGTGCGCCAGGGTCAGGTCGTGGCCGACCATCACCACGGTCTTGCGCTGCTCGCGGCACAGTTTGGACAGCAGCGACATCACGCTGACCTGGTGCGCCAGGTCAAGCGCGTTGGCCGGTTCGTCCAGCAGCAGCAACGGCGTGTCCTGCGCCAGCATGGCGGCGATGGCCACACGCTGGCGTTCGCCGCCCGACAGCGTGCGCACGTCGCGCGCGGCCAGGTGGTCGACCTCCATCGCCGCCAGTGCCGCGATGGCGGCGTGGTGGTCGTCGCTGTTTTCCCAGTAGCGGTTGTCGTGGTAGGGATGGCGCGCGGAGAGCACGGTTGCGATCACGGAGTAGGAAAACGCGTCATTGCGCGCCTGCGCCAGGAAAGCGCGCTTGCGCGCCAGTTCCTGCAGCGGCCAGTCGCCGAGCGCGCGGCCGTCGATGCTGACATGGCCCGCGTCCGGATCGCGCAAACCCGCCAGCGCCCGCAGCAGGGTGCTCTTGCCGGCGCCATTGCGCCCAATGACGCTCCAGCATTCGCCGTCGCCGACCTGCCAGTCCAGCTGGTCGACCAGGATGCGCTTGCCCATGACAAGCTTCAGTTGGTGGGTACCGATCATGCTACTTCCTCAGCCGGTGCAGTTGATACAGGAAGACCGGCGTGCCGACCAGTGCCGTCACGACGCCGGCCGGCAGCTGCTGCGGCGCGATGATGGTGCGTGCCAGCGTGTCGGCCAGCACCAGGTAAGCGCCGCCGACCAGGGTGGCGCATGGCACCAGCAGGCGGTGGTCGGGACCGAAGGCGAAGCGGCAGGCGTGCGGCACGATCAGGCCGACGAAGCCGATGCTGCCGGCGGTGGTCACGGCGCTGGCTGTGAGCAGGCCGGAGCAGAAGAACAGGGCCTTGCGCAGTGCGCCGACGCGAATGCCCAGCGTGGCGGCCGCCTCGGCGTGCAAGGCCATGATGTTGAAGGAACGGGCCGCGCGCAAGGCAAAGGCCAGGCAACCCGCCAGCACGATCCAGGGCAGCCAGCGGATCGGGGAACCGGAGAGGTCGCCGATCAGCCAGAACACCATGGTGCGCAGCCGGCTTTCCGGCGCGATGGAGAGCATCAGGGTCACCAGCGCGATGCAGCCCGAGGAGAGCACCACACCCGTCAGCAGGAGCTGGGCGGTGCCGCCTTCCGCCGCGGTACCGCCGCGCAGGTCGCGCCGCGCCAGGAAGTACAGCATCATCGAAACGACGACCGCACCGCCGAACGAGGCGGCGTCGACGACCCATGCGGCGCACATGAACAGCAGCGCGGCCAGCGCGCCGACGGAGGCGCCGGAAGAAATGCCCAGCACATATGGATCGGCCAGCGGATTGCGCAGCAAGGCCTGCATCATGACGCCGGCCAGCGACAGCGAGGCGCCGGTCACGAAGGCGGTGGCGGCGCGTTCGGCGCGCAGGCCGAGCAGGTGGCCCGGCAACGATGCCGGCTGCCCGCTGATGAATTCTCGCAGCGCGCCCGGCATGTCGGCCAGCGCAATGCTGACGGAGCCGATCATGCCGGCAGCCACCAGGCTGGCCAGCGACAACAGCACCAGCAGCAGGATGACGGTGGCTGCGCGCAGGCGCAGCTTGGCGGAAAGTGGATGCATAGCGGGCAGCTTATCTCATTATTTATAGCCGTAACGCAGGCCGGCGTACACGCTGGAACCTGCGGTGGCGTAATTGCGCGCCAACTCGTACTGCTTGTCGGCCACGTTGTTCCAGCGCAGGGTGGCCGACCAGGATGGAGCAAAATGCCAGGCCGCATACAGGTTCAATAGACCGTAGCCGCCCAGGCGGTTGCGGTTTGCCGCATCGTCGAAGCGTTCGCCGGAAACCTGCCATTCGGCGCCGCCGCGCAGGCTGTCGGCAGTATATTCCAGCGCGACATTGCCGTGGCGCTTGGCGCGACGCAGCAGCTGCTTGCCGCTGATGTCGTCGCGCGGGTTCTGCAGGTCGGCGCTGGCCGACAGGCTGAAGGCATTGCCCAGCTGCTGGAGGGCCGAGAGCGTGATGCCTTCCAGCGTGGCGCGGTTGACGTTGTAGGCGCAGCCGTTGCGGAAGCCGGAGACCGGGCATGGCGTGGTGTTGACCAGCAGGTCGGTCAGCTTGTTGCGGTAGGCCACCGCGCCCAGCATGGTGCCGCCCTGCTCGAAGCGGATGCCGACTTCACGGTTGCGGCCTTCTTCCGGACGATTGCCCGGCAGTCCGTAGCCCGGGTAGTACAGTTCGTTGAAGGTCGGGGCGCGGAAGCTGGTGCCGTAGCTGGCGTTCAGGCGCAGGGCGGGACTGATGCGGTAGCCATAGCCGAGCGAACCGGTTCCCTTGGAACCATACTGCGAGCTGTCGTCATTGCGGGCTGCCGCCGCCAGCAGGTGGTCGCCGCGCTTCATGTTGTAGCTGGCGGCCCACGAGGTCGTGCTGCGCTCGCGTACCAGGGCCGCGGTATTGGCGGCCACTTCTTCCTTGCGGTGCTCGGCCAGCAGCTGCAGGCTGTCGGGACCGAGTGCAATATCGTGCTGCCAGCTGTAGGTCGACTGCGTGGTGTCGATCTGGCTGGCGCTGGAGGTGAAGCTGCCGGATTTGTCGCGCGACTGGGCAGCCTGGGTCGTCATCAGCCAGGCGCTGGCCAGGCGATTGCGCGAGAACAGCGCGACGGTGCCCAGCTTTTGCGTGTTCCATGCGCGCACGGTGGCGCCGCTGTCGAAGTCAGACTCCTGGTCGATGTGCATGAACAGGGCGCCCAGTTCGTGGCCGGAGGCAAGCTGCCATGCCACCTGCCCGCCCGCGTGTTTGCGGTCGTAGCCGTCGTCGTCCTTGTTGTAGCTGGTGATGCCGGGCCGGGTGGCGGAGAAGCCGTCCGCGCGCTCCCTGCCGGCGTTGAAGGCATAGCTGAAGTCTCCGGCCTGGCCGGAAATGCCGGCGCGGCCCGCGCGCGTGCCGTAGCTGCCGGCCAGCAGTGCGGCGTCCAGCGCCAGGGCGCCTTGGCCCTTCCTGGTGAAGATGTGGATCACGCCGCCGATCGCGTCCGCGCCGTACATGGTGCTCAAGGGGCCGTACACAACCTCGATGCGATCCACCGCGCCCAGCGGGATGGCATTCCATGCCGCGGCGCCGCTGGCGGCCGATCCGATGCGCACGCCGTCCAGCAGCACGATCACCTGGTTGCTGTTGGCGCCGCGCAGGTAGACGTTGGAGTTGGTGGCGCTGCCGCCGTTGCGGGTGATCTCGATGCCGCGCTGGCGCTGCAGCACCTCGGTGATGGAACCGGCACCGCTGCGGGCGATCTCCTCGGCACTGATGCTGAGCGTATCGCTGACGACGTCGCGCGCGGCCTGCGGCGTGCGGGTAGCGGTAACGACAACGGAATTCAGGACGGAAGCCTGGACTTGGGCCTGGGCTGCAGGTGCGGCAAAGGCCAGTGCCAGCGACGCGAAGGCCGCTTGCCGGGTGGCGGGAAAGGTCATGTCAATTTCTTCAGTGAGCCGCCGGCCCACGTCCCCGTAAGCCGGCAAGAACGGGAACGCGCACAAGGGCGCACTCCCACCTGGTCTGGCCGGTATCCGGGCTGGCAAGTTCGGCGGCCTGGCCTTCCCATGCATTCGCACAGTGGCTATGAGACCGCTGCCGCACCATGAGGGCGGCACTTGCTTACCGTTGCGGGGGCAGCACACGTTGGCTGTCAAAAAACAGCGCCGTGTTTCCCGTTTAACTGCCTTCGAGAACTCGAAAGCGGGCACCAAAACCTCTCTATTATACGGGCTTGGCAGGCCAGGACAAGCGCAGGGTGGAACAATACTTGACCTGGTTCGGCTTCTGCGCCGCATGTAGCAGGGGCTCGCCGGCGGCCATCGCTGCCATCAGCCGCATGGTGCCGGCGTGGCATACGACGACCGCGTCGCCTTTCAGCTCGGCCAGGAAGGAATGCACCCGTGCCGCAACTTCGCGCACGGTTTCGCCGCCGCCGGGCCGGTAGTCCAGCAGATCAGACGCCCAGGCGTCGACTTCTTCTCGCGGTATTTCGGACCAGGGGCGCAGTTCCCAGGCGCCGAAGTCCATTTCCATCAGGCGGGCGTCCGGCGTGAATTCGCCAAGTAGAGCGGCCAGCGCGCTGCAGCGCTGCAGGGGGCTGGAATACAGCCGTGCGCCACGGGCGAACCAGGGCGCCAGTTGCGGCGCCAGGGCGGCACCGCCTTCAACCAACGCGGCGGCGGCGGCGGGCAGGTCGCTGCTGCCATAGCACAGGCCTGGCACCACGTCGGGCAGGGGATGGCGGATGAGGATCAGTTCCACACGCAGGCCAATGCGCAGAGGTAGAACACAGCCTCCGCCAGCTGCTGCACGGCGCCGAGACAATCGCCGGTGTAGCCCCCCAGGCGCTGCTGGAATTTGCGTGCCATCCAGAGTGTCGAGAGCAGCATGCCGGCCAGCCCGGTCGCCAGTGCAACTGGCGGCAGCCAGCCCAGTGCCACCACAGCGCCTGCAGGCAGTGCAGCGGTGAGTGCGGCAATGGCGAATTCGCCGCTGCGCATTTCCTGCGCCAGCGGCTTGGCCTTGCCTTCGGCGCGGGCATATTCCATGCGCCAGATCAGCGAGCAGGCCATCAGGCGGGACAGCGGATGCGCGGCCAACAGCGCACCCAGCGCCGCCAGCACGGGCATGCTGGCAAGCGCGGCGACCTTGATCGCCAGCATCAGGATGATGCCGATGGCGCCGTAGGCGCCGATACGCGAATCCTTCATGATTTCAAGCACGCGCTCGCGGGTGAGCCCTCCGCCCATGCCGTCGCAGGTGTCGGCGAAGCCGTCTTCGTGGAACGCGCCCGTGGCATAGATGCCGGCGGCTGTCGAGAGCAGGGCGGCCAGCGGCGGCGGCAGTAGCATCGCCGCCGCCGCGTACACGGCGGCGGCGATGCCCGCGACTACCAGGCCGACGGCAGGGAAGTAGCGCGACGCGTGGTGCAGCCAGGCCGGTTCGAAACCCACCCAGCGCGGAATCGGCAGGCGCGTAAAGAATTGCAGCGCGATGAAGAAGAGGCGCAGCTGCTGCATTGCGCTTACTCGGACTTCTCGCTGACCTGGGCCGATTCGAAAGTGGCCATCTGGTTCAGGAAATTGACTGCCGCATGCAGCAGGGGCATGGCCAGCGCGGCGCCGGTACCTTCGCCCAGGCGCAGGCCAAGGTTCAGCAGCGGACGGGCGCCGAGGAAGTCCAGCATGCGTTTGTGGCCACTTTCGTCGGAACAGTGCGAGAAGACGCAGTAATCGAGCACCGCAGGCTGCACGCGCGCCGCCACCAGCAAGGCACTGCTCACGATGAAACCGTCGATCATCAAGACCATGCGGCGTTCGGCTGCCTTCAGCATGGCACCCACCATCATGGCGATTTCAAGGCCGCCGAAAGTGGCCAGTGCCTGCAGGCCGCCCTGGGCGTCGGCATGCAGAGCCATGGCCGCCTCGATCACGCGCTGCTTGTGGGCCACGCCTTCGGAGCTCAGGCCTGTGCCAGCGCCAACGCAGTCCGCCACCGGGATGCCGGTCAGGCGGTGCATCAGGGCTGCTGCAGCCGTCGTATTGCCAATGCCCATTTCGCCGAAGCCCAGCACGTTGCCCCGTAGTTCGGCCACCAGCCCCATGCCACACTCGATCGCTTCCATGCACTGCTGCACCGTCATGGCCGGCTGCTGGGAAAAATTCGCGGTGCCGTGGGCGATCTTGCGGTTGACCAGGCCTTCGCGTTGTCCGAAGTCGTGCTTGACGCCCGCATCGACGACCTGCAGCGTACAGCCGTTCTGGCGCGCGAAGACATTGATCGCCGCGCCGCCCGCCAGGAAGTTCTCCACCATTTGCCAGGTCACGTCCTGCGGAAACGCCGAGATGCCCTCTGCCACGACGCCATGGTCCCCGGCGAACACCAGGATGGCAGGGTCGCGCACTTCCGGCCGGGCGCTCTGCTGGATCATGCCAATCTTGTGCGCCAGCGTTTCCAGGGCGCCCAGGCTGCCCGGCGGCTTGGTCTTGTTATTGATGGCGCGCTCGAGCTGGGCTGCGAGGGAATCGTCCTTAAGCGGGGGAATGTGTGGAATAGTCATCGCGGAATTATAATGCTCTGATGCGGATACTTATCATTGAAGACAATAAGGATATTCTCGCCAACCTGTACGGCTTCCTTGAGCCGAAGGGCTATGTGCTGGATTCTGCGATCAATGGTTACGGCGGGCTGGCGCTGGCCGCCGAGCACGAATACGACGCCGTGGTGCTGGACGTGATGCTGCCGGGCCTGAACGGCTTGGAGCTGTGCCGCAAGCTGCGCGGAGAGCTGGGCAAGGCCACGCCAGTGCTGATGCTGACCGCCCGCGATACCGTGGAGGACAAGGTGGCCGGCTTCGAGAGTGGCGCCGACGATTACCTGGTCAAGCCTTTCTCCCTGGTGGAACTTGAAATACGCCTGCGCGCGCTGGTGCGCCGCGCACGCGGCGTCCAGGCGGGAGCGACGGTACTGCAGTTTGGCGGCGTATCGTTCGACACCGACACCTACGAGGTGCGCCGCGACGGCCGCCCGCTGGCGCTGACGCGGACCGGCTACACCATCCTGAAATGCCTGATGAAGGAAGCGCCGCGAGTCGTCACCCGCGATACGCTGGAGCACGAAGTATGGGGCGACGAACGCCCCGACAGCGATGCGCTGCGCACCCATATCCATGCGCTGCGCCAGGCGCTGGACAAACCCTTCCCAACCGCCATGCTGCGCACGATTGCCGGCGTTGGCTACAAGCTGGTGAATCCGGATGAAGAAGGCTGATTCGATGCGCCGGCGCATCGTCGCCGCATACATGGCCTTCGCCGTTGCCGTTTCCCTGCTCTTTGCCCTGATTGCGGCACTGGCCGTGGAAGGTATCGAAGAAAAGCTGGTCGACGAACGCTTGCAGGAAGTGGCTCGCTGGGCATTGCCGCGCGACAGCGCCGGCATGTCCGTAGTGATGCCTGCGGGCCTGACCTTCCACCGCGATACCGACATCCCGCCATCCTTGCGTGGCCTCCCGGCGGGCGCGAGGGAGGTCATGGTCGATGGAGTGGACCTGCACGTACTGACAGGGCATGACGTGCGCGGCGAATACGTCGTAGTGGACCATGACAGCGAGTACGAAAAGATCGAAGTAGTTGTCTATTCGATGTTCGCCGCAGGCTTGCTGGCTTTCATCTCCTGCTCCCTGATGCTCGCGCGCTACCTTGCCAATCGCATCGTCACGCCGATCTCCTCGCTGTCGCGGGCCGTCGAGTTGCGCCAGGACGACCTGCCATGCCTGGAACGCAAGGATGAACTGGGTACGCTGGCGCGCGCCTTCGCTGACCGCACGGCGGAACTCAAGCAATTCCTCGACCGCGAGCGCTTCTTCACTGGCGATGTCAGTCATGAATTGCGTACCCCGCTGACCGTGATCAGCGGTGCTGCGGAGATACTGATGGCGCGCACCGACTGGGACAGCGCCCTGCATGCGCCGGCCGAAAGGATATACCGGGCGGCGCGCGAGGCGAGCGAAGTCACCACAGTCCTGTTGCAGCTTGCCCGTTCGCCGCAGGGACAGCAAGGGCCGGCGCAATCGATGGCCGCCCTGGCCGAATCCGAAGTCGTACGCTGCCAGCCCCTGGTAGCTGGCAAACCGGTGACGCTGCGCTACGCGGGTGGCGACGACTTTACCGTGCACGGTTCGCGTGAACTGCTGCAGGCCGCCATTGGCAACCTGCTGCGCAATGCCTGCGCCTACACGGAGCAGGGCGAAGTCGTGTTGCGCCTCGGTCAGCGTAACGTCGTGGTCGAAGACACCGGCCCTGGGCTCGCCCCGGCCGCGCTGGCGCGCCTGCGCGGGGAACTGCCCCCGGACGGGGAGGGCGAATCCACCGGCAGCGGCCTGGGATTGGGGCTGGTGCAGCGCATCTGCAAGTATCTCGGCTTGCAGTTGCATGTTCAGCAACGCGACGGAGGCGGCACGCGCTTCGTTATTTCCTTCCCCGATTTAACACAGCCTTAACGCCGCACTCACACGGCCTTTACGTGCTGCTGCGTAAGGTGTGGGGATGAAAATTCCTCGCATCCGTTCCGACTTCCTGCCGCTGGCAGCCGCTTCTTTCCTGGTCCTGGCGTACAACGCCAGTTTCTGGAGAACCTTCACGGCTGCCACGGGCGGTTTCCGCGCAGGCAACCTTCCGCTCTACCTTGGCGCATGTCTGCTGCTGGTACTCGTATTCAGTGGCGTGCTGGCGCTGGTGAACTACCGCCGCCTGTTTAAGCCTGTATTGATCGTGCTTTTGCTGCTGTCTTCCGTCACGGCCCACTTCATGTCCCAATACGGCCTGGTAGTTGATGCCTCGATGGTGCAGAACGTCGTGGAGACCGACGTGCGCGAAGCGGGTGAGCTGTTTAACTGGAAGCTCGTGCAGGCCGTAGTGCTGTTCGGCCTCCTGCCATCCTGGCTGGTGTGGCGCCTGCCGGTGCAGTATGGTCCGCTACCCCGCTCCATCCTGGCCAACGGTGGCGTGTTCGCAATGTCGCTGCTGCTGGCGGTCGGCCTTCTATTCCTGCTGTTCAAAACGCTGGCACCAGCGGTGCGCGAACATCGCGAATTGCGCTTCATGCTGACCCCGACCAATGTGTTCCAGGCCGCGAACGGGTACCTGAAACGAAAGTGGGCGACGCCGACGGTTGTCGCTCCATTGGGCACGGATGCCGCGAAAGGCAGATTGTGGTCTGCCGCAGGCAGCATGCAGCGAACCGTAACGATCATCGTGGTTGGCGAGACGGCGCGCGCAATGAACTTCTCGCTCAATGGCTATGAGCGCAACACCAATCCAGAGCTGGCGCAAGAACGCTCGCTCGTCAACTTCAGCAACGTGGCCTCCTGTGGCACCGCGACAGCGATCTCGGTGCCATGCGTCTTCTCCGACCTGACGCGGAAAGGTTATGCCGACGACAAGGCGCGCAGCAGGGAAGGGCTGCTCGACGTATTGCGCCACGCCGGCTTCGAAGTGGTCTGGCGTGACAACAATTCAGGCTGCAAAGGCGTATGCGACCGCGTGCGGTTTGAAGACATGTCCCAGCCCGTGCCGGGCAGCCCGGATTGCAATGAGGAGGAATGCTACGACGCGCGCCTGCTGGAGGGGCTGCCGGAGATGATCCGCAATGCCGGCCAGGACCTGGTCGTCGTGCTGCACCAGAAGGGGAGCCACGGGCCGGCCTACTGGAAGCGCTATCCCGCTGGGTTCGGAAAGTTTGGCCCCGTTTGCCGGACAAATGAGTTGGAGCAGTGCTCCCGCGAGGCCATAACGGCGGCGTACGACAACAGCATCCTGTATACGGACCACTTCCTGGGCAAGACGATCGCGCTGCTGAAAGAGGCAGGCATTCCCGCATCCATGTTCTATTTCTCCGATCACGGCGAATCGCTGGGCGAGAAAAGCATGTACCTGCATGGTGCGCCATATATGTTCTCGCCGGAGGAGCAGCGCAAGGTGCCGATGATGCTATGGATGTCGGACAGCTTCAGCCAGCGATTCCATATCGACCGCAACTGCCTGGCCGCGCGCAGCGGCCAGCCGTTCTCGCATGATAACGTCTTCCATTCCACGCTTGGCATGCTGAACGTCAGCACTGCAGTCCGCAATCCGAAACTGGACCTGTTCCAGCCGTGTATCCGTGATGCTTAAGCCATACCGGGAAGTGCTGGCGCTGGCAGCATCGGCCATCCTGATCCTTTGGATCGGACAATTTACCGATATCGACCTGCGCCTGGGCGACATGATGTTCGACCGTGCCAAGGGAACGTTCCCGATGCGGGACACCTGGTTTGCCGATCGGTTCAAACATGTGATCCTGAAAAGCATGCTGACTGGCCTTGCGCTCGGCGCGGTGGCACTGGCGTTGCGCGACACCTGGCGGCCCTGGCCGCAATGGACGCAGGAACGTCGGCTTGGAATGCGTGTTTTGGCCATGTCGGCGATAGGCGTGCCGCTGGTGACCAGCCTTCTGAAGCGGGCTAGCAGCAGCCACTGTCCCTGGGACCTGGAGCGTTACGGTGGCGGCGCCCCATATATACGCCTGTTGGAGCGGATGCCTGGCGGGGTCGACCCTGGCCATTGCCTACCGGGCGGGCATGCATCGAGCGCACTGTGGCTCGTTGCGCTGGCGGCATTCTGGTTGCCACAGCAGCCGCGCAGGGCGTTGGCCGTCGGAGCGGCCATGTTGCTGTTTGGGCTAGGCGTTGGCTGGGTACAGCAAATGCGGGGCGCCCATTTCCTGACACACACGCTTTGGTCCGGATGGGTTAGCTGTGCAGTGGTATGGGTGAATTATTCACTTGCAAAACGCGATTCGATTGGTTATAGTTCTGTCCCTCGCAACGCAACGCAGTGAAAACTGCAGAGTGAGGCGGGAAAAAGATGGGGTTGACGAGTTAGACGAAACACTGGATAATCTCGCTTCTCTGCTGCTGACGAACACAACGCTTCGTCGCCAAAACAAGCAGCGATCTTTAAAAATCAACAGTCGATAAGTGT
>JAJTCO010000130.1 GCA_021323265.1 Pseudoduganella sp. | reverse complement strand
CGTTCCAGTCTCGATCTACCTGGTCAACGGCATCAAGCTGCAGGGTCATATCGAGTCTTTCGACCAGTACGTGGTCCTGCTGCGTAACACCGTCACCCAAATGGTGTACAAGCACGCCATCTCCACCGTGGTGCCTGCCCGCGCCGTCAACCTGAACATGGACAACTCCTCCGAGGCAGCGGAGTAAGCCCCCTCGTATGCGTGCAGCTTTAGTCGGGGTAGATTTCGGTCAGGGCGACTTTGCTGCCAGTATCGAGGAATTGATGCTGCTGGCCCGCTCCGCGGGCGCGGAGCCGGTCACCACCATTACCGGTAAGCGTTCCGCGCCGGATGCGGCGTATTTCGTCGGCAGCGGCAAGGCCGACGAGATCGGTCATGCCGTGCAGGACCACAAGCTCGAAATCGTCATCTTCAACCATGCGCTGTCGCCAGCCCAGCAGCGCAACCTGGAAAAACGCCTGAATGTCAGGGTGCTCGACCGCACCAGCCTGATCCTCGACATCTTTGCGCAGCGCGCGCAAAGCCACGAGGGCAAGCTGCAGGTTGAGCTGGCCCAGTTGCAGCACCTGTCCACGCGCCTGGTGCGCGGCTGGACCCACCTGGAGCGGCAAAAGGGCGGTATCGGCCTGCGCGGCCCCGGCGAAACCCAGCTCGAAACGGACCGCCGCCTGATCGGCGAACGCGTGAAGATGCTGCGCATCCGCCTGGCCAAGCTGCGCAAGCAGCACGAAACCCAGCGCCGCGCGCGCGGCCGCAGCCATACCTTCTCGGTGTCCCTGGTCGGCTATACCAACGCCGGCAAATCCACCTTGTTCAACACGCTGACCAAGGCCGGCGTGTACGTCGCCGACCAGCTGTTCGCCACGCTGGACACGACCTCGCGCCGCGTCTACATGGGCGAGGAGATCGGCAACGTGGTGGTGTCGGACACGGTGGGCTTCGTGCGCGAACTGCCGCACCAGCTGGTGGCGGCCTTCCGCGCCACGCTGGAGGAAACCATCCATGCCGACCTGCTGCTGCACGTGGTCGACGGCGCCTCGCCGGTGCGCATGGAGCAGATCGAGCAGGTCAACCTGGTGCTGCGCGAGATTGGCGCCGACCATATCCCCCAGATCCTGGTGTGGAACAAGATCGACGCGGCGGGCCTGGAGCCGGCGGTCGAACGTAATGAGTATGATAAGATTTCCCGCGTATTCATCAGCGCTCGCACAGGGGCCGGCCTGGACCTGCTGCGCGAGGCGATCTGTGAGGCAGCACGGGATGAGCAGGAAGCGCTCGCCAACCCCAAGGAGGAGGTGGCGCCAGACAGTATTCTCACCTTTACCCAAGTAGGATCTCACTAAGAAAAATATGCCTTTTCCCTCTCTCAAGAAAAGACTCGGCCTGAAGCTGTCCTTGAATGACCACAACTGGGGCAACGATAAGGACAACCGCAAGGCCCAGGAAGGCAAAAAGCCCGGCGAAGGTCCGCCGGACCTCGATCAACTCTGGCGCGATTTCAACCAGCGCCTGAATGGCCTGTTCGGCGGCGGCAAGAACCGCGGCGGCAACTCGGGCGGCGGCGGCGGCGGTGGCCGCGGCGACATGAAGGGCGCCGGCATCACCTTTGGCGCCGTGGCGGCGGTGGCCCTGCTGGTGTGGCTGGCCTCGGGCGCCTTCATCGTGCAGGAAGGCCAGACCGGCGTGGTCACCACGTTCGGTAAGCTCAGCCATACGACCCCGGCCGGCTTCAACTGGCGCTGGCCGTATCCGTTCCAGGCCAACGAAACGGTCAACGTGTCCCAGGTGCGCACCGTGGAGGTGGGCTACCGCGGCAGCGCGAAGTCGAAGATGGCTTCCGAGGCGCTGATGCTGACCGAAGACGAGAACATCATCGACATCCAGTTCGCCGTGCAGTACAAGCTGAAGGACCCGGTGGCCTGGCTGTACGCCAACCGCGACGCGGAAGACACGGTGCGCCAGGTGGCCGAGACGGCCATCCGCGAAGTGGTCGGCCGCAGCAAGATGGACTTCGTGCTGTACGAGGGCCGCGAGAAGGTCGCCACCGACACGCAGCTGCTGATGCAGTCCATCCTGGACCGCTACAACTCGGGCGCGCAGGTGACCAACGTGACGATGCAGGGCGTGCAGCCGCCGGAGCAGGTGCAGACCGCATTCGACGACGCCGTGAAGGCGGGCCAGGACCGCGAGCGCCAGAAGAACGAAGGCCAGGCCTATGCCAACGACATCGTGCCCAAGGCGCGCGGCGCGGCATTCCGCCTGATCCAGGAAGCCGAAGCCTACCGCGCCATGACGGTGCAGAACGCCACCGGTAATGCCGACCGTTTCAAGTCCGTGCTGACCGAGTACCAGAAGGCGCCGGGCGTGACGCGCGACCGCATGTACATCGACACCATGCAGCAGATCTTCGCCAGCACGAGCAAGGTGATGGTCGACTCCAAGGCCGGCAGCAACCTGCTGTACCTGCCGCTGGACAAGCTCATCGCCCAGGTCGCCGCCACCGAGGCGCGCGCCGCCAACGTGTCCGCACCGCCGCCTTCCGCCGTGCTGCTGCCGCCGGAACCGACTACCGACCCGAACCGCCGCGACGGCCGTTCGCGTGACTCGTCCCGTGATCGGGAGGGCCGATAATGAATCGCTTTGCAACTATCCTGATTACGGGCTTCATCGCCCTGATGCTGCTGTCGTCCACCGTGTTCGTGGTGGACCAGCGCAAGTATGCCATCGTGTTCGCGCTGGGTGAAGTCAAGCAGGTCATTTCCGAGCCCGGCCTGCACTTCAAGCTGCCGCCGCCGTTCCAGAACGTGGTGTACCTGGACAAGCGCATCCAGACCCTGGATCCGAAGGAAGCCGACCGTTTCATCACCGCTGAAAAGATGAACATCCTGGTCGACGCCTTCGTCAAATGGCGCGTGACCGAGCCACGCCTGTACTTCGTCTCCTTCGGTGGCGACGAGGGCAGGGCGGGCGACCGCATGCAGCAGATCGTCAAGGCAGCGCTGAACGACGAGATCACCAAGCGCACCGTGCGCGAAGTGATTTCCGGCCAGCGCGGCAAGGTCATGGAAGCGATCCGCAGCAAGGTGGTGGACGAGGCCAAGCAGATCGGCGTGCAGATCGTCGACGTGCGCCTGAAGCGTGTGGACTACGTCGAGCAGATCAACAACTCGGTGTACGAGCGCATGAAGGCCGAGCGCCTGCGCGTGGCCAACGAGGCGCGTTCCACCGGTTCGGCTGAGTCCGAGCAGATCCGCGCCGACGCCGACAAGCAGCGCACCGTGATCCTGGCCGAAGCCTACCGCGAGGCGGAAAAGATCAAGGGCGAGGGCGATGCCAAGGCGTCCCAGATCTATGCCGAAGCGTTTGGCCGCAATCCGGAGTTCTACAAGTTCTACCGCTCGCTGGAAGCCTACCGCGCTTCCTTCAAGACCAAGGCTGACGTGATGCTGGTCGATCCGCAGTCGGACTTCTTCAAGTACTTCAAGAGCGCCGGCTCCGGCAAGTAAACCCGGCAATTCGGGGTCGGACCCAAGGGTCCGACCCTTGCGTCTGACCCTGCCTTTCCGGGTTAAATTTTTACCTGCACCGCAGCAAATTCGCGTAAAATACGCGGTTTGGTCATCCGGTTTTCCGGGTGGCGAAGTTGCGCCTGCATTGTTTCTATTTCAATAGCACCAACCATGCCAAATTGGCTTCTGCCTGAATATATTGCCGATGTCTTGCCGTCCGAAGCGCGCAAGATCGAGGAGCTGCGCCGCCTGATGCTGGATAACTTCCGGCGCTACGGCTACGAGCTGGTGATGCCGCCGCTGCTGGAGTACGTGGAGTCGCTGATGACCGGCGCCGGCGCCGACACCGACCTGCGCACCTTCAAGCTGGTGGACCAGATTTCCGGCCGCATGCTGGGCCTGCGCGCCGACATGACGACGCAAGTGGCGCGCATCGACGCCCACCTGCTGAACCGCACGTCGGTCACGCGCCTGTGCTACGCCGGCTCGGTGCTGCATACGCGCCCGTCCGGCCTGCACGCCACGCGCGAGCCGTTCCAGATCGGCGCCGAGATTTACGGCCATGCCGGCCTGGAAGCGGACGCCGAGATCCAGGAACTGGCGCTCGGTTCCCTGGCCCTGGCCGGCTTCACCGACGTGCGCCTGGACCTGACCCATGTCGGCGTGCTGCACGCGATCCTGGAGCAGGATGCGGCGGCGAAAAAGGATTACGAGACCGTCGTGCAGCTGCTGCGCGCGAAGGACGTGCCGGGCCTGCAGCAACTGGCCGCCCAATACAGCGAGGGCACGCGTGCCGCGCTGCTGGCCCTGCCAAGCCTGTACGGCGACGTGGACGTGCTGAAGCGCGCCCGCGAGGCGCTGCCGGCGCTGCCGGGCATCACCCATGCGCTGGCCGAACTGGCCGCGCTGGCGGCATCGGCCATCGGCCGCGCCGAGGTGGCGATCGACCTGGCCGACCTGCGCGGCTACCAGTACGAGAGCGGCGCCATGTTCGCGCTGTACGTGCCGGGCCTGCCGAACGCGGTGGCGCGCGGCGGGCGCTATGACCATGTGGGCGAAGCATTCGGCCGCGCCCGTCCGGCAACCGGCTTCTCGCTCGACCTGCGCGAGCTGGCGCGCCTGCTGCCGACCGCGGAGCGCAAGCATTCGATCCGCGCGCCGTGGGGCAATGCGCCGGAACTGAAGGAAAAAATCGCCGAGCTGCGCAAGGCCGGCGAAGTCGTGATCCAGTCCCTGCCGGGTCACGACAATGAACAGGACGAGTTCGAGTGCGACCGCGCGCTGGTGCTC
>JAJTCO010000071.1 GCA_021323265.1 Pseudoduganella sp. | reverse complement strand
GGCGAAGGCCATTCCCAAGCGCCTTTATTAAACTTCGGGGAACACACAATGGCTACAGCAATTTCAGCGCAAGACGCCAAAGCCAAATGGCTGAACAAGGTGAAGTGGGACGAGCATGGCCTGGTGCCTGTCATCGCACAGGAAGCCGGCAGCAACGATGTGCTGATGTTCGCGTGGATGAACCGGGATGCGCTCTTCAAGACCGTGGAGCTGGGCGAGGCGGTGTACTGGAGCCGCTCGCGCAAGAAACTCTGGCACAAGGGCGAGGAATCGGGCCACGTGCAGAAGGTGCTGGAAATCCGCCTCGACTGCGACGAGGACGTGGTGCTGCTCAAGATCGAGCAGGAAGGCGCGATCGCCTGCCATACCGGCCGCCACTCCTGCTTCTTCAACAAGTTCGCCGACGGCGATTGGCAAAATACCGAGCCGGTGCTGAAAGACCCGGCCGAGATCTACGCGGAAGTGAAGAAATGAGCAATGTACTGGACCGCGTGGCGGCCACCATCGAAGCACGCCGCGGCGGCGACCCGTCCTCCTCCTACGTGGCCAAGCTGTTTGCCAAGGGCGACGACGCGATCCTGAAGAAGATCGGCGAGGAAGCCACGGAGACCGTGATGGCGGCCAAGGACGCCCGCGCCAGCGGCGATGCGTCGAAAGTGCTGTACGAATGCGCCGACCTGTGGTTCCATTCGCTGGTGCTGCTGGCGCAGTTCGGCTTGACGCCGCAGCAAGTACTTGATGAGCTGGCACGCCGCGAAGGCTTGTCCGGCCTGGAAGAAAAAGCGTCTCGTAAGGAATAAACGTGGAAAATTGCTTGTTCTGCAAGATTGCAGCGAAACAGATCCCGGCAACGGTGGTGCATGAAGACGAAGACTTGATGGTGTTTAAGGACATCCATCCTGCCGCCCCGGTACACTTGCTCATCATCCCGAAACAGCACCTGTCCACCCTGTCCGATTGCACGCCGGAGCACGCGCCCCTGCTGGGCAAGATGCTGGCGCTGGTGCCGCAACTGGCTGAGCAGCACGACATCGCGGTCGCCTACGACGCCGATGGCACGCCCGCGCGCGGCTACAAGACCCTGATCAACAGCGGTCCAGACGGCGGCCAGGAGGTGTACCACCTGCACATGCACCTGTACGGCGGCCCGCGCCCGTGGCGTGGCATGCGGACTTGATGACAAGCACATGACAGGCGCGCTTCGCGTATACTGTCCAAACGAATGATATTTTGAGGGGTTCTGTAATGGGTTCTATGAGCATTTGGCACTGGCTGATCGTTCTGGTAGTCGTCATGCTGGTATTCGGCACCAAGAAACTGGGCAATATCGGCTCCGACCTGGGCAAGGCCGTCAAGGGCTTCAAGGATGGCGTCAAGGGCGGCGAGGAAGACAAGGCTGAGCAGCCGGCTCCCCCACCAGCCCAGGTGACCGACAAAGGCACGATCGAAGTCGAGGCCAAGGAAAAGACCAAGCAGTAATCTGAGATGATCGACCTCGGTCTTACCAAAATTGCCGTCATCGGGGTAGTGGCCCTGGTCGTCATCGGTCCTGAAAAGCTGCCCAAGGTGGCGCGCATGGCCGGGACCTTGTACGGGCGCGCCCAGCGTTACCTGCACGACGTGAAATCCGAAGTGTCCCGCGAAATGGAGCTGGAAGAGCTGAAGAACCTGCGCAAGCAGGCGGAAGAAGCTGCCAGCACCTTCAAGGAAGAGATGGACAACTCCATCGGCAAGGATATCGCGGAAGTGGAAGCGGCGCTGCGCAACGAAGACCCCTCGGCCGCACCGGCACTCGACCTGTACACCCCTTCTACCGACGACGTGGCCCGCAAGGCCAAGGATTTCCGCCGCAAGCGCGTGGTGCGCAGTTCGGCCGTGCCGCTGTGGTACAAGCAGCAGGCCGGCGTGCGCACCCACGTCATCTCCGGCGCGGCGCGCATGAAGCGCCACCGCCCCGGCAGCCGCAAAACCGCATCGTTTTTCTAAATGAGTCAACAAGAACCCGCCGAAGAGACATTCATCAGCCACCTGGTTGAGCTGCGTGATCGCCTGGTCAAGGCCAGCATCGGCATCGTGGTGATGACCGCCCTGCTGGGCTTTGGCGTCGGTCCGTCGCAGATCTACGACCTGATCGCCGCGCCCATGATTGCCGCGATGCCGGTCGGCTCGAAGATGATCGCCACCAGCGTGATCTCGCCCTTCCTGGTGCCGATGAAGGTGACGCTGCTGTTCGGCTTCATCCTGTCGCTGCCGTGGGTGCTGTACCAGATGTGGGCCTTCGTGGCGCCCGGCCTGTACGCCCATGAAAAGCGCCTGATTGCGCCGCTGGTGATCGCTTCCTCCGGCCTGTTCATGGCCGGCGTGGCGTTCTGCTATTTCCTGGTGTTCGGCAAGGTGTTCGCCTTCATCAACCAGGTATCGCCGACGTCGATCGCGGTCATGCCCGATATCGAAAACTACCTCGACTTCGTCATGTCGATGTGCCTGGCGTTCGGCTGCGCCTTCGAAGTGCCGGTGGTGGTGGTGGTGCTGGTGCGCATGGGGCTGGTGTCCGTGGCCAAGCTGAAGGAGTGGCGCGGCTATGTCATCGTCGCCGCTTTCGTCATCGCGGCCATCGTGACGCCGCCGGACATCGTCAGCCAGTTCGCCCTGGCCATCCCGATGTGGCTGCTGTTCGAGATCGGGGTGATGGTGTCGCCCATGTTCGTCAAGGCCACCACGGCGCCGGAAGAAAAAGCCGATTAAAGGAACAACCTGGTCATGATGATGGTCTGCTGGACCACTATCACGCCCAGCAGCCAGTAAATCGGCGTCAGCTTGGCCGTGACCCATTCTTTCATCTCGGCCTCGTGGCGCGTGAACATAGCCTGAACTTCCGTGCGGGCGATCACAAGGTCCGCATCGGTGGCGACGGGCTGGCTCAAGGCAAACTGCAGGCCGTCGGCAAGCGCCTCGGCATGGTCGCGCGGTATGCCAGCCTCAACGAGACGTCTGATGTATTGAGCGGTGTCAAACTGGATCGGCATGGTCATGGCCACTCCCTCGATTCATGTTAGCAGAATCGCCGCGCGCTGCACGCGGGGCATGGGAGCAGCCTAGACCATTTACTGCATCAGCTCCTTGATCACGCGCACAGGTGCGCTGCCGTAGCTGAGGAAGTCTTCATGGAAGTCCTTCAGCGAGAACTTGCTGCCCAGGGCGGCGCGCCGCTGCTCGCGCAGTTCCATGATTTCGCTGTAGCCGGAGAAATAGCTGGTGAGCTGCACGGACGTCAGCTGCGCACGGCGCCATTTCTCCCTCGCTTCCGCCGCGGTCTGGAAGGCTTGCCGCGTCAGCAGGTCGATCGCCTGCGGCTCCGTCATGCCCAGCACGTGCACGCTGTAGTCGAGGATGGTGTTGGTCACGCTGCGCAGGTTCCACTTCGAGTACATCAGCCACATTTCCGGCTCATTGTTGCCATAGCCCGATTCCAGCATCATGCGTTCGCTGTACACGGCCCAGCCTTCCACCATGGCGCCGTTGCCGAAGATGGACTTCACGATGGAAGGCGACTTGTTGGCGTACACCAGCTGCGCGTAGTGGCCGGGAATGGCTTCGTGCATGTTCAGGATCTGCAGGATCCAGTGGTTGTACTCGCGCAGCGTGGATTCGGCCTGTTCCGGCGCGACGTCGTCGAGCGGGGTCACGTTGTAGTAGGTGCGGTCGTGCGGACGGTACGGACCGGGCGCCTCGATGCTGGCGCCGGCCACGCCGCGCTGGTAGGCCGGTGTTTCGCGCACCACCAGCGGCTTGTTCGGGTCCAGCGTCAGCAGATTGTTCTTCACCACCCAATCCTGCAGCACCGGGATCTGGCGCCGGATCTCCGGGAAGAACTCCTCGCGCGCAACGTGGTTGGATGAGAGCTTGTCGATCATCATGCCGATCTTGGCGAAGCGGTCCGACGGCTTGCTGGTGCTGCCCATGTGCTTTGGCCACAGGTCGTCGGCGATGCGGTCCATGTTCGACAGCAGCTGCTCGCGCGTCGCCAGCGCCTTCTGGTAGGTCTGTTCGGCGTTGCTGCCGGCCTGGATGTCGAAGCCGAACTTGGCCTCGTACAGTTCCTTGCCGATGCGGAAAGGACGACCGCCGCTGACGGCCAGCGACTTGTCAAGCTCGCCAAGCCAGGCGACATATGCTTCCACGGCAACCTTGGCGGCCACGATGCGCTGTGCGAACAGCGATTTTTCGTTCTCGTTCAGGATCGAGTCCTGCGCCTGCCTGTCCAGGTCCGACAGCACGGCCAGCACGCCGGGCGCCTGCGCGATGGCCAGCTGCACGTGCTCGCGCGTCGGGTGGTTGATGTTGTTGCGCGCCGCTTCGTAATAGGCCGGCACGCCGCTGATGCGGCGCAGCAGGGTGCGCAGGCGCTGCGGCTTGGCGGCGTATTCGGTGTTCAGCACGAAATCGATCGGGCTGGCGATGTTGTACAGCGCAGGATTCCATTCCCACTCGCGGAAGGTGGTCAGGTACCAGCGGTCGGCATTGAGCTTGTTCTGCAGCAGGCCAAGGTCGGTGCGCTGCTTCGGCGACAGTTGCCGGGCGTCGATCTTGTTGAACTTCTCCAGCCACTGGTCGATGAAGGCGAGCTGCTGGTCGCGCGTGGCCTGGTCCGGGATGGTCATCTGCGCGGCAGTGTCGTACTTGCCGACCGAGATCGCGGTTTCGGGATCGATGCGCCACAGCGCGCCGAGGAACTGGTTGGCCTGGTTGTCGAAGGACTTGTCCTGGCGCCGTTCGGCCGGCAGCGGCTTGCTGGCGACGGCCGGTTTTGCCTTTCCGGCCTTGGACTTGCCGGCCTTGGCGGTGGTCTTGCCCTTGGCGGCCTTGCCGGACTTGGCAGACTTGCCACTCTTGGCGGCCTTTCCGGCCTTGCTGCTCTTGCCGGCCTTGCCGGACTTGGCGGATTTCTTGGCGACTGCTGTCTTGGCCGGAGCGCCGGACTTCTTCGACGTGGTCGCCGCATCGACTGGCGACAGGGCCAGGCTTAGCATCATCGCAGCGAGCGCGATCTTGGTCTTCATCATATTCAACCTCTACGTAGTGCAGCGTGCGAGATTATCACAAGCCGAGTGCGGCCCGCGCCCGTTCGGGGCTGAGGCCGGCGGCCGCCGCAGCCGCGTCGGGCGGCAGCCATTGCTGGAGCGGGATCTCCTCGTTGACATGTTTGCCACGCGCGCTGTGCACCTGGCGCACGCGCATGGTCGCCGCCGCCGGAAGCGTTGCCGCCAGCGCGGCGAGCGCTGGCCACAAACGGCGGTGCACCAGCGTCAGTTTCCCCGCCAGCAGGCGGCAAACCAGGATGTCTTCATGCTCCTGCACGGCGTTTAGCACGGCGAAAATGTGCTTGCCCTGCGGGTGGCTCCACCAGCTGCCCTGGATCGGCGCGCCGGCGATCGCTTCCGTCAACGTCGGCGCCTGGCCGCGCGCCGACGCCAGCACCACGCCATGCAGCTCGACGAAGGCAAGCGCCTGCCGGGCGTTCACCCGGCCGTCCCCCGGCGCAGGCCTTCGTTCAGCATCGCCAGCATGTCTTCCGCCGTCATGCGCGCGGCGCTATCGCCGCCTTCGAGCAGGCTGTCGGCAAGCTCGCGCTTGTGCGCGTGCAGTTCGACGATGCCTTCCTCGATCGTATTGCGCGCCACCAGGCGGTAGATGGTCACCGGGCGCAGCTGTCCCATGCGGTGCGCGCGGTCGGAGGCCTGGTCTTCCACGGCCGGGTTCCACCACGGGTCCATGTGGATCACATAGTCGGCCGCCGTCAGGTTGATGCCCACGCCGCCGGCCTTCAAGCTGATCAGGAAGACGTCGCCCTCGCCCGCCTGGAAGGCGTCCACCGACTGCTTGCGCTGCGCCATCGGCGTGCTGCCGTCAAGGTACTGGTACCGGATCTCGTTGCGGTCCAGGTGGGCGCGGATCAGGGACAGGTGGTCGACGAACTGGCTGAACACCAGCACCTTGTGGCGGTTCTCCAGCAGGCCTTGCAGCAGGTGCGCGAAGGCGGCCAGCTTGCTCGACTCCAGGCGCAGCGAAGGCGCCACCAGGTTCGGGTTGCAGCAGGCGCGGCGCAGCTTCATGATCTCGGCCAGGATCTGCATCGACTTGCGGTCGGCCGGTCCTTCGATGGACGCCAGGTTCTCCAGCGCTTCGCGCCGCAGCGATTCGTACAGCGCCGTCTCTTCCGGCGACAGGTCCACCTCCAGCACGATCTCGGTGCGCGCCGGCAGTTCGGACAGCACCTGCGCCTTGGTCCGGCGCAGCATGAACGGCGCGATCAGGCGACGCAGGCGGTTGCGCGCACCTACTTCCGCGCGGTGATCCTGCTGGCGCTCGATCGGGCCGGCAAAGCGCAGGTTGAACTGCTCATGGTTGCCCAGCAGGCCGGGATTGATGAAGCGGAACAGGTTCCACAGTTCGCCCAGGTGGTTTTCCAGCGGCGTGCCGGTGGCCACCATCTTGAAGCCGCCCTTGAGCGCCATGACGGCCTGCGAGCGCTTGGTGGCGGCGTTCTTGATGGCCTGCGCTTCGTCCAGCACGATGGTGTGCCATTCCTGGCCGGTGAAGCGCTCGGACTCCAGCTGCAGCAGGCCGTAGCTGGCGATCACCAGGTCGAAGGGGCCGGCGTCGCTGATGATCTGGCTGCGGTCGCCGGTGGCGTACATCTTCACGTTCAGCGTGGGCGCGAAACGCGCCGCCTCGCTGGCCCAGTTCAGGCACACCGAAGTGGGCGCCACCACCAGCGTCGGGCCGCGCGGCGCGCGCAGCAGTACCAGGGCCAGGGCCTGCAGCGTCTTGCCCAGGCCCATGTCGTCGGCCAGGCAGGCGCCCACGCCCCAGTGGGCCAGGCGCGCCAGCCATTCGAAGCCGGCCAGCTGGTAGTCGCGCAGCTCGGCCTGCAAGGTGCTGGGCAACTGCGGCGTGTAGGCGGCGTTGGCTTCGATGCGCAGCAGGTGCTCGCGCCACATGGCGTCCGCTTCCAGCGTGCCCACGTCGTGCGCCAGTTCCTCCAGCACGAAGGCGGCCAGGCGGTGCACCTTCATGCCGGCATCGTCGTCCTCGCCGTAATGGGCCAGCTCCGACAGGCGGCGGTGCAGTTCTTCCGACAGCGCCAGGAATTCCTTGTCGCCCAGCTGCAGGAAGCGGCTCTTGCTGGCGCGGATCATCTCCAGCAGCGAGCGCAGGTCGAGCACGCGCTCCTCGTCCACCACCAGCTGCCCGCTGGCGGCAAACCAGTCCTTCTTGCTCTTGATGTTGAGCTTGAGCTGCTTGCTGTAGACCGGCTTGCTGAGGCGGAAGGCTTCGCCTTCCGGCCAGGCCAGCAGCACCTTGTCGGCGTCCATCTGCTGCAGTTCCGCCAGCAGCTGCAGGCACAGCGCCGGTTCGCCCAGCAGCCATTCGCCGTGCTCCTGCGTGGCCTGCTCCAGCACGTCGCATTTGAGCACCAGCTGGCGCTCGGCGTCGCGTTCGCCCGCCAGGCTGCGGCGCGCCTGCAGCGGACGGCCATTGACGTCGGCGATCACGCTTTCCGCGCCGGCGCCCGGGGCGTAGTAAGGACCGGCGTCGCGCAGCGGGCGCACCTGGATTTGCATCTTCAAGCCCTGCTGGTAGGGCAGCAGGTGGATGTGCAGGCGCGGATCGGCGTCGCACTGCTCGGTATTGGCCGCGCCGCCGCCGATGTCGGACTGCACCGTGACCAGCGACGACACCGCGCCGATCGCCTTCAGCACCTGCTCCTTGGCGTGCTGCGGTACCGACAGGCCGTCGCCCACGATGGCCGCGATGCGGCGGTGCTCGTCCTGCACGCTGACCACGCGCAGGCGGTTCGGCGCTTCGCGCACCACGATCACGCTCGCGTTCAGGTTGACGATGGCCGGCTGCAGCGCCAGGTGCAGCTGGCCCTGGTGGGTGCGGATCAGCAGCTGCGGCGCGCCCGCCAGCAGTTCCACGCGCGTGTCCGGCGCCTCCATCCAGAACACCAGCGGGTGGCTCACCAGCGCCAGGATGGCCTGGTCGATGTCCAGGTCGTAGCGCAGCCCGGAGGAATAGGCCTGGCGCGCCGGCATGATGGCGCTGCAGACGCGCAGGTCCTGCGGCGTCAGGTATTCCATCTGCGCCGCGTCGTCGCGCAGGCGCTTGAGCGCCACCGGACGGCCCTTGCCCCAGCTGCCGCGCATGTCGCGCTTCTGTTCCCGCGCTTCGAGTTCGGTAATGCCCTGGCGCGCGTCGTAGGCGATCAGCCAGACCAGGCGCATTTCGCCGAGCGCTTCGTCGCCGGCCTGCTGCAGGTTGATCAGGGCCGCCAACTGGCGCTCCCAGGCCTCCTGCCGCTCGAACCAGGCCGCCATGTCGCCAAAGCCCAGCTGCTCGCGCCAGGCGGCGGCGCGCGCCGCCGCCGCTGCGTCGCCCAGGTGGCCCAGCAGGCTTTCGGCGCCGGCCGCCAGCAGCAGGAAGCCGGCCGCCTCGGCCGCCTGCGACAGGTCCTGCAGCTCGGCGCGGCGCTGCTTGAGCTGGGGCAGCGCCAGCCAGTAATACAGCAGGCACTGGAACATCTGTGCCTGCAGCGGCGCTTCCCACGCCCGCTGCGTCACGATGTCGGCCTGCAGCGTGCCGGCGCGAATCTGGCGCAGCATGCTCAGTTGCTGGTAGACGGCGCTGTCGGCATTGTGCTGGGCGTGCACGGCCAGGTCGAGGTAGCTCTCCGCCGCCTTCAGGTGCTTCGCTTCGCCGCTGCGCAACAGGGCCAACACGTACAGGTGGCCGGCGATGCCCTGGAACAGGTGCTTGCGCTTGCCCGACTCGCGGCGGATCGATTTCAGCGCCGCCTCGAAGCCGGCGATGGCGCCGTTCACGTCGCCGCGCAGCAGCTGCACGGCGCTGGCAAAGCACTGCGCCAGCGCGCCTTCCAGGCCTTGCAGCAGGCGTTCCGCCTCGGCCAGCCGGCCGCACAGGATGGCGTGTTCCGCCAGCGCCAGGCGCAGCGCGGGGCTGGCCTCGTGCCCGGCGGCCTGGCGCCGCTGCAGGTGGCGCTCGGCATAGCCGCGTACCTGCGGCGCCAGTGCCGGTTCGCGCTGGGCGTGCTGCACCAGCAGCAGCAGCACCTCGTCCTGCAGCAGCGGGTGCACCAGCATCAGCATGCCGGCCTCGAAGGGACGTGAGAAGATCTCGACCACCGGGTGCAGCTGCGCCGCCTCGTAGCACACCATGCAGGCGGCCAGCAGCGGCATCACATCCTGCGGCGGGCGTCCGCGCAGCAGGGCCATGCGCAGGCGCGCCACGCCGTGGCGGTAGCTGCGCGGCTCGTAGGCGCCGTTCCAGTTCTGGCGCATGGGATTGAGCGCCTCGTACGCCTTGCACAGGTCGTCCAGCAGGTGGGCGCCGATGGCGGCGCGGATGGCTGGCCAGCGCAGGCGCGCGTTGCAGACCTGGCCGCGCCCCATCACGGCCGTGGTGAAGGCCAGGCGTTCCAGCTTGAGCAGCGGGTCGTCCAGCGTCAGCGCCGTGAACGGCCGGCCCTGGGCATCCGCGATGCCGGCGGCGACCAGGTGGTCGAGGATGGCCGTGCGGCCGACCGCGTCGCCCACCAGCGCCAGCAGGGCGAGAATGGCTTTTTCAGGCAGTTCGAGCGCCTCGAACTCCGCCAGCAACGTGTCGCTCATCCGACCAGGCCGAACATGCGCTGGTAGAAGCGCAGCTCCTCCTGCAGGGTGCGCACGATGGTCTCGGCCTTGCGGAAGCCGTGGCCCTCGCCCTCCAGCTCCACGTACTCGACCGGGATGCCGCGCTGGCGCAGCGCCTGCACCATGGCCTGCGACTGCTGCGGCGGCACCACCTTGTCGTCCAGGCCCTGGAAGAAGATCATGGGGCGCGACAGGCGGTGCACGTGCCTGATCGGCGAGCGCTCGGCGTACACGGCGTCGGCCAGCGCCTTGGGGGCGATCAGGTATTCGTTGTAGTGCGACTCGAACTTGTGCGAGTCGTCGTCCAGGCCCTTCAGGTCGGACACGCCGTAATAGCTGGCGCCCAGCTTGAACACGTCATGGAATGTGAGCGCGCACAGCGTCGTCAGGCCGCCCGCGCTGCTGCCGCGGATGATCAGGCGCTCGCCGTCGGCCAGGCCCTGCGCCACCATGTGGCGCGCGCCGGCGATGCAGTCCTGCACGTCGACCACGCCCCACTGGCCCTGCAGCGCGTCGCGGAAGGCACGGCCAAAGCCGCTGCTGCCGCCATAGTTCACGTCCAGCACGCCGAAGCCGCGGCTGGTCCAGAACTGCGTCTTCAGGTTCAGGGTGCTGGCCGCCATGCCGGTCGGCCCGCCGTGGCTGATCACGATCAGCGGCGGCTTGTCGCCCGCGGGCGCGCGCACGTCCTGGTTGGCCGGCGGGTAATAGAAGGCGTGGGCCGTGCGGCCGTCGGCGCTCGGGTAGCTGATGCTGTGCGGGATCGACAGGTAGCCCAGCGGCGGCAGGCTGGCGAGCGAGCGTTCCAGCACCTCGCGCGCGCCGCTGGCCAGCTCGATGCGGGCAATTTCCGCCGCGATGGTCGGACTGCCGGCCAGCACCACGGCGTAGCCGTCGCCCACGCGCAGCTCGCGGATTTCCTGGTACGGCGTGGCGATCGGCTCAGGCACGGTACTGCCGGGGCGCAGGCGCGCCAGCTTGCTCACGCCCCGTTCGATGTAGCTGCAGACGATGTCGCCGTTGGCGCCAAAGCCGTACAGCGCATTGCCGAAGGTCCAGTGCGGGGTCGCGAATTCCGCCGCCATCGGGCATAGCGCCTCGACCGCGTCCGGCGCGCCGCCAACGCCCTCGCGCAGGCAGTACAGGTTCCACCAGCCGCTGCGGTCGGACACGAAGTGCAGCACGCCCGCGGGCGACCACTCCGGCTGGCAGACCGACTCCTGCGCGCTGCCGGCCACGCGCGAAGGCGTGCCAAGGCTGCCGTCGGCCTGCACCTCGGCCACCCACAGTTCGGTTCCCTGCCATGGCATGCGCGGGTGGTCCCACGAGAGCCAGGCCAGGCGCCGCCCGTCCGGCGACAGGCGCGGCGAGGAATAGAAGTCGTTGCCCATGACAAGCACGCGCTCGCCGCCGTCGAAGCCCACCGCGCAAAGCGTGTTGACCGGCTGCGCGTGCGAACCTTCGTCCTGCGGATGCTGTTCGCGCACCGCCACCAGGCGCGCGCGCGCCGTGTCCACGACGAAGTCGGCGAAGCGCTGGCGCCCGGGCGAGGTGAAAGGCTGCGGCGCGTCCGCGCCGGGGGCCAGGCGGTACAGGCGGTTGTCCGCCAGGTGCGAGAACAGCACGACGCCATCGGCCACGGCGTAGGCGCCGCCGCCGTACTCGTGCACCCGGTTGCGCACGTTGAACGGCGCCGGCGTCAGCTCGGCGGCCGGGCCCGCGCCGCGCTGGCGCATCAAGGTGGTGCGCCCTGCCTCCGCCGCGCGCCCCGCCAGCCAGTAGATATCCGCGCCGTCCAGGACGATCGCGGACAGCGGCGTGGCGCCGGCAGCGACCGTTTCGGCGCTGATCGGCGAAGGCCAGGCGCCGTAAGGCGCGGTGGAGGTGCAAGTCATTGGGGCTCCAAAACGCATAGAGACAGGGCAGGGATGCGATAATAACGCCTTTCTACCCGCTTTAGATTGTCTTTCATGCCACAATTCGCCCCGCTGAAGAACGATACTTTCCTGCGTGCGCTGCTGCGCCAGCCAACCGAGTACACCCCGGTATGGCTGATGCGCCAGGCAGGCCGCTACCTGCCGGAATACCGCGCCACGCGCCAGAAGGCGGGTTCCTTCATGGGCCTGGCGACCAATCCGGACCTGGCGACCGAAGTCACCCTGCAGCCGATCGACCGCTACGCGCTGGACGCGGCCATCCTGTTCTCGGACATCCTGACCGTGCCGGACGCGATGGGCCTGGGCCTGTACTTCGTGGAAGGCGAAGGCCCGAAGTTCCAGCGCCCGCTGAAGACCGAGGCGGACGTGCAGGCCCTGCAGCTGCCGCCGGCCGGCTCGCTCGATTACGTCTTCAAGGCCGTGACCCAGATCCGCACCGAGCTCAATGGCCGCGTGCCGCTGATCGGTTTCTCCGGCAGCCCGTGGACGCTGGCCTGCTATATGGTGGAAGGCCAGGGTTCGCGCGAGTTCCACACCATCAAGAAGATGATGTATGCGCGCCCGGACCTGATGCACCACATCCTGGACATCAACGCGCGCGCCGTGGCCGAGTACCTGAACGCCCAGATCGACGCCGGCGCCCAGGCCGTGATGGTGTTCGATTCCTGGGGCGGCGCGCTGGCCGACGGCGCCTACCAGCAATTCTCCCTGCACTACATGCAGAAGGTGGTGAGCCTGCTGCAGCGTGAAAAGGATGGCGTGAAGATCCCGGCCATCGTCTTCACCAAGGGCGGCGGCCACTGGGCCGAGGAAATCGCCGCCATCGGCGCCGACGCCATGGGCCTGGACTGGACCGCCAACATCGGCAAGATCCGCGCCCTGGTGGGCCACAAGATGGCATTGCAAGGCAATATCGACCCGGCCATCCTGTTTGCCAACCCGGCGCAGATCGCTGCCGAGGTGCGCCGCGTGCTCGACAGCTACGGCCCGCACGACACGGGCCACGTATTCAACCTGGGCCACGGCATTTCCCAGTTCACGCCGCCGGACGCGGTGTCCGTGCTGGTCGATACCGTGCACAGCCATAGCCGCACCCTGCGCGGCGCCTGATTTTCCCGCGTTTGCCCAGCAAGGGGTGCCTTTTGGCACCCCTTTGCTATTTGTCCAGGGCGACTTATGCACAAAAATTTTTGCTGCGGAAATAACAGGCAGTTGCCAAGGCTCCCCTCTCAAGGTATTTGCAAGTGGTTGATTTTTAAGGATAAAAAATGCCAGCGCTGGGCCGATGTTTGGGCTTTTGTAAACCTTATCCCAGGGGGAAAGCAGGCTTGTCGGTGCATTCTCCACAAAGTTATCCACAAAAACTGTGGAAAAATGCCAAAAGGTCTTAGTAAACCGGCACTTAGTCGGAATTTGTAGGAATTCTCTGAGGCTCATGTTGCGTTGCATGATATTTCGCTAAGGTTTTCCGGCGCAAAAACAGTTGCGGAAACACAAACCTTGCCGGAAGC
The DNA here is from genome assembly GCA_021323265.1 of Pseudoduganella sp. GTDB lineage: Bacteria > Pseudomonadota > Gammaproteobacteria > Burkholderiales > Burkholderiaceae_D > Rugamonas. The sequence goes on along the minus strand of JAJTCO010000071.1, from coordinate 12,807 downwards.
GCCTGTGTACAATGCCTGGCTTGATGTTGTGGCGCACCAAGCGGGTTTTCTCCCGCTGCGCCCGCAAAAAAAGCTTGATTTCAGTGAAAATCTGGTCCCTAAATAGCGCACTTATGCACAGCGCGCGGAAAAACAGGCGCATTTTGGCTCTCCTAGGATGACTATTGTAAGTGGTTGAATTTAAAAGGGAAAAATAGTGTCTTTTTGCTGAGCTTTCCCGGATTGCAAGCTGGAGGTTAGTGCTTGCTCAGGATTCCAGCCCTTTTGTTCACAAAGTTATCCCCAGAAACTGTGGATAGTTAAATAACCCTTGATGGATAGGCCGGGATGGCGCACTGCATTCTTCGAATTGCCCTCGATACGCCGCTGAACGCGGTGTTTGACTACCGTTGGGACGACGGCGAGGCGGGGCGGCCGCTTGTAGGACAATTGGCAATGGTGCCGTTCGGCCCACGCGAGGTGGTCGGCCTGATCGTGGCGGTCCTGGACCAGACCGACGTGCCCGAGGCAAAGCTGAAAGCCGCCCTGGCCGTGCGCCACCAGCTGGCCCCGCTGTCCGCGCAATGGCTGGCGCTGGCCGGCTTTGCCGCCGAGTACTACCAGCGCCCGCTGGGCGAGGTGGCGCTGCCGGGCCTGCCCAAGAACCTGCGCGTCACCAGCACCGTGGCGCTCGAGCGCGCCATCAAGAAGCTGGGCAAGCTGGCAGACACGCACGACGCCACCCCGGCCGGCCTGCCGGCCCTGAACCCGGACCAGCAGGCCGCCGCCGACGCCATTGCCGGCGCGCAGGGCTTCGCGCCCTTTCTCTTGTATGGCGTCACGGGCAGCGGCAAGACCGAGGTCTACCTGCAAGCCTGCGCCCGCGTCCTGGCGCGCGAGGCGCACGGCCAGGTGCTGGTGCTGGTCCCGGAAATCAACCTGACGCCGCAGCTGGAAGCGAACATCCGCGCGCGCTTCCCGGGCGTCATGCTGTCCACGCTGCACAGCCGCCTGTCCGAGGGCGAACGCATGCTGCACTGGCTGGCCGCGCATGAAGGCAAGGCGCGCATCGTGCTGGGCACGCGCCTGGCCATCCTCGCCTCCCTGCCGCAGCTCAAGCTGATCGTCATCGACGAGGAGCACGACCCGTCGTACAAGCAGCAGGAAGGCTTGCGCTACTCCGCGCGCGACCTGGCCGTGTGGCGCGCCCACCAGCTGCAAATTCCCGTGGTGCTGGGGTCGGCCACGCCGTCGCTGGAAAGCTGGCACCACGCGCTCAAGGGCCGTTACCGCAAGCTCGCGCTGCGCGAACGCGCGGTGCAGCAGGCCGTGCTGCCGGCCGTGAAGCTGGTCGACACCTCGCGCCGGCGCGGGCAGGAAGGCTTGAGCGAGCAGCTGGTCGCGGCCATCCGCCAGCGCATGGAGCGCGGCGAGCAATCGCTGCTCTTCCTCAACCGGCGCGGCTACTCGCCCGTGATCACGTGCGAGTCCTGCGGCTGGGTCAGCGAGTGCCAGCGCTGCACCGCGACCATGGTGCTGCACAAGACCGATTACCGCCTGCGCTGCCACCACTGTAGCCTGGAGATGCGCATCCCGCGCCACTGCCCCACCTGCGGCAACATCGACCTGCAGCCGCTGGGGCGCGGCACCCAGCGCATCGAGGAAAGCCTGCAGGAACTGTTCCCGCAGGCGCGCGTGCTGCGCATCGACGCCGACAGCACGCGCCGCAAGGGCAGCGCGCAGGAAGCGTTCGACAGCGTGCACCGGCAGGAAGTGGACATCCTGGTCGGCACGCAGATGGTCGCCAAGGGACACGACTTCAAGAACCTGACGCTGGTGGGCATCATGAATCCCGACAGCTCGCTGTTCTCGCAGGACTACCGCGCCAGCGAGCGCCTGTTCGCGCAGCTGATGCAGGTGGCGGGGCGCGCCGGGCGCCAGGGCGGCAGCGAGAGCGAGGTGCTGGTGCAGACCAGCTATCCGGAGCATCCGCTGTTCTCGGCGCTGGTGGCGCATGACTATGACTATTTCGCCAACGCGCTGCTGGGCGAGCGGGAAGTGGCGGGCCTGCCGCCCTACCTGTACCAGGCAATCCTGCGCGCCGAGGCGCGCCAGCTGGACGATGCGCTGGAGTTCCTGCGCGCCGCGCGCGGCCTGGCGCCGCACGAAGGCGTGACCCTGAACGACCCGATTCCGATGAGCATGGCGCGCGTGCACAACATGGAGCGCGCGCAGCTGCTGGTGGAGTCAGCCTCGCGCCCCGCGCTGCAAGCCTTCCTGAAGGTGTGGATGCAGGCGCTGCGCGAACAGAAGACGCGCATCCGCTGGTCGCTGGAAGTGGACCCGGTCGATATCTAAGGCTGCACCAGGTGGCGCCGCGCGGTGTCGACGATCTGCTCGGTGAGGGCGTGGGTGAACGGCGTGTCCAGTTCCCACGCGTGCCAGTCCAGCTCCACGTCGATGTAGCGCCCCGGCAGCAGGTCCGCCAGCATCCCTTGCGCCAAGCCCTGCGCCGCCTGCAGGTAGGGCAGCAGGCCGTAGGCCAGCCCGCCGAACAGCGTGTCGTTCAGGGCCGTCGACAGCGGCAGGGTGTGGTGCGGGAAGGGGCGCGTGTAGCCCGCCTCGCGCGCCAGGAAGCGCGCCATCAGCTCGCGCTCGTGCACCACCGCCGGCGCCAAGGCCAGCGCCTCGGGGTTCACGCCGTCGCCGAACCAGTGGCGGGCAAAGGCCGGCGCCGCCACGCACACATAGCGCATGGCGCCCAGCGGCGTGGCGGAGGAACCGGCCGCCGCCGGCGCCGGCACGCTGCCGCGTGCGGCCACGCAGCCGAACACCGCCCCTTCGCGCATCAGGTGCAGCGCCACTTCGCGCTCGGCGCATTCCACGTCGAGCTGGCAGCGCGGCGGCGCCAGCAGGGGGCGCAAGGCGAGCGGGAACCAGGTCGCCAGGCTGGCGGCATCGACCGCCATCGCGATTTCCGGCATGCTGGTCTGGTGGCCGAGGTCGATGTCGAGCGCTGCCTCCATCAGTTTGACGTTACGGTAATGCGAGATGAGGCGCTGGCCCAGGCCGGTGGCTTCGGCCGGCGACCCGCGCACGATCAGCAGGCGGCCGACCGCGTCCTCGAGCGCCTTGATACGCTGGGAAACGGCCGGCTGGCTGATGCCCAGCGCGCTGGCCGCCTTGTCGAAGCTGCCATGGCTGGCGACGGCATCCAGCACCGCCAGCGCGCGGTAGTCCAGATTTTCCATAAGGTATGCTTATAATTGCTGGGAATGATAAGTCATACTAATGCAATCTCACGCTAGGAGGCAAGATGGAAACGATCCAGTGCGATGTGGCGGTGATCGGCGCCGGCACGGCCGGGCTCAGCGCGTACCGGGCGGCGCGTAACGCCGGCCGGCACGCGCTGCTGATCGAGGGGGGCCCGCACGGCACCACCTGCGCGCGCGTGGGCTGCATGCCGAGCAAGCTCCTGATCGCGGCGGCGGAAGCGGCGCACGCGGTGCGCGAGGCGCCCGGCTTCGGCGTGCACGCCGGCGCCCTGGCCATCGACGGCCAGGCTGTCATGCAGCGCGTGCGCAGTGAGCGCGACCGCTTTGTCGGCTTCGTGCTGGCCAACGTGGCCGCCATGCCGGCCGAGGACAAGCTGCACGGCCACGCGCGCTTCACGGCGCCCAACCGCCTGCAGATCGGCGCCGACCTGGAAGTGGCAGCCAAGGCGGTGGTGATCGCCACCGGCTCCACCGCGGCCATCCCGCCAGCCTGGGCGGCCGCCGGGCCGCGCGTGATCAACAGCGATGCCGTGTTCGAATGGACCGATCTGCCGCGGTCGGTGGCCGTGATCGGCGCCGGCGTGATCGGCCTGGAACTGGGCCAGGCCCTGCACCGGCTGGGCGTGCGCGTGGCGCTGATCGCGCGCGGCGCCAGCGTGGCGCAGTTGAAGGACCCGCAGGTATTGGCGGCGGCGGCCCAGGCGCTGGGCGAGGAGATGGACATCCGCTTTCGCACCGAAGTGGCGGGCATCGAGCGCGCCGGCGACGGCCTGCAGCTGCGCACGCGCAACGCCCAGGGCGAGCAACGCGCCGAGCAGTTCGACTACGTGCTGGTTGCCACCGGCCGCACGCCCAACGTGCACGGCCTGGGGCTGGACCGCGCTGCCCTGGCGCTGGACCAGCACGGCGTGCCCCGCTTCGACCGCCAGACCATGCAGTGCGGCGACAGCTGCGTCTTCATCGCCGGCGACGCCAGCGCCGAACTGCCCCTGCTGCCGGAAGCGGCCGACCAGGGCAAGATCGCCGGCGCCAATGCCGCCGCCTACCCGCAGGTGCAGCCCGGCCTGCGCCGCACGCCGCTGGCCATCACCTTCAGCGAGCCGCAGATCGCGACGGTGGGGCCCGGCTACCAGGCGCTGACGCATGGCCGCGCGCCCTTTGCGATCGGCGCGGTGGGCTTCGACGACCAGGGACGCAGCCGCGTCATGCGCCAGAACAAGGGGCTGCTGCGCGTGTACGGGGAGTATGGCAGCGGGCGCTTTCTGGGCGCCGAGATGGTGGGGCCGCGCGCCGAGCACATCGGCCACCTGCTGGCCTGGGCGCACCAGGCCGGCCTGACGGTGGCGCAGATGCTCGACATGCCCTTCTACCACCCGGTGGTGGAGGAAGGCGTGCGCAGCGCCCTGCGCGAGCTGGCCAAGGAGCTGCACAAGCCGCCGCCGCCGCCCAAGCCGGTGCCGGACTGCACGCCCGGCTGCTGAATCAGTTGAGCGAGGAGTCCAGGCGGCCCTGGCTGGCCAGTTCGCGCAGTACGCGGATGGTGTCGATGTCCGACTCCTGGTAGGCCGAGCGGCGGAAATCGTCGTACATGGCGTTGGCGGCATCGGTCGCCGCGTCATGGCCGTCGTCGTACTGGAAACGCACATACAGGCGGTCCGGCTGCGGCATTTCGATCGTCATGGTCAGGCTGGAGGCGCTGATGTCCTTCTGCGCCGGCACGTTGTAGCGCACGATATACGGTTCGTGCAGCTCGACCACGTCCTCGATGACCACGTCGCCATAGCGCAGGCGGCGGCTGAAGCCGGCCTCCGTGCGCGCACCGATGTCCGCCTCGTCCAGGTGGGGCACGAACAGCTTGGGCGACTCCGCGCGCACAATGCACCACAGTTCGGCCTGAACGGCCCACAGAGCGAAGCCGTGCTCTATCTCGACGGCCCTGCCCTTGTGCTGGCGGGGGCCGGATCGGGCAAGACGCGCGTCATCACGCAAAAGATCACCCACATGATCGAGGATCGCGGCTACGACCCGCGCACGATCGCCGCGCTCACCTTCACCAACAAGGCGGCGCTGGAAATGCAGGAACGCGTGGGCAAGATGCTCAAGCAGCCCAAGCAGGCCAAGCAGCTCACCGTGTGTACCTTCCATTCCCTGGGCGTGCGCATCTTGCGCCAGGAATGCAACCATCTGGGGTTGAAGGACCGTTTTTCAATCATGGACAGCGATGACTGCTATTCGCTGGTGCAGGACCTGGCCATCACCACCGACAAGAACCTGATCCGCCGCATCCAGAACGACATCTCGCTGTGGAAAAACGGCCTGGTCACCCCCGAGGAGGCGCTCAAGCAGGCCCAGACCGAGGACGAGGCGCAGTCGGCGCGCATCTACGGCAGCTATATCGCCACCCTGGCGGCCTACCAGGCGGTCGACTTCGACGACCTGATCCGCCTGCCGGTGGAATTGTTCCGCCACCACGACACGGTGCGCGACAAGTGGCAGCGCCGCCTGCGCTACCTGATGATCGACGAATACCAGGACACCAACACGTGCCAGTACGAGCTGGTGAAGCTGATGGTGACGGGCCTGGGCAAGAAGCCCATGTTCACCGCCGTGGGCGACGACGACCAGGCCATCTACGGCTGGCGCGGCGCCACCATGGAAAACCTGGCCCTGCTGCAGGTGGACTTCCCGGACCTGCGCCTGATCAAGCTGGAGCAGAACTACCGCTCCACCACCCGCATCCTGCAGGCGGCCAACGCGGTGATCCAGAACAATCCCAAGCTGTTCGAGAAGTCGCTCTGGTCCGAGCTGGGCATCGGCGAGCCGATCAAGGTGCACTCGATGCCGAACGAGGAACAGGAAGCGGAGCAGGTGGCAATCATGATCTCGGCCGACCATTTCGAGCGCAAGAACAAGTGGTCGGACTACGCCATCCTGTACCGCGGCAACCACCAGGCGCGCGTGATCGAGCAGGCGCTGCGCACGCAGCGCATCCCGTACACCATTTCCGGCGGCCAGAGCTTCTTCGACAAGGCGGAAATCAAGGACATCATGGCCTACCTGCGCCTGATGGCCAACCCGGACGACGATCCCGCCTTCATCCGCGCCGCCACCACGCCGCGCCGCGGCATCGGGCAGTCCACGCTGGAAGCGCTGGGTTCCTTCTCCGGCAAGTGGCAATGCTCGCTGTTCGAGGCCGTGTTCAAGGGCGGCATCGAGGCCGTGCTGAACGACCGCCAGCTCAAGCCGCTGCAGGACTTTTGCAACTTCATCCTGGAACTCGAATCGCGCGCCACCCGTCCCGGCCCGTCCGGCAGCGGCGACAACGCGGCGCAGGTGCTGGACGACCTGATGGAAGGCATGCACTACGAGCATTACCTGTACGACGCCTTCGAAGAGCGCGCGGCGCAGGGCAAGTGGCAGAACGTCACGGACTTCGTCAACTGGCTGAAGGACCGCGGCCGCGGCGGCAAGGACCGCGACGGCGAGGAAAAGAACGTGCTGGAGCTGACCCAGATGGTGGCCCTGATGTCCATGTTGGAAGGCAAGGATGAAGAGCCCGATGCGATCCGCATGTCGACCCTGCACGCCTCCAAGGGGCTGGAGTATCCGCACGTGTTCCTGGTCGGCGTGGAGGAAGGCATCCTGCCGCACAAGGGCGACCCCGATACGCCGATCGAGCTGCTGGCGCAGCGCATCGAGGAGGAGCGGCGCCTGATGTACGTCGGCATCACGCGCGCCCAGCGCACCTTGCAGCTGACCTGGTGCAAGAAGCGCAAGCGCGGCGGCGAGCATGTGCAGTGCGACGTGTCGCGCTTCATCGCCGAGATGGCGCTGGACGTGGGCGACGCCCCGCCCAAGGAAACCGAGATCATGTCGCCGCGCGAACGCCTGGCGCGCATGAAGGAGCTGTTGTCGGCGCCGCGCGACGCCAAACCCGCATAGGCTTGCAAGCGTGCTAGGATGGGGGCTCTCCCTTTTGCAGGAGGCACCCATGTTTTTACGTAATTGCCTGCTTGCCGCCGCCGTGGCGGTCGCAGCGCCGATCGCGGCGGCTGCGGATGTCGTGACCAAGCCCGAAGCCGAAGCCATGGTAAAAAAGGCACTGGCTTATCTGAAAGCCAACGGCCGTGACAAGCTGTTCGCCGAAATCGACAAGAAAGACAGCCAGTTCACCGACCGCGACCTGTACCTGGTGGCCTATGGCCTGGACGGCGTGGTGCGCGCCCACGGCGCCAACACCAAGATGGTCGGCAAGAACCTGATGGAACTGAAGGACGTCGACGGCAAGGCCTTCGTCAAGGAGCGGGTCGAGATGGCGAAGAAAAAAGTCCCGTTCTGGCAGGACTACAAGTTCAACAATCCGGTCAGCGGCAAGATCGAACCGAAGACCATGTACTGCGTGCCGGAAGACGACATGATCGTCTGTGGCGGCGTGTACCTGAAATAACCCCGCGCAGCGGCCGGTAAGGGCAGGCTCAAGTAGAATGCCTGCTTTTACCTTGGCGGGAGCAGGCCGTGAGCAGCGAAGACCGATTCATCAACATCGAAATCAAGGTGGCGCACCAGGAAGACCTGGTGGAGTCGCTCAACCAGCGCGTCTACGAGCAGCAAAAGCAGATCGACCAGCTGGAGGCGATGCTGGCGGCGCTGGCCGACCGTATCCGCACCATGTCGCAAAAGGAAGCGCCGCTCAACGAGCGCCCGCCGCACTACTGAACCCTGACACTTTTCGATACGCAGTGCAGCATGACTTTGCCCTGCGGGGTTGTTATGATCTGACGCTTCGAAACATTACAAAACAGGAGAGAGAATGTTCCGTCCGAAATTGCTGGTGATGGCCGCCAGCCTGGCCCTTGCCGGTGCCGCCCAAGCCGCCCTGCCCGCATCCAACCCCTTCGCCACGCCGTCCAAGCTGCCGCTCAGCTATCCGGCCTTCGACAAGTTCCAGAACGAGCACTACGGCCCTGCCTATGAAGAAGGCATGCGCGAGCAAGCCGCGGAAATCGCGAAAATCGCCAACAACAAGGCGGCGCCCACCTTCGACAACACCATCGTGGCGATGGAACGTTCCGGCCGCCTGCTCGACCGCGTCAGCGCCGTGTTCGGCAACCTGTCCGGCGCCAACACCAACGAAGCCTTCGAAGCCCTGAACCGCCAGCTGGCGCCCAAGCTGTCCGCGCACAGCGACGCCATCCGCCTGAACGAAAAGCTGTACGCCCGCATCAAGGCCCTGTACGACAAGCGCGACAAACTCAAGCTCGATCCAGAATCGAAGCACCTGCTGGAACGCTACCACACCGATTTCGTGCGCGCCGGCGCCAAGCTGTCCGCCGCCGACAAGGAAAAGCTGAAGGCCTACAACTCGCAGCTGGCCGCCCTGTCCACCACCTTCAGCCAGAACGTGCTGAAGGAAGCCAACGCTTCGGCGCTGGTGGTCGACAGCCGCGCCGAACTGGCCGGCATGTCGGAAAAGGCCATCGACGCCGCCGCTGCAGCGGCCAAGGCCAAGGGCATGGACGGCAAGTTCCTGATCGCCATCGCCAACACCACCGGCCAGGCGCCGCTGGAAGTGCTGACCAATCGCAGCACCCGCGAGCGCCTGCTGGCGACCTCGCTGGCGCGCGGCAGCCGCGGCGGCGAGTTCGACAACCGCGACGTGGTGCTGAAGATCGCCAAGCTGCGCGCCGAACGCGCCGCGCTGCTCGGCTACGCCTCGCACGCCGCCTACCAGCTGGAAGACCAGACCGCGCACAGCACCGACGCCGTCAACAAGCTGCTGGGCGAACTGGCCACGCCGGCCGTCAACAACGCGCGCAAGGAAGCGGCCGACATCCAGGCCGTGATCGACGCGGAAAAGGGCGGCTTCGCCAACGCGGCGCAGGACTGGGCCTACTACACCGACAAGGTGCGCCAGGCGCGCTACGCCTTCGACCAGAACCAGCTCAAGCCCTACTTCGAGCTCGATAATGTGCTGAACAACGGCGTCTTCTTCGCCGCCACCAAGGTCTTCGGCATCACCTTCAAGGAACGCAAGGACCTGCCGGTGTACCACCCGGACGTGCGCGTGTGGGACGTGTTCGACGCCGACGGCAAGCAGCTGGCCATCTTCCTGGGCGACTTCTACGCCCGCAGCAACAAGCGTGGCGGCGCCTGGATGAACGCCTACGTGTCGCAGTCCAGGCTGATGAACAGCAAGCCGGTGGTGGCCAACCACCTGAATATTCCGAAGCCGACCGCCGGCGAGGCGACCCTGCTCACCTACGACGAGGCGCGCACCCTGTTCCACGAATTCGGCCACGCGCTGCACGGCATGTTCTCCGACGTGAAGTACCCGCGCTTCGCCGGCACCCGCGTGCCGCGCGATTTCGTGGAGTTCCCGTCCCAGGTCAACGAAATGTGGATGACCTGGCCGGAAGTGCTCAACAACTACGCCAAGCACTACCAGACCGGCGCGCCGATGCCGAAGGAACTGCTGGACAAGGTGCAGGCGTCGGCCAAGTTCAACGAAGGCTTCCGCACCACCGAATACCTGGCGGCCTCGATCCTGGACCAGCGCTGGCACCAGCTGCCGGCCGACAAGATCCCGACCGACGTGCTGGGCTTCGAATCGACGGTGCTGAAGGACGCCGGCGTCGATTTCGGTCCCGTGCCGCCGCGCTACCGCACCACCTACTTCTCGCACGTGTTCGCGGGCGGCTATTCGGCCGGCTACTACGGCTACCTGTGGTCGGAAAAGCTCGACGCCGACACCGTCGAATGGTTCACCGAGCAGGGCGGCCTGTCGCGCAAGAATGGCGACCACTTCCGCAAGGCCCTGCTGTCCAAGGGCGGCACGATGGATGCGATGCAGATGTACCGCGCGTTCCGCGGCCGCGACGCCCGGATCGACCCGCTGCTCGAGCGCCGCGGCCTGAAGGCCAACTGACGCTTGAGCGCAGCCGTAGCTGGGCGTGCCGGATGGGTGTATAAAAGAGGTGTAGCCACTTCAACGGGGAAAGGAACCATGGACACCAAGCTGAAGGAGTCATTGCGCCACTTGCACGCCACGCTGGCCCAGCACGGCCCGGTCGATGAGGAATTGCAGGACTTGCTGCGCCAGCTGGACGGCGACATCAAGCACATCCTCGACCAGCCGCCTGCGCCGGACGGCAGCAACACCTACGGCCTGGCCGAACGCACACAGGAAATCACCGCCCGTTTCGCGGCCAAGCACCCGGCGCTGGAGCCGACGCTGCGCGAACTGACCCGCATCCTGGGCAATATGGGCATATGAAAAGGCGGGCCGCGGCCCGCCTTCGAAGGGAACCCGGGGTGATGCCGGCTATCGAGCCGGCCCCCGGGAGGCTGGCCTTATGGAAAGGCCAGCAAGGGCGGTTCTTCACCGCCAAAGTTGAAGTCAGGATGACGTTTGGCGATCATTTCCTCGATCTCCTTCATGCGCCGCACCGGCACGTCGACCATCATCAGCACCTGACCTTGTTCAATCCGACTGGCGTACTGCTCCAGCTTCTTGTTGGGGATCGCCGCCGCATTCATGCCGCTGGCCCAGCCGCCGAACAGTGCACCGCCCAGCGTGACCAGCAAGATGGTCATGGTGCGCAGGGTCAGCCCTTCGGGTGGGAACAGCACCAGGAAGATGCCGGCACACAGCCCCACGATCCCGCCGATGGCAATCCCCAGCTTGGCGCCGTGGATCAGGTCCGTTTTCAGCAGGAAATTGCAATCTGGCATGTCATCGGGCAGGGTGCCCTCTTTGGCCAGGAAGTGGATATGCCGTTCTTCGATGCGTGCCAGCAGCAGTTCATCGAGCTCTGCGCGGGCGGCCTTAACATTGGGAAGCATGTAATACAGTCTGCGTCGCATGATTTCCGCTCCATGGAAGACGTTGTATACCCGTTATAGCAAAAATGTCACGATGCGCAATGACTATTTGCCTGAAACAGCTTGCTGGAACGTCACAAGTTACTGAAACTTAAAGGTTTTTTGTGGCGCCCAACGGGCGGAAGCGGGCGAAATCCGGTACAATGCCGGGATGAATCCCCCAACCAATCTTTTCGCGACCGTCGCCAAGCGGTCTGCGCGCGCTGCGGTCGCGCCTTTCCTGCCGATGTCCCGTGCCGAAATGGACACCCTGGGCTGGGACCAGTGCGACATCATCCTCGTCACCGGCGACGCCTACATCGACCACCCCAGCTTCGGCATGGCCCTGGTGGGCCGCCTGCTCGAATCGCACGGCTACCGCGTGGGCATCATCGCCCAGCCCGACTGGCACAGCGTGGACGCCTTCCGCGTGCTGGGCAAGCCGCGCCTGTACTACGGCATCACTGCCGGCAACATGGACTCCATGGTCAACCGCTACACGGCCGACCGCAAGATCCGCTCCGACGACGCCTACACCCCGAACGCCGAACCGAACAAGCGTCCCGACCGCGCCGTCACCGTGTACGCCCAGCGCGCGCGCGAAGCCTTCCCCGGCACGCCGATCGTCATCGGCTCCATCGAAGCGTCGCTGCGCCGCATCGCCCACTACGACTACTGGTCGGACAAGGTGCGCAAGTCGGTGCTGACCGAATCGAAGGCCGACCTGCTGATCTTCGGCAATGCCGAACGCGCCCTGGTCGACCTGACCCGCCGCATCGATGCCGGCGAACGCATCAAGGACATCAAGGACCTGCGCGGCACGGCCTTCCTGGTGCCGCACGGCTGGCTGCCGTCGGACGAATGGTCGGTGCACAACTCCACCCGCGTCGACGTGCCGGGCCGGATCGACCCGCACCCCGATCCTTACGCCATGGCCAAGGAAGACAAGAAGGAATGCGCCACCGAGAACGCGGCGCCGGAACCGACCGTCAAGCCGATCGTCATCATGACGCGCGAGGAGCGCCTGGCCGCGGCCAAGGAAAAGCACAACAAGACCGTGGTGCGCCTGCCGTCCTACGACGTGGTGAAGGACGACCCGGTGATGTACGCCCACGCCTCGCGCGTGTTCCACCTGGAGTCGAACCCCGGCAATGCGCGCGCCCTGGTGCAGCAGCACGGCGACCGCGACGTGTGGATGAACCCGCCGCCGCTGCCGCTGGCCATGGATGAAATGGACGGCGTGTACGACCTCGAATACGCGCGCGGCCCGCACCCGAGCTACGGCAACGCCAATATCCCGGCCTGGGAAATGATACGCTTCTCGGTCAACATCATGCGCGGCTGCTTCGGCGGCTGCACCTTCTGCTCGATCACCGAGCACGAAGGCCGCATCATCCAGAGCCGCTCCGAGCCGTCCATCCTGCGCGAGATCGAGCATATCCGCGACAAGACCAAGGGCTTCACCGGCATCATCTCCGACCTGGGCGGGCCGACCGCCAACATGTACCGCCTGTCGTGCAAGGACAAGTCGATCGAGGAGACCTGCCGCCGCCTGTCCTGCGTCTATCCGTCGATTTGCGTCAACCTGGGCACCGACCACAGCAAGCTGATCCAGCTGTACCGCAAGGCGCGCGAGATCAAGGGCGTGAAGAAGATCCTGATCCAGTCCGGCCTGCGCTACGACCTGGCCGTG
>JAJTCO010000070.1 GCA_021323265.1 Pseudoduganella sp. | reverse complement strand
GTAGTACATCACCTGGTCCTTGTCGACCGGCTCGTACAACTGGCCCTGCTGGTTGAAGATGCCGATCTGGCGGAACAGGCCTTCCATGCCGAAGGTACGGGATTCGTCAACCAGGATCGGCACGATGCGCTGGCCCAGCGACGGGTCGCGCAGCAGCGCGGTGATGATACGCACGAAAGCCTGGGTGGTGGAAATCTCGCGGCCTTCCGGGGTCGCATCGGTGACGGCCTTGAACGCTTCCAGCGAAGGCACCACCAGCTGCTCGTCGGCCTTCATGCGGCGCTGCGGCAGGTAGCCGCCCAGCGCCTTGCGGCGCTCGTGCAGGTACTTGATCTCGGGCGCGTCGTCGGACGGCTTGAAGAACGGGATCTCGGCCAGCTTGTCGTCCGGGATCGGGATGTTGAAGCGGTCGCGCATTTCGCGGATGGCCTCGTCGTCCAGCTTCTTGGTCTGGTGCGCAGTGTTGCGCGCCTCGCCGGACTTGCCCATGCCGAAGCCCTTGACGGTCTTCACCAGCAGCACGGTTGGCTTGCCGACCGATTCCTGCGCCACCTTGAACGCAGCGTAGATCTTGTGCGGATCGTGGCCGCCGCGGGTCAGGCGCCAGATGTCGTCATCGGACATATTGGCCACCATTTCCAGCAGCTTCGGATGCTTGCCGAAGAAATGCTTGCGCACGTAGGCGCCATCCTTGGCCTTGTAGTTCTGGTATTCGCCGTCGACGGTTTCCATCATCACTTTCTGCAGGATGCCGTCCTTGTCCTGCGCCAGCAGGTTGTCCCAGCCCGGACCCCAGATGACCTTGACGACGTTCCAGCCGGCGCCACGGAAGTCCGCTTCCAGCTCCTGGATGATCTTGCCATTGCCGCGCACCGGACCGTCCAGGCGCTGCAGGTTGCAGTTGACGACGATGACCAGGTTGTCCAGCTGTTCGCGGGCGGCCATGCCGATCGCGCCCATCGATTCCGGCTCGTCCATCTCGCCGTCGCCGCAGAAGGCCCAGACCTTGCGGCCGTTGGTGTCGGCGATGCCGCGCGCGTGCAGGTATTTCAGGAAGCGCGCCTGGTAGATCGCCATCAGCGGGCCCAGGCCCATCGACACGGTCGGGAACTGCCAGAAGTCCGGCATCAGTTTCGGGTGCGGGTAGGAGGACAGGCCCTTGCCGTCCACTTCGCGGCGGAAGTTCAGCAGCTGCTCTTCGCTCAGGCGGCCTTCCAGGAAGGCGCGCGCGTAGACGCCAGGCGAGGAGTGGCCCTGGATGTACAGCAGGTCGCCGCCGTGGCCTTCGCTCGGGGCGCGCCAGAAGTGGTTAAAGCCGATGCCCAGCATGTTCGCCAGCGAGGCGAAGGATGACAGGTGACCGCCCAGGTCGCCGTCGGCGCGGTTGGCCTTCACGACCATGGCCATGGCGTTCCAGCGCATCCAGGAGCGCAGGCGCTCTTCGTATTCCAGGTTGCCCGGGCAGTGCACTTCCTTGTGCGCCGGGATGGTGTTGACGTATGCGGTGTTGGCGGAGAACGGGATGTCGGCGCCACGACGACGGGCCAGGTCAACCAGGCGCTCCATCAGGTAGTGGGCACGCTCCGGGCCCTCGTTTTCCAGGACGGCTTCCAGCGCCTCCAGCCATTCTTTGGTTTCCTGTGCATCAGGATCGTTGGCCGTTTGTGCCGTGACCTGGTCAAGTTGAGCTGACATGTATCTAGTCTCCTATCGATTGAGGCGCCCCACCCTTATGTCTCCGGACGGTGCAGGTGATTATTTACTAAGACTTTGGCTAAGTGTGAAGGATTCTATCAGCGAATTCTCCGTTTTTCAAATGGCGAAAGAACTTTTCATATTATGAAACGACGCACAAGGCAAATGCACGCGGGGAGGATGCCAGGGGGGGATTTACTTGGCCGGGCAGATGCCGTGGCGCGGCTCGAAAGGGTCGAGCCAGAGAGCCTTACGCGCCAGCATGGCCGGTTCGATTGCCTTGTTCGGCAATTCGATGCGGCGGCGCTTGCACAACCGCGCGCGCTGCAGGAAACCGCGGTGATGCTCCAGCACGAAGCGCTCCAGGGAGCCGTCGCTCAGCATCGACTCCATGCCGGCCAGGATGCGCCGGTGCAGGCGCGGGTGCTTGGGGGAGACGAAGAACAGCGAGGGGATCTGGTCGTGCAGGACGATGCTCTCTTCCACCGCCAGGTTGGGGAATGCTACCTTGCGCTGGTCGTATTCATGGAAGATCTCGTTGACCCCGCGCGGGAAGTAGTCGAAGCGGCCCGCCATCAACATGGTGAACAAGCCCAGGTAGTTGCTGCCCGTGACATGGCGATACCCGTTCTCCTGCAGCGATGCGCGCGTCACCCAGACCGAGCCGACGCCGGCCGTCAGCCCCTTGAGCCCATCGGGCAGCGCCAGCTTGCGCATGCGCGCCTGCTGCTTGCGGTCGATCAGCGCGATGCGCCAGCTTTGCAGGCCCATGTCGGTCGGCACCGGGACGTAGCTCAACGCCTTGAGCCATTTGGCGTCCGCCGGATAGGCCGTGACGTTGACCATCGCGCCATCTTTCAACGCTGCGAGCAGGCGGGGACGCTCCATGTGGGCGTCGGCGTATTCGATGGTGTAGGGACCGAATTCCGCTTCGGTGCGCTCCATGACCTGCTGCAGCAGCGCCTTCGAATACTCGCGCCGGAAATCGGCCGGCGAGGCGGCGCGGTCGAACACCACGCGGTCCGCTGCCCACGCGTCGAACACAAAGCATATCAACGGCAGGATCAGGACTGCTCGAATGATCGTCCCCTTCGTTTTCATCCACATATCATAGCTCGGATGCATGATGGCGATGGAAGCTTGCTCAATGATTGTCAGCGCGATTCTGATCAAGACAAGCGATCTTCGAAATTGTATCGCCGGCACATTTGACGGTACACTCCTCGGGCTGTCCATCAATCGCTTTTGACAAAGTGATCTGACCGGCATCCCCATATGCACATTTGAGCCAGACCGCCCCTCCATCGAACTTCCAGCGTTCAAGCTGGATTCCACCCTTCCTACCCACCTGATACGGCACCAGATGCATGATCTTATCCGGCGCTCCCCCCATGAACGCAGCGGATCGAAGCCGGAGGCGATCCGGGTTGTAGACGTTCCACCCCGACGACAACTGAACGTTGATGGATCCCCCCGCAACTTCATTCGGACATTCCAGAAGCCACTCCTTTGCCTCAACGACGGGCAGAATAAGCACCCCAACCAGCATGTCACGACAGGTTTAATCATGACAACTACCTTTCGATCACCGAATACGAATTCGCATTGTTGCTGGGGCCCTGGAACGTCTTTTTGATTGCCGACAACGGTCGGGCAATTCAAGCCTTCAGCAACTCCTTGAGCATGCGGCGCGGGTTGGCCATGAAATCGTGCATGACCTGGTAGTGTTCCGTGTCTTCGTAGGCGCGCTGGCGGATGCCTTCTGGGGTACAGATGTATATCGACGCTTCGGGATAGGCCATCAGGATCGGCGAATGGGTGGCGATCACAAACTGCGAGCCGCCTTGGACCAGCTGGTGGATGCGCGCCAGCGCCGCCATCTGCCGCTGCGGCGACAGTGCGGCCTCCGGCTCGTCGAGAAAGTACAGGCCCTTGCCGCGGAAACGGTTCTGCAGCAGCGCCAGAAACGATTCGCCATGCGATTGCTCGTGCAACGGGCGGGGGCCGTATCCTGTGACGTTCAACTGCTCGACCTGGGTCGCGACATTGAAGAAGCTTTCGGCGCGCAGGAAGTAGCCATCCTGCGGCGTGCGCACCCCGCGCCCGATGCGCAAGTACTCATGCAGGCACGAGTGCGAGGCCCGGGTGCTGAAGTTGAAGTTCTTGCTGCCGCCTTCGGCGTTGAAGCCCAGCGCAATGGCCAGGCCCTCAAGCAGCGTCGACTTGCCGGAGCCGTTCTCGCCGACGAAAAAGGTCACGGCCGGGTCGAATTCGAGCTTGCCCAGGTGGCGTACGGCGGGCAGGCAGCATGTCTGCACAACTGATCGACGGAGTAGCGCTCTCCCAAAAACTGCGCGCCGAAATCGCTTCCCGCGCCGCCGCACTGACCGCCCAGGGCAAACAGCCCGGCCTGGCCGTGATCCTGGTCGGCGACGATCCGGCCAGCCACGTCTACGTGCGCAACAAGGTCAAGGCTTGCGAAGACGCCGGCATCCGTTCCGTCAAAGAGCAGTACCCGGCCGACATGACGGAAGCGGACCTGCTCGAGCGCATCGCCACCCTGAACGCCGACCCAAGCATCCACGGCATCCTGGTGCAGATGCCCCTGCCCAAGCACATCGACCCGCACAAGGTGATCGAAGCCATCGCCACCTCGAAGGACGTGGATGGCTACTCCGTGCTGAGCGCCGGCGAACTGATGACCGGCCTGGAAGGCTTCCGCCCCTGCACGCCGTACGGCTGCATGAAGCTGATCGAGTCGACCGGCGTGAGCCTGAAGGGCAAGCACGCCGTCGTGATCGGCCGCTCCAACACCGTCGGCAAGCCAATGGGCCTGCTGCTCTTGCAAGCCAATGCCACCGTCACCATCTGCCATAGCGGAACGGCGGACCTGGGCTACCACACCCGCCAGGCCGATATCGTGGTGGCGGCAACGGGCCGCCGCAACACCCTGACTGCTGATATGGTGAAGCCGGGCGCCATCGTGATCGACGTGGGCATCAACCGCGACGAGAACGGCAAGCTGTGCGGCGATGTGGACTTCGCGGGCATCAAGGAAGTGGCTTCGCATATCACCCCGGTGCCGGGCGGCGTGGGGCCGATGACCATCACCATGCTGCTGATGAATACGATTGAGTCGGCGGAACGCGTCTGACCCCTGGCTCGCGGCCGCCGCATTACCTGGGTCAGACCCTTGGGTCTGACCCGGACATTAAGGGTTTAAAGGAGCAAGAAATGACTGACAATCCCCTGCTGGACTTTAGCGGCCTGCCGCGTTTCGATGCGATCAAGCCGGAACAC
The DNA here is from genome assembly GCA_021323265.1 of Pseudoduganella sp. GTDB lineage: Bacteria > Pseudomonadota > Gammaproteobacteria > Burkholderiales > Burkholderiaceae_D > Rugamonas. The sequence continues at coordinate 18,047 of JAJTCO010000070.1, read as the reverse complement.
GTGACGCCCGCCATCGAGCACCTCTTGGAGAAAAACCGTGCCGCCGTCGCGCAGCTGGAAGCGCCGGGCGGCGACGTGAGCTGGGACAATTTCGTCACCCCGCTGGAAAACTCCACCGAGCTGCTGGGCCGTGCCTGGGGCATCGTCAGTCACCTCAACAACGTGGTCGACACGCCCGAACTGCGCGCCACCTACAACGAAAACCTGCCGAAAGTGACCGAATTCTGGACCGCCCTGGCCCAGAACGAAGCCCTGTTCGCCAAGTACAAGGCGCTGCGCGCCAGCGCCGAATTCGCCACCCTGTCGCCGGCGCGCCAGCGCATCATCGACAATGCGATCCGCGACTTCCGCATGGGAGGCGCCGAATTGCCGGCCGACAAGAAGGAACGCTTCGCCGCGATCCAGGAGGAACACGCCGCCATCAGCACCCGCTTCAGCGAGAACGTGCTGGACGCCACCAACGACTGGAAGCTGCTGGTGGAAGACGAAGCCGAGCTGCGCGGCCTGCCGGACGATTCCAAGGCCGCCGCCAAGGCGCTGGCCGAGCGCGAAGGCAAGCAAGGCTGGATGTTCACCCTGCACTTCCCTTCCTACTACCCGATCCTGCAATTCGCCAACAACCGCGCCCTGCGCGAAAAGGTATACCGCGCCAACGCCACCAAGGCGTCCGAACTGGGCGACGCCTTCAGCAAGCGCGACGACTGGGACAACACTGCCAACATCGCCAACCTGCTCAGGCTGCGCGCGGAAGAAGCCCAACTGCTGGGCTACAAGAACTTCGCCGAAGTGTCGCTGGTGCCGAAGATGGCCAAGTCGCCGGAACAGGTAATCGAATTCCTGGAAGACCTGGCCAAGCGCGCGCGCCCGTTCGCGGAAAAGGACCTGGCCGAGCTGCAGGACTACGCGCGCAAGGACCTGGGCATCGACGACCTGCAGGCCTGGGACCTGCCGTTCGCTTCCGAAAAGCTGCAGCAGCACCTGTATTCGTTCTCGGCGCAGGAAGTAAAGCAATACTTCCCCGAGCACAAAGTCATCGACGGCCTGTTCAAGCTGGTGCAAAACCTGTTCGGCGTGAGCATCAAGCCCGACAGCGCGCCGGTATGGCACAAGGACGTGCGCTTCTTCCGCATTGAACGCGACGGCAAGCTGGTGGGCCAGTTCTACCTGGACCTCTACGCCCGCGAAGGCAAGAGCGGCGGCGCCTGGATGGACGATGCGCGCGGCCGCCGCCTGAAGAACGGCGAACTGCAGACCCCGGTCGCCTACCTGACCTGCAACTTCACCGAACCGCTGGAGGTCGACGGCCAGCTGCAGCCGTCGCTGTTCACGCACGACGAAGTGATCACCCTGTTCCACGAGTTCGGCCACGGCCTGCACCACATGCTGACCCAGGTCGAGGAACTGGCCGTCTCCGGCATTTCCGGCGTGGAGTGGGACGCGGTGGAACTGCCGTCGCAGTTCATGGAGAACTTCTGCTGGGAATGGGACGTGCTGCACCACATGAGCTCCCACGTGAAGAGCGGTCTGCCGCTGCCGCAGGCGCTGTACCAGCGCATGCTGGCGGCCAAGAACTTCCAGTCCGGCCTGCAAACCCTGCGCCAGGTGGAGTTCGCCCTGCTCGACATGCTGCTGCACTACGACTTCCAGCCCGGCGGCACCAAATCGGTGCAGGACGTGATCGACGAAGTGCGCCGCAAATTCGCCGTGATCATCCCGCCGTCCTTCAACCGCTTCCAGCATGCCTTCAGCCATATCTTTGCCGGCGGCTACGCGGCGGGCTACTATAGCTACAAGTGGGCGGAGGTGCTGTCGGCCGACGCCTACGCGGCCTTCGAGGAGGCGGCGGCGCTGGAGGGCGGCAAGCTGTCTGATACCGGCAAGCGCTTCCAGCAGGAGATCCTGGCCGTCGGCGGCTCCCGCCCCGCGCTGGAATCGTTCACCGCCTTCCGCGGCCGCGAACCGACCATCGATGCCCTGCTGCGCCACAGCGGCATGGCCGCTTAAGGAGTACGACCGCATGAAACGCGCTGCCCTGCTTTTGCTGCTGACCGCCAGTGCGGCGCACGCCCAGATGTACAAGTGGAAGGACGAGAAGGGGGTCACCCACTTCACCGACACGCCGCCGCCGGCCACGGCCAAAAAGGCCGAAGTGAAGCACTATGGCAGCGGCGGCACCGGCAACGTCGAACTGCCGCCGGAGCTGGCCGAGATCGCGCGCGCGCGCCCGGTGCTGCTCTACACCACGGCCAACTGCGCCCCGTGCGACCAGGCCCGCCAGCTGCTGCTGACGCGCGGCATCCCTTACCGCGAAAAGACCGTCACCAGCGCCGACGACCAGGAAGCGCTGCGCAAGGCCGGCAGCAACGGCGAGCTGCCTACGCTGCTGGTCGGTAGCGCGCGCCAGGTCGGCTTTGAACCTGGCACCTGGGATGCTGCGCTGACCGACGCGGGCTACCCGACCGTGAAGCTGCTGCCGGCGGGCTACACGAACCCGCCGCCGGCGCCGGCCGCGCCGCCGCCGCCGCCCAGCGCGGCAGAAGTGGCGCGCGCCAAGGCCGAAGCCGACAGGGCAGCCGCCGCCGCCGAAAAAGCGCGCCGCGAGCGCGAAACGCCGAAAAACGCTCCACCGAATTTCCGTTTCTGACCCATGACGCAAATCGACTTCCATAGCGGGGTGCCGGACAAGGTCGCCTACGCCTGCCGCCTGCTGCGCAAGGCCTACGCCAGCACGCCACGCATCGTCGTGATGACGGAGGATGCCGCCCAGCTGGCGGCGCTGGACCAGGCCCTGTGGACCTTCTCCGCCCTCGACTTCCTGCCGCACGCCCACGCCAACGATCCGCTGGCGCCCGATTCGGCCATCGTGTTGGCCGACAGCGACGCCACCGAACTGCCGCAGGCGGGCCTGCTGGTGAACCTGTCGCGCCGCGCACCGGCGCAATTTGAGGCTTTTCCGCGACTGATCGAGGTCATTTCCACCGACGAGGAGGATGCGGCGGCGGGCCGGCTGCGCTATGCTGCCTATAAACGGCAGGATTTCCCGCTGCAACACCTCACGATAGGAAAGTAATGAACCAGGCTTTCGACGCCAGCATTCCGGTACTGACCGAAATCATGCGCGAGGACGCGCCCGTCCCCGCAGCCGAGCCGGAGGCTATCCCGGCCCCGTGCACCGTCGAACCGCACGCGGCGCCCGCCAACGACAGCGCCCTGCCCGCGCCGGACGACGCCGAAGCCTGGCAAGCGCTGGAGCGTCGCCTGTCCGAACATGTGCTGCACCAGCTGAACAACCGCGTCGACTTCGTGCTGGAACAGCGCATCAAGGACAGCATCGCCGACGTGCTGGACCACGCCCTGCACGCCCTCACGCTGGAGATCCGCGACGGCCTGCACGACACCATCGGCAAGATCGTTGCGCGCGCCGTGCAACAGGAAATCACACACTTGCAGGCCAATTCCAGCCGCCGGAAATAATTCCCTCTTTGCCATTCGGGAAATTTGCTGTATTTTCTGGCGTACGTGAATTCTGACTGGAGACCCCGATGCAGTTCAAGACCAAATTCATTCCTGTTGCCCTGGCCCTGGCGTTCGCCGGCTCCGTCCACGCCCAGGACATCATCAAGATCGGCCACGTCGCCCCGGTGTCCGGCCCTAACTCCCACCTGGGCAAGGACATGGAAAACGGCGCCCGCATGGCCGTGGAAGACCTGACCGCCAAGGGCATCAAGATCGGCGGCAAGCCGGTCAAGTTCGTGGTCCAGTTCGAAGACGACGCCGGCGATCCGAAACAGGGCACCACGGCTGCGCAGAAGCTGGTGGACGCCAAGGTACAGGGCGTGATCGGCCACCTGAACTCGGGCACCACCATCCCGGCCTCGAAGATCTACTTCGACGCCGGCATTCCCCAGATTTCGCCGGCCGCCACCTCGCCGGTGTACACCAAGCAGAAATTCAATACCGCCTTCCGCGTGGTCGCCAACGACAACAAGCTGGGCGGCACCCTGGGCGCCTACGCCGTGCAGAAGCTGGGCGTGAAGAAGATCGCCGTGATCGACGACCGCACCGCCTACGGCCAGGGCGTGGCCGACGAATTCGTCAAGGGCGCCAAGAAGGCCCTGCCGGGCGTGCAAGTGGTGGGCAAGGAGTTCACCAACGCCAACGCCACAGACTTTAACGCCATCCTGACCAACATCAAGTCGAAGAATCCTGACCTGGTGTTCTTTGGCGGCATGGATTCCGTCGGCGGCCCACTGCTGCGCCAGATGAAGGCGCTGGGCATCAACGCCAAGTTCATGGGCGGCGACGGCGTCTGTACCGACGCCCTGTACCGCCTGTCCGCCGGCGCCGCTGCCGACGGCGTGGTGACCTGCGCCGAAGCCGGCGGCGTGCCGGCCGAGCTGCAGAAGAACATGGACGACTTCCGCGCCAAGTACAAGAAGAAGTACGGCCAGGAAGTGCAGCTGTACGCACCGTACGTGTACGACGCCATCATGACCATGGTCGCCGCCATGCAGCAGGCCAATTCGTCCGAACCGGCCAAGTACCTGCCGGTGCTGGCCAAGATCAAGCACCAGGGCGTGACCGGCGCCATCGAGTTCGACCAGTTCGGCGACATCAAGGACGGCGCCCTGACCCTGTTCACCTACAAGGGCGGCAACAAGACCAAGATGGAAGTAGTCAAGTAACACGCGAGAAAATCGGGGGGAGCCCGTGGGCCGCCAGCCAGCATGGCGGCCCTTTTCGTTTCAGGAGAAAGTAGTAATGCAAAGTAAAACCATCATCGCCGCCATCGCCGTGGTCTTCGCTGGGGCCGCGAGCGCCCAGGAAGTGGTCAGGATCGGCTACGCCGGCCCGCTGTCGGGCCAGTCCGCCCACCTCGGCAAGGACACCCAGAGCGGCGTGCGGCTGGCCGTGGAAGACTTGAACGCCAAGGGCTTCAAGATCAACGGCAAGCCCGTCAAGTTCGAGATGGTGGCAGAAGACGACGCCGGCGACCCCAAGCAGGGCACCGCGGCCGCGCAGAAGCTGGTCGACACCAAGGTGAACGGCGTGGTTGGCCACCATAATTCCGGCACCTCCATCCCCGCCTCGAAGATCTACTTCGACGCCGGCATCCCGCAGATTTCCGCCTCGGCCACCAGCCCGGTGTACACCAACCAGGGCTTCAACACCACCTTCCGCGTGGTGGCGAACGACAACAAGCTGGGCAGCTCGCTGGGCAAGTATGCCACGCAGAAGCTGGGCGCCAAGCGCATCGCCGTGATCGACGACCGCACCGCCTACGGCCAGGGCGTGGCCGCGGAGTTCGTCAAGGAAGCCAAGAAAGGCGCCGGCGTGCAGATCGTCGACAAGCAGTTCACCACCGATAAGGCCACCGACTTCAATGCCATCCTGACCGCGATCCGCGCCAAGAATCCCGACCTGGTGTTCTTCGGCGGCATGGACTCGGTCGGCGGGCCGCTGTTGCGCCAGATGAAGGCACTCGGCATCAAGGCCAAACTGATGGGCGGCGACGGACTGTGCACCGAGGCGATGCCCAAGCTGGCCGGCGGCGCCGACGACGTGGTGTGCGCGGAAGCCGGCGGCGTGACGCCGGAGCAGGAGAAGAAGCTGGTCGACTTTGCCACCCGCTTCAAGAAGCGCTACGGCTACGAGGTGCAGATCTATGCGCCGTACGCCTACGATGCGGTGATGACCATGGCGCACGCCATGGCGAACGCCAAGTCGGCGGACCCGGCCAAGTACCTGCCCTACCTGAAGCAGGTCAAGTACGACGGCATCAGCGGCGTGATTGCCTTCGACGCCAAGGGCGACATCAAGGATGGGGCCCTCACGCTGTTCGGCTTCAAGGGCGACAAGAAGGCGCGCATCGAAGTCGTCAAATAAAAAAAAGCCGGGCTAGCCCGGCTTTTTCATTCGCCTCATTTCTGGGCGAGGATCCATTTCACCAAGGTCTTGGCATCGGCTTCGCTCACCTGTGGGTTGGCTGGCATCGGGACTGCGCCCCACACGCCGGAACCGCCTTTGATCACTTTCTGCGCCAGCTTGGCTTCGGCGTCTTTCTGGCCAGCGTACTTGGCGGCGACATCCTTGAATGCGGGGCCGACCAGCTTGTTGGCCACGGCGTGGCAAGCCATGCAGTTCTTGGCCTTGGCCAGATCTGCGTTAGCGAAAGCAGCCTGCGACGAAAAAGCCGCGGTTACCAGGAAACCAACCATCAGGGAACGTTTCATCTCTATCTCCAGGAAAAAAACTCCAACAATTCTACCCCACAACGCACACTTCGATGCATGGGTTGACCCGGGGCTGGATATTGCTATGATGGAATACCAAGGAGCGTGTTTAATGCCTATTATTCTATTGATAATTGCCCTCGTGGCACTGAAGTACTTCGAAGTCTGGAAGTTCGCCGAATTGTCCTGGTGGTGGATCGTTGCCGTGATGGGTGTGGGCTTTGCGTGGTTCGAATTCATCGAACCGATGCTGGGCCTGGACAAGCGCAAGGCCCATAACGTCGACGAACAACGCCGCAAGGAACGCGTCAAGAAGAGCTTCGACGACCTCAAGAAACGTAAGTAAGGCTCTGCCCATCGGCCGGCACCTGCAGGCGCTGGCCCAAGCCCGCCCGCCGCGCCGCGTCCACCAGTTGCGTCCTTTGGACCGGGCAGTGGCTCAGCGCTTCCAGGTGGTTGGCCACCACGATCCCGCGCGCCGCTGCCGCGAACTGCAGCACCTCCTCCACGCCCATGATGATTTCGTGCCCCAGGTCGAAGCGCGCGCCACCGGCCGGCACCACGCACACGTCGGGCTGGTGGCGCGCGAGGAAGTCCAGCACCTCCTGCGTCAGGATGGTGTCACCTGACAGGTACAGGCTCGGCTCGCCCGGCATTTCGATGAAGTAGCCCACTCCGTGTTCCATCAGCAGGCTGACCAGCCCCTTGCCGTGGCGGCAGCCCACGGTACGGATACGGCCGCCCAGGAAGGGCTGCGGTGCGTCGTGGCCCGGCGCCAGCGGGCTGACGTTCAGGCCGCGCTGGCGCAGGTGCGGCGCGTCGTGCGGAGTGCAGACAACGGGCAGCTGCGTGCGGCGCAGCCAGGCCTTGGCGGCGCGGTCCAGGTGGTCGAAGTGGCCCTTCTGGCAGTGCGTGATGAGGCAGTGGGTGACGCTGTCCAGGATGGCGTCGGTGAGCGGCGGCAGCTCGACGATCGGATTGCGCTGCCGCTGGCCGGAAAGTTTGAGCGGCGGCAGTGCGCCTTTCGGCGCCAGCATGGGGTCGACCAGGATCTTGTGCGGGCCGAACTCGATGACGGCCGTGGCGTTGCGCAGTTGAGTGATTTTCATGCTGTCATTGTGCCGCCGCGGCGCGCGCCCTACAATGGCGGAATCCGACACAAACCATCCATTTCCAGCCATGCGCATCGGCTTGCTGCTGTACCCGAATTGCCTCCCTGCCGGCCTGTTCGGCGCCATGGACCTGCTGCACGCGGCCAATCTGCGCGCGGGTAAGGCCCTGTTCGAACCGGTGCTCGTCGCCGCCCAGGCCGGCAAGGTCGACTGCGCGCACGGCCAGCAGCTGACGGCGGCCATGGCGCTGCAGGATGGTGCGCTCGATGCGGTGCTGGTGCCCGGCTTCTGGGGACAGTCGCAGGGCCATGCGAAGCGCACGCTGGCAGCCAATGCCGCGCTGGTGGCGGCGCTGGCGCGACTGCCGCGCAAGGTGCAGTTGTGGGCCTATTGCACCGGCGTGTGTTTGGCGGCGGCCAGCGGACGGCTGGACCGGCAGGCGGCCACCATCACGTGGTGGCTGGCCGAGCTGGCCGCGGGCAGCTTCCCCAAGATACAGTGGAATTTCGAACGCACGCTGGCGATCAATGCACGCAACGCGACGGCGTCCGGCGTCAACGGCTATCTTCCCATCGTGCAGGCGGTAATCGAAACGCAGCTCGGCAAGGAAGCTTGCCGGGAACTGACGCGGCTGATGGTGCTGCCCCGGCCGGAGGAACGGTCGCACCTTGCCTTCCATCCGCTGGACCTGATCGAGCAGCCGGACGGCCTGCTGCGCAAGCTGCAGGTGGCGGCCGAGCAGCTGCCAGCCAGCGACGCCACGCTGGCGCGCGTGGCGGCCGCACTGCACACGACGGAAAGGACGCTGGCCAGGAAGGTGCTGGCAGCCAGCGGCATGCCCGCCGCCGCCTACATCCGGCGCATCAAGCTCAAGCAGGTGAGCGAACGCCTGATCTACACGCGGGCGTCCGCCAGCGCCATCAGCATCGAGCTGGGATTCAGCAGCGACGCCGGCATGCGTCGCATGTTCAAGGAACTCACCGACCTGACGCCGGCCCAGTACCGCCTGACGTACGGGCGAGCCGGCTAAAAACCTGTTACGTCCCCGTTTTTTATTTGCGGGCGAGCTGGCTCAGGTCGCGCACCGCGCCGCGGTCGGCGGAGGTGGTCAGGGCGGCGTAGGCCTGCAGTGCCTGCGAGACGTAGCGCTCGCGGTTTACCGGCTGCCAGGCGTCGGCGCCGCGCGCTTCCATGGCGGCGCGGCGGGCGGCCAGCGTGTCGGGCGCGACGCGCAGGTTGATGGTGCGCGCCGGGATGTCGATGTCGATCATGTCGCCCTCCTCCACCAGGCCGATGGCGCCGCCTTCCGCCGCTTCCGGCGAGGCGTGGCCGATCACCAGGCCGGACGAGCCGCCGGAGAAGCGGCCATCGGTAAACAGGGCGCATGCCTTGCCCAGGCCCTTGGACTTGATGTACGAGGTCGGGTACAGCATCTCCTGCATGCCAGGGCCGCCTTTCGGGCCTTCGTAGCGGATGATGACCACGTCGCCTTCATGCACCGTGTCGCCCAGGATGCCTTCCACCGCCGCGTCCTGGCTCTCGAACACGCGTGCCTTGCCGCTGAACTTGAGGATCGATTCGTCCACGCCGGCCGTCTTCACGATGCAGCCCTTCTCGGCGATGTTGCCGTACAGGACAGCCAGGCCGCCATCCTTCGAGTAGGCGTGCTCCAGGTCGCGGATGCAGCCGGCGCTGCGGTCCAGATCGGAAGAGGCGAAGCGTTCGGACTGCGAGAACGCCACCTGCGTCGGCACGCCGCCCGGCGCCGCGCGGAACAGCTGGTGCACGGCGGGGTCGTCACTGCATTTGATGTCGTAGCGGGCGATGGCCTCGCCCAGGTTGGCGCTGTGCACTGTGTGCTGGCTGGTGTCGAGCAGGCCGGCGCGCGCCAGCTCGCCCAGGATGGCGACGATGCCGCCGGCGCGGTGCACGTCTTCGATGTGGAACTTGTCGGTCATCGGCGCCACCTTGCACAGGCACGGCACCTTGCGCGAGATGCGGTCGATGTCGGCCATGGTGAACGATACCTGCGCTTCATGCGCGGCGGCCAGCAGGTGCAGCACGGTGTTGGTGGAGCCGCCCATCGAGACGTCCAGCGCCATCGCGTTCTCGAACGCCTGCTTGGTGGCGATGGAGCGCGGCAGTACGCTGTAGTCGTCCTGCTCGTAGTGGCGCTTGGCCAGCTCCACGATCAGGCGGCCGGCGCGCAGGAACAGTTCCTTGCGGTCGCTGTGGGTGGCGACGATGGTGCCGTTGCCCGGCAGGGACAGGCCCAGCGCCTCGGTCAGGCAGTTCATCGAGTTGGCGGTAAACATGCCGGAGCAGGAACCGCAGGTCGGGCAGGCCGAGCGCTCGATTTCCGCCACGTCGGCGTCGGAGACCGTGCTGTCGCCGGCCTTGATCATGGCGTCCACCAGGTCCAGCTTGATGATCTTCTCGCCGCCGTTGACGGCCTTGATCACCTTGCCCGCTTCCATCGGGCCGCCCGAGACGAAGACGGCCGGAATGTTCAGGCGCATGGCCGCCATCAGCATGCCCGGCGTGATCTTGTCGCAGTTGGAGATGCAGACCATGGCGTCGGCGCAGTGCGCGTTGACCATGTACTCGACCGAGTCAGCGATCAGGTCGCGCGACGGCAACGAGTACAGCATGCCGCCGTGGCCCATGGCGATGCCGTCGTCGACGGCGATGGTGTTGAATTCCTTGGCCACGCCGCCGGAGGCTTCGATCTCGCGCGCGACCAGCTGGCCCAGGTCCTTCAGGTGGACGTGGCCCGGCACGAACTGGGTAAACGAATTGACCACGGCGATGATTGGCTTGTTGAAATCGCCATCCTTCATGCCGGTCGCGCGCCACAGGGCACGCGCGCCTGCCATGTTGCGGCCTTGGGTGGTGGTGTAGGAACGGTATTGCGGCATGGTGGGGTCTCCTCGGTAAGAGTCCAAGAGTGCCTCGTGCGCTTCGAGTTGTCAAATATATGATAGGCATGCCTGTGATATCCTTTGCGAATGACTATCGAACTTCGCCAGCTGCGCTATTTCGTCACCGTCGCCGAAGAACTGCATTTCGGCCGCGCCGCACGGCGCCTGCACATGACCCAGCCGCCGCTGTCGCAGACCATCATGGCGCTGGAGGAGATGCTGGGCGCGCCGCTGTTCGAGCGCAACCGGCGCGGCGTGGCGCTGACGGCGGCCGGCAACGCCCTGCTGCCCGAAGCGCGCCGCCTGCTGCAGCAGGCGGCCGGGCTGGGCGAACTGGTGCAGCGCGCCGCGACGGGCGCCAGCGGACGCCTGGCGCTGGCCTTCGTCTCGTCGGCCGACTACAGCGTGCTGCCGCCCTCCCTGCGCGCCTACCGGGCCGCCTTCCCGCAGGTGGAAATCACGCTGAAGGAAGCCACCTCCGACCTGCAGCTGGAGGACTTGCTGGAAGGGCGGGTCGACGCCGGCCTCCTGATCCCGCCCCTGCCCGACCGCGCGCGCCAGGAGCTGGAATACCTGCCGGTGCTGAGCGAGCCGCTGGTGCTGGCCGCGCCGGCCGGGCTGCCGCAACTGGCCGGCGCGCCCGCGGCCGACCTGCGCCGGCTGGCCGGCCTGCCGCTGATCATTTTCCCGCGCCACATCTCGCCCGGCTTGTACGACGCTATCCTGTCGGTCTTCCGCGCGGCCGGCATCACGGCCGAAGTGGGGCAGGAGGCGATCCAGATGCAAACCATCGTCAGTCTCGTATCGGCTGGCATGGGAATAGCACTTGTGCCACAATCCGTGTCGAATTTGCGCCGGCCGGGCGTGCAGTACCTGCCCCTGGTCCAGAGCACGCCGCTGGTGGAAACCGGGCTGGCCTGGCGGCGCGACAATGCCTCGCCCGTACTGCGCGGCTTCCTGGAATTAATGCGAAAGAGAATTGAATGCCCCTGATCCATCCGATGCCCGATCCGGTCGCCATCCACCTTGGCCCCGTTGCGATCCACTGGTATGGCCTGATGTATGTGCTGGCCTTTGCCATGTTCATCGCGCTGGGCCGCGTGCGCATCAAGCAGCCGCACATCGCGGCGCAGGGCTGGAAGAACGAAGACCTGGACGACATGCTGTTCTACGGCATGCTGGGCGTGATCCTGGGCGGGCGCCTGGGCGAAGTGCTGTTCTACCAGCCGGAGATGCTGCTCACGCCCCTGCGCATCTTCAAGGTGTGGGAAGGCGGCATGAGCTTCCACGGCGGCTTCCTCGGCGTGCTGATCGCCATGGCGCTGTGGGCGCGCAAGCGCCGGCGCAACCTGCTGGACGTGTACGACTTCATCGCGCCGCTGGTGCCGCTCGGGTATGCGGCCGGCCGCATGGGCAACTTCATCAACGCCGAACTGCCGGGCCGCGTGGTCGGCAATCCGGACCTGCCGTGGGCCATGATCTATCCGGCCGTCGGCGACATGGCGCGCCATCCTTCGGCGATCTACCAGATGCTGGTGGACGGCATCCTGGTGTTCTGCATCCTGTGGCCGTTCGCGCGCAAGGCGCGCCCGCGCTTGGCGGTGGGCGCGCTGTACGTGCTGCTGTACGGCTGCGCGCGCTTCTTCACCGAGTACTTCCGCACGCCGGACTGGGAAATCAACGTGGCGGGCGTGCCCATCACGTCCGGCCAGATGCTGTCGCTGCCGATGATCGTCGGCGCCATCGCCATGCTGGTGTGGGCCTACCGCCAGCCAGCGCCACGCACGGCGTAACATGCAGCTCCAGTTCGCCGCCGATCCGGCCCTGCAGCCCTGCGCCACGCCCGACGGGGTGCGCTTTGTCTTCGACGCCGCGCCGCACGTGCGCAGCGTCGCCTTGGCCGGCACCTTCAACAGCTGGGTGGGCGATGCCTGCATGATGGAGCGCGCCGCGCCGGCGCGCTGGCACGTCACCCTGCCGCTTGCCGCCGGGCGCCACCTGTACAAGATCGTGGTCGACGGCAGCGAATGGCTGCGCGATCCGGCCAACCCGTGGGTCTCCGAAGACGGGCAAAACAATTCCTGCCTGACCGTGGACGAGAGCGGCGCCGTGCTGCTGCGCCAGCCCGGCCTGAGTGCCGCCGCGCCGGGGGCGCTGTACGCGCGCCCTGCCCTGGCCAGCCCGCACTGGCTGCGCGACGCCGTGCTCTACCAGCTGTCGGTCAAGGCCTTCGGCGGCGACTTCGACGGCGTGCGCGCGCGCCTGGGCTACCTGGCGGAGCTGGGCGTAAACACGCTGTGGATCATGCCGCTGCAGCCCATCGGCATCACGGGCCGGCGCGGCACGTGCGGCGACCCGTATGCGGTGCGCGACTTCCTGGCCATCGATCCGGCACTGGGCGATGCGCAAGGCTTGCGCGCGCTGGTCGACGCGGCCCACGCGCGCGGCATGCGCGTCATGCTCGACTGGACACTGAACCGCGCCAGCGTGGACAACCCGCTCACGCAAACGCACCCGGAATGGTTCACGCGCCGCGCCGACGGCAGCATCTTCTACGCCGTGCCGAACCGCGATTACTTCGCCGGTTTCGACTTCAGCAACGCAGCGCTGCGGCGCTACCTGATCGATGCCATGCGCGGCTGGGTCGAGCGCTTCGACCTGGACGGCCTGCGCTTCGACGATTCCGACATCACCCCGCTGGATTTCCTCGAGCAAATCCGCGCCGCGCTGCTGGCCGTGCAGCCGCAGCTTGCCATCGTTTCCCAGGCCTACGACGAATACCACCATTTCGCCGCCTGCGACCTGACCTATGAGGGCGGCACGCGCGCCATCCTGCGCGCCGTCGCGGCGGGCGAAGCAAGCGGCGCCGACCTGGCGCGCTACTGGAACGAATCGACCTACAGTTTCCCGCGCGGCGCCCTGCGCCTGCGCTGGCTGGACGAAAAGGAGCAGCCGCGCGCCGGCGCCTTGCTGGGCCAGGCCCTGCGCCCTGCCGCCGTGGTGCTGTTTGCGCTCGATGGCGTGCCGCACCTGCTGATGGGGCAGGAATTCGGCGAAGCGGCCTGGCGCGACTGGACGGTGCTGTTCGAGGAATACCGGCTGGACTGGGAAGCCTTCGATGCCGGCCTGTTCGCCCACTACCAGCGCCTGCTAACCCTGCGCCGCGACCATGCGGCGCTGCGCCGCGGCGACGTCGCCTTCATCGAACATTTGCCGCCGGGCGTGATCGGCTTCACCCGCAGCACGCCGCAGGAGCAGCTGCTGGTGCTGGCCAACCTGGCGTCCAGCGCAGCGGACCTGGCGGCGCTCGCTGCCCTGCCGGCGCCATTGGCCGCCGACGGCTGGCATGCGGCCAGCGCCACGCTGGCGCCGCACGGCTGGCTGGTGGCGCCGCTACACCAGCCCGGCAGCGCCGGCCAGCGCACCTAAGGCGATCAGCCAGAGTGGATTGAGCTTGCTGGCATAGGCGACCGCCGCGGCGGCCAGCGCCAGCGCGATGCCGCGCCAGCCGGCGCCGGCCACGCTGAGGAAGGTCCAGGCGGCGCCGGCCAGCATGCCGGCCGCCAGCGGCGCCAGCGCGTCGCGCAGCGCGCCGGCCCAGCGTCCCTGGCCGCCGCCGTGGCGCCGGATGACGCTGCCCAGCGCCAGCACCAGGCAGCTGGACGGCAGGATTGCCGCCAGCGTCACCACGACGGCGCCGGTCCAGCCCTTGATCATCCAGCCCACCAGCGACACGAACAGCAGGTTCGGGCCCGGCGCCGCCTGCGCCAGCGCATAGGCGGCGGCAAACTGCTGGTCGGTCAGCCAATGGTTGCGCACCGCGACATAGTGGTGCACGTCCGGCGCCACCAGCACCACGCCGCCGCCGATGGCCGTCAGCGACAGCACGGCCAGGTGCCAGGCCAGCCCGCCCAGTTCGACCTCGTCCTTCATGGCTTCCTCCACACGAAGGCGAACAGCAGGAAGCCCAGCGGCACCAGCGTGCCCACCACCACCAGCAGGCCAAGCTTGGCCACGCCCAGGCCGATGAAGGCGGCCAGCAGCAGCGCCAGCTGCGCCGTGCGGCGCGCGCCGGGCGCGCTGCCGCGCAGCATGCCGGCGGCCAGCTTGGCGGCCGTGGCCAGGATCAGGCCCGCGGCGGCGGCGGCCATGCCGCGCATGGCGCTGGCAAAGACCGGCTGGCTGGCCAGTTCCTGGTACGCCATGCCCAACCCGATGACGATGAGGAAAGGCCCCAGCAGCAGCCCCGCCAGGGCCGAGCAGCCGCCGGGCACGCCGGCGTGGCGTTGCCCGACCATCACCGACAGGTTACAGATGGTGGGGCCGGGCAGCAGCTGGGCAATGCTGAGCAGCTGGCCGAACTCGGCGTCCGTCAGCCAGCGCGTGCGCTCGACCAGGTGGCGGTAGGCAAACGGCAGCACGCCGCCGAAGCCTTGCAGCGCCATGTGGGAAAACACCTTGAACAGCGACCAGCAGCCAACCCGTGCTTCCATCCCGACCTCCCGGGCGCCGCGCGACTACGCGAACGCGTGGTAGAACATGTACGCCGCCAGGCCGAACAGCACCACGGCAAAGGCGCGCTTGAGCGCCGCCACATCCATCCTGTGCGCGGTGCGCGCGCCCAGCGGCGCCATGACCACGCTGGCGGCCACGATGACGGCCAGCGCCGGCAGGTAGATGAAGCCGAGCGAATGCGGCGGCAAGCCCGGCTCCGCCCAGCCGAAGTAGATGTTGGACAAGGTGCCCGACAGCGCGATCGGAAAACCTAGCGCGGCGCTGGTGGCCACCGCGCGGTGGATCGGCACGTTACACCACGCCATGAACGGCACCGAGATGAAGCCGCCGCCCGCGCCGACCAGGCCGGCCACGGTGCCGATCACGCCGCCCGCGGCAAACATGCCCGGCGTGCCGGGCAGCTCGCGCCCCGGCGCCGGCTTCTTGTTCAGGATCATCTGCACGGCCGAGAAGGCCACGAAGGCGGCAAACAGCAGCGACAGTGCGCTCGTGTTCATCTGCTTGCCGATCCAGGGCCCGATCCACGAACCGACCACGATGCCCGGCGCCAGCAGCGCCACGATGCGCCACTGCACGGCGCCATGCTTGTGGTGCGCGCGCACCGAGGAAAGCGACGTGAACATGATGGTCGCCAGCGAAGTGGCGATTGCCATATGCACCACCAGTGCCGGCGGGAAGCCCTTGGCGGCAAAGATCATGGTAATGAAGGGCACCAGCACCATGCCGCCGCCAATGCCCAGCAGTCCCGCCGCGAAACCGCCGCCCGCCCCCATCAGGAGCAGGATGCCGGCCAGGCTCCAGTCCATCATTTCAGCAGGGCCATGACGTGCTTCCACTGGGCCGGCGTCACGGGCGTGATCGACAGGCGGCTGCCCTTTTGCAGCACGACCATGTCTTCCAGCTGCGGCAGCGTGCGCATTTGCGCCAGCGACAGCAGGCGCGTCTTGCGCACGCCCTTCACGTCGACGGCAATCCAGCGCGGCTGCTCAGGCGTCGCCTTGGCGTCGTAATAATGGCTTTGGGGATCGAACTGGGTGGCGTCCGGATAGGGCCCGCTCACCACCTCGGCGATGCCGGCGATGCCCGGTTCCGGACAGGAGGAGTGATAAAACAGCACGCCGTCGCCCGGCTGCATTGCGTCGCGCATGAAGTTGCGGGCCTGGTAGTTGCGCACGCCGAACCAGGGCACCGTCCTGCCCTTGGCCGACATGACATCGTCGATGCTCACTTCGTCGGGCTCGGACTTCATCAACCAGTATGGCATGGCTCTCCTCTGGGCGTAAAAAAACGGTTGCGCACCCTAGGGTGCTGGCAACCGCTCTTGTATGGAATGAGGCCCCGCCTGTGCCGTTATGCCGGCATCCCGAACCTTACGGTTCAAGGTGGTTGCAGTTAGTTCAACTTCGGGTTCATCAGACTAGTGACGCTCACGCCCGTCGAACAAATTCCCGCAACCGATGCATGTAAATGGTTCAAGGAATATATGGCATATCTCGAACACCGCAGGGTGACACGAAGTTTACTCCTCAAACGCTTTTGGCGAAAGGCCTTTCAGGCGTTTAAAACAGATTTTCTTGCGGGGTCAGGGCGTTGTCGAGCACCTTGTGCATGGCGCCCAGCTTTTCCTGCACTTCCAGCATGGAAGGACCGCCGTTGGTTTTCGACGCCAGGAACTCGGCGGCCATGCCCAGCGCCGCCATCACGGCGATGCGGTCGTTGCCCTTGATCTTGCCGGCGTCGCGGATGGCGCTCATCTTCTTGTCCAGCAGGTTGGCCGCCTCGCGCAGGGCGCGTTCCTCGTCGGCCTTGCACGCCAGCTTGTAGGGCTGGCCCATGATGGTCACATCGACATGAATCATTGGGCATCCTCAGGAGTGGGTGCTTCTGCGGCGGGAATCTTGTCCAGCAGGGCCAGGACGCGCGCATGCGCTTCGCCCAGGCGGCGTTGATATTCGAGGTTGTCGGCCACCAGGCCGGCATTGGCCTGACGCAACTGAGCGTTCTCACGGCGCAAGGCTTGCACCATTTCCGCCAGGCGGTCGATTTTATCGGAAAGTTCTTGGAAGTCTGCGATCATCCCGCAACTATAGGGCCGCACGATTGCACGGTCAACATGAGGTTGGACATGCATGCCATTGTAGCATGCATGTCCCGTCCGCTCAGGCTTAGGCAGCCTGGCAGGTGAGCGCGTTGCCCACCAATTCAGCGAAGTCCTGGAGGCGGTCAACCGTCCAGACAGTCGCCATTTCGTACGGGCTCTCGCCCTGCTGGCCCAAGGCTTCCAACTGCGCCATGGTGAGCGTGCCGACGGTGCTGCCGGCGGCGCTGACTACTTCAAGCTGTGCGATGCCGGCCGTCTTGTAGTCCAACACCGTGAACTGCGCAAAGGACTTGCCGCCGCTGACGTAGTTCACCACCATGCTGCTGCCTTCGAAGTTGACCTTCACGTTCTCGACGCCCATCGCCACGTCGGAGAAGAGCTTGTTGCCCGTGAAGCGGAGGATGTCGCCATCGCCCGCCACTTCGTGGATGGTGTCCTTGCCGTCGCCCATCGACATCACGAAGATGTCCTTGCCTTCCGCACCGTGCAAGTGGTCGTTGCCCATGCCACTGTAGAAGGTGTCGTCGCCGGCACCGCCCCACAAGCGGTTGTTGCCCGCATACTTGTAACCGACGGTGTAGGCGATGAAGCCGGAGATGAAGAAGTCCATGCCCTTGAAATCGCCGAGGCCGAGGTTGATGCCGAGCTGCCTGCCGAGCCAGTTCACGCCGGAGCCGCTGGCGTCGGACGCGGTGCTGATCGCATCGCCAGTCCAGCTGACCGCCGTGCTGATGGCACTGCCCACGTCGGCGTCGGCCACGTAGCTGACGCCACTGCCGATGCCGTTGATGGCGCTGTCAAGGCCGCTCTTGCCGCCGTTGATGGCCGACTTGAGTGCGCTGGCGATGTCGAAGTCGGCCGAGCCCAGGCCGGCCACGCCGCTGATGGCATTCACGGCGCTGCTGCCGGCGCTGCTCATGTCGTCCACCAGGTCACCGGCGTTGGTCGCCGCTTTCGCCAGTTCCGTCTTCATGGTGGCTGCAATGCCGTCCCAGCCCTTGGTCAGTTCGTCGGAGAGTGCCTTGTTCAGGTACTTGGTCACCGCATCGAAGCCCGCGCCCAGGTCGCTGACGGCGCCGCTGATGGCGTTGCCGTGGCCTACGAGCAGCTTGTCGACCACGCCCCAGCCCAGGCCCATCATCACGTCGTTGCCCTTGCCGCCGCC
>JAJTCO010000069.1 GCA_021323265.1 Pseudoduganella sp. | reverse complement strand
TATAACGTATATTTTGAGCATCGAGCCCGAAGGCTCGTGGCATATCGTCAAACGCCCACACTTATCGACTGTTGATTTTTAAAGATCGCTGCTTGTTTGGTGACGAAGCGTTGTGTTCGTTGCAGCAGAGAAGCGAGATTATCCAGTGTTTCGTTTAACTCGTCAACCCCATCTTCTTTCGCTTCGCTGCTTCATCGTGGACGTTGCTGCGTTGCGAGGGACAGAACTATAACCGACCGCTGACGAGTGCGCAAGGGGATCTGGCATCGAGTTTGCTTGTATCTTCTTGCAACGCACCTGCTCATCTACTTTTGTTCAGTTTTGACACAGGTGCTAAATTACAAGACGCCAGAAAGGCGGTTGGGGGAGACATGCAACAGGATACTGTTCCAAATGTGAACAATGCGGTCATCGAGACTGCCCACCTTAGATCTCGCAGGTATGGCCTGGACCCGTACTGTAAGGTAGACCTGGGGCCGGTCGATCGCGGCACGCTTTCCGGCCTGATAGAGCAAAACCGCCTGCTGCACACCCATGCGGTTCCGGCGATGGAGACGCTCTACCAGCAGATCGTGAACACCCATAATATGGTGATCCTGACCGATTCCCAGGGTGTCATCCTGCATTCCCTGGGCGACGACGACTTCCTGGAGAAGGCGAACAGGGTGGCCTTGCAGGCCGGCGCCACCTGGTCGGAGCAGTCCAAAGGCACCAACGCGATCGGTACCGCGATTGCCGAAGGCAAGCCAGCTTTGGTACACGCCGATCAACATTTCCTTCAAGCCAACCATTTCCTGACGTGCTCGGCGGCTCCTATTACTGACTACGCCGGTAATGTGATCGGGGTACTCGACGTCTCCGGCGACCAACGCAGCTTCCACAAGCACACCATGGCCCTGGTGCGCATGTCGGCCCTGATGGTGGAGAACCAACTGTTTTCCGCCGCCTTTGAGGATGTCATCACCCTGCACTTCCATGCGCGGCCGGAGTTTATCGGCACCCTGATGGAGGGGATAGCCTCGTTCACCCCCGGCGGACGCTTCATTGCCGCCAACCGCGCCGGCCTGTTCCAGCTCGGACTGTCCTTCGCCGCGTTGCAGTCGCATACGTTCAGCTCCCTGTTCGGGCTGCCGGTGTCCGCCCTGCTCGATCACTACCGCACGGCGGCGCCCGGCCTGCTGGACCTGTGCCTGCACAGCGGCGTGCGGGTGTTCGGCCGCGCGCAACTGCGCCTGGCCAACAACCATTTCCAGCATCCGATCGCCTCGGCGCGCGAGGAGAGCCACCCGGCCCAGACCAATCCCGCCCACACGGCACGCCGCCTGTCCGGCTTGCGTTACCTGCGCACGGGCGACCAGCAGCTGGAAGCGGTCATCGAAAAGGTCTCCCGTGTGCTGGGCAAGGACATCCCCATCATGATCATGGGTGAGACGGGCACCGGCAAGGAACTGCTGGCGCAAGCCATTCACAACGACTCGCCGCGCGCGCAAGGTCCCTTTGTCGCCGTGAACTGTGCTTCGATTCCGGAAACGCTGATCGAATCGGAGCTGTTCGGTTATGAGGACGGCGCATTTACCGGTGCGCGCAAGAAGGGGGCCGTCGGCAAGATCCTGCAGGCGAACGGTGGAACGCTATTCCTCGACGAGATTGGCGACATGCCCTTTCCTCTCCAGGCACGCCTGCTGCGCGTACTGCAGGAACGGATGGTGACGCCCCTGGGTAGCGGCAAGTCGATTCCAGTCAACGTTGAGGTGATTTGTGCTACCAACCATAACCTGCGCGAGCGCATGGCCAAGGGACTGTTCCGCGAAGACCTGTATTACCGCCTGAACGGACTGGTGGTGAAACTGCCGCCGCTGCGCGAACGCACCGACCTGGAGACCATCGTCAACAAAATCCTTGCGACCGATGGCAGCGGCAGCCGCTATACGGTGGCGCCCGACCTGATGCAACTGTTCCTGCAGCATAAATGGCCGGGCAATTTCCGCCAGTTGACCAACCTGCTTCGCACAGGCGTGGTCATGGCAGGCAGCGAAGGCGAGATCGGCCTGCAGCACATGCCCGATGACTTCCTGGACGACATGCGCGAGGCGCAGGCAGCCTTGGCCGCCGCCGGGGGGGGCGGCGGAGTCTCCGCAACGGCCGGTGTCGGCGGGACTGCCAGCGCCGCGATGACGGCTGCGACCATGCCCTGCACCGGCGCCCGCCTGGAAGACATGGAGCAAACCCTGATCGTGCGCACGCTGGAAGCGCACGGCGGCAATGTCTCCGCCACCGCACGCGCCCTGGGCGTTTCGCGCAACACGATCTACCGCAAGCTGCCCCATCTCAAGTAGCCCGGATCAGAAGAACAGGATGCCGCCGAAGGAGCCGCCGTTCATCTTTGCCTCGCCACCGGCAAAGGATTTGGAACGGGTCTGGCCCACTTCGCCCACCAGGGTGATGGCGCCGGTCAGCGCATAGTAGGCGCCCAGCGTCAGATTGGCGTTCGACTTCAGCCCTGCGGTGCCGGCTGCATTGTCTTCGTTCCTGCTGATGCCGTAGCCCACGCCAAGTTTCAGCTTCTCGCTGGTCTTGTAGGTGCCTTGCAGCAGTCCGTGCTTGCTGCGCACATTGCCTTGGTCCGCGTCCGACAGCACGCCCAGGCCTTTGCCGCCCTGGTAATTCGCCAGCAAGGCGAACGCTCCCTGCTGCAGCGATGCGCCAGCCTCCCAGCCGGACATGGTGAAGTCACCCACGCCCACGGCCGCCCCCTTGAACTTCTGCGACTTTGCGCCCAGCCAGGCTTTCAGCGGTCCGTTGGCGTAGCTCAGTTGCGCCTGCAGCTGTGGGTTGGAGCCGGTGGTGTACTGCGCAGCCGCGACGATCGGCGAATCGACCACGGGATTGAATACGCCGGCATCGACGCTGAAGCCGGACATTTTCGGCGAGCTGTACGACATCTGGCCGTAATAGCCCACATAGGCATAACCGGCGCCGATATGACCCAGTGCGACGCGGCCGCGTTGCGTGGCCTGCACCGGCGCCCCTGCGCCAATCAGCGTCATGTCGCCGAAGATGGCGTTGGCGCCGAAGATGCCGTTGTCGCGTCCGAGCTTGAAGGTGCCCAGTTCCGCAGTGCCGAAGCTGAAGTAGGCCTGGCGCACGTCGACCTCGCTGTTCTGCGCAATGGCGCTGTCCGTCGCAGTGGCGTGATAGATGCCGATGTGGGCCTTGATGTCCAGGCCCGACTGCCGGGTGGTAGCCGATGTCACCAGACCGTTCGGCAACAGCCCGTTGCCAATGGTGGTGCGGCCTGATTCGCCGCCGCAGCCGATGCCCACGCTGGCCAGCGCCAGACCGCCCACCGCGTCGCCGCTGCAGGAAACGTGTGTGTAGTAGGCGTTGACGATACCGCCGACATTGACGTTCCAATCGCCGGCCTTGATTTCGACTGCGAACGCGGTAGGGGCAAGCAGGGCGCCAGCAGCGCCGGCGAGCACGATCTTTTTCATTGTTGTCTCCTCGATGGTGTGAATGGTTACTGCACAAGGGACAGGGCAATTTGCGTGCCGGTGCCGCGCACCAGCGAGAGCGCTGTAATGCGCTGTTCACATGCGCCATATCGGACCAGCAGCGAGCAAGCGATGTTATTTCGGCGCCAGCTTGAAGACCCACACGGAACCGCCCTGTTCAAGGAAGTTCACCTTCTTCGCCACTTCGCCACCCCACAGCGGCACCGCGCCGCCCCAACCGGAAACCACGGCCACGTACTGCGTGCCGTTGTCCTGCCAGGTCACTGGCGGCGCGACCACGCCCGATCCGGTCTGGAACTTCCACAGCTCCTTGCCGGTCTGCGCGTCGAGCGCCTTCAGGTAGCCCTCCGGCGTTCCGTAGAACACCAGGCCACCGGCGGTTGCCATTGCACCGCCCCACAGTGGAGCGTTGTTCTTCACCTCCCACTTGATCTTGCCCGTCTTCGGATCGATCGCGCGCAGTGCGCCGATGTAGTCGTCAAACAGCGGCTTGATGGTAAAGCCCGCGCCCAGGTACGCGCCGCCCTTCTTGTAGCTGATCGGCTCGTTCCAGATGTCCATGCCCCACTCGTTGGCCGGAACGTAGAACAGCTTTGTCTGCGGGCTGTATGCCATCGGCTGCTGGTTCTTCGCACCAAGGAAAGCTGGCGCAGCGAATACCGACGTGCCCTTCTTCCCCTCTTCGCCCGTGGTCGGGTCGCCGGGGCGGCCGTCGGCCGTGAAGTTAGGGCGTCCCGTTTTCAGGTCGATGCCGCTGGCCCAGGTGATCTTATGCACGAAGGGGAAGGCGTTCTGCAGCTTGCCATCGTTGGCGTCGATCACGTAGAAGAAGCCGTTGCGGTCCGCCTTGCCGCCATAGCGTTTGCCGTCCATCTCGAAGGTGACGAACTCGTTGGCGCCATCGAAATCCCAGGCGTCGTTAGGCGTGTTCTGGTAGGCCCACTTGATGGCGCCGGTGCGTGGGTCGAGCGCCACGGTGGAGGAAGAGTACAGGTTGTCGCCCGGACGCAGGTGGCTGTTCCATGGCGCCGGATTGCCGGTGCCGAAATAGGCCAGGCCGGTCTTCGGGTCATACGTGCCGCCCATCCAGGTCGATGCGCCGCCGGTCTTCCACAGTTCGCCCGGCCAGCTCTTGTTGACGGTGCCGGTCACGCCGGCTTCGGTGGCTTTGCCGGTGCTGTCGTAGACGTAGCCCATGTGGCCTTCCACCGTTGGCCGGGTCCACAGCAGTTCGCCCGTCCTCGGATCGCGGCCTTCCACGCGGCCCACCACGCCGAACTCGCCGCCCGAAACGCCGGTCATCAGCACGCCGTTGGCGATCAGCGGCGCGGCGGTCATCGAATAGCCTGCCGCGTAGTCGTCGACCTTCTCCTTCCACACCACCTTGCCCGTGTTCTGGTCCAGCGCGACCAGGTAGGCGTCCAGCGTGCCGAAGATCACCAGGTTATCGAACAGGGCAGCGCCGCGGTTGACCACGTCGCAGCAAGGCATGATGGCGTCCGGCAGGCGATGTTCGTACTTCCACAGTTTGTTGCCGGTCTTGAGGTCGATGGCGAAGATGCGCGAATAGGAGGCCGTCACGAACATCTTGCCGTCATAGATGACGGGCTGCGACTCCTGCCCGCGCTGCTTCTCGCCACCGAAGGAGAACGACCAGGCCGGCACCAGGCGACCCACGTTCTGTTTGTTGACCTGCTTGAGCGGCGAGAAGCGTTGCCCCTCGGAGCCCATGCCGGAGGACAGCACGTTGACCGTGTCCTTCGACGCGTTGTCCAGCATCGTCGTTGTGACGCTGGCCGCTTGCGCCAGCGATGCTGCACCCAGCAGTACTGCCATAGAAATCATTTTCACGACTTGTCTCCCTTGTTATCGTTGGTTAAATCTGCCATCAGGCGGGAACGCAGCAGGAAGCGCTTGCCGGTACCGTTATCGAGCGAGAACATGCCGCCATTGCCCGGCACCACGTCGATGATCAGCTGCGTGTGCTGCCAATACTCGAACTGTTCCCGCCCCATGAAGAAGGGCATGCCACCCAGGCTGCCGAGATAGACGTCGCTTTCGCTGACGTTGAACTCGTTGGCCGGATAGCACATGGGCGAGCTGCCGTCGCAGCAGCCGCCGGACTGGAAGAACATGATCGGTCCATGCTCGCGATACAGTTCGGCGATCAGCGCCAATGCCGGATCGGTCGCCGTGACTCTCGGGACAATTGCGGTATCCATGCCTTGTTCCTGCCTTTCCTTCGCCTTAGAAGAAGCCCAGCGCGTTGGGGTTGTAGCTGACCAGCAGGTTCTTGGTCTGCTGATAGTGGTCGAGCATCATCTTGTGCGTCTCACGGCCGATGCCCGACTGCTTGTAGCCGCCGAACGCCGCGTGGGCCGGATAGAGGTGGTAGCAATTGGTCCAGACACGTCCCGCCTGGATCGCGCGGCCCATGCGGAAGGCGCGGCTGCCGTCGCGGGTCCAGACGCCGGCGCCCAGTCCATACAGGGTGTCGTTGGCGATGGCCAGCGCTTCCTCCTCGTCCTTGAACGTGGTCACCGACACCACCGGACCGAAGATCTCTTCCTGGAAGATGCGCATCTTGTTGTCGCCCTTGAAGACGGTCGGGCGCACGTAGTAGCCGCCTTCCAGGTCGCCGGACAGCACTTGGCGCTCGCCGCCGGCCAGCAGTTGCGCGCCTTCCTGGCGGCCGATGTCCATGTAGGACAGGATCTTTTCCAGCTGTTCCTGCGATGCCTGGGCGCCGATCATGGTGGCGGCGTCGAGCGGGTTGCCCTGCTTGATGGCGGCCACGCGCTTGAGCGCACGTTCCATGAAGCGTTCGTAGATCGACTCCTGGATCAGCACGCGCGATGGGCAGGTGCAGACCTCGCCCTGGTTCAGCGCAAACATGGCAAAGCCTTCCAGGCATTTGTCGAAGAAGGCGTCGTCGGCGGACATGACGTCTTCGAAGAAAATATTGGGCGACTTGCCGCCCAGCTCCAGGGTCACGGGGATCAGGTTCTGCGCGGCGTAGCCCATGATCAGTCGGCCGGTGCCGGTCTCGCCGGTAAATGCGACCTTGGCGATGCGCTTGCTCGATGCCAGCGGCTTGCCTGCTTCCAGGCCGAAGCCGTTGACCACGTTCAGCACGCCCGGCGGCAGCAGGTCGCCGATCAGGTCCATCAGCACCATGATCGACGCCGGGGTTTGTTCGGCCGGCTTGAGGACCACGCAGTTGCCTGCGGCGAGCGCGGGCGCCAGCTTCCAGACGGCCATCAGGATCGGGAAGTTCCAGGGGATGATCTGGCCGACCACGCCCAGCGGCTCGTGGTAATGGTAGGCGTAGGTTTCGGCATCGATCTGCGCCACCGTGCCCTCCTGCGAACGGACGCAGGCGGCGAAGTAGCGGAAGTGGTCGATGGCCAGCGGGATGTCGGCGGCCATGGTTTCGCGGATAGGCTTGCCGTTGTCGATGGTCTCGGCGGTGGCCAGCAATTGCAGGTTCTGCTCCATCCGCTCGGCGATCTTGTTCAGGATGTTGGCGCGCTCGGTTGGGGACGTCTTGCCCCAAGCCGCCCTGGCTGCATGCGCGGCGTCCAGCGCCAGCTCGATGTCTTCCGCCGTGGAGCGTGCGATCTCGCAAAATGGCAGGCCGGTGATCGGCGTGATGTTGGCGAAGTATTCGCCTTTGGCCGGCGCGACGAACTTGCCGCCGATGAAGTTGTCGTAACGGGTCTTGAATGGGTTGGCGACGCCCAGTTTGCTGATGTCCGCGAGATTCATGTCGTCCTCTACTGAAATGGTTGTGGGTATTGGCTGGTTCGCAATTGCCGTGCCAGCGCCTTTTTGCGGGCCGGCGGCGGCGGGACAGTGTTGCAACTGCTCCAAAGCGGAACACCTGTTGCGCAAATCAACGGATCACAACACCCCAGGGCAGGTCGCCCACGGAAATGTCGGCCAGCTTGCGCGCGCTGGCGGTATCGATCACCGAGACGCTGTTGGAGCGGCCGTTGGCCACATACAGCTTGCTGCCATCCGGCGTAATGGCCATGTTCCAGGGCCGCTTGCCGACCGCGATGGTGGCATCCACTTCATTACGCGCGGTGTCGATGCGCATGACGCTGCCGTCCGTGCCGTTGGAGACGAAGACGCTGCGCCCGTCCGGATGTACGGCAATGCCGTTGGCGTTGCGCCCGGCCGGGATGATCGCCAGCGTGCGCAGCGTGGCGGTATCGACCACGTAGACGGCATTGGCCAGTTCGCAGGCCACGTAGGCGCGGCTGGCGTCCGGCGCGAAACCGATGCCGCGCGGGCGCAGGCCGACGGCCACGGTGCCGGATTGGCGACGCTGCGCCACGTCGATCACGTCAACCTGCTCTGCATCCTCGGCGCTGACATAGAGGAAGCGGCTGTCGGGGCTGAACACGGCGTGCTCCGGATTGCGCCCCAGGACCGGAATATCGGCCAGGCGGGCGTGCGTGGCGGCGTCGAACAGGGCGACGCTGTTGCCCTCCTCCACCGCCACGGCTACAAGCTTGCCGTCGGGCGAGACGCTGACGCCTTCGGGCGAGCGGCCCAGCGCCAGCGCCACGCTGCCGCCGGCCTGGCTGTCGATCGCCAGCAGGCTGCCGCTGGCGGCATCGCTGACGAACAGTTGGCGGCCCGCCGGGTCGCTGCCGATGCCGCGCGGCCGCTGGCCGGCGCCCAGCTGCCGCACCACGGTATCGCTGGCGGTGTCGATCACGCTGATGGTGCCGGATTTTTCGTTCGGCACGTAGGCGAAGGGCGCCGCGCCGGCGGCGCCGGCAGCGCACAGCGCCATGAACAGGATTGCCCTCATGATGTCTCCTTTGGTATGGTGTGTGCCCATTTGCCATGCAAGCGATATGCCAGCAACCGTGCGGCGCTTCGCGGCCATGGCAGGCATATTGCTTATGTGTTGGCGAGACCTGCACAGCGGGCACGCGAACACATCCGAGGAGACTGAAATGCATCCCATCCGATTAACCACCCTGGCCGGACTGCTGGCCAGCCTGTTCTCTCCCGCGCTGGCGCAGGCAGCGCCCGAAGGAGCCGCGATCAGCGACATCGTCGTAATCACCGGCAGCCGTACCGAACACGCCAGCTTCGACCTGCCGGCCGCCGTCGACGTGCTGGACGCCGCGCGCATCCGCGAAGGCCAGTTGCGCATCAACGCATCCGAGGCCCTGGCCGCCGTGCCGGGCTTGGTGGTGCAGAACCGCCAGAACTACGCGCAGGATTTGCAGATCTCGTCGCGCGGCTTCGGCGCACGCTCCGCATTCGGCGTGCGCGGCGTGCGGCTGGTGACCGACGGCATCCCGGCCAGCATGCCGGACGGCCAGGGCCAGGCCGCCACCTTCAACCTCGACATGGCCGAGCGCATTGAAGTCCTGCGCGGCCCCTACTCCGCCATCTACGGCAACCATGCCGGCGGCGTGATCCAGCTCTTCACCCGCGACGGCGAAGGCGCCCCTGCGGTGGAAGCCGGCTTTTCCGCCGGCAGCGACGGTCTGCGCAAGACCAACCTGAATGCCCAGGGCAGCGCGGCCGGCATCGGCTACGTGCTCGATGCTTCCCGCTTCGAGACGGACGGTTACCGCGACCACAGTGCGGCGCGGCGCGACCAGGCGATGGCCAAGTTGACATTGCAGCCGGTGGCGGGCGCCAAGCTGGTGCTCGTGGCCAATGGGCTGCGCCAGAAGGACACGCAGGACCCGCTGGGTGTGACCTGGTCCACCTGGCAGCGCGACCCGCGCGCCGGCGAGATCGACGCCAGCGACACACAGGTGCCCAAACGCACGCTGGCCGAGCGCTACGACACACGCAAGAGCATCGAGCACCAGCAGGGTGGCGCCAGCTGGGACCAGCGCTTTGCCGCCGGCCGGCTGCACGTGGGTCTGTGGGGCGGCAACCGCCGCGTGACCCAGTTCCAGTCCTTCTCCAAGGGTTTCCAGGCGCCCGCCAGCCATTCCGGCGGTGTGGTCGACTTCGACCGCGACTTCCACGGCACCGACATCAACTGGCAGGACATGCGGGGGCTGGCCGGTGGCCAGCTGGTCACCACCTTTGGCGTGGAATACAGCCGTTCCAGCGACGACCGCAAGGGCTATGAGAACTTCGTCGGCAATACCTTCGGTGTGCAGGGCAGGCTGCGGCGCGACGAGCAGGATGTGGTGTCCAGCACCGATCCATACCTTCAGGCGGAATGGCAGGGGAAGCGCTGGCAGTTCACGGCCGGCCTGCGCCATAGCCGCATGCGCGTCTCGGTGGATGACCGCTTCCTGGCCAATGGCAACGACAGCGGCGCCCTGCGCTTCAGCCGCAGCACGCCGCTGCTGGGCGTGCTGTACAAGCTGACACCTGACCTCAACGCATACGCCACGGCGGCGCGCGGCTTCGAAGCGCCGACCCTGAATGAGCTGTTCTACTCCGGCACCGGGGCTGGCTTCAACTTCCAGCTGCACCCTGCACGCAGCACGCATGTCGAGACCGGTATCAAGGCCAGCGCCGGGCCGGTCCGCATCGATGCCGCCCTGTTCCAGGTGCGCACGCGCGACGAACTGGTGGTCGATACCGCCGGCGGCGGCCGCACCAGCTACCGCAACGCCAGCGAAACGCTACGCCAGGGGGCCGAGGTTTCGCTGGACGGCACGCTGGGGGCCGGCTTCAGCACCCGCGTCGCCGCCACGCTGCTGAAAGCGACCTACGAAACGCCGTTCGGCAACGTGCGCAAAGGCAGCCGCCTGTCGGGCGTGCCGCGCGCCAGCCTGTTTGCCGAACTCGCGTGGAAGGCCAGCGGCGAGCGCCTTACCGCCGCACTGGAGTCGCTCACCGTGGCCAAGGTGTTCGCGGAGGACGCCAATGCCGAACTGCCGGCGCCGGGCTACAGCATCCTGAACGCGCGCCTGGTGGCGAAACAGTCCTTGGCCGGCTGGCGCTTCAGCCAGTTCCTGCGGCTGAACAACCTGCTGGATCGGCGCTACGTGGGTTCCGTCATCGTCGGCGACAGCAACAAGCGCTACTACGAAGGTGCGCCGGGCCGCAACTGGGCGGCCGGCGTCAGCGCCCAGTACCAGTTCTAGAAACTGTACGTCAGACCGGCCGTTGCGCTGAGCGGCGCGCCGGGCGCCACGAAGCGCGCCGGCTGCGGCTGGCCATCCTGCTGCACGCCGCCGGGGAAGAAGTTGGCGGCCACCGCGCCAAAGGTTTCATAACGGCGGTTGGCGGCATTGTTCAACCTCACATGCCAAGACCACCTGTCGTTCGCGCGGTAGCTGGCGTGCAGGGACAACAGGGCGTGGCCGGCGACGCGCCAGCCCGGCTGCTCCCCATCCTCGTTGCCCATGACTGCCATGCCGGAGGCTGCGTGCAGCGTGGCGCCCAGCGTCAGGCCTGGCGTCGCCTGCCAGTCCACGCCAAACTTGAACGTATGGCGCGGCAGGCCGGCGATGCGTGTGCCCGCCTGCACCGGGACATCGCGCGTGCCGGTGAACAGGCTGCCGCTGGCGCCGTACACGGCGTCCAGGAAGCTGTAGGCAAGGGTGAACTGCACGGCATCGGCGCGCAGGGACGCTGTCAGGTCGGCGCCCTGGTGGCGCGTGCGCGGAAAGTTGGCGAAGTAGCCGTGCTGCGCAAGGCCTGCGGTGCGGAACAGGATGTCGTCGCGGTTGCGCGTGCGGTAGAGGGCCAGGGTGGCTTGCTGCTCACCCGACTTCCAGCGCATGCCGCCTTCCACCGTGCGCGCGACGACCTGTTTCAGGTAAGGGTCCGATTGCAGCCCCACCGGCAGCCGGCACGGTTGTTCAGGATCGGCGCAGCCAAGTTCGATCACGGTCGGTACCCGGTTGCTCTGCGCAGCGTTGAGGAACAGGGTGGCGCCGGCGGCGGCCTCGTAGGCGAAGCCAATGGCGGGATTCAGCTTGCGGTAGGTGAATGCCTCATGCTGCGCTGCGCGCTCCTCGTGCCGTAGGGTGTTGGCAACGCGCGACCAGCCCAAGCGCGCGGACGCCGTCAACGCCCAGCGTGGAGCGAAAGCCCAGGTATCGCTGGCAAACACGGCGGCGCTGCGCGCCGTGCCATCCACTGCTGCCTCCAGCTCGCGCGCGCCGTCGTCCAGCGCCAGCACCTGGCGCCGTTCACCGAACGCGCCCGGCTGGCTGTACTGGGCGAACGAAACGCTGCTGCGGTCGAAGGTGGCGCCCAGCGCCAGCCGGTGCTCGCCCGTCATGCGCTGCAGGCCGGCACTGGCGCCCTGGCTGCGCTGGCGCGTGGCGGCGGTGTTCAGGCTGGCCGGCGCCGCTGCCTCGCTCTCGTGTTCGCCCTCCTCCGCCTCGCTGTCGGCGACGTCGCCATTGACGCTGTCGCGCCGGCTGCTGCGGGCATAGGCCGACAGCGACGCGCTGGTCCCACTTCCAAGCTCCTGACGCAGGCCGGCCTGGATTTGCCGCAACTGGTTGCGGCTGCGGTCAGGGCTGGTGTACACGCTGCGCCAGTCGTCCGCGTACAGGTCGTCCGGCAACAGGCCGTTCCCCACCAGGCGGCTGCCGCCGGCCAGCAGGGACAGGTCCCATTGGGTCTGCTGCAGGCGGCGGCCGGCCTTGGCAAACAGGCGCGCCAGGCGTCCCGGCGAATCCGCCCGCCAGCCGCGGTCGCGAAACAGCGTGGCGGCAACGTAGCTGTGCCAGCCGTCCAGCGAGCTCGCGCCATGCGACAAGTCCATCCGGCGCCGCCCATGCGTGGCGGCGCTGATGCTGGCGTTACTGCCCGCATCGTCCATGCCGTTGCGGGTCGTCAGCACCAGCGCCCCGCCCAGCGTGTTCAGGCCGTACAAGGGGTTGGAGCCTGGCGCCAGCAGCACCTGGCCGATGGCCGCTTCCGGCAGCATGTCCCAGTTCACCACATCGCCGAAGGGTTCGTTCACCCGCACGCCGTCCAGGTAGACCGACAAGCCCTGCGCCGTTCCCAGCAAAGGTGAGGCGCGAAAACCGCGATAGGTCACGTCATGCTGGTAAGGACTGCCGGAGATCTCGTTCAGGTTGATGCCAGCCAGCGTGCGCGACATGCTTTCGGCCAGCGTTTCGCCCTGCTGCATCGCCGCGCCGAGCTGGACCGCGTAGGGCAGCAGGCGGCGTTCGGCCGACAGCACGCCGGCCGGCGCGATGCCGACGACTTCCACGGACGGCACGCCCTCGCCATGGGCCGCTGCCGCCGCCAGCGCCAGCAAGCCGCCAAGGGCGCGCCGCTTCATGGCTGCACCAGCTGTACGCCATGTCGTGCGAAGATCGCTTTCAGTTCACCGCTTGCTGCCAGCTCGTTCAGCGCCGCCTGCAGCTTGCGAGCGACATCGGTGCTGTCCTTGCGCACGGCCATGCCGACAGCCCAGCCGGCACGTGGCATGCGCTGGAAGCTGACCTGCTCCAGCGGAAACGCCGGATCGCCGCGCAAGGAAGCCTCGATTTCCGAACGCGTGGCCAGAACGGCATCCAGCTGCCCCGCCTTCAACTGCTGCAGGGCCTCGGCGGAAGTCGGGAGAAGGCGCACGTTGTCGCGGAAGCGGCCGCCTCCTTCGCCCAGCATCAGCATGCCCGCCAGCGACACCTGTTCCACGCCAATGCGCTTGCCCGCCAACGATTCCACTCCTTCGAAATGCGGGATGCTGCGTGCGCTGCGCACCAGCCGCAGCGACTCCACATGGTAGGGCGCGAAGATCTCCACCTTGTCGTTGGACGCCATCAGGTTGCGGTCCACGGGTACGTGCAGCAACACGTCTGCCGGACCGTAACCGAGGTAGTGCCCCTTCCACACCATGTTGCGCAGGTCGTCATTCAGGTTTTCGCCTGCCGGGAAAGGCAGCAGGCTCAGTTTCAACGACAGCTTGCGCGCCAGGGCGGCGGCCAGGTCGACATCGATGCCCTGGTCCCGGTCGGAAAACGGCGCGAACTCCTTGTAGACGGCAACCTTGAGGGTGCCGGATTCCTCGACCTTCTTCCAGTCGGCGCGTACCGGCAGCGCGGCAAACAGCAGGGCGCAGCCAATCAGCAGTATGGCGCGGATACCGCGCAGGCGCAGGGTGAGCATGGCAACACACCTCAGTTGGTTTCGCGACGGGTTTCCAGGTAGGTCTTGATGGCCCACATGGCTTCCTGATTGAACACTCCTTCGAAGGGCGGCATATAGACGGCGCCATTACGCACCTTGCCATGCCTGAGCGACGACAGGAAATAGCGGTCGATCTCCTTGTAGCAGGCCTGCTTCTTCGCTTCGTTGCGCATGCCGACGCAATCGCGGTCGAGCTGGCGCAGGTCAGGTGCGATGCCGCCGGACACCGCCTCGATGCCGTGGCAGCGGGCGCAGTTCTGGTTGTAGGCGGAAGAACCGACCTTCAGCGCCAGCTTGTTGTCCTTGTAGGGGTTTTCATCGCGCCACTTTTCGCCCAGCACGGGCAAACCGGTGGTGTCGACGCCCTGCGGCGTTACGTTGCCATGGGCGAAGGCGAACAGCGAGGTGGTCACGGCAGCCGCAGCGACGGCGGCAAGGACGATGCGTTTCATGGTTGTCTCCTGCATGATGTGGTTGTAATACCCATGCAGGAGCAAACGCCATGCCATATGCTGGCCACCCTGGACGGCGGCCCGGCTGTTCCAGTTTGGAACAGGTGTCACGCCAGGTGTCACATGTCCGCGGACATCGTCATCCCTTTACACAGACCACTTGTTTCAGGGTGTGCACGACTTCCACCAGCTCGTCCTGCGCCTTCATCACCGCATCGATGTCCTTGTACGCCATCGGAATCTCGTCGATCACGCCTTCATCCTTGCGACATTCAACGCCCTCTGTCGCCTTGACTTGGTCCTGCAGCGAGAAGCGGCGCTTGGCTTCGGTGCGGCTCATGGTACGACCGGCGCCGTGGCTGCAGCTGTTGAAGCTTTCCGGGTTGCCTTTTCCGCGCACGATGAAGCTCTTCGCCCCCATCGATCCGGGAATGATGCCCAACTCGCCGGCGCGGGCCGAGACAGCCCCCTTGCGGGTTATCAGGACATCCTTGCCGAAGTGGCGTTCCCTCTGCACGTAGTTGTGGTGGCAGTTCACCGCTTCCACATGGGTTTCGAACGGTTTGGAGATAACGGTGCGCACAGCGGCGATCAGGTTCTGCATCATCACTTCGCGGTTCATGCGGGCGAACTTCTGCGCCCAGCCAACGGCTTCGACGTAGTCGTCGTAATGCTTGGTACCTTCCTCCAGATAGGCCAAGTCCCTGTCCGGCAGGTTGGCAAGGTGCGTGCGCATGTCCTTCTGGGCCAGTTCGATGAAGTGGGAGCCGATGGCGTTGCCCACGCCACGCGAACCGGAGTGCAGCATGAACCACACCGCGCCCTCCTCGTCCAGGCACACTTCGACGAAGTGGTTGCCCGAGCCAAGCGTGCCCAGATGACGATAGTTGTTGGTGTTCCTCAGCTTGGGCGTTTTCTCGCAGATCGCATCGAACTCGTTCTTCAGCTGCGCCCAGGCCGCGTCCACCGGCGAAGGCGGGTTTTCCCAGGAACCGCGGTCGCGGCCACGGAACTTCGGGGTCAGGCCGTGCGGGATCGCCTTTTCGATCGCACTGCGCAGTCGCCCCAGGTTGTCCGGCAGGTCGCGGGCATTCAGCGTGGTCTTGGCCGCCATCATCCCGCAGCCGATATCCACGCCCACCGCAGCCGGAATGATGGCGCCCAGCGTGGGGATCACGCTGCCAATGGTGGAGCCCTTGCCCAGGTGCACATCCGGCATCACCGCAATGTGCTTGTAGATGAAAGGCATGCGCGCAGTGTTGGCCAGCTGCTCGCGCGCTTCCGCCTCCACCGGTACCCCCTTGGTCCACATTTTCACCGGGCTACCACCCGGAACGTCCATGACGTCGAATTTTTTCTCGTTGCTCATCATTCACCCCACCTTCGCTATCTTATCCGGCAGCGGCAATGGTGAAAACCCGGCTAGTCGCGCGCGCGCACGTAGCAGGTATTGAAGCGTTCTCCCTGCTCGAAGGTGATCGTCACCGGAAGGAAATGCGCAATGACCTCGGCATTCGTGATGGCGTGCTGCGACACATGGTCCAGCGTGTAGGCGCCGCCGCCGGCCAAGGCCATCGGCAGCATCAGCTGGTCGCCGAGGTGTTCGCCGGCCGCAGCGCCGGAGGCCAGGTAGCGGCGCGCCTCCAGCGCCGCGGCGCGCGCGACCGCTTCCGCCCGCACGCCGCGGTCACCGATGGCGGAGAACACTTCCGTCACCGCTTCGCTGTCTATGCTCAGCAAGATTGCATTGCCTGGGCTGGCGGTGACCGGGTCGAGCGGCTCAAGCATCTGCTCGGCGTCCCAGCCCAGCAGGTTGCGCACCGTCGCGTACTGACGCTGCGCCACTTGCGCCGGCAGGCGGGCGGCTATCACCTGCGCCTGTGCCATGCGCAGGGCGCCGCGCTCCAGCAGGTTAATGCGCTGCAATTGCCGGCAGGGCCAGACGGCTGCGGACACCATGCCGCCGCCGGCGGGATAGAAACCGTAGCGTTCAATGTCGACTTCCACCTCGGCGCCCATGGCGGCCAGCACGCGGCAGTATGCACGCTGCAGAAATTCGGCGGGCGGCGCCTTGGGGTTGTGGGTGCCGCCGGTGACCGTAACGGCAGTCGGCTGCTCGGCGAACAGCAAGGCGGGGATCAGGGTTTGCAGCACCAGGGTCGTGCTGCCGGCAGTGCCGATATCGAAGTCGTAGACGCCGCCCGTTACGCGGCCAGGCGTAAACTCCAGCGTCGTGGAACCGACTGCGGCATCGCTGAGCGATGCGTTGGAGACCACGGCGGCCGCGCGCACTGCGGACAGGTGCTGGCGCCGCAAGCCGGGCGGCTCGCGGTTGGCGCGGATGTTGCGGATGCAAAACGCCTGGCCGGTGATCATCGACAAGGTCAGCGACGTGCGCAGGATCTGCCCACCACCTTCGCCCGTCGAGCCGTCCAGTTCAATCATGGTCCACCTCCCTGTCGGCATTATGCGTCAGCCGACAGGGGGACGGCGCACGAACTTAGTAGCTGTTGAGCGCCTTGGAAAACTTGATCAGCCACAGGCGGCTGGGGCGCTCGCGGTCGTCGCCGCGCGCCACGCGGATGCTGTTGGCGGCATTGCATCCTGCCGAGCTGCTGGTGATGATGACGCCATTGGCATCGACGGTGCACTTGGTGACGTCGGCGTCGGCCAAGGCTTCGCCGCCAGGCGTGTACACCTTGGTCTTCAGGCCGAAGTCGTTGTCGTTGACCAGGGCCAGCGTGTTGCCGTCGACGATGGTCAGGCCTTCCGCCTTTTCCGCCAGCCAGCCGATCGCGTTGAGGTCCAGCAGTTGCGTCTTCTTCAGCGCCGTCACCTTGGTCCAGTCGGCGCCATTGACCGCCACCCCGCCCATCGAACTTTTCTCCAGGTCGGAAGTGGCCGG
Organism: Pseudoduganella sp.; assembly: GCA_021323265.1. Classification (GTDB taxonomy): domain Bacteria; phylum Pseudomonadota; class Gammaproteobacteria; order Burkholderiales; family Burkholderiaceae_D; genus Rugamonas. Next base: position 5,720 of record JAJTCO010000069.1, on the reverse strand, counting down.
ATTGTAGCCGGCCGCGCCGATGTCGGTGGCGCCGCCGATTTCCACCAGCATCAGCTTGTTGGACACCTTGCCGTTTGGCGCCGCGCCCTGCTCGATCACAATGAACTTGCCATTGCCCAGCGCGACCATGTCGCCCAGCTTGGCGTTGCCGGTGCGGCCGTCCTGGTAGTCGGCGCCGTTCAGCGGGTAAGCGAACATGCGGCCGGTGGTACCGGTGGCCGGGTCGAACTCGATCCAGCGCGTGAAGCGGGCGAAGCGTTCCACCTGCTCGTTCTTGCCAGTCAGCGCGTACGGCGCGCTGCCGTCGCTCAGCGGGCTTTGCAGGAAGCCGTGCAGCTTGTCGGTGGCAGTGTCCAGCGCCATGCCTTCCATGCCGCGGTTGGCGCGGCGCTTGGCGAAGATGGCCGGCAGGCCGGCGCCCGGCGCATAGCGCGACTGGATCACGCCGCTCGTGGCGTCGATCCTGACGATGAAGGGGCCGTATTCGTCCGATACCCACAGCGCATTGCGCTTCTTGTCCAACGCGATGGATTCGGGATCCAGGCCATTTGCGCTGTACGCGGCCTTGGAAGCCGCGTCGTATTTCATGGCATCGAAGACCGGCACCTCGGCGGAATTGCCCAGAGTGCCCGCGGGAATAGCCAGGCCGGAGCTGTTGCCGCCGGCCGCCACCTTGATCGGCATGACGGAGCTCAGCACAGCGCCGGACTTGCCGACGGTGATGATGCCGATCGACGGCGCAAAGCCCGGCGCCGGGAAGATCTTGGCGCCCATGTTGCCGCTGCCGTTCGGATTTGGCACGTTCGGGCCATCGCCGTTCGGGCCGCGATCGGTCAGTCCGTAGAACTCGAGATCGCCGTTGGCCGCAACGCCCTTGAATGCCAGGGCCGAGCCGTAGGATGGCAGGAAGCCCAGCGGGAAGTCCGCCTTCACCTTGGCGTTGCTGCCTTCATAGGGAATATGGAAACTGCTGGCGGCCTGGATCTGGTAGCGGGTCACGGTGACGGCGGCAGCGGCCTGGGTGAAGGTTTCCTGCACCGGCGTACCGACCTTGGAGGCCAAGGTGTCTTCGAAATGCTCGCGCACCAGCATGCGGCGCTCGTCGTCGATGCCGCGCGCGCCGTAGGCTGCGCCGGCTGCAACCAGGTTGGCTGCCATGGCCTTGTTGAAATCCGCCGCCGCTGCGTTGAAGTCGGCACTCTTGCCCGCCAGCGCTGCTTTCACTTCCGCACTGATCTTGATGCCGTTCGCAGGATCGTTGTCTTCATCGAGCAGTTGCAGGGCCAGCAGGCGGTTGACGACCTTGGCGTCCTTGACGTCGGTCACGCCCGCCAGCTGCAGCGGGGTGATGGTGGCGGCGCAGGCGGCGCTGCCCAGCGCAATGCCGCCGACGCTGAAGGCTACCGTCTCGCCTTCCTTGCAGGTGAACTCGCCCTTCGCACCGGTTGCCGCCTTGGCGGCGGTGCCGGCGACATAGTCCGCCCCTTCCACCGCTGCATCCATGAACGCGCCATTGACGCTTGGCTTGGCGGGTTCGCCGCCACTACCGCCGCATGCGGCCAGGGCGAGTGCGAGAGGAAGGAGCGACAGGGTTTTCATATGGGGCCTCAGGTTGGAAAAAGGCCCAGCATAGTTAGCCGAAGTGACAAGCTTATGACACGGACCTGGCCACCATGCGCGGCCATGCCAGCCAGGCCAGCAAGGCGGAAAGGGGCAACAGCGCTGCGTGCACCTGCAGCGTCCACATTGGCGCCCGCGTCACTTCCAGCAGCGGCAAGCCTTGCATGCCAAGGTAGGCCAGCACAAAGACCGCCAGCTCCGCCGTGCGCGCCGTGCGCGTCACCGCCGCCAGCAGCAGCGCCCACGTGGCCAGCGACAGATCGACAGCCAGTGTCGCCGCGGCGGCGTCCGGTGCCGCAGCGGCAAAGCGCAGCAATGCCGGCAGGGTGGAAATGACCAGCAGGAGCGCCGCGCCCAGCCAACGCGCGAGCAGGATGCGGCGCACGGCGTGCGGCGCGCAGAATACCAGCGGGCCGGCGCCGCTGTCGATTTCGCGCATGGCCGGTGCGGCGGCCACTTGCGCCATCAGTATCCAGGTCGCCATCAGGGCGTAACTGGCCTGCGCCGGTGCGCCCGACAGCGCCTGCGCCGCCATGGCTGCGGCAAGCGCGAGCCACCACCATGGGCTACGGCCATACAGCGCCAGGCGCAGTTCGGCCTCCAGCAACACGCCCGCGCGCGAGCCGCCGAATGCGCGGCCGAGCATGCGCGAGACCACGCGCGGCAAACCCGGTGACCAGCGCCGCGTGGCAGCGGTTGCGTGGTGGCGCGTGGAACCGTAGCGGTCAAGCAGGGGCGCTGCCAGCACTACGCCCAGGAGCGGAATCGCGAGCCAGGCGGCACGTCCGAGCACCTGCAGCGGCGGCATGACCCACGGTGCCCAGTCGAAGGTACCCAGTTCGCGGGTGCCGAGTGCGCATACACCGCAGCCGCTTAGGGGTTGGCTCAGTTGCGTCGCCAGGCGATCCTGTACCAGCTGCTGGAAGATCGTTATGCCGTATGGGTCGCTGATCCAGCCGTGTAGCGGCAAGGTGTCGAAGCTGCGCACCATCGACACCGGGATCGCAATCCATAGCAGGAAGTAGACGAAGTTGCCTAGCGTGCGGCGCAATGGCGGCAGCAGGTCGAACCAGAGCGCGAACATGGCAGTCATCGCGGTGGTCGGCACGCCGATCAGCAAAACCGGCGACAGCATCGCGCCCAGACGCAGCACGCTGTCTTCCGCTCGCCACAGTTGCGCAACCACGCCGACCAGCAACTGCACGCCCAGCACGGACAACAGCACGGCAAAGTTGCCGCACCACTTGGCCGCCAGGTAGGTGCCGCGCTTGAGCGGCGTGGCTTCCACCAGTTCCCACACGCGCGTGTCGAAGTCGCGCGTCAGGCTCCCGCGCACCAGGTAGAAACCCACCAGCGACGTCCAGATCGACAGCATGGCGAGCACCATGCCGATCCACGCGCTCGAGTAGAGGCCGCGGTGGTGTCCATTAATTCCCAGCACGATGTAGTTCGCGCTGGCGGATGGGAAGCACAACCAGGCCAGGCCGGCGGTTGCGGCCAGCGTCGCCCAGAAGCGGTGCGAGCGTGTGCGCTCGCGCCAGTCGGTGGCAACGATGGCGAAGAATGGGTAAAGACCTTGCATCTCAGGCCTCGTGTGCCAGGGCGACCATGTAGGCCTCCTCAAGCCCTGGCAGCGCGGGCACGGCGTCGCCGTGCGGCGCCTGCTCCGACACGACGCGCAACTGGATGCCGTCGGCACGGCGCTGCGCGTTGCACACACAGTGACTGGCGCGGGCGCTTTCCAGTGCATGCTCCGCTACCGTCCAGTCCCAGACCTTGCCGACTGCGGCGCGCACGAGTTCTTCCGGCGAGCCGGCGAAACGCAGACGGCCCTTCTGCATGACGAGCAGCGAGGTTGCAATTGCCTCGACGTCGGACACGATGTGGGTCGACAGCACGATGAGGCGCTTTCCGGCCAGATCGGTCAGCAGGTTGCGGAAACGCTGACGTTCGCCCGGATCCAGGCCGACCGTCGGCTCGTCGACAATCAGCAATGCCGGATCGTTCAGCAAAGCCTGCGCGATGCCGACGCGCTGGCGCATGCCGCCAGAGAAGCTGCCGATCGGGCGATCGCGCCCCGCCGCAAGTCCGACCAGCTCGATGCATTCGTCAACGCGCGCACCAATCGATGCGTGCGGCAAACCTTTGACGGCAGCCAGGTAGCACAGGAACTCGCGCGCGGTCTGAGCCGGATAGACGCCGAAATCCTGCGGCAGGTAGCCGAGCTCGTGGCGCAGCGCTTCGGGGTCCTGGGCGATGTCGCGCCCTTTCCACAGGATCCGGCCTTGCGTGGGCCGTGTCAGGGTCGCAAGCATGCGCATCAAGGTCGACTTGCCGGCGCCATTCGGGCCGAGCAGCCCGACTATGCCTGCGCCCAGCTGCAACGACAGGCCCGACACCGCCTGTTTGCCGCCGGAATAGGCGAAGCTCACCTGCGACAGCACGAGCATCTTTGTCGCCGCAGCGACAGCGGGCGACTCGCCCGCACTATGCGCCGCCCTCATTGCGCACCTCCCTGCGGCAGAAGGGCATATGATGCGGGGTCGATGCGCCGCCCGCTAGGCTTGGGCAACAGGTCGCCGTCCAGCTCAAGACCCGCCTGGTTGAAATGCCCGCGCACGTAGCGCGCCGCACAGGTCTTGAAGTCGTCCACCTTTTCCCGGCACAGAACCTTGTCGAGGACCAGCATGCCGTCGGCATCGCTGCGTGCGGCCACCAGGTCCCCGGTGGCGCCGAACAGCGCCGCACCGGGCGAGGCAAAGCCGACGCTTTCCGCATCGGCCAGGCGCACGACCGCCGGGCGTTCGAGCTTGACGAAGCCGGCCAGGCCAAAAGTCTCAATGTTGACCCAGCCGCCCATGCGCGCCGCGAAATCGTCCGCGTTGCCGCCGGTAGCAAAAGCCTTGTGCATGGCGCGCAGCTGCTTGCCATCGAGCGTGTTCATGGCGCCGGCATCGCCCACCACCAGCACGCCGGGAGCGGCGATGCGCGCCCATTCCTTCGCAGCCTGCTCGAGCTTTGGCGGAGCGCTGTGTTCGGGGCGCGGCGTGGCACCCTCGCCGGCAAAGAAGCGGATACCGTTCCCTGTGGTGACCGAACAGCCGCTCAGTGCCAGCGCGATGGCCGGCACGATGTACCTGATTTGCATGAAGTCCCCTTTTTCTGTATGGCCCGCATTAGACCGTGCGGGCAAGGGACGGGAATAGCTGTCAGACCTGACAGTAGTCAGATCAGGCGCAACATGGCAGCCTTGATGGTACAGGCAGTCTTGTTCGCTGCGCCCAGTTTCTCCATGCAGTTATTGATATGAAAATTCACGGTACGCTCCGAAACGCCAAGGATGTCGCCGATCTCGCTGGAAGTCTTGCCATCGGCAGTCCAGCGCAGCACATCGCACTCACGCTCGGTCAGTTGCGGCAGTTGCGGCAACTGGGGCGCCAGCACGCGCGCGGCATTTTCATGGACCGCATGGACCAGCCAATGCATGCGCAGGCCATTGGCTGCCAGCTCGCCATCGGAAATCGCCTCGCCCGAGCGGGCCAGCGTCAGCATGCCGACCGCACCGTGCGCGTTCACCGCCGCCTGGGCCCAGCCGACATGCAGGCCATGGCCTTGCGCGTCCTCCCACAGGTGGCGCGCGGGGGCAAACAAACTTTCGGACCACTGCACAGGCGCCGTCGAGTGCAAGGCATGCGCAACGGTGGGATCGACATTCAGGTAGGACTGCTCCACATAGCGCTGCTGCCATTGCGGCGGGTAGTTGTTGATCATCAGCGTCTGCGGACGCGAAAGGGGTAAGGGCATGCGGATGCCGTAGGCGAAAAAATCGTATCCCAGGCTGCGTGCCGCATCGCCGGCCGTGGCCTGCAAACTATCCGCGTCGGAGGTGGAGGAGAGCGCTCGCGCTATCGTTTGCTGCCAGTCGTCTGTCATGGCCGAAAAGATAGCACAAATGCAAAAAGGCCCGCTAGTTAGCGGGCCTTTTTGCGTTGTTAATTAGTCTGACGATAACCTACTTTCACACTGGTTGCAGCACTATCATCGGCGCAAAGTCGTTTCACGGTCCTGTTCGGGATGGGAAGGGGTGGGACCGACTTGCT
>JAJTCO010000068.1 GCA_021323265.1 Pseudoduganella sp. | reverse complement strand
ACGTCGGCGAATTATACATACGAATTTTGGATTTTTGCATAGAATTTTGTCCCGAAAACCGTTTAAATTTCATGCCCTTAGCCCCATATTGGCAGGCTGGCATCGGACCGCGCCGGGACCGTCCGCCGGAAAAAGCAAGAGAAAATTGAGCGTTTTTTCGCACTTGCGATTGATCTTCATCAGTTTTTCGCCAACACGGAAGATTCCTCGCCAACAATGTCGGCAAGGCATAGGAAATTTGGCGAAGTGTGTTGCTTCGACGTAACTCTGTCAAAACGGCGCTGTCAGATCACGCGGTTGCGCTTTTCGCGCTTGCACTCGATGGTGCTGACCACCTGCCCGTCGGGTCCGACCGTGTCCAGGTGGACGTCGAATCCCCACAGGCGGGCCACATGCTTGAGTACCTCGTTGGCCTGCTGGTTCAGGGGGCGGCGGTTGTACTGCGTGTGGCGCAGTGTCAGGGCGCGGTCGTCGCGGGTGTTCACCGACCACACCTGTATATTAGGTTCGCGCGTGCCGAGGTTGTACTGGTCGGCCAGCATTTGCCGCACATAGCGGTAGCCCAGCTCGTCATGGATGGCCGATACGGCCAGCTTGTCATTCTTGTCGTCATCGAGGACGGCGAAGAAGTGGAACTCGCGGATCAGGCGCGGCGACAGGTACTGGGCAATGAAACTTTCATCCTTAAAATTGCGCATCGCGAAGTCCAGCGTCTTCTTCCAGTCGCTGCCGGCAATGTCGGGGAACCATTCGCGGTCTTCGCTGGTGGGGTGTTCGCAGATTCGTCTGATGTCAGACATCATCGCGAAGCCCAGGGCGTAGGGATTGATCCCATTGTAATAAGGGCTGTGCACGGGCGGTTGGTACACCACGTTGGTATGGCTCTTGAGGAACTCCATCATGAAGCCGTCGCTCACCACGCCTTCGTCGTACAGCTGGTTGAGGATGGTGTAGTGCCAGAACGTGGCCCAGCCCTCATTCATCACCTGGGTCTGGCGCTGCGGGTAGAAGTACTGACTGATCTTGCGCACGATGCGCACGATTTCGCGCTGCCAGGGTTCCAGCAGCGGCGCGTACTTCTCGATGAAGTACAGCAGGTTCTCTTCCGGCTCGGGCGGGAAGCGCGGCGCGGGCTTGTCGACCGCTTCCTCTTCGCGCCGCGGCACGGTGCGCCACAGCTCGTTGATTTGCGATTGCAGGTAGGCTTCGCGTTCCTTTTGTTTCAGTTGCTCCTGCGCCAAGGACAGCTTGGCAGGCCGCTTGTAGCGGTCGACCCCATAGTTCTGGATGGCATGACAGGAATCGAGCAGCAGTTCCACCGCATCGATGCCGTGCCGCTGTTCGCATTCGGTGATGTAGTTCTTGGCAAAGACCATGTAATCGATGATGGCGTCCGCATCGGTCCAGGTGCGGAACAGGTAGTTGCCCTTGAAGAAGGAATTGTGGCCGTAGGCGGCGTGGGCAATGACCAGGGCTTGCATGGTCAGGCTGTTTTCCTCCATCAGGTAGGCGATGCAGGGATTGGAATTGATGACGATCTCATAGGCGAGCCCCATCTGGCCGCGCTTGTAGCCTTTCTCGGTGGCCAGGAAGTGCTTGCCGAAGGACCAGTGCGCATACGACACCGGCATGCCGACCGAGGTGTAGGCATCCATCATCTGTTCGGCCGTGATGATTTCCAGCTGGTTCGGGTAGGTATCGAGCCCGAAATTGCCGGCCACGCGCCGGATTTCCTCGTGCGCCTGCTCGATCAGTTCGAAAGTCCACTCCGACTGCTCCGGCAGGGCCCGGGGATGCGGGGGGCGTTTGGTCATCTGGTTCATTTTGGCTGCTTCTTGAACAGTTCGCGGAACACCGGGTAGATATCGGCCGGCGTGACTATCTTTTGCATGGCGAAGTGCTGGTGGTATTCCGGCACCTGCGAGTATTGCTCCCACAGGTTCTGCGGCGGCCCGTCGGTGATTTCCACATAGGTGTAGTACTGCACCTTGGGCATGATGGTGTTGACCAGCAGCTGGCGGCACAGCACGGAATCGTTGTCCCAGTTGTCGCCGTCCGACGCTTGCGCCACGTAGGCGTTCCAGCTGCCGCCGCCAAAGCGTTCGTCGATCACCTTGTTGAGCAGGTGCAGGGCCGAGGACACGACGGTGCCGCCCGATTCGCGCGAATGGAAGAATTCATTCTCGTCCACTTCCGAGGCGGCCGTATGGTGGCGGATGAACACCACTTCGATCTTGTCGTAGACGCGCTTGAGGAACAGGTAGAGCAGGATGAAGAAGCGCTTGGCCGTGTCCTTGCGCTGCTCATCCATGGAGCCCGACACGTCCATGATGCAGAACATCACGGCCTGCGTCATCGGCTTGGGTACCTTGATGCGGTTCGAGTAGCGCAGGTCGAAGGGGTCGATGTAAGGGATGGCCAGCAGGCGCGTGTGCAGGTGGTGCACCAGCTTCTTCAGCTCCATCACGCGCGGGTCGTCCAGCGGCGCCCCGGCCACCAGCAGTTCCTCCAGTTCGCGCTCGGCCTCGATCAGACGCTTGCGCGAGGAACCGCCCACGGCGATGCGCCGGCCCAGCGCGCCGCGCAGGGAACGCAGCACGTGGATATTGGACGGCGTGCCGGACACGGTGTAGCCGGCGCGCTGCTGCTTGAACTCGGTGGTCGCGGTCAGCTGGGTCTTGACCATGTGCGGCAGTTCCAGGTCCTCGAAGAAGTAGTTCATGAATTCTTCGCGCGACAGTTCGAAGATGAAATCATCCTCGCTGGTCTGGTCGCTGTTGCCGGCCCGCCCGCGGCCGCTGCCGCCACCGCCCTTGGGGCGGTTGATCAGATCGCCCTTCTGGTACTCCTGGTTGCCGGGATTGACCACTTCCCAGACGCCGCCATGGGCATGGCCGAACGACGGTTCGTTCACGTCCTTGACGGGAATCGAGACCTTCTCGCCATTTTCGATGTCGGTGATCGAGCGCCCCTTGATGGCGCGCCCGACCGCATCCTTGATCTGGCCCTTGTACCGCCGCAAAAATCGTTCGCGGTTGACGGCGGACTTGTTCTTGCCCTGCAAACGTCGGTCGATGAGGTAAGTCATGTGCCTCCTGCTGCTTGATGTGGCGCGTCCTGATTATCCACCTTTTGCATCAGGACGACTTCCTCACGCGCAGATACCATTCGCACAGCAGCCGCACTTGCTTGGCCGTGTAGCCCTTTTCCACCATGCGCGCCACGAAGTCGGCGTGCTTGTTGGCATCCTCGGCGCTGGCCTTGGCGTTAAAGGAAATCACCGGCAGCAATTCTTCCGTATTGGAGAACATTTTCTTTTCGATCACGGTGCGGAATTTCTCGTAACTGGTCCAGGCCGGGTTCTTGCCGCCGTTGTTGGCGCGCGCGCGCAGCCCGAAGTTGACGATCTCGTTGCGGAAGTCCTTCGGGTTGGAAATCCCGGCCGGCTTCTCGATCTTTTCCAGTTCGTTGTTCAGCGCTTCGCGGTCGAAGCTCTCGCCGGTATCGGGGTCGCGGTATTCCTGGTCCTGGATCCAGAAGTCGGCAAAGGTCACGTAGCGGTCGAAGATGTTCTGGCCGTATTCGGAATAACTCTCCAGGTAGGCGGTCTGGATCTCCTTGCCGATGAACTCGACATAACGCTGGGCCAGGTGCTCCTTGATATAGGAGAAGTATTTCTGTTCCGTCTCCGGCGGGAACTGTTCGCGCTCGACCTGCTGTTCCAGCACGTAGAGCAGGTGCACCGGATTGGCCGCCACTTCGGTGGAGTCGAAGTTGAACACCTTGGACAGGATCTTGAAGGCAAAGCGCGTCGACAGCCCGCTCATGCCTTCGTCGACCCCGGCATAGTCCATGTATTCGTGGATGGACTTGGCCTTGGGATCGGTATCCTTCAGGTTTTCCCCATCGTACACCAGCATCTTGCTGAAAATGCTCGAGTTTTCCGGCTCCTTCAGGCGCGACAGGATGGCGAACTGCGACATCATGCGCAGGGTGCCGGGCGCGCACGGCGCCTTGTCGAGCGAGGAATTGTGCAGCAGCTTTTCGTAAATCTTGATTTCGTCGGTCACGCGCAGGCAGTACGGCACCTTCACGATGTAGATACGGTCGAGGAAGGCCTCGTTGTTGCGGTTGTTCTTGAAGCTCTTCCACTCCGACTCGTTCGAGTGCGCCAGGATGATGCCTTCGAACGGGATGGCGCCGAAGCCTTCCGTGCCCTTGTAGTTGCCTTCCTGGGTGGCCGTCAGCAGCGGGTGCAGCACCTTGATCGGCGCCTTGAACATTTCCACGAATTCCATCAGGCCCTGGTTGGCCAGGCACAGGCCGCCGGAATAGCTGTAGGCGTCCGGGTCGTCCTGGGCGTAGTCTTCCAGCTTGCGGATGTCGACCTTGCCCACCAGGGAGGAAATGTCCTGGTTGTTCTCGTCGCCCGGTTCCGTCTTGGAAATGGCGATCTGCTTGAGCACGGACGGGTAGCGCTTGACCACGCGGAACTGGTTGATGTCGCCATTGAATTCGTGCAGGCGCTTGACCGCCCACGGCGACGGGATGTTGCGCAGGTAGCGGCGCGGGATGCCGTAATCCTCTTCCAGGATGGTGCCGTCCTCCACTTCGCTGAACAGGCCGAGCGGCGATTCGTTCACCGGCGAGCCCTTCAGGCAGTAGAAGGGCACCTGTTCCATCAAGGACTTGAGCTTTTCCGCAATCGACGACTTGCCGCCGCCCACGGGGCCCAGCAGGTAGAGGATCTGCTTGCGCTCTTCCAGGCCCTGGGCCGCATGGCGGAAGTAGGCGACCACCTGCTCGATGACGTCTTCCATGCCGTAGAACTCGCGGAAGGCGGGGTAAATCTTGATGACCTTGTTGGCGAAGATGCGGGACAGGCGCGTGTCGTTGCGCGTATCGACCAGGGTAGGTTCGCCAATGGCTGCCAGCATGCGTTCGGCCGCCGAGGCATAGGTCAGGCGGTCCTTTTTGCATAGCGCAAGATACTCGGAAAGGGACATTTCCTCTTCCTTGGTGCGCTCGTAGCGGGCTGCGTAGTTGTCAAAAATGGTCATGTGAATGTCCTTTAATGAATAATCTACTAGTCACATGGTCGGCAGTCGAAGCTGGGGCTGCAGGCCTGCTCTAATCCTTTGCCAGCTTGCCTGAGGTGCCAGGGATTGCCCGAGGCTCGGAGCTGGATCATTATTAGCCGGCGGGGGGATGGTTGCCGGGCTCGAAACGCATCTTACGTTGATGAAATTTATTATTGCTCTATTGGATGGAGAAGTAAAGCAGTGACGATCCCCTCGCGTCTTGGCGCCACAGTAGCACGGCTGGCGCGACTCTGCAGCACACTTAATTGAAGTAAGATGCCAACTACTTACCAGCGGTGAAAGAGAACTGAACATGACCAGCCCCATGCGTTCCATCGTGCAGAACATGCCGAAGGCCGAACTGCACATTCATATCGAAGGCTCGCTCGAGCCGGAACTGATTTTCGCGCTGGCCGAGCGCAACGGCGTCCAGCTGTCCTATCCGTCGGTGGCAGCGCTGCGCGCGGCGTATGCCTTCACCGACCTGCAATCGTTCCTCGACATCTACTATGCCGGCGCCAGCGTGCTGCGCCAGGAACAGGATTTTTACGACATGACGGCGGCCTACCTGCAGCGGGCCCAGGCCGACCACGTGCGCCACGCCGAGATCTTCTTCGACCCGCAAACCCATACTGCGCGCGGCGTGCCGATCGGCGACGTGATCAACGGCATCCACCGCGCCTGCGCCGAGGGCCCCATCAGCGCCAAGCTGATCCTGTGCTTCCTGCGCCACCTGAGCGAAGACGACGCGCTCGCCACGCTGGAAGCGGCCCTGCCTTACCGCGACAAGTTCATCGGCGTCGGCCTCGATTCCTCCGAGGTCGGCCACCCGCCGGAAAAGTTCGCCCGCGTCTTCGCGCGCTGCCGCGACCTCGGCTTGCACCTGGTGGCCCATGCCGGGGAAGAGGGGCCGCCGGCGTATATCGAAACAGCCATCGACCTGCTCAAGGTGGAACGCATCGACCACGGCGTGCGCTGCCTGGAGGACCCGGCCCTGACGCGGCGCCTGGCAGCCATGCGCATGCCGCTGACGGTATGCCCGCTGTCGAACACCAAGCTGCGCGTGTTCGACCGCATGCAGGACCATAACCTGCTGCAGCTGCTGGACGCCGGCCTGGTGGCGATGGTCAATTCCGACGACCCGGCCTACTTCGGCGGCTACATGAACGACAATTTCGTCGCCGTGTTCGAGGCACTGCCGCTGGGCCTGGCCCATGCCTACCTGCTGGCGCGCAACAGCTTCGAGGCGGCCTTCCTGCCGGCGCCGGAGAAGCAGCGCTTCCTGGACGAAGTCGATACCTATTTTTCTGCATTCAACGTGGTCTGACCAATGTTTCGACAAGCTCTGAGAATGACGGCGCGCGACTGGCGCGCCGGGCAATTGCGCTTCCTGCTAGTGGCGCTGGTGGTGGCGGTGGCGGCCCTGTCGGCGGCCGGCTTCTTCATCGACCGCCTGCGCGCCGGGCTCAATCGCGACGCCCACCAGCTGCTGGGCGCCGACCTGGTGGCGGTGTACGACAACCCGATCCCGGCCGCCTGGCGCGACGAGGCGCAGCGGCGCGGCCTGCTGGTGGCCGAAACGCTGGCCTTCCCCAGCATGGCGCAGACGGGGCAGGGCGACGCCGCCCGCTCCGTCCTGGTGTCGCTGAAGGCGGTCGGCCCGGCCTATCCGCTGCGCGGGCGCGTCAAGGTCAATACCGACTTCGCGCAGGCCAGCGAGAGCATCGGCACCCCGGCGCCGGCGGCGCCCGCGCCGGGCACTGCATGGATCGACCCGGCCCTGGCCGGCACCCTCGGCGTGGCCGTCGGCGACACGGTACAGCTGGGCGACAAGCATTTCCGCGTGACGCAGCTGATCGCCGCCGAGCCCGACCGCGGCGGCGGTTTCATCAACTTCGCCCCGCGCGTGTTCCTGCCGCTGGCGGACATGCCGGCCACCAACCTGGTGCAGGAAGGCTCGCGCATCAGCTACCGCCTGCTGGTGGCCGCCAGCGGCGCCAGCGCCAAGCCGGCCCAGGCGTACGGCGAATGGCTGCGCGCCCAGGTCAAGCAGCACAACGTGCGCGGCGTGCGCATCGAATCGCTGGAGGAAGGGCGCCCGGAAATGAGCGCCACCCTGGACCGCGCCGACCGTTTCCTGTCGCTGGTGGGCCTGCTGTCGGCCATGCTGGCGGCCGTGGCCGTGGCCATGGCCGCGCGCCGCTTCATGCAGCGCCACCTGGACTCCTGCGCCATGCTGCGCTGCCTGGGCCTGACGCAGAACCAGGTGACCGTGCTGTACCTGGTGGAATTCCTGCTCGTGGGCCTGGCCGGCAGCGCGCTGGGCGTGCTGGTGGGCTTCGGCGCGCACTACGTGCTGATCGAACTGCTGGGCGGCTTGGTGGGCGCGGACATCCCGGCGCCGTCGCTGCTGCCGGCCGTGCACGGCATGGCCACCGGCCTGCTGCTGCTGGCCGGCTTCGCCCTGCCGCCCATCTTGCAGCTGCGCAATGTGCCGCACAACCGCGTGATCCGGCGCGAGCAGGCCGCGCCCAAGCCGGCCGCGCTGGCCACCTACGGCCTGGGCATTGCCGCCTTCGGCGCGCTGCTCCTGTGGCAATCGAACGACGTGAAACTGGCAGCCGTCACCGGCGGCGGCTTCCTGCTGGGCTTTGGCGTGTTCGCCCTGGTGGGCTGGCTGGGCCTGCAGGCCCTGCGCCCGCTGCGCAACCTGTTCCCGCACCAGGCCTGGCGTTTCGCCGTCACCTCGCTGCGCCGCCGCCCGGGCGCCACCGTGGTGCAGGTGGTGTCGCTGTCGCTGGGCCTGATGGCGCTGCTGCTGCTGACCGTGGTGCGCGGCGACCTGATGACGACCTGGCGCAATACCGTGCCGCCGGACGCGCCGAACCGCTTCATCATCAATATCCAGCCGGACCAGAAGGACGCGCTGGCGGCCCGCCTCAAGGATGCCGGCGTGCGCGAACTGCCGCTGTACCCGATGATCCGCGGCCGCCTGGTGGCGGTGAACGGCCAGGCGATCACCCGCGACAGCTATACCGATGAGCGCGCGCGCGGCCTGGCCGAGCGCGAGTTCAACCTGTCGACGATGACGCAGGTGCCGCCGCAGAACCAGGTCACCGCCGGCGCCTGGGCGATGCACGGCAGCGCAGGCGAAGCATCGGTCGAAGAGGGCCTGGCCAAGACGCTGAAGCTGAAGCTGGGCGACACGATACGCTTCGACATTGCCGGTTCCCTGGTGGAGGCGAAGGTCACCAGCCTGCGCAAGCTGGAATGGGGCTCGATGCGCGTGAACTTCTTCGTCATCCTCAACCCCGCGCTGATGGCCGACGCCCCGCAAACCTGGATCACCTCCTTCCACCTGCCCAAGCAGGCGGCCGCGGCCGACACGGCCCTCTCGCGCGCATTCCCCAACCTGACCATCATCGACGTGGGCGGCGTGCTGCGCCAGGTGCAGTCGGTGCTGGAGCAGGTGATCCAGGCGGTGGAATTCCTGTTCGCCTTCACCCTCTTGTCCGGCGTGCTGGTGCTGTATGCCGCCCTCATGGGTTCGCAGGACGAGCGCCGCCGCGAGGCGGGCCTGTTGCGCGCGCTGGGCGCCACCCGGCGCCAGCTGTCGCAGGCGCAGCTGATCGAGTTCATGCTGGTGGGCGGCCTGGGCGGCCTGCTGGCCGCCACCGGGGCCGGACTGATGGGATGGGCGCTGGCCACCTACCAGTTCAAGTTCCCCTGGACCATCAGTATCTGGGTCTGGCTGGCGGGCCTGGTGGCCGGCGCCCTGTGCGCCGTGCTGGGCGGCTGGCTTGGCCTGCGCAACGTGCTGAACCACCCGCCGCTGCAAACCCTGCGCGAAGGCTGACGGCCCAGCCCGTGTCCACCTTGGGGTCAGACCCCCAGGTGGACACGGACGCGACTAGGCGGCCAGCGGCGGGGCGTGCTGGCGCAGGAATTCGGCGTAGGGCGTGGGCAGGATGTCGAGCAGGGCCGGGTCGACGTCGAACAGGGCCCAGTAATAGGTTTCCAGGCCCTGGCACACCTGCGGCTCCTGGCAGTAGCGGTGCCAGTGCTGGCCCACTTCGTCCGAGTACATGCCGTCCGGCGGGAAGAAGGGCAGCATGCGTTTTTCCTCCAGCGCCTGCAGCAGCGACGGCGGCGCGCCGCTGTCGCGCGCCATCTCCACCTGGGACTGGAAGCCCCGTTCCGTCTCCACCACCATCAGCTTGGCGGCGCCGTCCGCGTTGAAGAACAGCACGCCGCTTGGGGCAGGGAAGGGGTAGTGCTCGACGAAGCCGTGTTCGCGGTACAGGCGCTGCACCACCTGCGCCAGGACGCCGCAGCGCAGGAAGCTGAATTCGTGCAGCACCAGCATGTCGAGCAGGGTTTCCGACTGCTCCTGGAAGAAGGCCTTCTGCAGCGCGGCCACTTCCTCCTCCAGCCGGTCCAGCGCATCGTCGGCGCTTTTCTTGATGTAGCGGTCGATCAGGCCGCGGTTGAAGGCGTCGACCGCGATCTTTTCGTCGGCCTGGCCGGTAAACAGGATCTTCTTGCAGGGCAGGTGCTGGATCGCCTGGCAGAACGCCACGCCGTTCATCTGCGGCATCGAATAGTCGACCACCAGCACGGAAGGGATGGAAAAGCGCTGGCGCTGGCCGGAAATGCGGTAGATGCGCTCCAGGTCCACCGCCACGTTGCGCTGTTCCGCCGACTGGTTCGGATTGTCGAAATCCACCTGCAAGGGCAGCTCGCTGCTGCTGCCGTTCGCCTTGAACCATTCCAGCGCCTGCAGCGGGTCGTGGAAGCAGACGCTGGCCTGCATCGGATCGAGCTGGAATACCAGGCTGTGCAGGAAGGTATCGCTATCGTCCACCAGGACGGTCATGGTTGGGTGGGCGTAAACTGGCAGTTTCATGGTCAGCGGCTGGAGTGAGAGGGAAATTCGAGCACAAAGATAGCATAAGCCTGCTCGCGGGAGACACAATGCAGTCGCGCATCCCACGCCTGCATCACCTGGCGGCACAGCGCCAGGCCGATGCCGGCGCCATTATGCTCCGGATAGGTGAAGAAGCGTTGGAAAATCAGCGGCAGGTGGCGCCGGGCGATGCCGCAGCCGGTATCGATGACCAGCACGCGCGGCTGCGGGCGGGCGCCGTCGATCACGATGCGCACCCGCCCCTTGCCGGCGCGCTGCACCGCCTGCAAGGCGTTGCGCAACAGGTTCAGCAGCAGCATGATGGCCAGTTCGCTCTGGCCGCCGAAGCGGAAGTCGCCGCGCA
This sequence comes from Pseudoduganella sp., assembly GCA_021323265.1. Taxonomy (GTDB): domain Bacteria; phylum Pseudomonadota; class Gammaproteobacteria; order Burkholderiales; family Burkholderiaceae_D; genus Rugamonas. Next base: position 9,062 of record JAJTCO010000068.1, on the reverse strand, counting down.
CCTGCAGCGCCACCAGCTGGCGCTGGGCTTCGCCGGTGAAGGGATAGCGGCGCAGCGCCGATTCCACGGTATCGAGCATGGACACGGTTTCATGCGGGTCCAGCTGTTGCCGCACCGCCTGGGCGCTGAGCAGGAACAGGTCGATCATGTGGTTCATGTGGCGCACCTCGTACTGCATGCGCGCCAGCGCCTGGCGCATGACCGGGTTTTCCTGGCCGGTACGCTGGTGCATGCGCGACAGGCCGCGCACGTTGGCGTCCAGGCTGGCCAGCGGCGTGCGCATTTCGTGCGCCACGGCGCCCAGCCCTTCGCCCAACCCTTCCAGTTTCTCTTCCTCCAGCGCCTTGCGGCCCAGCGAGAACACCCACATCCAGGCCACCAGGAACAGTTGTACCGGCAGCAGCTGCAGCACGGCGGTGGACAGCAGCATGTCGCCCGCACCCAGTGCCGCCGCCAGCAAGGCGCCGGCCGCAATGCCCGCTCCGGCGATGCGCAAGGCCTTGCGGAAGTCGAAATGGAACAGCGCCACCAGCATGACCAGCATCACCTGCGACCAGGTCGCATTGGCGCGGTTCATCAGGAACATGAAGGTGCAGAAGAAGGGCAGCTCGAACGTCACCAGCAGCAGGGTATAGATGTCGCGCAGCCTGGGCGGCAGCCTGCGCGCCCGCAGGCCGCCCACGGCAAGCGCCATGCCGGCCATGCGCAGGGGGAGGCTTTCGTAGGGCTGCGGCAGCAGCCAGGTAAAGATGACGTAGTACAGCGGGAAGCAGGTGATGCCTACCCAGCTTAAAGCGGCGAGGCGCAGGTGGGCGATTTCGTCGGCGCTGCGCGTGCGCAGCATGGATCGGATCAGGCGTGGGATCATCCGTTAATGATGGCCGCTTGCGGCGATGTTTTGCGCAGAATCAGCAGCAAGCTTGATCCACATCAATACGCCCATGCGCTATCATTGCTCTATGAATGATGAAGCCCGCACCCTATACGATGTCATCGGCGGCGAGACCAAGCTGCGCGAGATGGTTGACCGCTTTTACGACCTGATGGAGCTGGAGCCGGAGTTTGCCGGCATCCGCGCCATGCACCCGCCCAGCACGGAGGGTTCGCGCGACAAACTGTTCTGGTTCCTGAGCGGCTGGATGGGCGGTCCCGACCTGTTCATCGAACGCTTCGGCCATCCGCGCCTGCGCGCGCGCCACCTGCCGTTTGCGGTTGGTTCCAGTGAACGCGACCAGTGGCTGCGCTGCATGGCCTGGGCCATGCAGGATGTCGGCATTGCCGAAGACTTGCGCCTGCGCCTGATGGAATCGTTCTACCAGACCGCCGACTGGATGCGGAACAAGGCCGATTGATGGAGCTGCATATCCTGCTGGCGCTGGCCGCCCTCATCGTCGTCCTGCAAATCGTCACGCTGCTGCGCAGCCGTGCCAGCGATGTTGCTGACCAATTGGACCGCGTGGAGCGCGAAGTGCGCCTGCAACTGCAGGCCACGGCCCAGGCGCAGCGCCAGGAAATGGGCAACACGCTGGCGCAGGCCCATGCGGCCACCGTGCAGCAGCTCGAGACCATGCGGCGCCAGATCGAAGTGCTGACCGAGTCGAACACGCGCCGCCTGCTGGAAGTGCGCGTGGCGCTGGAAACGAAGATGCGCGAACTGCAGGCCGACAATGGCGCGCGGCTGGAAGAGATGCGCAAGACGGTCGACGAGAAGCTGCACGAAACGCTGGAGACGCGCCTGACGGAATCGTTCCGCCAGGTGTCCGAGCGCCTGGAACGGGTGCACCAGGGCCTGGGCGAAATGCAGCAGCTGGCGCTGGGCGTGGGCGACCTGAAACGCGTGCTGACCAACGTGAAGACGCGCGGCACGTGGGGCGAAGTGCAGCTGGAAATGCTGCTCGAGCAAATCCTCACCCCCGAGCAATACGCCAAGAACGTGGAAACCGTGCCCGGCACGAATGCGCGCGTCGAATTCGCGCTCAAGCTGCCGGGCCAGAAGGAGGGCGGGGCGCCGGTGTGGATGCCGATCGACGCCAAGTTCCCGAAAGAGCAGTACGAACGTCTGCTGGAAGCGGCCGACCGCGCCGATGCCGAAGGTGTCGCCGCAGCCGGGCGCGAACTGGAGCGCGCCGTGCGCAACGAAGCGCGCACCATCGCCGAAAAATACCTTTCCCCGCCGCTGACCACCGACTTCGCCATCCTGTTCCTGCCGACCGAAGGCCTGTATGCGGAAGTGATGCGCCGTCCCGGCCTGGCCGACGAACTGCAGCGCGTGCACCGCGTCAGCATCGCCGGCCCGTCCACGCTGACGGCGCTGCTGAACAGCCTGCAGATGGGTTTCCGCACGCTGGCGCTGGAAAAGCGTTCCTCGGAAGTGTGGCAGGTGCTGGGCGCCGTGAAGACGGAATTTGCCAAGTTCGGCGACGTGCTGGCCGCCACCAAGACCACCCTGGAGCGCGCCGCACGCAATATCGAAAGCGCCGAGGTGCGCAGCCGCCAGATGGCGCGCAAGCTCAAATCCGTCGAAGCGCTGCCCGCCGAAGCGGCCCTGCTGATGCTGGGCGCCGTGGACGGCGCCGATGCCGATGCCGAACCGGAACCGTCCGGTCGCATGGAAACGCCATGAAGACGGCCGGGCGGGCCATCGATGAAGCGGGGAAGCAGGATGCGTCTGAAGAAAACCTGAAGGCCTGGACCACGGCGCTGCTGCGCAGCGAGGCGCAGCAGGCGCACTGCTACCGCTACTAGACCAGGCCCTCGAAGACAATCACGTCGACCAGATCGCCTTCGGCGACATTGCCTTGCTCGTCGTGCAGCACCACCATGCAGTTTGCCTCCGACATCGAGCGCAGGATGCCGGAGCCTTGCGAGCCGGTGATGCGCACTTCGCGCGTGCCGTCCAGCGCGGTGGACAGGATGCCGCGCTGGTATTCGGTGCGGCCCGGCTTCTTGCGGATGGCGTGCGCCGAGCGGGCGCGCAGCAACTGGTCACCGGGCGCGTCGGCGCCCATCATGCGCAGCAGGGCGTCGCGGGCGAAGAAGTAGAAGGTCACCATCACGGCCACCGGATTGCCCGGCAGCCCGAACAGATAGGCGCTGTGGCCGTTGGAGCGGATACGGCCAAACGCCATCGGGCGCCCGGGCCGCATGCCGATTTTCCAGAAATGGACGTCGCCCAGCGTGGCCATGACCTGCTTGGTGTAGTCCGCGGCACCGACCGACACGCCGCCGGAGGTGATGACGGCGTCGGCGCATTCGCAGGCGGTGCGCAGCGCCTCTTCCAGCGATTCGGCATCGTCCTTCACGATGCCCATGTCGACAATATCGCAGCCCAGGCGCTGCAGCATGCCGAACAGGGTATAGCGGTTGCTGTCGTAGACGCAGCCTTCGGCCAGCGCTTCGCCGATCGAGCGCAGTTCGTCGCCGGTGGAGAAGAAGGCTACGCGCAGCCGGCGCTGGACCGCAACCTCGGCCAGTCCGAGCGAAGCAAGCAGCCCCAGGTCGGCCGGGCGCAGCGTCTTGCCCTTCTTCAGGGCGGCGCAGCCGACGGCCAGGTCCTCGCCCTTGAAGCGGCGGTTGTCGCCCGTGCGCACGGTGTTGGGCGCGATGGTGACGGCAACCTCGCTCAGGTCGGCCGCCAGTTCCTGCGGCAGCACGGTGTCGCAGCCCTCGGGCATGACGCCGCCGGTCATGATGCGCACGCATTCGCCCGGCCTTGGCTTGAGCGCCGAGGGGCGGCCGGCATACACGGTGCCCACCACCTTCAGCGTGGTGTTGCCCTCTGCCTTCAGCTGGTCGCCGGCAAAGGCGAAACCATCCATCGCGGAATTGTCGTGAGCCGGCACGTTGATCGGCGAAATCACGTCCGCCGCCAACACGCGGTCCAGGGCGCTGCGCAGCGCAACCTTCTCGACGCCGCGCACCGGCTGGATGAAATCGCGGATGATGCGCTGCGCGCTGCGTACCGGCAGCGCGTCCGGGTCGTAGCCGGACAGGCAGCTGGCCACGTCCTTCAGCGAAGGATTGGCGGCGGCTTCTTCCTCCTTCTGCAGTTCGGTCAGCGTATTGATGTTGCGGAAGGCGGCGGCATCGTTGAACAGGACCTCGGCCACCTTGATCGACTTGTACCAGCCGTCCATGCGGCGCGCCCCGGTGGCCAGGTAGGCGTCGAGCGCCGGCAGGGCGCTCTTGCGCACCAGGGAGAACACCGGATGCAGCTGCGTGTGCGTGTTGCCGGTTTCGTCGGTTTCCAGCGTGGCGGCGACGGCCAGGTCGGCGCCTTGCGCGTGCAGCGCATCGGACAGGCGCTGCGCCAGGTCGGCCGGCAGGAAAGGGGAGTCGCAAGGCGCCGTCAGCAGCAGATCCGTCTCGCAATGGCGCAAGCCGGTCTGTACGCCGGCCAGCGGGCCTTCATAGCCTTCCAGTTCGTCCTGCAGCACAGGCACGCCCAGCGCGCTGTAGGCGCCCAGGTTGCGGTTGGCGTTGATGGTGACGCTGGCCACCTGCGGCGCGAGCCGCTGCAGCACATGCGAGGCGAGCGTGCCGCCGCGAAAGGGCTGCAAGCCTTTGTCGACGCGCCCCATGCGGGTGCCGCGGCCGCCCGCCAGGATCAATGCACTGATGCTGTGTTCCATCGTCAGCTTATCCCCCGATGTATGACATTTCGACCTTGCGCCCGGCACCCTGCACCAGGCCTTCGGTATTGATGGTGCGCAGTTCCGAATAGCGGTCGGCGCGCACGCGCCACAGCGCGCCGATGGCGGACGATACTTCCGCGTCGCTGCGGCCTTCGCGCAGCAGCGCGCGCAGGTCGTGGCCGCGCGTGGCGAACAGGCAGGTGTACAGCTTGCCCTCGGTCGAGAGGCGGGCGCGCGAGCAGTCCTTGCAGAACGCTTGCGTCACGCTGGAGATCACGCCGATCTCGCCGCCGCCATCGAGGTAGCGCCAGCGCTCCGCGGTTTCGCCAGTGTAGTTCGGATCGACCGGCGCCAGCGGCATGTCGGCGCCGATCATGCGCACCACGTCCGCCGACGGCACGACGTCACGCATGTTCCAACCGTTGGAACTGCCCACGTCCATGAACTCGATGAAGCGCAGGATGGCGGGCGAGCCCTTGAAGTGGCGCGCCATGGGCAGGATTTCCTGCTCGTTCATGCCGCGCTTGACCACCATGTTGACCTTGACCGGTCCCAGGCCGACCGCATGCGCGACGTCGATCCCGTGCAGCACATCCGCCACCGCGAAGTCCACGTCGTTCATGCGCTTGAAGGTGGCGTCGTCCAGCGCGTCGAGCGAGACGGTGACCCGATTCAGGCCGGCGTCCTTCAATGCCTGCGCCTTGCGCGCCAGCAGCGAGCCGTTGGTGGTGAGCGTCAGGTCGAGCGGCTTGCCGCTCGCGGTGCGCAGGCCGGCCAGCATCTCGACCAGCCGTTCGACGTTCTTGCGCAGCAGCGGTTCGCCGCCGGTCAGGCGGATCTTCTCCACGCCATGCTCGAGGAACAGGCGCGCCACGCGCGTGATCTCCTCAAACGTCAGCAGGGCGTTGTGCGGCAGGTACTGGTAGTCCTTGTCGAACACTTCCTTCGGCATGCAGTAGACGCAGCGGAAATTGCAGCGGTCCGTGATCGAGATGCGCAAGTCGTGCAGGGGACGGGCGAAGCGGTCCAGCAGGCTGCCGCTGGGCGCCTCGAGCGTGGCAGGGATGGCGGGCGCTTGGCTGCGGCCATCGTTGAGAAGGATGATTTTTTCGGTCATGCTGCGGTGTGCGGTTACACCCGGTACGATAGCACGACACCGGCAATCGCACAGGCAATCAATACACGGATCGTCCCTTGCTTAAACCGCATCAAGGCCACCGCCGCTGCGACGGCGATGCACACGGCGGGCCATTCCCAGCGGCCCTCCGGGTGGAACACGTGCAGGCCGAAAAATAGTGCCAGGCTGGCAATCACGCCCACCACGGCGGCGGAGATGGCCGTCAGCGGGGCGGTCATGCGGATGTTGCCGCGCGTGGACTCGACCAGCGGGCCGCCGGCCAGAATGAAGATGAACGAGGGCACGAAGGTGAACCAGGCCGCCACCACGGCGCCCAGCACGCCGGCCAGGGCCGGTTGGCCGGCAATCGCCTCGTGCGACCAGGCGCCGACGAAACCGACGAAGGCCACCACCATGATCAGGGGGCCGGGCGTGGTTTCACCCAGGGCCAGGCCGTCCACCATCTGCGCGGCGCTCAGCCATTGGAAGTGCTCGACGCCGCCCTGATAGACATAGGGCAGCACGGCATAGGCGCCGCCGAAGGTCATCAGCGCGGCCTTGCTGAAGAACCAGCCCATCTGCGCCAGCGGCTGCTCCACGCCGAAGCACCAGGCCAGCAGCAGCCAGGCGCCTGCCATCAGGGCCAGGCCGGCGGCGGCGGCGCGCAGCAGGCCGGGCCAGCTGAAGCGGGCGTGCGGCGGGGTGGGCGTGTCGTCATCGATCAGGGCCGGGGCGTGCGCTGCGCCGGCGGCGTGGCTGGCCGGGCCTGGCGCGCCGTGGCCCAGGGCGAACAGTTGCGGGCGCAGGCGGCCGCCGATCCACCCCAGCAGCGCGGCACCGGCCACCAGGGCGGGGAAGGGCAGGTGCAGGAAGCTGATGGCGGCAAAGGCCGCCAACGCGATCGCTGCCAGCAGGTGATTGCGCAGGGTGCGCTGGCCGATGCGCCAGGCCGCGGCCAGCACGATGGCCACCACGGCGGGCTTCATGCCGTACAGGATGCCCGCCACGGCGGGCAGGCTGCCGTATGCCATGTAGGCCCACGACAGGCCGATCAAGAGCAGCAGCGAGGGCAGGATGAAGAGGACGCCGGCGATGGTCCCGCCCAGGGTGCGGTGCATCAGCCAGCCGATGTAGACGGCCAGTTGCGTCGCTTCCGGTCCGGGCAGCAGCATGCAGTAATTCAGCGCGTGCAGGAAGCGCTGTTCGGAGATCCAGCGGCGGCGTTCGACCAGTTCGGCGTGCATCATGGCGATCTGGCCGGCGGGCCCGCCAAAGCTGATGAAGCCGAGCTTGAGCCAGTACAGTAAGGCTTGCGGCAAGGGGACGTAAAAAAGGGAAGCGCCAGGCTTCCCTTTTTCGTCAGCGACTGGCCGCTTAGCCATTCACCTTCGTTTCAACCTGCACCAGCGGTTCGCTGGCAACTGGCGGCTGTACCTTGCGCTCGCGCGGCACGCGGATCGGCTGGGCGCTGGCGGCGGCTGCCGCTGCTTCCTGTGCCGCGCGTACCTTGGCCGGGTCGGTGACTGCCATCGACAGGCCTGCTGCGGACAGCATGGCGTCGACGTCAGCCGGTGCGGCGACAGCAGGCGCTGGGGCCGGTGCCGGGGCTGGCGTCGGGGCTGGCGTCGGTGCCGGGGCAGCGGCTACGACCACTGGCTCGGCGGCCGGGGCTGGTTCCACCACGTCCGCGGCGACTTCTTCCACGGTAGCCGGCTCGGCGGCCGCTTCGGCCGCGGCCGGCGCAGCTTCGGCGAACGGCAGCACGGCTTGCGGCGATGCCGGGGCAGCGGCTGGCGCTTGCACCGGCAGCTCGATGGCGGCTGGCTCGATGGCGGCTACCACCGGTTCGACCGGGGCTGCTGGGGCCACTGCCGGCGCAGCTTCGGCTGCAACTGGCGCAGCGGTGGCGACCGGGGTCGCTTCCACGGCAGTCGTTTCCACGGCAGCCGCGGCGACGACTTCGGCAGCGCTGCCCTCGGCGGCGGCGGCGACGGCGGCTTCGCTGGCTGCCGGCTCTTCGGTGGCGCGCACGGCGACACTGGCAGGCGCGGCGCCGGCTTCACCTTCGGCCGGAGCCACGGTGAAGGTAGCAGCGCTCACGCCTTCCGCTTCCTCGGAACCATCGCGTTCACGACGGTTGCGGTTGCGGCCACCGCGGCGGCGGCGGCGGCGTGGCTCGTCGCCACCTTCCGCGCCTTCGAATTCCTCACCCTCGGGACCGGTATTGCCGGCGCTGGCTTTCACCAGCACTGGCGTTTCCGGAGCACCGCTGCCCACAGGGGCGACACCGGTGGCTGCCAGTGCCAGCTCTTCGGCCTTGGCCGCTTCTGCCGGTACTGGTTTCTCGGCGCGCGGTTCACGCGGCTGGCGCGGCTGGCGTGGCTCACGCGGTTCGCGTTCACGCTTGTCCTGCGCCTGGGCGCCTTCGGCGCCTTCGCGCGGCTCGCGTGGTTCACGCGGCGGACGCGGTTCGCGCGGCTTGCGGGTTTCGGCGGCTGGCTTGGCTTCCTCGGCGCCTGGACGGGCGCCTTCCTCGCGCTCGCCGCGGCCGCCCTTGGCGCCGCGGTTACGGCCGCGCTGGCCACGATCCTTGCGTTCGCCGCGCTCGGCGCCGGCCGGCGCCTTGGTGACGATCGCAGGCGCTTTCGGCTGCACAGGCTCTTCCTTGTCACCACCGGTGAAGAAGGAGATCAGCTTGGCGAAGAAGCCTTTTTCCGCAGGCGGCGTGGCGGCACGCTGCGCGCCGGCACGCGGCGCGGCGGCAGGGGCCTTGGCCGCTTCCGGCTTGTGCTCCACCATTGGCGCAGGTTGCTCTGGGGTAATGGTCTTGACGACGGCTTCCTGGCGCGGCTTCGACTCGTCGTGCTTGATGCGTTCCAGCTTGTAGTGCGGGGTGTCCAGATGCTTGTTCGGGATCAGGATCACGGTGATGCGGTGGCGGCTCTCGATCTTCAGCACTTCGCCACGCTTCTCGTTCAGCAGGAAGGCGGCAACGTCCACCGGCACCTGCACGTGGATCGCGGCCGAATTTTCCTTCATCGCTTCTTCCTGGATGATGCGCAGCACCTGCAGGGCGGAGGATTCGGTATCGCGGATATGGCCGGTGCCGTTACAGCGCGGGCAGGTGACATGGCTGCCTTCGGACAGCGACGGGCGCAAACGCTGTCGCGAAAGCTCCATCAGGCCGAAACGGGAAATCTTGCCCATCTGCACGCGCGCACGGTCGTAGCGCAGCGAGTCTTTCAGGCGGGTTTCGACTTCACGCTGGTTCTTGGCGTTCTCCATGTCGATGAAGTCGATCACAATCAGAC
>JAJTCO010000129.1 GCA_021323265.1 Pseudoduganella sp. | reverse complement strand
CAAGGCGCAGCCGAAGGCCGCCAAGGAAGCGCCGCGCGCCGCGCGCGCCTACCTGCCGCCCAACCCGAACGCCATCACCGAGATCGTCAAGCCGCAGGAGCGCATCGTGCCGCCCGAGGAGGCCAAGCTGACGCCGCCGCCCCCGGACGCCCCCGACATGGCCACCCTGATCGAGATGCGGCGCCGCGCGCGCGGTGTCCAGGCGCAGCCGGAGCAAGAGCAGGATGCCGGCGCGGTGGGCAAGGCGCGCGCCATGGCCAACATCATGGGCGCCCAGGGCCGCGCCGCGAATGGCGAGCGCAACGACACCGGCGGCGTGTTCCAGATCGTCAACCAGACCTTCAATAGCGCGGAAATCAAGTTCCGCGGCTTCAGCACGAACTTCAAGCGCCAGTGGCTGCAGCAGGTGCGCGTGGACCAGGGCGCGGAAAAGGATATCGAGACGGCCATCGTCAAGCGCATGATCGAGATGATCCGCAAGGAAAAGCCGGGCGACTTCATCTGGGAATCGCACCGCCTGGGCCGCAACGTGCCGATGAGCGCGCGCAAGGAGCATGAGAAGGAGCTGGAAGCCTTCCTGCTGCTGGAGTTCTTCCCCAATTACGGCAAGGTGCGCTGAGCGGTGGCTGCGTCGCCGATCGGGCGGGCCGGCGCTAAGGTGTTGTAGTTTGTGTGGAAAAAGCGCCGATCACTTGGTTTGGAAGAAGTTGTTGCAGCTATAATCGCCGGATTTGCCGCTTGGAGCCGGAGTTAAAGTTGCGATGAACATCACCCTGATTTCCTTTGTCGTCCTGTACCTGCTGGGCACGCTTGCCCTGGGCGCCTGGGCCGGCACCCGCATCAAGAACACCACCGACTTCGCCGTGGCGGGCCGCAGCCTGCCCCTGATCATGGTCGTGACGACCACGTTCGCGACCTGGTTCGGCGCCGAAACAGTGATGGGCATTCCCGCCAAGTTTGTCCAGGGCGGCATGAACGCCATCGTGGAAGACCCGTTTGGCGCCGGCACCTGCCTGATCCTGGTCGGCATGTTCTTCGCCGCCCGGCTGTACAAGCTGAATTTGCTGACCATCGGCGACTTCTACCGCCAGCGTTACGGCAAGGGCATCGAGGTGTTCTGCTCGATCGCCATCATCATTTCCTACCTGGGCTGGGTGGCAGCGCAGATTACCGCCCTGGGCCTGGTGTTTACCGTGCTGACCAACGGCGCCATGTCGGAGACGGCGGGCATGATCGTCGGTACCCTGGCCGTGCTGGTGTACGTGGTGATCGGCGGTTTCCTGGCCGTGGCCTGGACCGACTTCATCCAGATGATCGTGCTGGTGGTGGGCCTGTCCATCATCGCCATGTTCTCGGCCGACCTGGCCGGCGGCACCGACAAGGTGCTGAACATGATCAGCGAAGAGAAGCTGTGGACCTTCCTGCCGGCGGCCAATTTCACCGACGTGGCCTTCTTCGTCGGCGCGGCGGTGACCATGATGCTGGGCTCGATCCCGCAGCAGGACGTGTTCCAGCGCGTGATGTCGGCCAAGGATGCGCCGACCGCGCGTACCGGCGCCGTGATCGGCGGCGCCAGCTACATCCTGTTCGCGGCGGTGCCGATGTTCATCGTGGCTTGCGCCGTCATCGTGATGGGGCAGGGCGGCCTGGAAATGGCCAAGAACGACTACCAGCGCCTGCTGCCGACCTTCGTGTTGACCAAGATGCCGCTGATCATGCAGATCCTGTTCTTCGGCGCCCTGCTGTCGGCGATCAAGTCGACGTCCTCGGCTACGCTGCTGGCGCCCTCGACCAGCTTCACGGAAAACATCCTGAAGAACCTGCGTCCGGGCATGAGCGACAAGCAGCAGCTGTTCGCCATGCGCGCCACCATCGTGGTGTTCGCGGCCACCGTGCTGGCGTATGCGATTGCCATGCGCGGCACCTCGATCTACGAGCTGGTGTCGACGGCGTACCAGGTGACCCTGGTGGCGGCCTTCGTGCCGTTGCTGATGGGGCTGTACTGGAAGCGCGCGACCACGCAGGGCGCCATCCTGTCGGTGGCGTGCGGGATCGGGACCTGGATCGTGTTCTTCCCGCAGATCGGTGGCGAAGAACTGGCGGCGATGTTCCCAGGCCAGCTGGCCGGCTTGCTGGCGGCGTTCGTGGGGATGTTTGTCGGTTCGCTGGCGCCGCAGGTGCTGCGCGACCGCAAGGAATAAACCCGGGAGAGGCGGGTCCGACCCAAGGGTCGGACCCCATATGACGCGACGGCCGCGGGCCGGGGTTAGCCCTTCAGCTTGCGCGCAATGTCGAGCGCGAAGTAGGTCAATACGCCATCGGCGCCGGCGCGCTTGAAGGCCATCATCGATTCCATCATCACCTTGTCGTGATCGAGCCAGCCGTTCTGCGCGGCGGCTTTCAGCATCGCGTACTCGCCCGACACCTGGTAGGCGTAGGTCGGCACCTTGAATTCATCCTTCACGCGGCGCACGATGTCCAGGTACGGCATGCCCGGCTTGACCATCACCATGTCGGCGCCTTCGGCGATGTCGAGCGCCACTTCGCGCAGGGCTTCGTCGGTGTTGGCCGGGTCCATCTGGTAGGTGAACTTGTCGGCCTTGCCCAGCGCCGCCGCGGAGCCGACCGCGTCGCGGAACGGGCCGTAGAAGGCCGACGCGTACTTGGCCGAGTAAGCCATGATGCGGGTGTGGATCAGGCCTTTCTCTTCCAGCGCCTTGCGCATCACGCCGATGCGGCCATCCATCATGTCCGACGGGCCGACGATGTCGACCCCGGCCTCGGCCTGGACCAGCGCCTGGCGCACCAGCATCGCGGTGGTTTCATCGTTCAGGATCGAGCCCTTGTCGTCCACGGTGCCATCCTGGCCGTGGCTGGTGTACGGGTCCAGCGCCACGTCCGTCATGATGCCCAGCTCGGGGAAGTTCTTCTTCAGCGCACGCACGGCGCGCGGGATCAGGCCTTCCGGGTTGGTCGCTTCCACGCCGTCGTTGGTCTTCAGGGCCGGGTCGATGTTCGGGAACAGCGACAGCACCGGAATGCCCAGCTTCACGCATTCTTCCGCCACCTTCAGCAGGTTGTCGATCGAGATGCGGTCCACGCCCGGCATGGTGGCCACGGCGTCGCGCCGGTTGCTGCCTTCCACCACGAACACCGGGTAGATCAGGTCGTCCACGGTGACGGTGTTCTCACGCATCAGGGCGCGCGAGAACGGGTCGCGGCGCATGCGGCGCATGCGGATGGCTGGGAAATCAGGAGTGATCATTCGTCGCTTTCATCAGGAGTGGGCGCTGCCACGTCGGCGCCGAGGCCGGCCAGTTCTTCGATCTTGGCCGTCGCTTCCTCGATGCCGATGCGCTTGAGCGCGGAAAACAGTTGCACGGTGAACGGGAAGCCTTCACCGTCTTCGTCGACGTAGCTGTCCAGCTGGGCGCGCGCCTGGCGCAGCACATTGATGGACTCGTTGCGGTTGAGCTTGTCCGCCTTGGTCAGGATGCAGTGGATCGGCTTGCCGGTCGGGGCGAACCATTCGATCATTTGCTGGTCCAGTTCGGTAAACGGACGGCGCGCATCCATCATCAGCACCAGGGCCGCCAGCTGCTCGCGCTGCTGCACGTAGTCGCCCAGCAGGCGCTGCCAGTGGTTCTTGGCGTCGCCCGACACTTCGGCATAGCCGTAGCCCGGCAAGTCGGCGATCAGGCACTGCACTTCGTCCATGTTGACCGGGTCGTGGCGGTGCATGGCCACGTGGGCCCCGCCCACCGAAAAGAAGTTGATGTGCTGGGTGCGGCCCGGGGTTTTCGAGGCAAATGCCAGCCCCTTCTGGTTGCACAGGATGTTGATCGCGGTGGATTTGCCAGCATTCGAACGGCCCGCGAAGGCGATCTCTGGCACCGTCGTGCGCGGCAGATCGCGCAGGTGGTTAACAGTGGTGAAAAAACGGGCTTGCCAGAGTTTAGACATGGGAATGGAGCAAAAAGAGGGCAATGAAGCAGGAAAGCGGCATCGCAGAAAACGATTTCTTTACCACTAATTATTTACTTGTCTCAGGGTGTCTGAATGAATCGTGCGTTTTCGCCATTTGTAAAATCCTTGTTCGTCGCACTGCTGGCCGTTTCCGGTGTGGCCTCCGCCTCCGAAGCCCACGCTCCAGCAGCGGCCAAGGTTGATCCAGCCAAAGGCGCAACCCTGTACGCCGAAGGCGACAACGCGCGCGGCATCGCTGCCTGCGTGTCCTGCCACGGCGCCAAGGGTGCTTCCACCATCACCATCAACCCCAAGCTGGGTGGCCAGGGTGAAGCCTACGTCTACAAGCAGCTGGTGGCGTTCACCGACGCGACCCGCGCCGGCACCGTGATGACCGCCTTCGCCAAGGCACTGACCGACGAAGAGAAGAAGAACATCGCCGCCTACCTGGCCACCGAGCCATCCAAGGCCGGCGCTGCCAAGAACAAGGACACCATCGAGCTGGGCAAGAAGATCTACCGTGGCGGCATCGCTGAAAACCGCGTGCCGGCCTGCGCCTCCTGCCACGGCCCGGCCGGCGCCGGCATGCCGGCAGCCTACCCACGCGTGGGCGGCCAGCACCAGGACTACACGATTGCCACCCTGAAAGCCTTCAAGGCCGGCACCCGCAAGTCCAGCGCAGAAATGCAAACCATCGCCTACCGCATGTCCGACAAGGAAATCGAAGCGGTGGCCGACTACATGGCTGGCTTGAAGTAAATGCCATGCGCCGCCCGCGGACGGGCGGCACTGGACATGAAAAGGGCGGCCGCGCAAGCAGGCTGCCCTTTTTGTTGTGATCCTCCTGACTTATTCCCAGAGCAATGAGCAACGCCCCCAGCACTTCCGGAATCCAGCTGCGCAACCGCCGCGGCCCCCTCGCTGAGACTGTCGAGCTGCTGTCCTCGATGCGCTTCGCCATCGCGCTGTTCGTCGTGATCATTTTCGCGGCCATCATCGGCACCATCGTGCAGCAAAGCCAGCCGATGCCGAACTACATCAACCAGTTCGGGCCGTTCTGGTTCGAAGTGTTCGACAAGCTGGGGCTGTACGCCATCTATTCGTCCTGGTGGTTCGTCTCCATGTGCGCCCTCTTGGTCATTTCGACCACGCTGTGCGTCGTGCACAATACGCCCAAGATGCTGAAGGACATGCGCAGCTGGCGCGAGAAGGTGCGCGAAGCGTCGCTCAACAACTTCCACCACAAGGCCGTGTGGCAGTCGCCGCAGTCCGGCGCCGCCCTGGCCGGCCAGACCGCGCAGCGCCTGGGCCATGCCGGCTACGCCACGCGCATCATCGACAAGGATGGCGCCATCCTGGTGTCGGCCAAGCGCGGCGCCGGCAACAAGTTCGGCTACATCTTCGCGCACAGCTCCATCGTCATCATCCTGGTGGGCGGCATGCTCGATTCGGACTTGCCGATCCGCCTGCAGCAATGGCTGCTGGGCAAGACCGCCTTCGGCGGCACCGGCGTGATCGCCGACATCCCGGCCCAGCACCGCCTGAGCGTGCACAACCCGACGTACCGCGGCAGCATTGCGCTGCCGGAAGGCACGGCCGGCAATACCGCCATCCTGCCGCGCCCGGACGGCGCGCTGCTGCAGGACTTGCCCTTCACCATCCAGCTCAAGAAATTCGACATCGACTTTTACAGCACGGGCATGCCCAAGCTGTTCGCCAGCCACGTGACCGTGCGCTCGAACCAGAGCGGCAAGAGCGTGGACGCGGTGATCGAAGTGAACAAGCCGCTGATCTTCGACGGCATCGCCATCTACCAGTCCAGCTTCGAGGACGGGGGCAGCAAGCTCAAGCTGGTGGGCCACCCGATGCAGGGCACGGCCAGCACGCCCTTCACCATGACCGGCGAAGTGAACGGCACCAGCAAGCTGAACGACGAGTACACGGTGGAGTGGAGCGACTTCCGCCCGTTCAACGTGGAAAACATCGGCGACCAGGCGCAGGACGCGCGCGGCGTGGCCAAGGGCGAAGCCCTGAACGAATCGTTTGCCCGCAGCCTGGACAAGCAGCTGGGTTCGGCCGCCAAGACCGCCCACAACAAGGACTTGAAAAACGTCGGTCCGTCGGTGCAGTACAAGCTGCGCGACAAGAACGGCCAGGCGCGCGAATACCAGAACTACATGCAGCCCGTGACGATGGAAGGCGACACCGTGTTCCTGGCCGGCGTGCGCGCCAATCCGTCCGATCCGTTCAGCTACCTGCGCATCCCGGCGGACGACGAGCACAGCGTGCGCGAATGGATGCGCCTGCGGGCCGCCCTGCAGGACCCGGCCCTGCGCCGCAAGGCCGCCGAGCGCTACGCCGCGCGCGCCATGCCGCAGGCGAAGGCGGGCGAAGCGCTGCGCAGCCAGCTGGAACAGTCGGCGCTGAAGGGCTTGGAAATCTTTGCCGGCAACGAGCAGGGCGCGGGCTTCTTCGCCATCAGCCGCTTCCTGGAGAAAGTGCCGCAAGCCGAGCAGACCAAGGCGGCGGAAATCTTCCTGAAGATCCTCAACGGCAGCATGTGGGAACTGTGGCAGGCCGCGCGCGAGCAGGACAACAAGGCGCCGGCCGCCGCCGACGAGGCGCACGGCCGCTTCCTGCAACTGGCCACCAATGCCTTGTCGGACAGCTTCTTCTACGGCGCGCCGGTCTACCTGCAGCTCGACGAATTCACCCAGATCAAGGCTTCGGTGTTCCAGGTGACCCGCTCGCCGGGCAAGACGATTGTCTACATTGGCTGCCTGCTGCTGGTGCTGGGCGTGTTCGCGATGTTCTATATCCGCGAGCGCCGCGTCTGGGTCTGGATCAAGGAGGGCGCGGCCGGCAGCGAGGCGCTGATGGCCATGAGCACCCAGCGCAAGACGCTGGACTTCGAGAAGGAATTTAAGGAACTCAAGGAAAAACTGCCGCAATCGGCGTAAGCTGTTGCCAGGTTTTGGAGAAATGCATATGGAAGCAACACAAATCTATACCCAGCAGCCGGGCTATTTCAAGCGCCTGGGCGCCTTCGACTGGCTGTTCGCCCTGGCCCTGTGCGCGGGCGCGCTGTACGCTTTCCAGCGCTTCGGCGCCTACATGGACATCTACGAGAAGGTCATCCTGCTGGCGTCGGCGCCCAGCTTCGCCCTGCTGGGCTGGTACTGGAAGCCGCTGCGCTGGCTGATGCCGCTGTCCTTTGCGCTGGCGCTGGCCGGCATCGGCCTGTACGACGGCCAGCTGGCCGCCGCCGACAACCGCTTCTTCCTGAAGTACATGCTGTCGAGCCAGTCCGCCATCCTCTGGATGAGCACGCTGTTCTTCCTGTCCACCCTGTTCTACTGGGGCGGCCTGTTCACGCGCTCGACCCTGGGCGGCGCCGTCGGCTCCACCCTGTGCTGGGCGGCGGTCGTGCTGGGCACGACCGGCATGCTGGTGCGCTGGTACGAGTCCTACCTGATCGGCGCCGACATTGGTCACATCCCCATCTCGAACCTGTATGAAGTCTTCATCCTGTTCTCGCTGATCACGGCCATGTTCTACCTGTACTACGAAGCGCACTACGCGACGCGCGCGCTGGGCCCCTTCGTGCTGCTGGTGATTTCCGCCGCCGTCGCCTTCCTGCTGTGGTACACCGTGGCGCGCGGCGCCTCGGAAATCCAGCCGCTGGTGCCGGCCCTGCAAAGCTGGTGGATGAAGATCCACGTGCCGGCCAACTTCGTCGGCTATGGCACGTTCGCCCTGGCCTCGATGGTGGCTTGGGCCTACCTGCTCAAGTACGAGGACACGCGCACGCTGTGGCTGGCGCTGGTCGTGGCGCCGATCGCCATCGTGGCCGCCTGCTGGCTGGTCGCCTTCATCGGCGGCGCGCAGGAAGCGGCCATTGCCGCGCTGGCCAAGACCAGCCGCATGGTGGGTGGCCTGGTGCTGCTGTTTGCCGTGACCAACGTGCTGCGCGGCAAGTTCGTCGACCGCCTGCCGGGCGGCGAAGTGCTGGAAGACGTGATGTACAAGGCCATTTCCATCGGCTTCGCCTTCTTCACCATCGCCACCATCCTGGGCGCGCTGTGGGCGGCGGAAGCCTGGGGCGGCTACTGGTCCTGGGACCCGAAGGAAACCTGGGCCCTGATCGTCTGGCTCAACTACGCGGCCTGGCTGCACATGCGCCTCATGTCCGGCCTGCGCGGCAAGGCCGCCGCCTGGTGGGCCGTGGTGGGCCTGGTGGTCACCACCTTCGCCTTCCTGGGCGTGAACATGTTCCTCTCCGGCCTGCATTCCTACGGCAAGCTGTAATTCCTCTGATTTGCGGCAGCTCCTGCCCTTCGGCCTGCGGCCGAGGGGCGGGGCCCGTGCGCCCAACTTCCATTTTGCTACTGTTGCATTTTTGTTTCCAGAAAACAAATTGCATACAATTAATTGACATAAGTATAAGCAATTGTATAAATTTGCTACCGGCGATATCAGGGACTGACCGTAAGTGATACACGCCAAGGGACTTAGGAAACCAAATACAATTCAGGAGCATTTTATGAAAGTTAACGCAACGGTGCTGCGTCGCACCGCTGTCGCGCTGGCCGTCGGTATGGTGGTCTCGAGCGTTGCATATGCGCAAAGCTCGGAGGGTTCCATCTTCGGTAAGGGCCAGCCAGGCGCCAAAGTCACCATCACCAGTCCGGAAACCGGTTTCGACCGCACCGTGACGGTGGATGCGTCGGGCGCCTTTACGGCTGCTAAGCTGCCGCCAGGTAACTACAAGGTCGTTTCGAACGGCGTTACACGCGAAATCACCGTTGCCATCGGCTCCGGGACCAACGTCAACTTCACCACAGCTGAGCCGGAACTGGCTGGCCGCGTGGTGGTTTCCCGCGCCCGTAGCGCGATCGACGTGTCCAGCGTCGAAACCAACACCGTGTTCAGCGCCGAGCAACTGGCAGCCCTGCCGGTGCTGCGCGACGTGAACGCTGTTGCGACCCTGGCGCCAGGCGTGCTGAAAGGCGACCCGGACCTGGGCGC
>JAJTCO010000011.1 GCA_021323265.1 Pseudoduganella sp. | reverse complement strand
GCGAAGCGGAAATCAAGAACCATCCCGACCGCGTGCGCGCCTTCCGCGCCGCCAGCATGCGCGGCTGGCAGTACGCGATGAGCCACCAGGAAGAAATCGTCGACCTGATCCTGAACAAGTACTCGCGCCAGCACGACCGCATGCACCTGCTGTACGAGGCGCGCCAGATGGTGCCGCTGGTGCAGCCGGTGCTGGTGGAAATCGGCTACATGAACCCGGACCGCTGGCAGCACATCGCCGACATCTACACGGAGCTGGGCATGCTGCCCAAGGGCGCCACCTGGAACGGCTTCCTGTACAACGCCGACCCCGGCACCGACCTGACCTGGCTGTACCGCGTGCTGGGCGTGGCCGCCGGCCTGCTGGTGCTGGGAGCGGTGATTCACTTCTCGCTGCTGGCGCGCGAGCGCACGCGCGCCGAGGAAACCATCCGCAAGGGCGAGCAGCGCTTCCGCACCATGTTCGAGGCGGCGCCGATGGGGATTGCGCTGATCGACTCCGGCAGCGGCCAGTTCCGCGACGTCAACCCGCGCTTCGCCGAGATCGCCGGCCGCTCGGCGCAGGAGATGCGCGCCAGCCGCTGGCTGGAGATCTGCCACCCGGACGACAAGGAACCGGAGCAGGAAAAGATGACGCAGCTGGCCGCGCAGCAGATCCCCGGCTTCAAGATGGAGACGCGCCTGGTGCGCCCGGACGGCCGCATCGTGTGGGTGGAAGCGTCGATCAACGCAGTGGAGACGGAGAGCCAGCCGCACCACCTGTGCATGATCGAGGACATCACCGAGAAGAAGGAAACCGAGGCGCTGATCTGGCAGCAGGCCAACTTCGACACCCTGACCCAGCTGCCGAACCGCCGCATGTTCCTCGACCGGCTGCAGCACGACATCCTCAAGTCGCGCCGCGACAGCACCCGCATCGCCATCCTGTTCATCGACCTTGACCACTTCAAGGAAGTCAACGATACGCTGGGCCACCACCAGGGCGACGTGCTGCTGGTGGAGGCGGCGCGCCGCATCGGCGCCTGCGTGCGCCAGAGCGACACCGTGTCGCGCCTGGGCGGCGACGAATTCACCGTGATCCTGCCCGAGCTGGCCGAAGTGGACCGGGTGGAAGACATCGCCCAGCACATCATCGACAGCCTGCGCATGCCGTTCCAGCTGGGGCAGGAGCAGGCGTTCGTGTCGGCCTCGATCGGCATCACGGTCTACCCGGACGATGCGGGCAACATGGACGACCTGCTCAAGCACGCCGACCAGGCCATGTACGCGGCCAAGGGCGCGGGCCGCAACCGCTTCAGCTACTTCACGCCCGCGCTGCAGGTGGCCGCGCTCAACCGCATGCGCCTGACCAACGACCTGCGCGGCGCCCTGAAAGGCAACCAGCTCAAGCTGTACTTCCAGCCCATCGTGCACCTGCAAAGCGGCAAGATCCACAAGGCCGAAGCCCTGATCCGCTGGGAGCACCCGCAGCGCGGCATGGTCAGCCCGATGGAATTCATCCCGCTGGCCGAAGCGAGCGGCCTGATTGTCGACATCGGCGAATGGGTGTTCCGCGAGTCGGCGCAATGGGTCAAGCGCTGGCGCCAGGAGGTGCATCCGCACTTCCAGGTCAGCCTGAACCAGTCGCCGCTCGAGTTCCAGCGCGAGCGCGGCAGCTATGCCGACTGGCTGGCCCACCTGCAGCAGCTGGGCGTGCCGGGCGAAAGCATCGTGGTGGAGATCACGGAAGGCCTGCTGCTCGATGCCAGCGCCAACGTCACCGACAAGCTGCTGCAGCTGCGCGACGCCGGCATCCAGGTGGCGCTCGACGATTTCGGCACCGGCTACTCTTCCCTGTCCTACCTGAAGAAATTCGACATCGACTACCTGAAGATCGACCGCAGCTTCACGCGCAACCTGGCGCCCGATTCCAGCGACATGGCCTTGTCCGACGCCATCATCGTGATGGCGCACAAGCTGGGCCTGTCCGTGATCGCCGAAGGCGTGGAGACCAGCGAGCAACGCGAGCTGCTGGCCGGCGCCGGCTGCGACTACGGCCAGGGCTACCTGTTCGCGCGCCCGCTGCCGGCGGCCGACTTCGACGCCCTGCTGCGCCACCAGGCCAGCCAGGCCAGCCACGCCGCGCAAGCCACTGCCGCGTAAAAACTTGACCTGGCTCAAGGATTTTTCTTGCGCGCCCGCGCAAGATGCGGCCTATGAACCTCGCACACTCCCTCCTGCACGCGCTGCATCGGCATGGCGCGCGTGAAGTCTTTGGCATTCCCGGAGACTTTGTCCTTGCCTTCTTTGAACAAATCGAGCAATCAGGCGTCCTGCCCCTGTACACGCTGAGCCACGAGCCGGGCGTGGGCTTCGCGGCCGACGGGGCGGCGCGCTTCCACGGGCGCCTGGGCGTGGCGGCGGTGACCTACGGCGCGGGGGCGCTGAACATGGTCAACGCCGTCGCGGGCGCCTACGCGGAGAAAGTGCCGATGGTGGTCATTTCCGGCGCCCCCGGCACCAACGAGCGCCGCAACGGCTTCCTGCTGCACCACCAGGTCAAGCATCTCGATTCGCAGATGGCGATCTTCCGCGAGATCACCTGCGACCAGTGCGTGCTGGACGACCCGCAGCGCGCGCCGGCCGACATTGCGCGCGTGCTGCGCAGCGCCATCACGCATTCGCGCCCGGTCTACATCGAACTGCCGCGCGACATGGTGCACGCCCCGTGCGCGCCCGTGGGCGCCCTGCCGGCGCCGCAGCACGACGCGGATGCGCTGGCCGCCTGCGTGGACGAAGTGCTGGGCCGCCTCGAACGCGCCCAGCGTCCGGTGCTGATGGTTGACATCGAGATCCGCCGCTTCGGCCTGGAGAGCAAGGTGGCGCAACTGGCCGCCAAGCTGCAGGTGCCGGTGGTGACCTGCTTCATGGGCCGCGGCCTGCTGGCCAGCGAGCCGGAAGCGCCGCTGCTGGGCACCTACCTGGGCGTCGCCGGCGCGCCGGAAGTCACCGACGCGGTGGAAGGCTCGGACGCGCTGCTGATGCTGGGCGTGATCCTGTCCGACACCAACTTCGGCGTGCAGCGCGAGCGCATCGACCTGCGCAAGTGCATGCTGGCGCTGGATGGCGACGTTACGCTCGGCTATCACACCTACCACGACCTTCCATTGGAAGCCCTGGTGGACGGCCTGCTGGCCAACGCCAAGCCGCTGCGCGCCGACAGTGCCCTGCGCGGCGAGCGCACCGCCTACCCCTGCGACCTACCGGCCGACGCCGGCCAGATCGCGCCGAGCGACGTGGCGCGCGCCATCAATGACCTGATGCGCAGGCACGGCCGCATGCCGATCGCCTCCGACATCGGCGACTGCCTGTTCACCGCGCTCGACATCGAGAACACCGACCTGCTCGCGCCCGGCTACTACGCCACCATGGGCTACGGGGTGCCGGCTGCCATCGGCCTGCAGGCCGCCGGCGGCGAGCGCCCGCTGGTGCTGGTGGGCGACGGCGCCTTCCAGATGACCGGCTGGGAGCTGGGCAACTGCCAGCGCTACGGCCTGGACCCGATCGTGGTCATCTTCAACAACTGCAGCTGGGAGATGCTGCGCGCCTTCCAGCCGCAGTCCGGCTTCTGCGACCTGAGCGACTGGCACTTTGCCGACATGGCGCAGGCCCTGGGCGGCGACGGTTACCGCGTCGCCACGCGCGCCGAACTGGCGGCGGCGCTGGAGAGCGCGCACGGCAAGCGCGGCCGCTTCCAGCTGGTGGAAGTGATGCTGCCGCGCGGCGGCCAGTCCGACACGCTGGCGCGCTTCGTCAACGGCGTGCGCCGCCTGCAGGGGACGCAAGCATGATCGAACTTGTCTGTCCCGCCGGCAGCCTGCCGGCGCTGAAGGCTGCCGTCGACAACGGCGCCGACTGTGTCTATCTCGGCTTCCGCGACGCCACCAACGCGCGCAACTTCGCCGGACTCAATTTCGACGAAGCGGCCATTGCCGAAGGCATCCGCTACGCCCACACGCGCGGGCGCAAGGTCCTGCTGGCGCTGAACACCTATCCGCAGGCGGCCAACTGGCAGCTGTGGCGCGGCGCGGTCGACCGCGCCGCCGGCGCCGGCATCGACGCCATCATCCTGGCCGACCCCGGCCTGATGGAATACGCCCGCAACACCCATCCCGGCCTGCGCCTGCACCTGTCGGTGCAAGGTTCGGCCACCAATTACGAAGCGATCAACTTCTACCACGAGCAGTTCGGCATTTCGCGCGCCGTGCTGCCGCGCGTGCTGTCCATGCAGCAGGTCGAGCACCTGCTGCGCCACGTGAAGACCGAGATCGAAGTGTTCGGCTTCGGCAGCCTGTGCGTGATGGTGGAGGGTCGCTGCGCCCTGTCCTCGTACGCCACGGGCGAGTCGCCCAACACCGCGGGCGTGTGCTCGCCGGCCAAGGCCGTGCGCTGGCAGGAAACGCCCAAGGGCCTGGAGTCGCGCCTGAACGGCGTGCTGATCGACCGCTACCAGCCCAACGAGAATGCCAGCTACCCGACCCTGTGCAAGGGCCGCTTCGAAGTGGAGGGCGAAACCTATTACGCCATCGAGGAGCCGGCCAGCCTGAACACCATGGAACTGCTGCCGCAGCTGGTGCAGATGGGCGTCAAGGCGATCAAGATCGAAGGCCGCCAGCGCAGCCCCGCCTACGTGGCGCAGGTGACGCAGGCCTGGCGCGCCGCCATCGACGCCTGCGGCGACGGCAAGCGCCGCTTCGCCATCCACCCAAGCTGGAGCGCCGCGCTGGACCGCGTGGCCGAAGGCCAGCAGCACACGCTGGGCGCCTATCACCGCAAATGGAAATGAGTATGTTGAAACTAGCCCTGGGCCCCGTGCTGTACTACTGGCCGCGCCTGACCATGTTCGAGTTCTACCAGCAGGTCGCGGAAAGCCCGGTGGACATCGTCTACCTTGGCGAAGTGGTCTGCTCGCGCCGCCACGAACTGCGCCTGCCCGACTGGTTCGATATCGCCGCCCTGCTGCGCGACGCCGGCAAGGAAGTGGTGCTGTCGACGCAAGCCCTGATCGAATCGGGCGCCGAACTGACCACCATGCGCAAGCTGTGCGAGCGGCCCGCACCTGAACATCTACAGCGAACCGACGCTGGCCGTGCTGGCGCGCCAGGGCGCGCGCCGCTGGGTGGCGCCGCTGGAAATGGACCGCAGCGCCATCGCCACCCTGCTCGGCACGCAGCCGGCCGGCATGGAAAGCGAAGTCTTTGCCTGGGGCCGCATGCCGCTGGCCTTCTCGGCGCGCTGCATGACGGCGCGCAACCGCAACCTGCCGAAGGACGACTGCCAGTTCAGCTGCATCGACTATCCGGACGGCCTGATCATGGACACGCGCGAGCAGCAAGCCTTCCTGGTGCTGAACGGCATCCAGACCCAGTCGGCGCGCTGCTGCAACCTGGTGCTGGCGCTGCCGGACATGGCCGACCTGGGCATCGACGTGCTGCGCATCTCGCCGCAGGCACGCGATACGCTGGAAGTGGTGGCCGCCTTCGACAAGGTGCGGCGCGGCGAATGGCAGCCGGCCCACGCGGCGCACGTGCTCGAGCCGCTGGCGCCCGGCGGCAGCTGCGACGGCTTCTGGAGCGGCCAGCCGGGCATGGAGCGCAGCGGCGCGCTGGAGGCAGCACTATGAACAGCGCCCCACTGCGCATCCCGCCCGCCATTGGCCGCCTGCTGGGCCGCCTGCCCGCACAGCCGCCGGCCTGGCTCTTCGTGCAAGGCCTGAACCGCCTGCTGGCGCCGCACCTGCCGGAAGACGTGAAGCAGGCCCTGTTCGCGCGCCGCCTGCGCCTGCGGGTGGAAGACGCCGGCCTGGCGATCGACTTCAGCTGGCAGGGCAAGGCGTTCCAGATGGCGCGCCACGGCGACCAACCGGACCTGACCATCGGCGCCTGCGCGCACGACCTGGTGCTGATGGCGCGCCGCGAAGAAGACCCCGACACCCTGTTCTTCTGCCGCCGCCTGATCCTGGAAGGCGACACGGAACTGGGCCTGCTGTTCAAGAACACGCTGGACGGGCTCGACGCCAGCGCCCTCGACTGGCGCCGCCTGCTGCCGAAGATCCCCGTGCCGCCCGGCGCGCGCCATGGCTGACAAGACGCTGCCGCTGGTGTATTCCTGCTCCGGCTGCAGCAGTGCCGCGCAACTGGCCAACGCCGTGGCGCTCAAGCTGGACCGCTGCGGCGCGGCGGAAATGTCCTGCATCGCCGGCGTGGGCGGCGGCGTCGCCGCCCTGGTCAAGCTGGCCAGATCCGGCCGCACCATCCTGGCCATCGACGGCTGCCCGCTGGCCTGCGCCCGCGCCTGCCTGGCCCGCGAAGGCATCACTCCCCACCACCACCTGCTGCTCCACGAGCATGGCGTGCGCAAGAAAATGCACACCGATTTCGATCCGGACGAGGCGAACGCCCTGGCCGCCCGCGCCGCGGCCCTGCTGTCGAAACCACAACCCTGACGGCGCGACCACCGTTTTCCCGCCAAAAGGCGATAATAGCGATCGCGCTACGCGGTTCTGATAGGCAGAAACTATTGAGTCTATTTGAACAATCAAATTTCCAAATCCTAGGGGAAGCCTTACACTGGCGTCTCATTGATTCACAACCCACGAGGAAACCACAATGTCCCTGATCAACACCCAAGTAAAACCATTCAAGGCCACCGCATTCCACAACGGCAAGTTCGTTGACCTGAGCGAAGAATCCCTGAAAGGCAAGTGGTCCGTATTCGTGTTCTACCCAGCCGACTTCACCTTCGTGTGCCCGACCGAGCTGGAAGACCTGGCAGACCACCACGCAGAATTCGCCAAGCTGGGCGTGGACGTGTACGGCATCTCGACCGACACCCACTTCGCCCACAAGGCATGGCACGACACTTCCGACGCGATCAAGAAAGTGCAGTACGCCCTGATCGGCGACCCGACCGGCACCCTGTCGCGCAACTTCGAAGTGATGATCGAAGAAGAAGGCCTGGCACTGCGCGGCACCTTCGTGATCAATCCGGAAGGCTTCATCAAAGTGATGGAAGTGCACGACAACGGCATCGGCCGCGACGCAGCTGAACTGCTGCGCAAGGTGAAGGCTGCCCAGTACGTGGCGTCCCACCCAGGCGAAGTGTGCCCAGCCAAGTGGACCGAAGGCGCGGCAACCCTGAAGCCATCGCTGGACCTGGTCGGCAAGATCTAAGCAGGACGGCATTCAGCCCTGCTGAAGGCAACCGGCGGCCCTACGGGGCCGCCTTGAGGCGTTGAAGCGGTAGCTACCGCAAGCGACTAATCAGAAAGGAATAGCCATGCTGGACGCAGACCTGAAAGCCCAACTCTCCTCCTACCTGGAGCGCGTAGTGCACCCGATCGAGATCGTGGCGCATACCGACGCCTCCGCCAAATCGCAGGAAATGTCGGCCCTCCTGCAGGACGTCGTCTCCGCCGGCCACGGCAAGATCAGCGTGGTGCAGGGCAGCGACGAGCGCGCGCGCAAGCCTTCCTTCGACATCACCCGCAAGGGCACCGATATCGGCGTGAGCTTCGCCGGCATCCCGATGGGCCACGAATTCACCTCCCTGGTGCTGGCGCTGCTGCAAGTGGGCGGCCACCCGATCAAGCTGGATGAGAAAGTCATCGAGCAGATCCGCAACCTGGACGGCGATTACGTCTTCGAGACCTTCATCTCCCTGAGCTGCCACAACTGCCCGGAAGTGGTGCAGGCGCTCAACGCCATGTCGGTGATCAACCCGCGCATCAAGGTGGTGGCGGTGGACGGCGGCGTGTTCCCGAAAGAAGTCGAGGAACGCCAGGTGATGGCGGTGCCGATGATGTACCTGAACGGCCAGCACTTCGGCCAGGGCCGCACCAATGTCGAGGAAATCCTCGCCAAGCTCGATACCGGCGCCTCGGCGCGCGCCGCGGCTGAACTGAGCAAGAAGGACGTGTTCGACGTGCTGATCGTCGGTGGCGGCCCGGCCGGCGCCGCGGCGGCCATCTACACGGCGCGCAAGGGCATCCGCACCGGCGTCATCGCCGACCGCTTCGGCGGCCAGGTACTGGACACCCTGTCGATCGAGAACTTCATCTCGGTCAAGGAAACCGACGGCCAGAAATTCGCCGTGGCACTGGAGCAGCACGTCAAGGAATACGACGTGGACATCATGAACACCCAGCGCGCATCGAAGATCGTGCCGGGCAAGATCAAGGAAGTCCACACCGAAAGCGGTGCCGTGCTGCGCGCCAAATCGGTGATCATTTCCACCGGCGCGCGCTGGCGCGAAATCAGCGTGCCGGGCGAGAAGGAATATCGCAACCATGGCGTGGCGTACTGCCCGCACTGCGACGGCCCGCTGTTCAAGGGCAAGCGCGTGGCCGTGATCGGCGGCGGCAACTCGGGCGTGGAAGCGGCGATCGACCTGGCTGGCATCGTCGAGCACGTGACCCTGATCGAGTTCGGTGCGGAACTGCGCGCGGACGCCGTGCTGCAGCGTAAGCTGGCCACCCTGCGCAACGTGAAGGTGATCAAGTCGGCGCAGACCAACGAGATCCATGGCGACGGCAAGAAGGTCAACGGCTTGAGCTACACCGACCGCGAGAGCGGCCAGTCGCACCGCGTCGACCTGGAAGGCGTGTTCGTGCAGATCGGCCTGGTGCCCAACACCGAATGGCTGAAGGGCACCCTCGACCTGTCCAAGCATGGCGAGATCGAAGTGGATAACAAGGGCCAGACCTCGGTGCCGGGCGTGTTTGCCGCGGGCGACGTGACCACCGTGCCGTACAAGCAGATCGTTATCGCGGTGGGCGAGGGCGCCAAGGCGGCGCTGGGTTCCTTCGACTACCTGATCCGCTCCAGCGCGGACGACGAGCCGGCCGCCAAGGCCGCCTAAAGCTGCACCACCTGTGCGACCGGCACCTGGGGTTCCAGGTGGCTGGTCAGCACCACCACACCCTCGCGCGCGGCCAGCCGGCCGTGCACATGGTCCAGCGCGGCCGCATCGAGGCCGTTGAACGGCTCGTCAATCAACAGTACCTGCACCGGCAGCGCAAACGCCAGCGCCAGCTGCATCTTCTTGTGCTGCCCCAGCGACAGTGCCGACACCGGCTGTTCCAGCACCGGCAGCAGGCGCATGGTGCGCAGTTCCTCATCCAGCAGCGCGGCGTCGCTGCCCGGGTAGAGCGCCACGTGCAGGTCCAGCATTTCGCGCACCGTCAGCCAGGGCAGCTGGGGCGTATCGCCGCCGCAGTAGAAGCACTGCTGGCGATAGGCAAGCGGTTGCGCCGCCTGGTCGATGCCTTCGATGCCGATGGCACCGTGGTGGGGCGCGATGGCGCCGGCGATGAGCTTCAAGAGCGTGGTCTTGCCGGCGCCGTTTTCGCCGCGCAACCAGGTGATGCCTTGCCCGGCCTGCATGGCAAAGCCGCGAAACAGCACGCGGCCGGTGTACTCGAAGTTCAAGGATTCGATGGTCAGGGCCATAGTTCGCTCCCGATGGCGGTCAGCAAAAGGATGGAAAGGAGTACCAGCACCACGCGGCCGCGCGGCGGCGCGGGCAGGGCGACGGTGGCCGACAGGGCAAGCGCGGCGGTGGCGAACCACGCCGCTGCGAGGCCGGGGCGGAATCCGGCGGCGCCGCTGCCGCCCAGCAGGCCGGCCAGCGCGCACAGCACCAGTGCCGCCGGCAGCAGCGTGAAGGCGCGCGCGGCCAACAGCAAGGGGCCGGGCGGCAGTGGCCACATGGCCAGCATGGGGGCCAGCGCCTCGGCCTGCTCGCGCACCGCCTTGTCGCCGCGGTCCACCAGCAGCACCAGGGCCAGGCTGGTGAGCAGGCCGAGCGCCGCGCGCGGCAACGGGAGCGCATGCGTCATCCATGCGGCGGCGGCGGCCAGGGACGCGAGCAGGAGCAAGCACTGCTGCCGGCCGACCTGGCTGTCCGCGCGCCAGAACGGCAGCCAGAACAGGCGATGCCAGAGCGCCGCATGGCGTGGCCGCAAGGCACGCGCGCGGTAGGCCAGCGCCGGCGCCGTGCCGGTGCGGGAGATGGCGGCGGTGCGCGGAATGGCCCGGTTGCGCAGGCCCAGGCGGCGCGCGGCGACGGCGGTGCCGGCCAGCAGCCAGCCCAGTGCAAGGGAGGCGGCCAGGGCGCACAGGGCGCGTGCGGGAATGGGGCGCAGCCAGGCCGGCCACTGGTAGATCCAGATGGCGGCGGACACGCCGCAGGCGGCGGCCACCCAGCCGATCACGCGCGCGGCCACCACGTGGGCGCTGGCCATCATGACCGGCATGGCCAGGAAGGCCAGCAGGCCGATCAGCACCGGCGCGAACACCAGGCCGGCGATTTCAAGGGAATTGACCGCACTGGCAACGAATTGCCGCAGCGCGTGGCGCGCCATGTGGCGACGGTAACGGACGTAAGGATGCATGCCACGCTCCGGAAATGAAAAAAGCCCCGATTTGCATCGGGGCTTTTTTCTGAATATTGGCGGAGCGGACGGGGCTCGAACCCGCGACCCCCGGCGTGACAGGCCGGTATTCTAACCAACTGAACTACCGCTCCAATTCTTCATCAGTGAGTGGTGGGCGCTGAGAGGCTCGAACTCCCGACCTAATCCTTGTAAGGGATCCGCTCTACCAACTGAGCTAAGCGCCCCTGCCTTCACTGTCGAACGTTTGTCACAACGTTCAGAAGAGGCCGCATTATAGGATGGATTTCGAAACCCACGCAAGGGTTTTCCCAAAAATTCTTCAAAATTATTTGGACACCCCGATTTGCGCCATGATCCAGGCCATTTCGAAGGCGCGTTCCTCCAGTGCGTTATAGCGGCCGGAAGCCCCGCCGTGGCCCGCGCCCATATTCACTTTCAGCAGCAGCGGGTTGCTGTCGGTCTTGTGGCGGCGCAGCTTGGCCACGTACTTGGCCGGCTCCCAGTACATCACCTGGCTGTCGTTCAGGCCGGTGGTCACCAGCATGGCCGGGTAATCTTTCATCAAGATGTTGTCATACGGGGAATAGCTGCGCATGTAGTCATAGGCCGCCTTCTCGGTCGGATTGCCCCATTCCAGGTACTCGCCGGTGGTCAGCGGCAGGCTGGCGTCCATCATGGTGTTCATCACGTCCACGAACGGCACGGCCAGGTGCACGGCCTTGAACAGCTCGGGACGCATGTTGACCACGGCGCCCATCAGCAGGCCGCCGGCGCTGCCGCCGCTGATCGCCAGGCGATCCGGGCTGGTCCACTTCTCCTTGATCAGGTATTCGGCGCTGTCGATGAAGTCGTTGAAGGTGTTCATCTTCTTCATCAGCATGCCGTCTTCATGCCAGTGCTGGCCCATGTCGTTGCCGCCGCGGATATGCGCCGCCGCGTAGATCACGCCGCGCTCGAGCATGCTGAGGCGGGTGAGCGAGAAGGTCGCTTCCTGCGGGATGCCGTAGGAACCGTAGGAGTACAGTAGCAGCGGCGCCGAACCGTCCAGCTTTACGCCCTTCTTGTAGGCGACCCACAGCGGCACTTTCACGCCGTCGCGCGCGGTGGCCCACAGGCGGCGGGTCTCGTACTGGCTGAAATCGAAGCCGCCCGCCACTTCCTGTTTTTTCAGCAGGGTGCGCTCGCCGGTCTTCATGTCCACGTCATAGATGGACGGGGGCGACAGCGGCGACTGGTAGCTGATGCGGAACTTGGTCACGTGGTAGTCCATCTGGCCGCTCGGCATCGAGACGTAGACTTCGTCGTCGAACTTCACGGTCAGCCACTGCTTGGTCGCGAAGTCGTACAGGCGGGTGCGGTTCAGCGCGCGCGATTTTTCCTGCAGCGCCAGGAAACCCTTGAACAAGGTCGCGCCCTGCAGCAGGGTGTCCTTGTCATGCGCGACGATCTCGGTCCACTTCTTCGGGGTGGCCAGCGGCGCCGTCACCAGGCGGAAGTTCTTGGCGTCGCGGTTGGTGCGGATGTACAGCTTGCCGTCGCGGTGGCTGACGTAGTAGCGGTGGCCCTTGGTGCGGCCGAGCACGGACTTGAAGCTGCCTTGCGGCTGCTTGGCCGGCAGCATGAACACTTCGGTGGTATCGGTGGCGTTGGACACGAGGAAGATGTGCTTCTGGTCCGAGCCGGCGGCCACCTGCACGGCAAACTGTTCCACCGGTTCGTGGAACACCTGGACCGGCTGGCCTGCGAGCGGCAGGCGGAACACGCGGTCCGAGCGCTTGGTGGTCGGGTCTTCCTGCGCCACGAACAGGGTCTTGTTGTCGGCGGCCCAGGCGGCGCTGGTCACGCGCGGCATGCTGGTCGACAGCACCTTGCCGGTGCTCAAGTCCTTCACGTGCAGCTGGTACTGGCGGAAGCCGTTGTTGTCGGTGCTGTAGGCCAGCAGCTTGCCGTCCGGGCTGGGGAGCATCAGGCCCAGGGCGAAGAACTTCAAGCCTTCGGCCATGGCGTTCTGGTCCAGCAGGATTTCTTCCGGCGCCTTGGCGTCGTAGCTGCCGTCGGCGGCGGCCTTGCGGCGGCACATCAGCGGGTACTGCTTGCCCGCCTCGATGCGGGTGTAATAGTAGTGTTTGCCGCGCCGCGCCGGTACCGACAGGTCGACCGGTTGCGTGCGGTCCTTGAATTCCTTGTACAGCGTCTCGGCCAAGGGCTTGATGCCTTCGGTCATGGCGGCGGTGTATGCGTTTTCCGCGTTCAGGTAGTCGATGACGGCAGGGTCCTTCTTGTCGTGCAGCCAGCGGTAGTCGTCCATCACCTGTTCGCCATGGCGGGTTTCCATCCATTGCGTCTTGGCCGCCATGGGCGGCTGCGGCACGTCGGCAGCCAGGGCCGGCGCGGCCAGCAGGGGCAGCAGCAGGCTTGCTACAAAGCGTTTCTTCACTTGTCGAACTCCTCGGGGAAAAATGTGCAATGATTCTAGGGTGTCATAGTTAGAAATACAACAATAGAATGCTCACTACCGACAAGCTGTACGCACGCGTCAGCGCACGCCTGCTGCCCTTCCTGTTCCTGTGCTACGTGGTGGCCTACCTGGACCGGGTCAACGTCGGCTTTGCCAAGCTGCAGATGCAGGCCGACCTGCACCTGTCCGACACAGTGTACGGCCTGGGCGCCGGCATCTTCTTCCTCGGCTATTTCCTGTTCGAGGTGCCGGCCAACCTGCTGATGCTGCGCGTCGGCGCGCGGCGCTGGATCGCGCGCATCATGGTGAGCTGGGGACTGGTGTCGGTCGCCATGCTGTTTACCAACAGCCCGGCCAGCTTCTATGTGCTGCGTTTCCTGCTGGGCGTGGCGGAAGCGGGCTTCTTCCCCGGCGTGATCCTGTACCTGACGTACTGGTATCCGGCGCAGCGGCGCGCCCGCATCGTCGCCATCTTCATGAGCGGCGTGGCGGTGGCGGGCGTGCTGGGCGGCCCGTTGTCGGGCTGGATCATGTCGCAGTTCGCCGGCCAGGCCGGCCTGGCCGGGTGGCAGTGGCTGTTCCTGCTGGAAGGCCTGCCGGCCGTGGTGCTGGGCGTGCTGACGCTGGCCGTGCTGGACGACGGCATCGACGATGCGCGCTGGCTGGACGACGAGGCCAAGGCCCTGCTCAGGCAGGAACTGGCGCGCGACGGCGAACCGCGCGCGCCATGGGGCTTGCGCCACGTGCTGGGCAGCGGCCGCGTGTGGATTCTGGCGCTGATGTACTTCCTGTTCGTGATGGGCCTGTACGGCGTGGGTTTCTGGCTGCCGCAGCTGGTGCGCAACGCGGGCGTGCAGGACGTGCTGGACATCGGCCTGCTCACGGCGATACCGTACGGCCTGGCGGCGCTGGCCATGATCGTCGTTGCGCGCCGCTCCGACCGCAGCGGCGAGCGGCGCTGGCACGTGGCGCTGCCGGCCTTCGTCGGCGCAGCCGGCCTGGTGGCCTCGACCTACACCGCGCACAACCCGGTGCTGGCGCTGGCGGCGCTGAGCGTGGCCACGGCCGGCATCCTGAGCACCTTCCCCGTGTTCTGGAGCATTCCCACAGCCATGTTGGGCGGCACCGCGGCCGCGGCCGGCATTGCCATGATCAATTCCCTGGGCAACCTGGCCGGCTTCGTCAGCCCCTACCTGGTGGGCGCCATCCGCGACGCCACGCACAGCACGGCCAGCGGCATGCTGCTGCTGGCGGCCAGCCTGGCGGTGGGGGGCGCGCTGGTGCTGGCCTGCGTCGGAAAGAAGGGAGAAGTGCTGTGAAGAGCGGACGCGCCTTGCTGATGGACTTGTTCAACGCGGCCTTGCGCGCCGCCGACCCGCTTGACGCCATCGGGGCGCACCTGCCACCGCCGCCCAAGGGGCGCACGGTCATCATCGGCGCCGGCAAGGCGGCAGCGCGCATGGCGCAGGGCGTGGAGCGGCGCTGGCAGGGACCGCTGAGCGGCGTGGTGGTGACGCGCTACGGCCATGGCGCTCCGACGCGGCATGTCGAAGTGATCGAGGCCGGCCATCCGGTACCGGACGATGCCAGCGCGGCCGCCGCGCGGCGCATGCTGGCCGCGGTGCGCGGCCTGGGACCGGACGATATGGTGCTGTGCCTGATGTCGGGCGGCGGGTCGGCGCTGATGTCGCTGCCGGCCGGCGCCATCACGCTGCAGCAAAAGCGTGCAATCAACCAGGCCTTGCTGCGCAGCGGGGCGCCCATCGCGCACATCAATACCGTGCGCAAGCACCTGTCGGCGGTCAAGGGCGGGCGCCTGGCGCTGGCCTGCGGTGCGGCCCATGTGGTCACGCTGGTGCTGTCGGACGTGCCGGGCGACGATCCGGCCGTCGTCGCCAGCGGCCCGACCCTGCCCGACGCGTCGACGGCGCAGGACGCCTTGCGCATCCTGCAGCACTACGCCATCGACATCCCCGCGCAGGTGCGCGCCGTGCTGGAGGACCCGGAACTGGAAACGCCCAAGCCGGGCGACCCGCGCCTGGCGCGCAATTGCGTGGCAGTCATCGCCACCGCCCGGCAAGCCCTGCATGCCGCAGCCGATGCGGCGCGCGCGGAAGGCTTGCGCCCGCTGGTGCTGAGCGACCGGCTGGAGGGGGAGGCGCGCAGCGTGGCGCTGGCGCACGCGGCGCTGGTGCAGGGCGTGATCGCGCACGGCAGCCCATTGCGCCCGCCCTGCGTCATCCTGTCCGGCGGCGAGACCAGTGTCACCGTACGCGGCAGCGGACGTGGCGGGCGCAACGCGGAATACCTGCTGGCGCTGGCCGTCGCGCTGCAAGGCACGCCGGGCGTGCACGCGATCGCCTGCGATACGGACGGCATCGACGGCACGGAAGACAATGCCGGCGCCGTACTGGGGCCGGACACGCTGGCGCGCGCCGCCGCCCAGGGCCTCGATGCGCGCGCCCTGCTCGACAACAACGACGGCTACGGCTTTTTCAGCGGCCTGGGCGACCTGGTGGTCACCGGCCCCACGCGCACCAACGTCAACGACTTCCGCGCGATCCTGCTTATTTGATGTTGGCGGCCAGCTTGGCCCAGACGGCATCGCCGATGTCGGGACGCCCGTCGGGCGCGCGGAAGGACAGGAAGAACACTTCGTTCTTGACGCCGGTGGCCATGTACATGAAGTAGGCCGGCTGGCCGGTGGTATTGCTGATCATCGACACCAGCACGGCCGGGTGCTTGCCTTCCTTGAACGGCGTCACCTTGATGTTGGTGGCGGCAAATTTCAGCTTGTTCAGCGAGCCCGGGTCGTCGATCCCGTAGAACATCTTGGTGCGCACTTCATACGTCACGTTGGTGGCGGTCGAACCGTACATGTAGCCGTTCCGGCTCGGCAGGTTGCTGGCGCTGGCATTGACCGCATCGGCCGGCCGCATCCAGTACGAATAGCCCATCTTCTTGATACGGGCCGGTTTGTACTCCACCGGGACCGGCACCTTCAGGTCGATGGACTGGGGCAAGCGGCCGGCGCCCATGAAATCCGCAATCGGCACGTCGCGCGTCTGCACTGGCGCGGGGGCGGCCGGCGCCGCCGGTGCAGCGGCCGCTGCGCCGCAAAGGGACATGCTGGCCAGGCTGGCCGCAAACAATATCGATTTCACGTAAAGCTCCTGTACTGATTACCTGAGAGGTAATCGTCGCACGGCGCGCCAGCGTTGACAATGGCCCTGCCAACCAACCAAAGGAGAAACACCATGCAAATCGTCGAAAAATACCTCGCCGCCTGGAACGAACGCGATGCCGGCGCCCGCCGTCTGGCAGTGGAAGCAGCTTTCGCACCGCAGGCGGCCTACAAGGATCCGCTGATGCAGGGGGCCGGCCATGACGGCCTCGATGCCATGATCGCCGGCGCGCAGGACAATCTGCCCGGCATGCGCTTCGTGCTGGCGGGAACCCCGGCCAGCCACAACGACATGGTACGCTTCTCGTGGACGCTGGGAGCGCCGGACGCCGATCCGGTGGCGCGCGGCACGGACATGGCGGTGCTGGCGGCCGACGGCCGCCTGGCCAGCGTGACGGGATTCCTCGACTAATCATGGGTAACGGGAGGGTGGACACATGGGCGCAGCGGTACCGGGGCAATACTTCAGCGACTACGCGGCGGCCATGCGCTACTGGCGCGCCAAGCGCGGCTTCAGCCAGCTGCGCCTGGCCACCGAGAGCGGCATCTCGCAGCGCCACATCAGCTTCCTGGAAAGCGGGCGCTCGCAGCCCAGCCGAGAAATGATCCTGAAGCTGGGCATCGTGCTGGACATCCCCCTGCGCGAGCGCAACACCATGCTGCTGGCGGCCGGTTTCGCCCCGGCCTACCAGGAGCGCAAGCTGTCCGACCCGGAGCTGCAGGCGGTCAAGCAGGCGCTCGACTTCATGCTGCAGCAGCAGTCGCCCTATCCGGCGCTGGTGGTGGACCGTTTATGGAATCTGTTGATGAGCAACGGTCCGGCCGGCACGCTGCTGCACTGGCTGCTCGACGGGCCGCCCTCGTCCGCCAACGTCATCCGGCTGACGCTGGACCCGCAGGGCTTGCGCCGCTACATCGTCAACTGGGAGGACGTCAGCGCCGATCTGCTGCAGTGGATCCAGCGCGAAGCCATGGGCGACGGCCCGGGCAGCGAGGCCAGCGCCCTGCTCGATGAACTGCTGGCGCTGCCCGGCATCCGCGCCGCCAGCGCGCTGCCCAACCTGGACCGGCGCGCGCTGCCATTCCTGCCGTTCACCGTGCGCAAGGATGGCGTGGAACTGAACCTGTTCACCACCATCACCACGCTGGGCACGCCGCGCGACGTGACGCTGCACGAGTTGCGCATGGAAGCCTTCTTCCCGGCCGACGAGGCGACGGCGCAGTGGTTCCGCGCGCAGGCCGCTTAGAACTCTTCCCAGTCGTCGCCGGGCGGATTGGCCTTGGCCGGTGCCGGCGCGCGTTTGGGCGCCGCCGCCCGTGCCGTGCCGGCGCGTGCGGCACGCCCCACTGCGGTCGCCGGGGTGGCGTCCGCGGCATCGCTGGCGGGGACCGCTGGCGCCGAGGTACGCGCCGGGCGCAGCGCCGGCGTGGTGCTGCGCGGCTGCGGCGCGCTGGCGGCCGGCGCGCGCGCCGCCTGGCTGGCCGAGGCGTCCAGGCGGAACACCGCCACTGCCTGCACCAGGTGTTCGGATTGTTCCTGCATGCTGCGCGCCGCCGCCGCCGCCTGCTCCACCAGGGCCGCGTTCTGCTGCGTCGCGTTGTCCATCTCCACGATGGCAAGGTTGACCTGTTCGATGCCGGAGGACTGCTCCTGGCTGGCCGACGTGATCTCGTTCATGATGTCCGCCACCTGCTGCACGGAGCCGACAATCTGCTGCATGGTGGTGCCCGCGCGGTCCACCAGGGTGCCGCCCGCGTCGACCTTCTGGATCGAATCGTCGATCAGCTCCTTGATCTCCTTGGCCGCGCCGGCGCTGCGCTGCGCCAGGCTGCGCACCTCGGACGCCACCACCGCGAAGCCGCGACCCTGCTCGCCCGCGCGCGCCGCCTCCACCGCCGCGTTGAGCGCCAGGATGTTGGTCTGGAAGGCGATGCCGTCGATGACGCTGATGATGTCGGCCATGCGCGCCGAGCTGGCCTTGATGGCGCCCATGGTCTGCACCACTTCGCTCACCACCTTGCCGCCCTCGTTGGCGTGGCCGGCGGCCGACACCACCAGCTGGTTGGCCTGGCGCGCGTTGTCGGCGTTCTGCTTGACGGTGGAGGTCAGTTCCTCCATCGACGAGGCGGTTTCCTCCAGGCTGGCGGCCTGCTGCTCGGTGCGGCGCGACAGGTCCATGTTACCGGCCGCGATTTCCGCCGCCGCCGTGTTGATGGTGTCGGTCGATGCGCGCACGGCGCCCACGGTGCGGGTCAGGGCGGCCACCATTTCGCGCAGGGCGTGCAGCAGGCGCCCCGTCTCGTCGTTGCGGCGCACCGAGATGTCGGCGCTCAGGTCGCCCTGCGCCACCACTTCCGCCACCGAGACCGCCTGCAGCAGCGGCACCGTCACCGAACGCGTGATCAGGTAGCCGGCCGCCACCGACACCAGCGTGGCCAGCACCAGCAGGCCCAGCATCAGCATGGTGGCGTTGTTGGCCGAGCGGGTGGCTTCCTCGCCATCGCTGTTCATCAGCTTGCCCTGGTAGGCGAGGATGGCGTCGAGCTTGCCGAAGTAGGTGTTCTGCAGCGGGATCACCTGCTTGAACAGCGACTGCACCGCCCCGTCCTGGTCGCCCTCGCGGAACATGGTCAGCACGCCTTCGCGCTTGGCGCGGAAGGCTTCGAAGGCGGTGCGCTGGTCGGCGAACAGCTGGCGCGCTTCCAGCTCCTGCAACAGGGGTTCCAGCTTGGCCGTGGTGGCGGCGGCCGTCTTCTCCGCCTCGCCCATGCTGGCCAGGAAGGCGTCGCTGCTGATCTTGTCCGGCGCCAGCATGGCATTGCGCAAGGCCTGGGCGGAGCGGTTGGAATAGCTGCGCAATTCGTTGGTGAGCTGGACTTTCAGGTAGCGGTCGCTGACCAGGCGGTCCGTCAACTCCGCGTTGTCGCGCAGGCGGCTGATGCCCGTGAGCGACATTGCCAGCTGAATGGCGATGGCCAGTGCAAAACCCAGCGCCAACCGCATCCCGATGTTCATGTTCGAAAAGCCCATTACCTTGCCTCGCTTGAAATTGGTCTTGCCTTGATGATGGCACAGCTTCACGGCA
Organism: Pseudoduganella sp.; assembly: GCA_021323265.1. GTDB lineage: Bacteria > Pseudomonadota > Gammaproteobacteria > Burkholderiales > Burkholderiaceae_D > Rugamonas. Next base: position 56,906 of record JAJTCO010000011.1, on the reverse strand, counting down.
CGGCGTAGCGCGCCGTGACGGCGTGGCGCGCTCGCCACAACGTGCAAAATGCTGTATATAATTACAGTATCGCAAGCGAACTCGACGACATATGGACTGGCCCCGCCGCATTGCCCACCTCGACATGGATGCCTTCTACGCGTCCGTGGAGCTGCTGCGCTATCCGGAATTGCGCGGCCTGCCGGTGGTGATCGGCGGGGGCGGGCGCCACCAGCCGCGCCAGCTGCCCGACGGCACGCGCGAGTTCTCCCGCCTGCGCGACTATGTCGGGCGCGGCGTGATCACCACCTCCACCTACGAGGCGCGCGCCCTGGGCGTGTTTTCCGCCATGGGCACCATGAAGGCGGCGGCGCTGGCGCCGGACGCCATCCTGCTGCCGGTAGACTTCGATTCCTACCGCAAGTACTCGCGCCTGTTCAAGGCGGCCGTGGCGAGCATCGCGCCGCAGATCGAAGACCGCGGCATCGACGAGATCTACATCGACCTGAGCGAGGTGCCGGGCGAAACGCGCACCCTGGCCCAGCGCATCAAGGATGCGGTGCGCGACGCCACCGGCCTGTCCTGCTCCATCGGCGTCGCGCCCAACAAGCTGCTGGCCAAGATCTGCTCCGACCTGGAAAAGCCGAACGGCCTGACCGTGGTCGGCTACGAGGACGTGCCCAGCCGCATCTGGCCGCTGCCGGTGCGCAAGGTCAACGGCATCGGGCCCAAGGCCGAACAGAAGCTGGTGGCGCTCGGCATCGAGACCGTGGGCCAGCTGGCGGCGGCCGACCCGGCCCTGCTGCAGGAGCACTTCGGCCACAACTATGCCGAGTGGCTGCAGCGCATTGCCCAGGGCCGCGACGAGCGCGCCATCGCCACCAGCCACGAGCCCAAGGGCGTGAGCCGCGAAACCACGTTCGCGCGCGACCTGCACGCCAAGCGCGACCGCGCCGAACTGTCCGATATCTTCACCCGCCTGTGCCAGAAGGTGGCCGACGACCTGGCGCGCAAGCGCTACGCCGGCCGCACGGTGGGCATCAAGCTGCGCTACGCCGACTTCCGTACCGTCACGCGCGACGTCACGCTGCCGCTGCCCACCGCCGATGCCGGCGCCATCCGCCGCGCCGCCGGGGAATGCCTGCGCCGCGTGCCGCTGGACGACCGCCTGCGCCTGCTGGGCGTGCGCATGTCGGCCCTGTGCCCGCTGGAGGAAGCGGCCAGGGCGGTGCCGGTGCAGGGTGATCTTTTTGCTAATGTGTGATACCTTTCCGGCGCGAGCCGGGAAGACCCGACGCCGGCTCCTCCGGGAACCGATATGAACGATTACATTGCGCGCCAGCAGCCGTCACGGCACGCCTGGCTGGGGACGATCGTCCTGCTGCATGCCGCCGTGCTGCTGTGCTGGCGCGGCACCGCGTACACACCCGCGCCGCAGGCGCGGCGCGCCAGCGACGTGCTCTTCCTGCAGGCGCCACGCGCGCAGCCGGCGCCGCTGCCCGCCGCCGCGCCCGCCCCCCGCACGCGCCGCGCTGCGCCGCCCCCGGCCAGCCGCCAGGCGCAGGCCCCGGCCGCCACCGTCTCGGCGCCGCCCGTGGCTGAAGCGGTGACCGTGCCGGCCACCGAGGCGGCGCCCGACCCCTTCGCGCCGCCCGTCAAGCTGCCCGCGACGGCCCGCGAACGGGCACGCCACCTCGCTGCCGGCGTCGACCGCCAGCTGCGCAAGGAAAGCCTGAACAAGTTCGCCACCATCGTGGAATCGGACACCAAGCTGGGCAAGGCGATTGCGCGCGCGCAGAACAAGGAATGGGTGCTGGAACAGACCTCCGACATGGGCGACGGGGTGACCATGAAGCGCTTCCGCAAGGGTGACAAGGAGTACTGCGAATACACCAACCTGGTCGGCGCACGGGGCCAGGACCCGTTCCGTGACGGCAATAAGACAAAGGTCATGACTTGCCCTTGAGGAGCCATGTAGAATGTCGTTCCCGTGGAAAAAGCTGATCAAGGTCGATAACGTATATGTGGTTCAAGAATCTCCAGGTGTACCGCCTGCCCGCCCCGTGGGCATTTACTCCCGAACAACTCGAAGAAGCGCTCCTGCCGCAAGCCTTCACCCCGGCCAGCAGCAATGAGCTGATGCGCCAGGGCTGGGACAAGCCGCGCCCGAACGGTGGCCTGGTGCACACCGTCAACAAGCAGATGCTGATCGTGCTGGGCACGGAGAAAAAGCTGCTGCCGTCGACCGTGGTGAACCAGGTGGCCAAGGCCCGCGCCGCCGAGCTGGAAGAGCAGCAGGGTTTCGCCCCGGGCAAGAAAGCCATGAAGGAACTCAAGGAACGCGTGCACGACGAGCTGCTGCCGCGCGCCTTCACCATCCGCAGCAATACCTGGTGCTGGATCGACCCGGTCAATGGCTGGCTGGTGGTCGATGCCGCCAGCCCGGCCAAGGCGGACGACATCATCAAGATGCTGCTGAAGGCGGTCGACCGCATGCCGCTGGAAAGCCTGCGCGTACAGCGCTCCCCGGTCGGCGTGATGACCGCCTGGCTGCAGGATGACGAAGCGCCGGCCGGCTTCACCGTCGACATGGACACCGAACTGCGCGCCACCGGCGAAAGCAAGTCCGCCGTGCGCTACGTGCGCCACACCCTGGAGCCGGAAGAAGTGCGCCGCCACATTGCCGCCGGCAAGCAGTGCACGCGCCTGGCCATGACCTGGGACAGCAAGATCAGCTTCGTGCTGACCGAAGCCCTGGCCATCAAGAGCGTCAAGCCGCTGGACGTGATGAAGGAAAACGACGCCGTTACCCGCAACGACGACGAACGCTTCGACGGCGACTTCATGCTCATGACGGGCGAGCTGCACAAGCTGCTGAACGACGTGGTCGAGGCCCTGGGCGGCGAAGCCGTCGCGTAATGCGCAGCAGGGTCCGCCCTGGCTCTTTCATTATGAAAGTATTTCGGCCGGGCAATCGCCTGGCCGTTTCCCCAGTAACGGCAGGCATGCTGTCGTTTTTTTAGGCAATCTGTTGCCGTACGGAATTAGTTGGGGTGGATCTGTGGTAACCTAGGCAGTTCCTAGGACATGGCGGGTGAACCATGAGTACGACCACAGAAATGACGACCGCCCAGCTTGCGGCACTGACGCCGACCCGGGTCGCAGCGATCTCGACCGCCGACTGGGCAGCGTTCAACTCCAGCCAGATTGCCGCGTTCTCACCGACGCAGCTGGCCGCGCTGCCGGCCGCGCAGCTGGCGGCCATCACGACCGCCAACATCAGCGCGCTGGCGCCGGCCGGCATTGCCGCGCTCAAGCCCTTCACCCTGAACGGCGCCGCCACGCGCAATACCGCGATGCTGGGCGCCTTCAGTACGGCCCAGGTGGCCGCCATGACTTCGATCCAGGCGGCCGCGCTCGGTTCGCGCGCGCTGTCCTCGCTGTCCACCAGCGGCATCGCCGCCCTGGAAATCGCCGACCTGCGCAACCTGTCCGTCGTCGGCCTGCGCGGCATGACGTCGGACCAGATCCGTGCCCTCACCACCGACCAGGCGGCCGCGCTCGCGTCGCGCCAGGCCGCTGCCCTGAGCAGCGCCGCCATCGCCGCCATGGAAACGCAGGACTTGATGGCGCTGGGCACCAGCTTCGTGCGCGCGCTCGGCACCGCCCAACTGGCGGCCTTCAACACGGCGCAGATCGAGGCGCTCACCAGCGGCCAGGTGGCCGCCCTGATCGGCGCCCAGATGAAGGCCTTTGGCACCGACGATATCCTGGCCCTGTCCACGGCCGATGTGGCGACCCTGCGCAGCAGCGCCATCTTGGGCCTGAGCACGGCGCAGCTGGCCATCCTCAGCAGCGAACAACTGGCGGCCCTCACCACCGCCCAGTTCGCGCTGCTGAACAGCCGCCAGCTGTCCGCGCTGCCGTCGGACATGATTGCCTCGTTCTCGACCGCTGAACTGGCGGCGCTGGGCACGCGCATCATGACGGCGTTGAACTCGGTCCAGCTAAGCGCGCTGTCGACCACCCAGCTGGTCAGCCTGAGCACCGCCCAGATCGCCGCGTTGAAGAGCGCCACCATCGACGGCCTGACCACGGCCCAGATTGTCGCATTGACCACGGCGCAGGCGCGCGCCCTCAATTCCGCCCAGCTGAACAGCCTGTCCAGCGACGCGCTGACCGCGCTGGAAACCGCCGACTTCGCCGCCTTGAACACCAAGGCAATCGCCGGCTTGAGCACGGACGCCGTCCAGCTGCTGAGCAGCAAACAAGTGGCGGCCTTGACGTCGGTGCAGGTCGCCGCCCTCAGCACGCGCCAGCTGGTCGCGCTGGAGGGCAATGCGCTGGCGCTGGTGGGCACGGCCGGCGTGGCCGGGCTGAGCCGCAATGTGCTGGCCTCGCTCAGCAGTGACCAAGTGGCCAGCCTCACCACCGACCAGTTGCGCGCCTTTAGCACGCGCCAGCTCGAAGCACTGTCCAGCAAGGGCATGGCGGGCCTGCAGACCAGCCAGTTCAAGGCGCTCACTTCCGACCAGCTGGGCGGCCTGACGCCACTGCAGTTTGCCGCCCTGTCCAGCGACAACATCAGCGTGATCGCCACCGATGCCGTGTCGGCATTGCGCACGCAAGTGATCGCGGCGCTCACCTCCGCCCAGATCCCGGTGCTGGGCGCCGGCAACGGCAGCCTGCTCGACAACCTGACGTCGGCCCAGTTTGCCTCGCTGCGCAGCGGCGCCATCGCCGGCCTCAGCACGGCGCAGGTCGTGGGCCTGAGCACCGAGCAAGCCTCCTGGTTGAGCAAGAGCCAGCTGGCGGCGATGGCGACCGACGACATTGCCGTGCTGGAGACGGCCGACCTGGCCGCCGTGCGCACGAGCGCGCTGACCGGCCTGACCACCGACCAGATCGCCGCGCTCACCACGGGCCAGGTCGCCTCGCTCACCACGGCCCAGATGGCCGCGCTGACCAGCCGCCAGTTCCAGGCGCTGGCCGAGGACAAGCTCGACGACCTGACCACGCTGCAGGTGGCCGCCCTGAACACCGCCGTGATCCGTCAGCTCACCTCGGCCCAGCTGGGTGAACTCAGCACCAACCAGCTGTCCGCCCTGAGCACGCGCCAGATCAGCGCCCTGTCGACCACCACCCTGGCCGGCATGCTGACCGAACAGGTGGCCGCCCTCAGCAGCGCCCAGTTCGGCGGCTTCGGCGCCGCGCAATTGAATGCCCTGTCCTCGGACGCCATCGCCGCCATCGAGACGCGCGACCTGGCGGCCCTGCGCACCAGCGTGATCGCCGCCATGAGCGGCGAACGCTTCGCCATGTTCACCACGGCGCAGCTGAATGCGCTCAGCTCGGACCAGTTCCGCGCCATTGGCAGCCGCCAGGTGGCCGGCCTGGCCACGGACTTCCTGGCCGCGCTCGATACGGAAAGCATGGCGATGCTGGGCACGGGCGCGGTCGCGGGCCTCACCACGCAGCAGATCAGCGCGCTCAGCAGTACGCAACTCGGTGCGCTTGGGACGCGCCAATTCCTCGCGCTGGGCACGCGCGGCCTGGCGGCGCTGGAGACATCGCACGCGCTCGGCCTGAGCTCGCTGCACATCGGCGCGCTGAGCGGCAAGCTGCTGTCGGCCATGGCCACCGACGCCATCGCGGCGCTCGATACGAGCGACATCCGCGCCATCAAGACGTCGCAGTTCAGCTCCCTGGACCTTGACACGCTGGCGGCCCTGACCACCGCCCACATCGCCGCATTGTCGACGTCGCAGGCCGCTGCGCTGCGCTCGGCGCAGATCGGCGCCCTGTCGACCGGCGACATCGCCGCCCTGCAGACCAGCGGCGTGGCAGCGCTGCACGTGTCGGTCGTGGCGCATCTGTCGACCGACCAGATCCAGGCCGTCAGCACGCAACAGGTCATGGCATTGACCACGGCCCAGCTCAAGCTGATCAGTGCGCAGCAGCTCAGTTCCATGTCCACCGCGCAGCTGGAAGCACTCACCTCGGGCCAGATCGGGGTGCTGACGACGCAGCAGCGTTCCCTGCTGAACGGCGACCAGGTCGACGCGCTGGGGCTGACCCCGCTGGCGCTCGACCTCGATGGCGGCGGCGTGCAGACGCTCGGCCTGGCGGCCGGCGTGCAGTTCGACGTCGACGCCGACGGCCAGTCGGCCCACACGGGCTGGATCGGCGGGGGCGACGGCTTGCTGGTACGCGACCTCAACCGCGACGGCCGCATCAACGACGGTGCCGAACTGTTCGGCAGCGGCACCACGCTGGCCAATGGCGGCAAGGCCGGTGACGGCTACCAGGCGCTCGCTGAACTCGACAGCAACCGCGATGGCGTGATCAACCGCGACGACCAGGCCTTCGGCGAACTGCAGGTCTGGGTGGATGCGAATGCAGACGGTATCACGCAGGCCGGCGAGCTTGGCACGCTAGCGCAGCGCAATATCACCGAGCTCAGCCTGGCGGCGCAAACGGGCGACCGGATCGACAACGGCAACCTGCTCGGCCTGGTCTCCAGCTACACCACGGGCGACGGCGCCGCGCACGACATGGTGGACGTCTGGTTTGCCCAGTCGCCGCTCAGCAAGGCCGTGAGCGACCTGGCGCACGCGATCCGGGCCAGCGACGCGCCGGGCGGCCTGCCGGCGCCGTCCAGCCTTGCCATGCCGCCGGCGCCAGGCAGCAGCGCCAACTTGGCCTCGGCCATGGCGGCCGTGCTGCAGGACTACGATGCCGACGGCAAGCGACGTCAGGGCGCGACAGCGGCAGCGGCCAGCCACACCCGGCTGGAAGCGCTGGAACCGCAGCGCAGCCAGCACGTGCTCGCCTTGCCCAACAAGTCCTTAGTCTAGGCGGGCTGCTGTTGCCGGACGAGCGCCAACAAGCGCTCGCAATAGCTGCCGGCGGCTTGCTCGGGCACGTTCGTGACACCAAGCAGCAAGCCGCCCTGGGCGGGCGGCTGGCCGGCATACCATCCCGACAGGGCGGAGGGCGACATGCCAAGCCGGCGCGCCTGCGCCGCCACCGCCGCGTCGCTGACGCCATGCGGCAACTGCAGCAGCACGCCTAAAGCCGCGGGCGCATGCACCGCGCCCAGCCGCGCCAGCGCCGCCCCCAACGCTTGCCGCCGCTCCTGGTATAGCCGCTTCATATGCCGCAAGTGGCGCAGGTAGGCGCCGCTACGCAGGAATTCCGCCACCGCCAGTTGCACCACCGGCGCCGGGGCGCTGCCGCAGGTGGACGCCGCGTGCGCCAGCCTGTCGGCCAGCTCCGGCGGCGCCACCAGGAAGCCGAGCCGCAGCGAGGGCGTGAGCGTTTTGCTGAAGGTGCCAATGTGCAGTACGCGCCCGGCGCGATCCTGCGACGCCAGCGCCGGCGCGGCGCGGCCCTGCGGCTGCAGTTCGCCCAGGTAGTCGTCTTCGATGACCCAGGCGTCAGCCTGCACCGCCCATTCGAGCAAAGCCTGGCGCCGGCGCAGCGATAGCGTGACCCCCAGCGGCGCCTGCTGCCCCGGCGTCACCACGGCCAGCCGCGCGTGCGGCGCCAGGCGGATGCCGGCTGCCACGTCCAGCCCCTCGGGATCGACCGCCACCGGCACCGCCTGCAGGCCTGCGGCTGCCAGTGCGGCCCGCGTCGCCATATAGCCCGGCTGCTCCACCCATGCCTGCGTTCCCTGCAGCTCCAGCGCCCGTAAAGCCAGGCCGAGCGCGCCCGCATAGCCGTTGCAGACCAGGACTTGCGCGGGCGTGCAATCGAGCCCGCGCGCCACGCACAGGTAGGCCGCGATCTCGGCGCGCAGCGCCTGTTCGCCGCGCGGATCGGGATAGGCAACTGGCATGGCGGCAGCCGCGCGCGCCGCGCGCCCCATCACGCGTGACCAGGTCTTGAAGGGAAAGGCATCCTGCGCCGGCACGCCGACCTGGAAGGGACTGGTGCTGACCGCGTGGCCGGGAAAGGCTTGCACCACGTCCAGCGCGGCTGCTGCGCGCGCAGCCGGACGGAGCCCGCCGCCCGGCAGGGCGCCCGCCCCGGTGCAGACGAAGGTCCCCGCCGCGCCGGCGGTGTACACCAGTTGCTCGTCGCGTAAGCGCTCGTATGCCTGGCGCACGGTACCGCGCGCCACGCCCAGCTGCGCGGCCAGGTCGTGCCAGGAAGGCAGGCGCGCCTGCGGGGCAAGGCGGCCATCGCCGATGGCGCTGCGCAGGCCGAGAAAGATCTGCTCCGCCAGCGGTGCGCCAGCCTTGCGGTCAATGGAGAAGTGCAGGGAATGGTACATAAATTCAGTGCAATCTTGCGTCTTTTTGATAGCCCAAGTCAAAGGTACCATGGATTTATCCCAATCCACGAATGCCATCATGTTCAAACTCCTGACCGCAGCATTGCTCCTCAGCCTTTCCACCATGCCAACCCAGGCCGACGAGGCAGGCAGCGGCAGCAGCCGTGCCAGAATGGCCGGCAAGGCGCTGATCGGGCAGGCTGGCCCGGCTGCCGTGCTGCAAACGATCGACGGCCAGCGCCTCGACCTTGCCGCCATGTATGGCAAGAAGCCTGTCTACCTGAAATTCTGGGCCACCTGGTGCGTGCCCTGCCGCGAACAGATGCCGGCCTTCGAAAAGAGCTTCCGGCAGTACGGCGAGCGCCTTGCGGTGGTCGCCGTCAACGCGGGCTACAGCGATACCGAAGCGCAGGTGAAGGGCTACCGCGCCCGGCACGGCCTGCACATGCCGATCGTAATTGACGACGGTTCGCTGGCGGCCAGCCTGAACCTGCGCGTCACGCCGCAGCACATCGTGATCGGGCGCGATGGCCGCATCCAGCATGTCGGACACTTGCACGACAAGGAACTGGAACAGGCGTTGCAACGTGCCGTGGACGAGCGTGCCGTGGCCAGTCCGTTGCCGCTCGCGCCGCAAGCTGTCCCGGCGACGGCGGCGCGGCCCGTGCTCAGGGCGGGCGACGTCGCCCACGGGCTGCCCCTGCCTGGCGCCGACGGCAAGCCGCGCGTCCTTATGTTCTTCTCTCCGTGGTGCGAATCCTACCTGCGCGAAAGCCGCCCCGCGACAGCGCAGGCTTGCCAGCGCGTGCGCGAGGAAGCCGAAGCGCTGTCGGCGACGCCCGGCACTGCATGGCTGGCGGTGGCGTCGCCTGTCTGGTCCTCGGAAAAGGAGCTCGCCGAATTTGCGCGCAGCAAGAAGTCGCGCCTGCCAATGCGCCTGGACAAGGACGGCGTGCTGTTCAATGCCTTCGGCGTGCGCCAGATCCCCAGCATCGTCCTGCTCGACCGGCAAGGCCGCGTGGCGCGCGTGATGGGGCCGGATGAACGCGGCCTGGCGCAGGCGGTACAAGCCTTGCAGGTGCAATGATGCGGCGCCTGATGGCATGCCTGCTTGCGTTGTCGTTCGCCGTGCCGTGCATGGTCGCCGTCGCGCAAGACTTCCTCGAGCCGGAGGCCGCCTTTCGTTTCGCCGCGCGGATGGCCGATGGCGGCACCGCCGAAGTCAGTTTCGAGATCGCCGACGGCTACTACATGTACCGCGACCGCTTCCGCTTCAGCGCGGACGGCGCCAGGCTGGGCACGGCGCAGCTGCCACCCGGGAAAGTCAAATTCGACCAGACCTTTGGCCGGAACATGGAAACCTACCGCGGGCGCGTGACCCTGCGCGTGCCGGTGCAGGGCGACGGTCCTTTCGTGCTGCGCGTGACGAGCCAGGGTTGCGCAGACGCCGGCCTGTGCTACTCCCCCATGGATTCCGGCGCCACGCTGGAGGCAGCGGGTTCGCTGGCGCAGGTGCTGCAGGGCCGGCAACTGCTGGCAGTCGTTCCCCTCTTCCTGCTGCTGGGCCTGGGCCTGGCGTTTACGCCATGCGTACTGCCGATGGTGCCCATCCTGTCCTCGATCATCGTCGGCGACAGCGCGCAGCCCAGCCGCAAGCGCGGCCTGCTGCTGTCGGGCGCCTACTCGCTCGGCATGGCGCTGGTCTATACCGCCTTCGGCATTGCGGCCGGGCTGGCCGGTGAAGGGCTGGCCGCCGCGCTGCAACAGCCATGGGTGGTGGGCGGCTTTGCCCTGCTGCTGGCCGCGCTGGCAATGTCGATGTTCGGCCTGTACGAACTCCAGCTGCCGGCAGCGCTGCAATCGCGCCTGGCCGACAGCGCCAATCGGCGCACGGCAGGCAAGCTGGCTGGGGTATTCGGCATGGGGGCTATTTCCGCCCTCATGGTGGGGCCCTGCGTCGCGGCGCCGCTGGCCGGCGCCCTGGTCTACATCAGCCAGACGCGCGACGTGCTGGTGGGCGGTACGGCCCTGTTCGCGCTCGCGGCCGGCATGAGCGCACCGCTGGTGCTGGTCGGAGTCTCGGCCGGCAGCTTGTTGCCGCGCGCCGGCGCATGGATGGCATGGGTCAAGCGCGCCTTTGGCGTCATGCTGCTGGCGCTGGCCGCCTGGATGGCGTGGCCGCTGCTGGCCAACCGCCACGCGTCGGTGCTGCCGTTCAAGCAGGTCGCCAGCGTGCAGCAGCTGGATGCCGAACTGGCGCAGGCGCGCGCCGACGGGCGGCGCGTTATGCTCGACTATTACGCCGACTGGTGCGTGTCATGCAAGGGGATGGAGCGGTTTACGTTTAGTGCGCCGGCCGTGAAGGCGGCGCTGGAAGGCGCATTGCTGCTGCAGGCCGACGTCACGGCAAACAGCGACGCCGACAAGGCCTTGCTGAAACGCTACGGCCTGTTCGGTCCTCCCGCCATCCTCCTGTTCGATGGCGCCGGCCTCGAGCGCGCGCGCGTGATCGGCTACCAGGACGCCGTGCGCTTCCAGCAAGCGCTGGCGAAAACCAGGTGATCAGAGCGGCTGGAAGACTCCAGCCGCCTTGTTTTTCTGCACGTTATCCCAGGCAAAGATCTGGCCGTTCATGGCCACATACACGCCCGGCGGCAGCACTTGCGCCACGCCGCAGGCAAACCCCATGTTGAAGAAGGCGTCCGAGTTGTCGATCTCGTAAGGGATCATGGCGCCGGTGAAGACGATGGTCTTGTCCTGGATGGCCGGGCCCAGCACGGCGGCCGTCTGCGGCATGGTGTCGGTGCCGTGCACGATGACGATGGCTTTTTCCGGCGCCGCCTGGCACGCGGCCAGCACGCGCTGGCGGTCGGCGTCGACCATGTCCAGCGAGTCCAGCAGCGACACCACTTCCAGCACGCAGGGCGTGGTGATGCGCGCCCGCGCGATGGCGGCCGGCAGGTGGCTCTCGGCGAAGGCCAGGGTGCCGTTCAGTTCGTTGTAATGCTTGTCGAAGGTGCCGCCGGTGGCAATGATGCGCAGGGTCATGATGAATTAGAATGGAAGCAAGGAATGGCGTGCATGATAGCCGAAAAATGTTTGCCGAATCCGGCTGGCATTCCGCCGCACTGTTGACTACACTGGGTTTTTTGCCCGGCAAGACCATGAAAGCGCTCGCACCAGGAACCGTGATTTTCCACCGCTACCGCGGCTATGGCGTGATCACGGCTGTCAATCTGCTGACCGGCTGGATTTCCGCCCGCTTCGGCAGCGAGTCGCGCACCCTCGACCTGAACCTGTCCACCGACGAAGTGCAGTTTGCCGACGGCGAAGCGATCCGTTTCCGCCGTGCACCGCCCGACCGCATGCCGCACGCGCGCCTGATGGCCGTGGTGCGCGAGCTGCACCGCGCCGGCTACCAGAAACTCTACCTGTACTCCTGGCCCAAGCCTTCCGGCCTGCACTGGCGCTGGCACTTGTTTACCGGGCCGCGCGACTGGATGCAGCGCTCCTGGCGCGAAGGCTGGTACGGCTCCGGCGCCGACTATATCTTCAATCCCGTGATGGGCTGGGGCGACCAGCCCGGCGCCAGCACCGAGGAACTGGTGCACGCGCTGGCCAGGTTCGACCCGCAAGGCCTGGCGCAGGCGCTCGGGCGCGACGAAGACCACAGCGCCTGGTTCGCCCAGGTCTGCGACGCCTTGCTGCCGGGCTATATGTACAGCCTGGACATGCAGCATCCGCCCGGCGCGCCCTTGACGGACATGCCGCCCGTGCCGGTGGTGCCGGTGCGCGCCACCCTGCCGCCGTACAGCGGCCCGGACATCGCTTGGCCGCCGGGCTGGGCCGGCCTCTGGTCGCGCGTGCACGCCATGCCGCAGGCGAGCGCCTCGTCGGCCATGGGCGTGCAGCCGCTGTGCGACACCGACCCGGCGAACTAGCCGGTATCAGGCCGCGATGTGGCGCACCAGGTTCTGGAAGGCGTGGCGGAAGTAGAGCTCGTAGCTGTCCTGCTCCACATAGCCAAGGTGCGGCGTGCACAGCACGTTGGGCATGCGCAGCAGCGGTGAGTTTTCCGGCAGCGGTTCCGTTTCGAACACGTCCAGCGCGGCATAGCCGGGGCTGCCCGCCGCCAGCGCCGCTTCCAGCGCGCCGGGCGTCACCAGCTCGGCGCGGCTGACGTTGACGAACAGGGCATCGGGCTTCATGCGCGCCAGGTCCTCGGCGCCGACGATGCCGCGCGTGGCGTCGGCCAGGCGCAGGTGCAGCGACAGCACATCGGCCTGGGCAAAGAAGGCCGCGCGCGAGTCGGCCGCCGCATGGCCGTCGGCCTCGGCGGCGGCGCGGCTGGCATCGCTGCCCCAGACCAGCACGCGCATGCCGAAGGCCCGCGCATAGCCGGCCACCAGCCTGCCGATCTTGCCGTAGCCCCAGATCGCCATCGTACTGCCCGCCAGTACCTTGCCCAGCGTGTTGTGCTCGGGCCGGATCGACACCTGCTGCCACTGCCCGTCGCGCAGCTTGCCCGCGTACGGCAACAGCTTGCGCCGCGCCGCCAGCACCAGGGCCCACGTCAGTTCCGCCGGCGCCGTGGGCGAACCCACCCCTTCCAGCACGGTAATGCCCAGCTCGCGGCACGCCTCCATGTCGATGTGGCCGCTCACCTTGCCCGTCTGCGAGATGACCTTCAGGTTCGGCAGCCGGGACAGCAAAGCGCGGCTGAAAGCGGTGCGTTCGCGGATCAGGACCAGGGCCTCGAACGGCGCCAGGCGCGCCACCAGCTGTCCCATTCCCTTCACGGAATTGTGGAACACCTTGACCTCGTGCCCGTCCAGCAGACGGAAGCATTCCAGGCCACAGGTTGCATTTTGGTAATCGTCGAGGATGGCAATTTTCATGGGAGATAGCAGAATTTGTGATGAAAATAGTAGGGAAATAACGGGATCGTGAATATCTCAAATAGCCTACTACATTACTCGGGCAATATTCCTACATTTTTGTCGGAAAGGCAGGGACGCAGGTGTACAATCGGCCCCATTCAGGGAGCGCGGCCAGGGGAAACCCGCTGGGTTTCCGCTAGCACATGTTCCAGCGCCTGTGCCCACCCTTGCCAGGCGCGCGCGCCCTCGAGAAATCGGGCGCATCGACAGAACCGCCGTAATTCGCCGAAGCATCCGATCTTCCGAGCGCAAGCTATCAGCTGACGACGATTCCTGCCGTGCCGGGACAAGACAGAATTCTTTATTGGCATTGGAGGTACTATGAATCAGCCCATCATGGGAGGCGTCGCAACTATGAACGCGCCAGCTTACATCAAACAGCAAAAGCTGATCAATTGGGTGGCGGAAGTCGCCGCATTGACCAAGCCAGCACGCATTTACTGGTGCGACGGCTCGCAGGAAGAGTACGACCGCCTGTGCGCTGACATGGTTGCCGCCGGCACCATGAAGAAGCTGAACGAGGCCAAGCGTCCGAACTCCTACCTGGCCTGTTCCGACCCGACCGACGTGGCGCGCGTGGAAGACCGCACCTTCATCTGCTCGCAAACCAAGGAAGCCGCCGGCCCAACCAACAACTGGATGGACCCGCAGGAAATGCGCGGCACCCTGAACGGCCTGTTCGACGGCTGCATGGCCGGCCGCACCATGTACGTGGTGCCGTTCTCGATGGGTCCGCTGGGCTCGCCGATCGCGCACATCGGCGTGGAACTGTCCGATTCCCCATACGTGGCCGTCAACATGCGCACCATGACGCGCATGGGCAAGGCCGTGTACGACGTGCTGGGCACGGACGGCGAATTCGTGCCGGCCATCCACACTGTCGGCAAGCCGCTGGCGGCCGGCGAGAAGGACGTGCCGTGGCCATGCAACGCCACCAAGTACATCGTGCACTTCCCTGAGACCCGCGAAATCTGGTCCTACGGTTCCGGCTACGGCGGCAACGCGCTGCTGGGCAAGAAGTGCTTCGCGCTGCGCATCGCCTCCACCATGGGCTACAACGACGCCAAGAACGGCGGCGACGGCTGGCTGGCCGAGCACATGCTGATCCTGGGCGTGGAATCGCCGGAAGGCAAGAAGCACTACGTGGCTGCCGCCTTCCCATCGGCCTGCGGCAAGACCAACTTCGCCATGCTGATCCCGCCGAAAGCCTTCAACGGCTGGAAGGTCACCACCATCGGCGACGACATCGCCTGGATCAAGCCGGGCAAGGACGGCCGCCTGTACGCGATCAACCCGGAAGCGGGCTACTTCGGCGTGGCGCCGGGCACCAACACCAAGACCAACTCGAACTGCATGTCCTGCCTGAACGAGAACACCATCTTCACCAACGTCGCGCTGACCGACGACGGCGACGTGTGGTGGGAAGGCTTGACCAAGGAAGCGCCTGCGCACCTGGTCGACTGGCAGGGCAAGGACTGGACGCCGGCATCCGGCACCAAGGCATCGCATCCGAACGCACGCTTCACCGTGTCCGCCGTGCAGAACCCGGTAATCGACCCGGCCTGGGACGATCCTGCCGGCGTGCCGATCTCCGCCTTCATCTTCGGCGGCCGCCGCTCCACCACCGTGCCGCTGGTGACCGAAGCGCGCAACTGGATCGAAGGCGTGTACATGGCCGCCACCATGGGTTCCGAGACCACCGCTGCGGCCGCCGGCCAGCAGGGCGTGGTGCGCCGCGACCCGTTCGCCATGCTGCCGTTCATGGGCTACAACATGAGCGACTACTTCCAGCACTGGCTGGACATGGGCAAGCGCCTGGAAGGCAAGGGCGCCACCCTGCCGAAGATCTTCTGCGTCAACTGGTTCCGCACCGACGAGAACGGCCACTTCGTCTGGCCAGGCTTCGGCGACAACATGCGCGTGCTGAAGTGGATGCTGGAGCGCGTGGAAGGCAACGGCGGCGGCATCGAGAACATCTTCGGCACCACGCCGCGCTACGGCGACATCATGTGGGACGGCCTGCCGTTTACCGCCGAAGAGTTCGAAACCATCACCTCGATCGACAAGGATGCCTGGCGCGCCGAACTGAAGCTGCACGCTGAACTGTTCGACAAGCTGGCCTACCACCTGCCGCAAGAGCTGAAGGACAACATGGCCAAGCTGGAGCAGCGCCTGAACGGCTAACACCCAGCCGCAGCAACGCAATGTCCACCTCGGGGTCAGACCCTCAGGTGGACATTTTTTTTGCGCAAGCCAGTGACGCTAGTGGCCGGACGTGGTCGGCATGGGCGGCAGTCCCATCATCTTGCGCCGGATGTCGAGCGCGCTTTCGTCCTCGATGATCACCGGCTTGCCGCTGGCCAGCTGGGTGCCGTAGCGCTGCGGCTGGCCGCGCGCTACGCGCAGCCGGTCTTCGGCTTGCGCCAGCTGCGCGCCCGGGATGTCGTTCTGCGCGTGCGCCTCGCGCAGGGCAGGCAGCAGCGCTTCCATCTCCTTGTCCGGCGTGCGCATCAGGACCGTGAAGGCGTTGGCCGCCAGTTCCGGCCCGGCGAAGCGCGCGCCGGGCCAGCCGTGGGAAGCGACGATGGTCTTCAGCCGCGCCAGTTCCTTGCGGTCGCGCGCGGCGTCGCGCTTGCCCGGCGCGCCCATGCCTTCCAGCGCGCGCAAGGCGGCCAGCTCGCGCGTGTCGAGCACCTTGCGCCGGACGATGATCTCCTCGCCCACGATGGTGGTGGTGGCGCCGCCACTGCGGACGGTCACGCGCACATTGCCGCGCGCATGCGTGGCGCCGCGGTGGTCCTGTTCCACCTGGTTGGCTTCGACCTGCACGCTGTGCTGCTGCCCGATGGGCAGCATGATGCGCGCCACTTCCTTGCCGCCGGCCACGGTATGCACGCTGATACGGCTCCGCTCGGCTGCTGCGGCGACGCCACAGCAAGCCATCAACGTTGCCAGCGCGAGCGTATGGATGCTGTTCATGGACAAACAGTAGCAAAGCTGCTGCGGCAAGGGAGCACGGCTGGTTGCTGTGACAAAGCGTGAGATTTCCGCCAGCGCACGCACGCTATCATGCCGGTCTTTTAATATTGTCCTGATAGACATAACAACGGGCGGACAGACATGGCAGAACTCGAAGTAGCAAAGCACGGCAAGAATGTGGTCGACCTGGTGGCCAGCAAGGAGCACGGCCTGGGTCACAAGCTGCGCGAGATCGCGCTGGAGATCGCGATCATCGTGTTCGCCGTCAGCATCAGCATCTGGTTCCACGGCATGAGCGAGCACCGCCACGAGCAGGCGCAGGTGAAAGCCTTCCTGCTCGGGCTGAAATCGGACCTGGCGCGCGATGTCGAGGACCTGGGCTTCGTGGTCCAGGCCTACCGCGAAGCCGACGCAACTTATCAATACCTGGCCGCGCTCGATCCCAAGGCAGCGCCCGACGAGCAGTTCGAGAAGCAGTTCGCGCGGGCCGATGTGAACCGGTATTTCGTGCCCGTCACGAGCCGCTTCGAGGGGTTCAAGTCGGGCGGCAAGCTTACCAATATCGAAGACGAAGCTTTGCTCAACGACATCTTGACCTTGTACCAGTATGCGCACCCCGCGATTCGGCGTTCCGAGGGCGCCTGGGGCGGCAACCAGGAAAAGATGCGCGCCTACCTGGACAACGCGCTGGAGCAGGATGATTCGCGCGACCAAGCGTACCGTGCGGTGACTGCCGCGCCCGGCAAACGACGCTTGCGCAAAATGGTCGCCTATCCCCAGCTGTACGAACGCTATGCCACCGCCATTGCGCTCAGCAAGAAAATCAGCGATCGCATCGATGTCCTGTACAAGGCAAGCTGAGTGAATTTTTATACAAAGTTTTTCTTGACACTACATTCCTGAAGAGCGCAGAATCAGCGCTCGTTAGATTTTCATCAACCAGATCAAGAAAGGACGACCATGCCACGCACGGCTATCAACTGCTTTAAGCACACCAGATAGCCCCGATGCGCGTGCGCTCGGGGCCACTGGCGAATCGCCACCCCCGAGCCGGACGTCCCGCGACGAGACCCCGGTAAGGAAACTTGCCGGGGTTTTTGTTTTTGGGCCCCGGCACCAGCAATGTGCAACAGAAGAAGGAGTGAATAAATGCGACCCTATCAACGCTTCCTGCGGAAATGGATCACGACCAACCTGCACGTGGTCAGCAAGGAAAATTTCGCCGATATCGCCGAGCTGGAGCTGCATGCGCACCAGCAGGACCATGCGGCCGACACCATGTACGCAATCGCCGAAGCGAGCTTCCACCCGAACTACCATTGCCGCGCGATCGTGGACAAGGATGGCGTGGTGGGCTTCCTCATGTACGCCGCGCCGGGCGCCGGCGACGAGCCGGGCGACTATGCGCTCTACCACCTGCTGGTGGACCGCCGCCACCAGGGCCGCGGCCACGGCCGGCGCGCGGTGGAGCTGGCGCTGGCAGAAATCGGCAAGCACGGCGACATGCGGCGCATCTGGACCAGCTACCAGCCGGACAACGCCGTGGCGAAGGAGCTGTACGCCACCTGCGGCTTCCGCGAAGCCGGGGTGGAGGACGACGGCGAGATGTACGCGGTCTGGGCGCCGGACCCGTATTAAAGCCGCTTGCTATTTCGCACAGGTGTGCTAAAGTGCCGTCCATGGACACCCTGACCGCAAAAAGCGAGGCGACCTTCGCCACCATTCTCGACGCCGCCATGGAAATGGCAGCGGCGGAAGGCATTGGCAAGCTGTCGCTGGGCGAGATCGCCAAGCGCACCGGCATCAGCAAGAGCGGGGTGTTCTCGCGCGTGGGTTCGCTCGAGCAGCTGCAATGTGCGGTACTGGACGAATACGACCGCCGCTTCGCCGCCGAAGTCTTCATGCCATCGCTGCAGCTGCCGCGCGGCTTGCCGCGCCTGCAGGCGCAGGTCACGGCCTGGTTCCAGCGCGCGGCCGACGAGGCGCTGCGCACCTCCTGCCTGTACACGGCGGGCGCCTTCGAATTCGACGACTACGAAGGCAGCGCCGTGCGCGACCGCCTGGCGCAGGGCGCCCTGGCCTGGCGCGCCTCGCTGCGCAAGACCATCCTGCAGGCGATGGAAGCCGGCCAACTGCGGCCGGACACGGAGCCGGAGCAGCTGGTGTTCGAGATCTACAGCCTGGTGGTGGGCTTGCTGCACGACGCCCGTTTCCTGCGCGACGAGCAGTCGCCGCGCCATGCGCAGCGTGCCTTCAACCGCCTGATTTCGACGTACAAGAGTTTCAACGACTTGTGATTTGGGTTGCCGCGGGTTCGCCTGCGGCTTTTTTTGGTCAAACTTCGCACGGGTGTGCGAAAATGGAGAAGAAAAATGCGCTATCTACTTTTGCTGGTGCCGGTCGGCATCTACTTCGTCAGCCACAGCAGCCTGTGGGGCATCCTGCGCGCACTGCCGCGCCACAACAGCGACTTCGGCGAAAACTATTAAGGAGCTGCCATGGTCCTCGACTTCTACTTCGATTTCGCCTCCGGCTATTCCTACTTCGCGGCACGCCGCATCGAATGGCTGGCGGCCGCCCACGGTGCCACCGTACGCTGGCACCCGGTGCTGCTGCCGGCGCTGACCCAGGTGACGGGCGTGCTGCCTTCGCCCGTGGTGCCGCTCAAGTGGCGCTATGTCACGCGCGACATGGCGCGTACGGCGCAGGAGGAGGCCATCCCCTTCAACCCCTCGGCCGCCTTCCCGCAGATGCTGATCGCACCCGGGCGCGCCATGTTGTGGATACGCGCCGCGCACGGCGAACAGGCGGCGCTCGCCTTCGCGCGCACCTGCTTCCAGGCCTACTATGCCGATGGCGTGGACATTGCCGACAAGGCGGTCCTGCTGGGGATCGCGGAAGGCCAGGGCATCGATGGCACGGCCTTCCTGGCCGGCATCGAGGACCCGGCGATCAAGCAGCAGTTCAAGCAAGGCAGCGAGGATGCGCTGGCGCAGGGCGTATTCGGCGTGCCCTTCGTGCTGGCCGACGGGGAGCCGTTCTGGGGTTACGACCGGTTCGGCCAGCTGGAGCGCTGGCTGGCGGCAGCGCCGCGCCGCGCCGCGTGATGCGGCGCTAGCGGCGCAGTTGCCCGATCGTGAGCCACAACTCCTTGCGCGCCAGCGGCGTTCCCGGTGGCAGGTCGGGGTTCGGCAGTTCGATGATGCGGCGCTGGTGCAATGCCGCCTGGTCCAGCATGGTGCCGTAGTAGCCAAGCAGCAGGCGGTCGAATGAGCCATCCGCCTGCGCCGCCTCCAGTCCGCGCCGGATGTCTTCCGCCAGTGCCGCATTGTCGCGGTGGACGAAGAAGTAGTCGGCGGCGGGGTAGTGCAGCACCAGGTGCGGGTCCGCGACCAGGCCCGGATGGCGCGCCACTTCGGACCAGACCTCGTTGATCGACCGCGGTACCGCATCGATGCGGTGCGCCTTGAGCATGCCGATCAGGCGACCGTAGGACGGCACCGTATCGGGCGCCAGGTCGGCCGCCCGCAGCACGGCCAGGTCGGGCCAGTCCTGGCCCAGCGCCATGCGGATGCCGCGCAATTCGCGCACGCTGCGCACGTCGCGCAGCCAGTCGCGCCGGTCCGCGCGCAGCAGCAGGATGCGCCAGCCGATCAAGCCTTTGGAGATGGGAATGCGCACGGGCAGCATCTGCGCTTCCCGCTCGATGGAGGTCATGGTGCCGATCACGTGGATGCGGCCGGAATTGGCCAGCAACTCGGCGATGGCGCGGTTCTGCTGGCGATACTGGGGCGCCATTTCGGCGCGGTGCGCGCTGCCGGCCTTGGCCAGCGCCAGTTGCAGCAACTGAAAGGCGTAGTCCGACTTGCCGTTCTCGAAGGCTTCAGGAGGCGGGTAATAGACAGTGCCGGCCTGCGCCCCGCCGCCAGCCAGGGCGGCGCAGCAAAGCAGGAGGCAAACGAGGCGAGGCAGCACGGACATTGCGGTCTCCGCGGCGCGGGCTTGGAGTAACTTCCATTGTACTACCAAGCTGGCGCGCCGCAGCGGCCAGGCGCCGTCCTTATTTTTTCTTCAGCAGCGGGCCGAGGTACTTGCCGGTGACGCTGGCCGGGTTGACCGCCACTTCCTCCGGCGTGCCGCTGGCGATGATCTGGCCGCCGCCCGCGCCGCCTTCCGGTCCCAGGTCGACGATCCAGTCGGCGGTCTTGATCACGTCCAGGTTGTGCTCGATGATCACCAGGGTGTTGCCGTGGTCGCGCAGGCGGTGGATTACCTTCAGCAGCAGGTCGATATCGTGGAAGTGCAGGCCGGTGGTCGGCTCGTCCAGGATGTACAGCGTGCGGCCCGTGTCGCGCTTGGACAGTTCCAGCGACAGCTTGACGCGCTGCGCCTCGCCACCGGACAGGGTGGTGGCGCTTTGTCCCAGCTTGATGTAACCCAGGCCCACGTCGAGCAGGGTTTGCAGCTTGCGCGCGATGACCGGCACCGCCTTGAAGAATTCGTGCGCGTCCTCCACTGTCATGTCCAGCACTTCGGTGATGCTCTTGCCCTTGTAGTGCACTTCCAGCGTTTCGCGGTTGTAGCGCTTGCCGTGGCAGACGTCGCACGGCACGTACACGTCCGGCAGGAAGTGCATTTCCACCTTGATCACGCCATCGCCCTGGCACGCTTCGCAGCGGCCGCCCTTGACGTTGAAGGAGAAGCGGCCGGCCGAGTAGCCGCGCTCCTTGGCCACCGGCACGGTGGCGAACAGGTCGCGGATCGGCGTGAACAGGCCCGTATACGTGGCCGGGTTGGAGCGCGGCGTGCGGCCGATCGGCGCCTGGTCGACCGAGATCACCTTGTCGAAGTGTTCCAGGCCGCTGATCGATTCGTGCGGCGCCGGCTCGGTCTGGGAACCGAACAGGTGGCGCGACAGGGCCGGGTACAGCGTGTCGTTGACCAGGGTCGACTTGCCGGAGCCGGACACGCCGGTTACGCACGTCATCAAGCCGACCGGCAGGCTGAGCGACACCTTCTTCAGGTTGTTGCCCGTGGCGCCGGTGATGGTCAGCTGGCGCTGCGGGTCCGACTGGTGGCGCTTCTTCGGCACCTCGATCTTCAGCTTGCCGCTCAGGTATTGGGCGGTGAGCGAATCCTTCGACTTCAGGATGTCCTTCAGCGAACCGGCCGCGATCACGTCGCCGCCGTGCACGCCGGCGCCCTTTCCCATGTCGACCACGTAGTCGGCGGTGCGGATCGCATCCTCGTCGTGCTCCACGACCAGCACCGAGTTGCCGATGTCGCGCAAGTGTTTCAGCGTGTCGATCAGGCGGTCGTTGTCGCGCTGGTGCAGGCCGATGGACGGCTCGTCCAGCACGTACATCACGCCGGTCAGGCCGGAGCCGATCTGCGAAGCGAGGCGGATGCGCTGCGCCTCGCCGCCGGACAGGGTGTCGGCGCTGCGGTCCAGCGACAGGTAGTCCAGGCCCACGTTGTTCAGGAAGGTCAGGCGCGAGACGATTTCCTTGATCACGCGGTCGGCGATATCCTTCTTCGCGCCCTTGAGCTTGAGCTGCTCGAAGAAGGAGAGCGTGTCGCGCAGCGGCTTCTCGGCGATCTGGTAGATTGCCCGTTCCTGCTTGCCGCTGCCGATCTTCACGTGGCGTGCCTCCACGCGCAGGCGCGCGCCTTCGCAGCTCGGGCACTTCTTCTCGTTGATGAACTTGGCCAGCTCCTCCTTCACCGCCATCGAATCGGTTTCCCGGTAGCGGCGCTGCAGGTTGTTGACGATGCCCTCGAAGGTATGCTCCTTGACCACCGTCCTGCCGCGCTCGTTCATGTAGGAAAACGGGATCGCGGTCTTGCCCGAGCCGTGCAGCACCACGTCCTGCGCCTTGGCCGGCAACTGCTCGAACGGCGTGTCCAGGTCGAAGTCGTAATAGGCGCCCAGCGCCGCCAGCATCGAGTAATAGAACTGGTTGCGGCGGTCCCAGCCCTTCACCGCGCCCGAGGCCAGCGACAGGTTGGGGAAGGCCACGATGCGGCGCGGGTCGAAGAACTCGATATGGCCCAGGCCATCGCACTCCGGGCAGGCGCCCATCGGGTTATTGAAGGAGAACAGGCGCGGCTCCAGTTCCTGCAGCGAGTAGCCGCAGGTGGTGCACGCGAACTTGTTCGAATAGACATGCTCGGCGCCGGTGTCCATCTCGTAGGCGACGGCGCGGCCGTCGGCCAGGCGCAGCGCGGTCTCGAACGATTCGGCCAGGCGCTGCTTGATGTCGGCATTGACCTTGACGCGGTCGATCACCACGTCGATGGTGTGCTTCTCGGTCTTTTTCAGCTTGGGCAGGTCGTCCACTTCGTAGATCTTCGCCTCGTGCGTGCCGCTCTGCACGCGGAAGCGCACGAAGCCCTGCGCCTGCATGGCCTCGAACAGGTCGGCGTGCTCGCCCTTGCGGTTGGCCACCACCGGCGCCATGATCATCAGCTTGGTGCCCTCGGGCATGGCCAGCACCGCGTCGACCATCTGCGACACCGACTGCGCAGCCAGCGCGTGGTCCGGGTGGTTGATGCAGTAAGGCGTGCCGACGCGCGCATACAGCAGGCGCAGGTAATCATGGATCTCGGTCACGGTGCCCACGGTGGAGCGCGGGTTGTGCGAGGTCGCCTTTTGCTCGATGGAGATCGCGGGCGAGAGGCCCTCGATCATGTCCACGTCCGGCTTCTCCATCAGCTGCAGGAACTGGCGGGCATAAGCCGACAGCGATTCCACGTAGCGGCGCTGGCCTTCCGCGTACAGGGTGTCGAACGCCAGCGACGACTTGCCGGAGCCGGACAGGCCGGTGATCACGATCAGCTTGTTGCGTGGCAGGTCGAGGTTGATGTTTTTCAGGTTGTGCGTGCGCGCACCGCGGATGCGGATTTCTTCCATTTGAGCTAGATCAGTCTCGGAGTGGGCAAATACTGTATATAATACCAGTGATCAAGATTTGCTGCTCGCCCGGGCGAAAAGTAAATATAATCGCCGTTTAGCAAAATTTCAGCGTGGGAGTTACACATGGCATCTGTTAACAAAGTAATCATCGTCGGCAACCTGGGCCGTGACCCGGAAATCCGGTACATGCCAAGCGGTGACGCCATCGCCAACATCGCGGTCGCCACCTCGTACCGCAGCAAGGACCGCAACACCGGCGAGCAGAAAGAGCTGACCGAGTGGCACCGCATCTCCTTCTTCGGCCGCCTGGCGGAGATCGTCGGCCAGTACCTGAAGAAAGGCTCCTCTGTATACGTCGAGGGCCGCCTGCAGACCCGCAAGTACACCGACAAGGACGGCATCGAGAAGTACGCCACCGACATCATTGCTGAAAACATGCAGATGCTGGGCGGCCGCGGCGACAACGCCGGCGGCATGGCTGGCGGCGACGACATGGGTTACGACGCACCGGCGGCACGTCCGGCACCGCGCCCTCAGGCGGCACCGGCCCCAGCCCCGCGCCCGGCGGCACGCCCGGCCCCGAACTTCTCGGATATGGACGACGACATTCCGTTCTAAATCTTACTAAGTTGTATTTTTGTTGATTCTAGGCCTGTGCTCCATTGGAGCGCAGGCCTTTTTCTTTATCAACAACTTGTTTTGTGGTTTAGTGACGGAGAGGTGAACTACTACTTGCTGAAAACGGTGGGTTTATGTCAACGTACGTCGCTAAACGAATTCGTTTTCGAAATGGAGAGCGTCATTCGGTGCTACAGGTGCCTTATGGCCTTCCCGTTCATGAAGTAACCCTATACCTGGAGAAATTCAGAAGAAAAGGTCGTGCAGCAAACACGATACACTCTGTTTGCACGACCTTGGCTCTCCTATACAGAGAACTCGAATCGGCAAACGTGGATCTGCTAGGACGCTTCGCCGGCGGGCAATTTCTTGCGATACCTGAACTGAATCGAATTGCCTTAGCTGCTCAGTATCGTCTCAAGCATCTTGAGGAGGATAAGGCCGTCGAGGATAAGCCAGGCCTTAAGAAACTGTCGCATATACGATTCCGTAGAAAGTCTTCCAGACCAGAGCACAAAGCTGTTGACGTGAATACGCAAGCGTCTAGGCTTAGATACATAGCAGACTATTTATCATTCCTTTCAGATAGCATTGCGAGTAACCTCCCAAAAAATCAGCGTGAAGCATTTATAGCTGAGCGTGAGCGGTCTCTTCGCTTCTTTCAAGCGAGTATGCCTCAGGTTTCAAGGCGAGTGAGACTGAATGCTCGTGTGGGGCTCGATGAGGATGAGACGAACCGACTTCTCAGTATCGTTGATCCTAATTCTTCAGCTAATCCGTGGGACAGGGAATTTGTTCGCAAGCGTAACTGGCTGATCGTAGTCCTTCTTTTGGCAAGTGGAATGCGACGCGGTGAACTTCTCGGATTGCAAATTGGGGACATTCATCCCAATCAACCCAAGATTCGTATTATTCGTCGTGCGGACGCGGAAGAGGATGCCAGACGCATTCAGCCAAACACGAAAACAAACGAACGCGAGATTGAACTTAGCCCAGCTATCATGAGAGCACTCTGGAGCTTCCTCAATAATGAGCGCCACGCAATAACTGCCGCTAGAAGAATTCCACAAGTCATTGTCTCTGACGAAGGTGCTGCTTTCTCGCATGCAAGTATAGACAAGCTTTTTGCTCAATTGCGTGCCGCATGCCCCGGATTGCCAATGCGGTTGACGAGCCACGTCATGCGCCATACATGGAACGATAGATTTTCCGAGCAAGCGGAGGCGCTTGGCTTGAGCGATACGGTTGAGCAAAAAGCCCGAAACCTTCAGCAGGGATGGAGCGATAACTCTACAATTGCCTCGACCTATACCCGCCGCTACACTGCGCGAAAAGGCCGAGAAATTTCACTAAAGTTGCAGGAGCGACTCGATGAGAAATTCAAATAATTTCCTGAAGGAAGAACCATCTGGCGGCTTATCTCTTCATCTTTTAGGTACAACTTTCACAAGGCGAGGAATTGCATTTGAGCCAGCCGATGATCTATGGGAATGGATTGATGGATTGGTTCGGGTGCATTTGGATTTTCGTAGACTCAAGGGGCCGTTAGAAATCTTTAAGGAACCATTAAAGATTGCGCTACTACCCTTTGCAAAAGGAAGCTCTGCGAGTCACCTTAGTAATTTGTTTCATGAGTTCATGCATTTCCTTGCTTCCCGGGACAAGGGAACTCAGTCACAATCCCCGATGTAATGAACTATGCAGCGCGCTTGAAGGATCATGAAAAATGGCGCTTGGGCACTCTGAATATCCTCATTCAAAAATGGTGCGCGCTTGGCGTACAGGGAGTTGATCCAGCTTGTAAACAATTTTTGCGCGAACAACGCAAGCCCGGGAACGTCAAAGGTAAAGCTGTTCTGACACGTGATCCAGTAAATGGCCCATTTAGCGAAGCAGAATATATTGCACTTTATAAAGCTGTTGATGCAGCATATGGACAGAATGAAGTGCCGTTGTGGGTCGCCGTCTTAACTCGACTGCTCTTTGCTTGCGGTGGTCGTATTTCTCAATATGCGTCACTAAAGCTACTGGACTTGCATGTTGAGAATCGGGAGTTCGTTCTCAATTTACCTCAAGTGAAGACGGGAGAGGCGCACTCTCGTACCTCGTTCAAAGAGTTTGACTTGAGCCCACAAACTGGTCGACTCACTGGTGAATATATTGAAGGCTTACAGAATGCAGGGAGTGTTGATACTTCTGCTCTCTTTCCAATATCTACGGTAATGACGCTGGGGCTTAGAACGGGAAAGCGATCGAAAGATGACATGTTTTTTGATCACTGCACTACGCATGCTCTTTCGACGGCATTTAGCCGCATATTGAATCGAGTTGCTCCTTTAACTGAGCGATTAAATTTCGAACCTATGCCGATTTGTCCTAAACGGTTCCGGTATACCTTCGGCACGCGACTTGCGGAGGAGGGAGCAAGTAAGATGATTATTGCAGATCGCTTAGGCCACTCAGATCTTCAGTATGTTGACGTTTATGTCCAGGCATCTCCAAAAATCGTTGAGAACATAGATCTTGCAATTGGTACGCAGCTGGCACCAATAGCTCTTGCTTTTAAGGTGCAATTAATTGAGGACGAAGTTAATTCGAAGCAAAAAGGTGCGCCTGGCAGCCGAATCATTGATTTTCGAGTATCGAAGAAGCCGGTAGGGAGCTGCTCGGGAAAGGGAGCTGGGTGCGCGTTTCATAAGCCGATAGCTTGCTATACCTGTTTCAAATTTGAGCCATGGCTAGATGCCCCACATGAAAATATTCTTAAATATTTGCAAGTGGAGCGGGAGAAATGGAAAGGTGATCCTAGATTAGCTACGATTAATGATGACGCCATTGATGCTGTGCAAGAAGTTATGGCCGAGTGTGTGCTTGTGATGCAGCAACGTAATAAAGGGCATTCGGTATGAGTTCAGTCGTCCTTCAGTTTACTCCTCGATTGGAGTCGGATTCCAAACAAAATTTGAACGAATTTATTGATCTTTGTAGGAAATCTGAAGTTCTAGGAGCCTGTAACCAGTTTAATTTGAACACCTGGGAAATTGGGCATCTGAAAGGGCATAACAAGGTTCAGCGAGTTATTTTTAGTACTCTGAATATCTCCGGAAGCGAGAATCAGAATTATATGTCGCCCCCCTTTCTAGACTTTGCCAAGGCGATGCTTATCTACTGGCAGTGCAGACGTCCTGCCGTTTCGCTCAGTGTACGCGTTGTGGCGCTACGTTGTATGGAGGCGGCGTTGAGAGAGCGGAACGCAGAATCCGATCCTACTGCCGTAACATCGGAAATATTGGATGCAGCCGTAGAGCTTGCCAGAAGCCGATCTTCGCCTAGTACTGCGTACATACTTGCTGGCCAGATCGAGATGATCGCCAAATTGATGGTCTCAAAAGGCTTCATTTCGCTACGCCATCAGTGGACTCATGGTGTGAAAAAGCCCGCAAATGCTGGATCTAGAATTTCTAAGGAGGCGATTGCAGCACGGCAGGAAAAGTTACCTTCTTCCGCCGCCTTACATGCGCTAGCGGGAATTTTTCATCGGGCTAAGACAGCGCCAGATGTAGTGATCGCTAGCTACCTGGCGCTTATGATTTGTGCTCCTGAACGAATAAATGAAGTTCTCCGACTGCGCCGCAATTGCCTTGTTGAAGGAGAGGGAGACTTTGCTGGAAAGCTAGGTTTACGTTGGGCCGGCTCGAAAGGATTTGGGGACGCTACCAAATGGCTTCCATCCGAAATGGCACCGATTGCGAGACAGGCCGTCGCAAAACTTTTGAAAGTAACTGAGCCAGCGCAAAAGATTGCGGCATGGTACACGTCTAATCCGGGTAAGCTGTACTTGCATGATAATGCAAAACATCTCCGTGATAAGGAGCTTTTGACACTTGAAGACATTTCGCTTTTGTTGTGGGGAACGGTGACTGCCACCGCGCCTGCAAATTACTGGGCTCAGATTACAAACGGACTTTCGAAGGTGTCGCGAGGGAGAAGACTGATCGGCTTTTATTTTAAAGATGTCGAACGTGCTGTGATAGCCCTTTTGCCGAAGACGTTTCCATTTGTGCCAGGAGCTCCAGGCCTTCTTTGTAAAGACGCTGTGGCCATCGTCAACGCTCAGATGTTGCATGCTAAAAATGCGGACTTTCTCTGCATGTTTAGTTGTGTAGATTATGCAGCCATCTCAAGTCGACTGGGACATAGAAATGATATGCCGTCAATATTTAGCCGTTTTGGCTATACCGAAGATGATGGCTCCCCAATCGTTCTTAAAAGTCATAGCTTGCGGCACTACTTGAACATGCTTGCGCAGCTTGGCGGTCTCAGCAGTGTTGAGATTGCTATCTTCTCTGGACGGAAGGATGTTAGACAGAACAGAGCATACGACCATATGAGTTCGGATGAAATTCAGGCTCCTATAAGCGAAGCACTGCGTTCAGGGTTCACATCAAATTTAGTGTCCACCGAACGTCGAGACTTGAAGACGCGCAATGATTTTAGACTTGCAGGTATGGTTGCCGCTCATACTACAGAGTTTGGATGGTGCATGCACAACTTTGCTAGCGCGCCTTGCCAAATGTATCGGGATTGTATTAATTGTGAAGAACAAGAGTGCGTAAAGGGCGATGCGCATAAAGAAGACAATCTCCGCAAGCTGAAAATTGAGACTGAGTATCTATTAAGTGAGGCCCGAGTAGCCTTAGGGGAAATGGAATATGGTGCCGACAGTTGGGTCAAGCATCAAACCATGACGCTAGAACGCATTAATACACTTCTGTCGATCTTGGAGTCTCCGACAGTATCTTTGGGGGCAAGAATACGTCTTGATCTGGCTAACGCACCGCTAATAACTGCGGTCAAAGAAAAGACCATTAGTGTGCCAGTAGCGTCAGCGAAGAGGAGGCGGCCATGAAGAAAGCGCGGGCTCCTGACCTCACGTCGCAGCGAATTCAAGCTGTTTTGGAAATCATTGATTGCTGGAAAGGCCGCCTAACCTGGGACATTTTGCTAGATGCAGTAGAGAAATCCATGGGAATTCGATATTCGCGTTTTACTTTTGCTGAATATCCAGAAATAGCAAATGCATTTGCTTTCAAGAAAAGTACCTTACGAGGTACGTTGGACAATAGGCGAGCTACACCTTCGGACGAGAGGGTCCGCGCAGCACTTGCACAGATGGAGCGGTATCAAGCTAAAGCTGAGCGCCTAGAGCAAGAAAATCAATTACTTTTGGAGCAGTTCGTTACTTGGGCGACAAACGCCGAGCGCAAAGGCGTGACGATCTCGATGCTCAATAACCCGTTGCCAAAGCCCCAGCGGGATCAAACGAAATAACTTGATGCTGGTACAAATGGCTATTTTTCCGTCATAAGCCAGCGCGTAACAAGATTGCAGATGGCAAGCACCCTAAAGCATTGGAAATTTTACAGATGTTCGCAAAGCTCACATTGCGTTCACCACGCTCAATTTTGCCCATATGGCTTCGATCGATAGACGAAAAGTGTGCAAGTTCCTCCTGTGACATCCCGATTTCCTTTCGCATTGCACGAACCGCCGTGCCCACTGCAAGTAGCTGAGCACCAAATTCTTGGCCGGGAGACGAGGATTTCATCCCCGAATGATTGAATTATCAGGCAAAATAGGCCACGGCATTTACGACCCATATCTGCACCTTTTACTTATTGCTTTGTACTTTGATTAAGGTATACCTTGAAGAAACCCGTTCTTATCAGGATTGACCCCTCTTTGCATGAGCAACTACTTTTATGGTCGGCTGAGCTAACTGTTGACCGCCGGCGGGCACTATCGGTGCCGGCCCTTATCGTCGAACTCGTTGGTAACGCTGTAGTCAGTAGAAGAGAAGGCAGCGTCTCTGAGAGAAATCTAAGCGCGCACGAGTAATCTTGCGGTTAGAGTTGTTGCCGGATGTCGCGCCGCAGGCGCTGTGTAATTTTGCGCTTGAGTTTAGGGGGGCTTGGTGCCAGGCTGCACATCAACAGCGCGATAGCCCAGGTCCACGAAGACTTCCTTGGGCTGGCAATCGGTCAGGATCGCAACCGGCTCCAGCGCTTCGAACAGCGTATGCCCATCGTATGGATTACCAGGAATGCTGCGCATGCCGACCACCAAGCCATCCTTGTGTGTGGTGGCAATGCTTGAAGCGGATGAAATGATTAATGTCTTGGAAGCTCGTGAGGCCTGAATTCAGGTCTTGGACGTGAAGGACGGATTAACCGGGACCGGTGAGGAATTAAGCAGTCCAAACCTAGGCTAACCCTATCAAATCAGGTTAAAACCGCTTGAATCCGTGGAAATCGTGTAGACTGTGGAAAATTGTCGCCATTTGGGCGACCCATTCTGTTTGGATGCTGACATGGATGACCGCTGGCTCTCTGTCGATGAAATCGCCGACTACCTCGGCGTAGCCAAAGACACTATCTACACCTGGGTGACCTCCAAAGGCATGCCAGGACACAAGGTTGGGCGCTTCTGGAAGTTCAAGAAGGAAGACGTGGACGCCTGGGTTCGCGAGGGCGGTGCCGCTGCCAGCAGTGATGACTTTGATGATAAGGAGCCCCGCAATGCCTAAGCGGCGCTCCGCACAGGACAAAAACGATATGAGCGACCTTGATCAAGAAGCCCAAGCGCCTGAGAGCGCGCTCGAAGAGGGCAAGGTCTTTGACTACATCACCGGCAACCCGGTGAAGGACAGCGACAAAGAGCAAGTCCGCCAGCGCATCGCCCGCGCCATCATCCATGAGTACGGCATTGCCGCCGAAGACATGGAGCCTGACTTCAAGGTCAAGGTGCTGGGTAAGAACCGCAAGCTCGACATCGCCATCTTCAAGCCTGGCCAAGCACACACAGTGGACAACCTCTTCCGCGCCGTGGTCGTGGAGAAAGAGCCCAAGCTCGGCACCAAAGGTGCCTATCGCATGCGTGATCCGGAAGAGGCACGCAAAGAGTTCGAGGTGCTGGAAACCGTGATGGCTGAAGTCGATAGTTGCGACTACGGCCTGTGGACCAACGGCCTGGAGTTCTTCTTCTTCAAGAAAGAAGTCACCCGCTTCGACACCAAGTTCAAGCCCATTGGCGACTGGCCTTTGGGTGACGACACCTTCAGTGTGGAAGGCCGCTCCATGGGGCGCCTGCGACGTGCCGATCCGGTCATGCTGCGCACAGCGTTCCGTCGCTGCCACAACTACATCCATGGCAATGAAGGCATGCCCAAGGATGCGGCCTTCTGGCAGTTCCTGTACCTCATCTTCTGCAAGATGTACGACGAGCAGCAGCCCAACGATGCGCGTCGCTTCTGGGTCGGACCTTTCGAGCCGTTCGAAGCTGCTGGCCGAGAGCAAATCCGCCTACGCATCAGGCCGCTTTTTGAAGCGGTGAAGAAGAAGTACGACGGGCTGTTCAAGGGCAATGAAGAGATCACCTTGTCCGACCGCGCCCTAGCCTTCATCGTCTCCGAACTGGCCCGCTACGACTTTGGTCGCACCGATGTGGACGCCAAGGGCACCGCCTACCAAGAAATCGTTGGCACCAACCTGCGTGGAGATCGCGGCCAATACTTCACCCCGCGAGGTGCCATCAGTCTTGTGGTCAAGATGCTGGCACCAATGGAGCATGAGCGCGTGCTCGATTCGTCCTGCGGTACGGGCGGCTTCCTGGTCGAGACATTGAACTACCTGAACAAGGTCTTTCACGAAGAGAAGCGCATCAAGGCAGGTGACGAGGACACGGAAGAGTTCGTCTCTATCCGAGACCGGTTGGCCCACTTCGCAGCCAACAACCTATTCGGTGCCGACTTCGACCCCTTCCTGGTTCGTGCCGCACAGATGAACGTGATGATGGCCGGCAATTCGCTCGGCCACCTCTATCACATGAACTCGCTGGAATTCCCGGCAGGCCACCTGCCAGGAGTGCCTGCAGCGAAGGCAGCCATCCCGCTCGGAACGATTGATGTCTTGATGACCAACCCTCCGTTCGGCTCCGACATTCCGGTCACCGAAAAGACAATCCTGGAGCAGTACGAGCTGGCCCGCCGCTGGGAGCGGCAAGGCGATGGCTTCGTGATGACCAATGCCATCAAGCCTGCTGTGTCGCCCGAGGTGCTGTTCATCGAACGATGCGTCAAGTGGCTCAAGCCGGGCGGCCGTGCTGGCATCGTGTTGCCTGACGGCATCCTGGGTAACCCCGGCGATGAGTACATCCGCTATTGGATTCTTCGCCACTGCTGGGTGCTGGCCAGCATCGACCTGCCCGTGGAGTCCTTCATCGTAGAGGCCAACGTCAACATCTTGACCAGCCTGCTCTTCCTGAAGCGCAAGCCCGAAGAGGTGATCAAGGCAGAAGACCTGGGTCAGAAGAAGGACTACCCCGTCTTTATGGCTGTCGCTGAGAAGGTGGGCTTCGACCGCCGTGGCAACACGCTTTACAAGCGCCACCCTGACGGCGAAGAAATCCTGGTGGATGTCAGCCACGAGGAGAAAGTCCGCATCGGCGGCGGTCTGCAAGTGCGCACCCTGCACCGCAAGGAGCGCATTCTCGACGACGACCTGCCCGAAATCGCCAAGGCCTATGCCGAGTTCCGCGCCCAACATCCAGAGCCCAGCAAATGATCACGCGACTTGAAGCTACACGTTATCGCTGCTTCGAACGCCTGGGCGTCGATGTCGGCGACTTTCGCGTTCTCGTCGGGGCCAATGGCTCTGGCAAAACCACCTTGCTGGACCTGCCCGTTCTCTTGGGTGACTTGCTGCGCGCCAACAATGTCTCCGCGCCGTTCATGGAGCGTCGCCCTGAATTGCCGCCGCGTGCTGGCAGCTTGAACGAACTGGTGTTCGCTGGGCGTGGCAGCGACTTCTCGCTGGCGGTCGAAGCCCGCCTGCCTGAGGCAGTGCAATCAAAAGTGCTTGAAGGCTTGTTTGCCAGCAAACGCACTGAGCGCTCGCGCCAAGCCTTGCAGGAAGACCGCCGTCAATGGCCGACCCACATCCGCTACGAGATCGGCTTGCGCATCGGTGCGGATCAATCGCTGCTGGTGGCCTACGAGTATCTCTTCCTCTTCCCAGAAGTTGATGGACCAGACCGCCGACAAGCGGGCTTTCACGGGGCAACGGCAGCGAGCAAGAAACTTTGGCACCTCACGCTCAAGCGCGAGATTGGCTACGAGTCGGAATTCAAGCCAGAAACACCGCACGCCAAAGCAGTCAAGGTCGGTCTACCCGAGACGCTGCTGGCGATGCCGCGCGTGCTGTTCGAGTCCGAGGCGGGTTACCCCGCTGCACGGTGGCTGCACACCTTGCTAACTACCGATGCGGTGTTCCTTGAGCCCAACTGGTCGGCCATGCGTCAAGCCAGCCCACCGGGCCAGCCCAAGGTCATCACCGCCAATGGCCGCAACATCCCTTGGCTCGCACTGGAGCTGAAGCGCGAGGGGGCTCCCGAAGCGGCGCCTGCCGACTATCGCAGTGAGCGCTATGCCGACTGGATTGCCCATGTGCAAACCGCGCTGCCGCAAGTCACTGACATCGAAGTGCGTGAACGTGAAGACGACCACCATGCCTATTTCGTGGTCAGCTACAAGGGCGACTTCAAAGTGCCGTCCCCTGGTTTATCGGATGGCACCCTGCGCATCCTCACGCTGACTCTGCTTCCTTACCTCAGCAAGCAGCCCGCCATCTTGGTGACCGAGGAGCCAGAGAACGGCATTCATCCGCGCGCCATTGAAGCGGTCCTGCAATCGCTCTCATCGATGTACGACAGCCAGGTCTGGGTGTCATCGCATTCACCTGTGGTGCTGGCACGAGCAAAGCTGGACCAGTTGCTGTGCGCACGGCTGGCCAGCGAAGGGGGCGTGGAGATGGTCGCCGGGACGGACCATCCTCGCGTGCAAGAGTGGCGAGGTGGCATCGATCTTGGCAGCCTGTTCGCAGCGGGGGTGCTGGGATGATTAACAAGCGCCCCTGCGTCATCTTGGTGGCCGACAGCAATATGGCTGCCACCTTCCGTGGGTACTTCAAGCGCGAGCGTTGGCACTTGAGCCTCGGTTGCGTGCCCTTCGAGATCAACACCGATGTCGGTGCCGACCTGCTGGTGGACGAAGGCGGCAATGACCCCGGCGTTTACACCAAGGGCCACGAGTTGTTGCGCCCCTACCAGAACAGCCACCAGCGCGCCCTCGTGGTGCTGGACTGTGAATGGGAAGGCTCGCCCGGCAAAGATGCGATCGTCGCCCACATCACGGCCAATCTGGTTGCCAGTGGCTGGGCCGAGGGTGCGGTCAAAGTGATCGCCATCGAGCCCGAGCTGGAAAACTGGCTGTGGCAGGACAAGCCGCAAGTGGCTGATGCTCTTGGCTACCAAGGGGCGAAGCCGCTGCGTCAGCACCTTGCTGACAGTGGCAAGTGGCCTATTGACGTGGCTAAGCCGCCCCTGCCGAAAGAGACCGCCGAGTGGGTTCTGAAGCAGGCAAAGAAGCCGCGGTCGTCAGCGATCTACCAGAAGCTGGCGGAGCACATCTCGATCCGGGGATGTACCGACGCAGCATTCGCGGAGATGCACGCGGCGTTTCTGGCATGGTTCCCGCTGGAGGTGCCCGCATGACCGCAGTCAAACTGAAAATCGTTCGGGCCGCTTGGCTTGACGAAGGCGGCCGACGTCTAGATTGCAATCCTTACATGTCAGGTGCGTTGGAAGCCAGGGACACCCTGAAGCGACTGGCTGCCCGGAAGGACAAGTTGAGGGATGTGACGCTTGGCATG
This sequence comes from Pseudoduganella sp., assembly GCA_021323265.1. Lineage (GTDB taxonomy): Bacteria > Pseudomonadota > Gammaproteobacteria > Burkholderiales > Burkholderiaceae_D > Rugamonas. Next base: position 22,427 of record JAJTCO010000011.1, on the reverse strand, counting down.
TTCGACTCAGGGCGCGAAAGCCGTAACTGGGTGGATGACCCGAGGTTTGGCGTACGTTACATGGGAAGTTCTGCGATCTCACTAGCAGACCTCTCCAGCCTTCCGCTGATCTCGAACAAGCAAGTAGCGCGAAACCCGAAGCTTCTCATTAAAGAAGGTTGGTCCCTGATTACTCGCTCAGGGACGATCGGTCGCATGGCGTACGTACGTAGAGAGATGGCAGGTCTCGCCTGCTCGGAAGATGTTTTGCGAGTCGTCCCGGACCCTGAACGCATTGCTCCCGGATACCTGTACGCCTTCTTGTCGAGCAGCTATGGCGTGCCCTTGGTGGTCTCGGGAACCTATGGTGCGATCATCCAGCACATTGAGCCGGTTCATATTTCGGACTTGCCTGTGCCGAGGTTCGGGCCTGCCTTCGAGCATGATGTTGCCCAGGCCATCGATGCTGCTGCTGCTCAGCGCGTTGCGGCATCCAGTTACCGTCACGCTGCTCTAGATTTGCTCCAGACCAAGATTGAATGGAATGGCAGATCTATTCGAGGTGGTGATGCTCCACTGGCGTCCTCACTGCTCGGGCGAATGGATGCGTTTCACTACTCTCCGCGAGTTGAAGCTGGTCGAGCCGCGCTAGCTACGCACAGCGGAGCTCGTCTGGGTGACCGAGTTGAAGGTGTATTTGAGCCGAACCGAGGATCGCGACTTAAGGTCACTGATCCCGCCTTTGGGGTGCCGTTCCTGTCGTCTTCATCTGTCTTCGAGTTGACCCCTCGTGCGGACTATCTGGTGTCGCGATCACTGACGCCGAATTTGGAGGGGCTTCTTCTATCGGACTGCGATGTTTTAGTTCCTCGTAGTGGCCAGCTGGGGGGGATCATCGGTCGCGCGGTGCTGCCTCTGCCGATGAACGTTGGCCAAGCTGGTAGCGAACACTTGGTCCGCGTTCGGTGTCATTCCTCATCGGATGCTGCTTACCTCTGGGCCGTTTTGGCCTCGGAGCCTGGTTACTGGGCTTTGGTCGGAACAGCATTCGGTTCGTCAATTCCGAGCCTAGATTCCTCTTTGATCAGCGAGCTTATGGTGCCGTGGCTGCCCGAGGCAGATCGCACTGAGATCGCAATGCTGGTGAGCAAGGCAGTGGCCGCGCAGAACAAGGGCAACAAACTGGAAGCGGCAGCGGTTGAGTTGCTCGAAGAAAAAATCAGGAAGGAAAGCTGATGGCGAAAGTGATCCCAGTAGGCCAGCCGGTCAACGATGCAGAGCGCAGCGCCATTGCGTACCTGCGGGATCGCTTGCCAGACAGTTTCGTTCTGCTTCACAACTTCGAGATCGAGCGGCAGGGCGAGCGCTTCGAGATAGACATTGCGTTGCTGACGCCGCATGCCCTGTACCTGATCGACGTGAAGGGCACGCGCGGCACCATCGATGTGTACGGCAACAAGTGGTACCCCGAGGGGCGCGCGCCGTATCCGTCGCCGCTGGGCAAGCTGCGCGGCCATGCGCGCACGGCGAAGGGCTTGGTGACTCAGGCCAATCCCGGTCGGAATGAGCTGGACGGTATCTACGTCGATGCCGCAATTCTGCTCACTGCGCCTGATGCTCACCTGAATGACCGCGAGCAGCTCGATGCAGACCGGGTGGTGAAGCTGAAGGACGCAGAGCGCTACTTCAAGGATGCCACGCGCATCCCGGCGCGCTTCTCCAAAAACATCCTGCAGCAGCAGGGCTTGATCCTGCATGCCTTGAAGGTGGTGAAGCCCGCTTCAGCCGTGCAGCGCTTTGGGCACTGGCAGGTGAAAGAGAAGCTCGGGGCGGCGGAGGCCTACACCGAATTCCGTGCCGAGAATGCCTTTGCGGGGGGCACGGCCCGCCTGCGGGTGTACCAGGCTGACCCTTACCAGCCTGAGGATGTGCGCAAGGCGCAGGTCAACCGCATTGCCAACGCCTACCGGGCGCTGTCCAAGCTACCGCTGCATCCCAACATTGTCGCGGCGCGGGATTTCTTCCCGACCGATGACGACAAGTCTTTCATCCTGATCCTGGACGATGCACCCGGCCAGGCACTGACGGTGCACATGGCTCGGCCCCAGTTGGCGCTGACGCTGGACCAGAAGTGGCGCGTGGCCAAAGACCTGCTGGCGGCCTTGGCCCATGCCCACCATCACGGTGTGGTGCATCGCAACCTGACGCCGGGCGCGATCTTGATTGGCCAGGACGGCACCACACGCATCACCGATTTCGACTTCGCCAAGCCCGGCGTGGACCGCAGCCTGACGATTGCGACGGACATTGTTGATCTGGTGGAGAAAGCATATGTGGCGCCCGAAGCGTTCCGGGAGCCAGGAGCTGCATCCAGCGCATCAGACATCTTCTCCGCTGGGGTCATCCTCTACGAACTCTTCACCGGAGAGCGCCCGTTCGCGGGCGAGCCCACCACGGTGTGGGATCGGGCCGGCGAGTTCCTCAACAAGCCCTCGGCACTGCGGCCGGAGCTGAACGAGGCCTTTGATGCTTGGCTGCAGAGCCTGTGTGCCTTTGATGAGCACCGGCGGCTGACCGCATCGGCTGCGCTGGCCGCTTTGAATGCTTTGCTGCAACCTGTGGCGCAAGCAACTAGCCACGCTGCTGAGACGCCGCAGCCTGAGGTCCTCGAAGTCGATGATGCCCAGACCGACTACCTGAACTTGGCGGCAGGCCATCGGCTGACCCACAAGTTCATCGTTGAGAAGAAGCTCGGGCGCGGCAGCTTCGGTGTGGTCTACAAGGTGATCGACACCTTGGGTGATGTGGCGCGCACGGTGAAGCTCATTGTCAGCGACAGGCACTCGACCCTGGAGCGCCTGAAGAAGGAGTACCGCCACCTGGTGCACATCCCCGAGCACCCTCACGTGGTGCGTGTGCTGGATGCGGATGTAATTCCAGGGCGTGACATCCCCTTCCTGGTGTTTGAGTACGTGGAAGGGGCCGATGTCGGCGACATGATCCACGACCGCCTGCTGTCCCCTGAGGATGCGCTGGAGCTGGGCAAGCAGGTGATCGAGGGTCTGGTGCATCTGCATGCGCAGGGCTTCCATCACTGCGACATCAAGCCACGCAACCTCTTGTGGACGCAGAAGGGCGCCAAGATCATCGACTTCAACGTGTCTGTACGGGCCGACGACAAGGAGTCGCGCGGCGGGGGCTCGCGGCGCTATTTGCCGCCGGACTTTGACCCTGAGGTCATTCCGCACAACGGCGAGCGCGCAGACCGCGATCTGTATGCGCTGGGCCTGACTTTGTACGAGGCATTGACCGCCCGCTACCCATGGGACACGACGGAGCCACCCATCAACAAGCCTGCGCCCGACCCGCGCGAACTGTCGGGCTTTGCTGACCTAGCGCCAGAGCTGGTGAACGTGGTGCTTAAGGCCATTGCGCCGCGCAGGGCAGAGCGCTTCCACACGGCCGTCGATTTCCGCGATGCGCTGGCAGAAGTTCGCCATGCACGTCGTGTGCAGACGGTTAGCCTGGCCGCCATGGTGACGGCGGTGAGCAGCGGGCAGCCCGCCTTGGCTGAATCGGCACCCAACACCAATGCGTTCGTATCACACCTGCTGACGCTCTACAGCCAAAGCCGGCGCAGCAATGCGGGTACGCGGGGCATGGACGCGCTTGGGTTCTCAGCCTATGTGGACACCGCGTTGGACCGTGCCTTGTTGCCTGCTGTGCTGCAAGGGGAGTTCCGGCTTGTGCTGATCTCGGGCAACGCAGGTGACGGCAAGACCGCCTTCTTGCAACGGCTGGAGAAAGAGGTCGAAGCGCGGGGCGGCTCTGTCAATCGTGGTTTGGCAAACGGCAGTGAGCTGAACTTGGACGGCAAGCGCTACCTGATCAACTATGACGGCAGCCAAGACGAGGGCAACAAGGACAACAACCAGGTGTTGCTGGACTTCCTGGCCCCGTTCAAGGGCAACGATGCGGCGTCCTGGATGCCCCAAGAGACGCGACTGATTGCGATCAACGAGGGCCGCTTGGTGGACTTCCTCGCTGCACATGAACGGGATTTTCCGGCGCTCACGGCCCTGGTTCGGCGCGCATTTGCCACAGGGGAAGCGGAGTCTGGCGTGGCGGTGGTGAATCTGAATCTGCGTAGCGTTGTGGCCGGTGACACCGGCAATGCTGAGGGCGGGTCGATTCTGGAGCGCACGCTGCGAAGCATCGTCCGCCCGGAGAACTGGGCTGCTTGTGAGCTGTGTGACTTGAAAGACAGTTGCTACGCCTTGCACAACGCGCGCAGTTTCCAGGATGAGATTGCCGGGCCGCGCTTGCTGGAACGCCTCAAGACGCTTTACACGATGGCCCACTTGCGCGGGCGCTTGCACATCACGATGCGCGACCTGCGTTCAGCGCTGTCGTTCATGCTGATTGGCAACCGCGACTGTGGCGAGATTCATGCGCTCTACGCCTCAGGCAAGCACGATGACGTGGCGCGCAGCTTCTACTTCAACAGCTGGATGGGTGGCGGGCAAGCCACCTCGGACCGGCTGCTGACGCTGCTGAGCGACCTTGATGTTGGCAAACAGGAAGATCCCCGCTTCGACCGAGGCCTGGACTTTGTTCAGCCGGATGACCGCGCCCTGTTCCGCTTCGAACGCCGAGGGCAGTTTGACTTCGAGGTGTTGAAGCGACTGTTCGGCGATCTGCCGCGTGGCGTGTCTGACTCGTCCGTTCGCCACCGGGCGCGGAAGCATCGCGAGTACGTGGCCATGGCACGCCGCAAGCATTTCTTTGAGCGGCGTGACGCCAGCTGGGAAAAGATGCTGCCCTATCGCTCCGCCAAACGCATGGTGGAGATCGTTCGAGGCGAAATGCCCATCGACGAACTCACGAGCGAAATCCTGCATGCCATCAACCGAGGCGAGGGGCTGCAGCGCCCGGAGCGCCTTGGAGCCAGCCTGGCCTTGCAGTTGAGGCAGGTCGAACACGGTACTGTTCGGAGCTACCGGCTCTTCCCCGTGGAGGGCTTTGGGCTGCAGGTACAAGACTTTGCGGCCAAGGCTCGCTTCGTTGAACACCTGCCGACCGGTCTGCTGCTGAAGTACCAAGGCCAAGGCGCAGGCGCCATCTGCAGCGAGCTGATCATCAACCTCGACGTGTTCGAGATGCTGGTGCGGCTGAATGAAGGCTATCGGCCTAGCGTTGAAGAGATGCAGGGTTTCTATCTCTGCCTTGGCGTGTTCAAGAATAGTCTCAACGCTCAGCCTTACCGCGAAATCCTGCTGACCACCACGGGGCACGACTTCTACCGCTTGGCCCGCCATGACGATGGTCGGGTGGAGATGCGTTTGCTGCACGGCCCGGTGAAGGGCGCTCGCCACGAAGAAGCCGCAGAGAGCGGCGCCAGGGGGAACTGATGGCATTGCAGAAAAAGGACAGGGAGTTCCGGCTCCCAAAGATCAGCTATCTCGACTTCAAGACCATCGAGATGGATCGGGTGCTCACGGGCTTGTTCGAGCGGCTGGAGCATGGGGGCTATCCGAGCGTATTCCGCGACAAGCGCGAGCTGACCGTGGACAAGTTTGTTGATGACATCCTCGATGCCAGCGACAAGTTCTTGGGCTTCACGCAGCACCGAGACATGGTGGAGCGCTGGGTGGAAACCCACCTGATGGACATCGTGAACCGAGGCAAGAAAAACGCCGCCGTGGCAGGGCCGCGACCGCTGCATGGCTATACCTATCGCTTTCGCAACCCGAAGCACTCGCGTGACTACGGGGCTGCGCAGCATCTTTATCAGATGCTGCACCACGCACGCCACCTTGCCGGCCATAAAGCCATCGAGCATCTCAAGGGCTTCTTCTTCGATGGGTTCGACAAGCTCACAAGAGAACTGAACGACAAGGCACTGACAGACATCGAGACGGCGACGCTGCTGCACTTTCTGTCGCAGAGGAAGGACACGGCGGACACTCGCGCGGGCGGAGATCGGTTTGCGCCTGTATGCATCGGCTCAGCCGATCTGATGGCCGAAGACATTCAGCGATTGCTGTTCTACAAGCCCTTCATGCCGCGCTCGGTAATGGTGGAGTACCTGAAGGTGCTGTTGTCGTTCCACTTGGCGCTGTACCACCTTCGCCTGCTGAAGCTGCTGCCCGCCTGGCAGAAGCTGGAGGGAGCCAACTCGCTGTGCGCTGAATCGGCATGTCCCATGAAGCCCCGCGAGCAACGCAAGCCTCAGGGTGACTGCCCCTACAAGCTCGACTTGTTCGTTGATCTATCGGGGAGCGCAGAGTCCTCTACCGCAGCGCTGGCAGAGCGCAGCGCAGATGCCTACTACCGGCGCATTCCTAGCTTTGTGCGAGCGTACTTCGTCGCCAAGAAGCTAGACGAATTTTCTGAGCACCTCGTTCGGAGAGGGAAGCTGATCCGGCCCTTGAATTCCGTGTTCTCGGTCGGCGAACTCTACGGTCTGCAAGGAGAGCCGTTCGCAGAAGAGCGGGACAAGTTCTTTGGTGAGCGGCTGGCCGGGCTGCTGGAATCATTGTCTGAGGGTGATGCAGGGCTTGATGCAGAGGTCGAGGCCATCACAAAGATGGGGCTCTCGGACTTCGAGACCTACATCGAGATTCTGGTGGCTCTGCGTGGTGCCTTCCATCGGAAGTACATCATCGAGTCGTTGGACGCGACGATGTTGAAGAACAAATCGGGGGCGCTGCTTGCGCAGACCCGCGCGCGGAACGCACCTCGCCGATTTGCGCTGGAGAGTCGCTTGCTGGAAGTGTTGCTGCAAATCGCGGTGTTGCGACCTGGTGGGGACCAGGGCTACTTCACCGGCGAGATGCGGATCGACGATTTGCTGTCGTTCTTGCGCGAACGCTATGGGCTCTACATCGATCAGCTGCCGCCCGGTGAAGGGTTCAGCGCTCCGACCATCGACGAACGAAAGGCACTGCGCAGCAATGTGCAGGCATTCACCGGACGCCTGCGCGAGATTGGTTTCTATCGAGACTTGTCTGATGCCTACGTGACCCAGACCGTGGTGCCGCGCTACACGATTGCAGAACGAAACGAAGGAGCGCGTGCATGAGTCAGGGACTGCGTGAACTCACCAATCAAGAACTGAACGCCGCGCTGGAATCGGTCCTGCTTCCAAAGTTATCCCAGTTGCTTGCCGCTCGCGAGCTTGGGCATTGCATGCGGGTCACTGACTTGGATCGAGAGCTGATGATTCGCTTGGCTGGAGGCCTGCGGGCTGCCGTGCCGGCAGCGAACGTCGTGGTGCTGGCGGACGAAGGCTTGCGAGCGATGGCACCGGACATGGCGGTCAGCAGCACCAAGCTGGTTGAGCTGCGGAATCCGCTACCGAATGATGAGCTTCGGCCTCCATTGCTGGTCTTCGTGCCGAATGACCTGCGTGCTTCAGCGGAAGATTCTTTTGGCGTCGCGACATTCGAAGAGGTATCGATCGATGGCGCGTATGCGGAGCTGAATGGGCAGTTGCTGGCTCAAGTGCCTGCCAACTTGCGGATGGCCGTAGAGGCCTGCTTGGGCGAGTTGCGGCGGCGTGATAGCCGGTGGCGGTATGCCGACGACGCTGCTGTGGCTCGTTACCTGCTCACCTGCCAGATCAATGAGTTTGATCCGGACGCGATGGGGGCAGCGCTGTTTGAACTTGCTCTGGTGCCGGACTTTGAATTGTTCCAGCAGACCGAGCGCGCGCCTGTGCGGGTGGCGCGCAACCGCGAGTGCGTTGAACGCGTGACCTGGTCTACCAAGACGGAGCGCGTTTGCGCGCTTGAGTTGGGCTTGCTGGACCCCGTGTTCTGCAAGCAGCTTGGCGAGCTCTTCTCCCGCATCGGCGTCTCCAATCCCAAGGAGTGGACGCAAGCCATCGTTCGTGACCGTGTGAATTGGCCACTTGCGTTCAACAAATGGTTGTTCGAGGACGGCGGAGTCAACCCCGACGCCATCTACATCGGCGATGTCGCACTGCCTGACTTGCCCGTGGTGAAGGATGACAACGAAGACCCCCGGTTGGCTGAGTTGATCGGGCACAAGGTGCTTCCCATCTCAAAAACCGGCCTCAAGAAGTTCAGTGTCTCTTTCCGTGTTGACCCGGTGCCGTCCAAGGTCGAAGGGTTGTCGCGCTTCGTGGCAGAAGTTGTGTCGCGCGACAACGGGCCGACAGGCCTGCGTAGGCGAAAAGCCGCCTGGACCAAAGGAACCGACTCCGGCGCGATTGCTTTTTCGTCTATTGGCAAGATCGACTGGGAGGAAGGCTGGCACTACGTGCGGGTGTATGCAGAGACCGAGGACGGCGATCGCGTCCCTCTCGCGGATGGAGAGGGTAATCCCATCCGGTTCAACACTGATGCAGCGGAGACGCATGCCTGCCCTAACGAAAGTGACCTCTTTTACGTGCTCACTGACGACGAGGTCGAGGTAGAGCCACCACAGCGGGCCGTCCCGCGCGAAGCTAGCTTGATGCATGCGTTGCTGCGCGCACGTTTTGCGGCCGTGACTCAGGATCGTGATCCTGGAACCATTACTGTAACCGGCTGCGGCTGGGTGGAGCGCAGTGGCAAGGCCACAACCAGTGGCGAGACGTTGGAGATTCGCCTGGGCAAGGAGGGTAAGGCGAACGTCTTGGTGTCTTCCCTCTTGGCGAACCTGGAGCGGGCGTTTCTTGAAGACCCCGAAGGCCTTAACCGCTTGAGACTTTCGATCAGCGCTTCGGGTGTTGCCACGCGATCCACGACATCGTTCAAGTGGCCAGTCTCGGACGAGGTTACTCGGTTCAGAGAGGCGCGGGAAACTTTCTTCGCCGCTGTGCTGAAGGGGGACCAACGGCTGATCATGCAGGCCAGCGATCTTCTGTCCCTTCAGGAACCGGCTCAGAACTATGCCTCTGCCTACTTGGCCTGGATCGACGCAGTGCTTGCACGTGCCAGTTCCACAGAGATGACCGTCGCGCGGCAAGCTATGGATGAGCTTCGCTACGCTCTCACCATCGATTCAGTGGCCCTCGTTTTGGAAGACTACCAAGGCAGGAGACGAGATGCTGTGCTGCTGGGGCCAACGCATCCGTTGCGTGCCAACTGGCACGTCGCATGGAGCTATCTCGGCCAGGCGTGGATGGAGCAGAGCCGGGCTAGCAACAAAGAGTTTGTAGTCCCCACACGTGACGCAGTGATCAAGCAGCTGGCGCCAGCGGCATTTCCTCCAGTCGTTCCCTTCGGCGAGGAGCTGGGACGGACAGCGCTGGCTGTGGATAACATCAACCCGTTCTGGTCCTTGTACGCAGCGACCGATGAGAAGGACCCTCGTGGCCTCATTGGGGAGGTTTGTGGTGCCTTGGGCTTGCCAGAGCCAGCCATCGGCGGTGCAACCATCGATAGCGCTTATCTTGCAGCGCGCGTGCAGCGTTATTTAGTCCAGCACCCGTATGTGGAGACGCTAACGATCAACGCTTTTAACGCGGGGCGCGCAGGCGCAATGGCCGAGGTGCTACTGGCCCTTCAGCAACATCCTGATTTCGCCGATCTGCGTTACGACATCCGACTCTTCGTGCTTGACCCAGCAGCACCTTCGACCGGGGAAGCGTTGCTGGAACTCTTGTCGCCAGATTCGGGAACCAGCGCCAAGGAGGCAGACGCCTTTTCGACGCCAACCAACAGTCATTTGTACCCCAAGCTGCGGCTGGCCATTCGTGCGATCAAGGAATTCCGCGAGAATCCGGATTTGCATGCGGCGCACCTGTCCTTCTTGTTTGACTTGTTCCCTGCAGAGGAAATTCGAGCAGTTGATGTTCAGGACAATGACGACTCTTCGTTTGTCCATGGACTGGTTCAGCCATTTGAAGTGGACTATCTGGAAGACGAGCAGTCCATCACTTGGCTGCGTCGTCCGCTTCATGGCGCTGCACAGCCGCTGGAGGGTGCGGAGGCGCTATCCGACCTCATGGGTGGAGTTTCCCGTGCTATCTCGGTCGCAGTGGCGACGGTTGCTCGCAGTCAATATATGCCGCACGCGCGCCCTGTTGTCGCGTTGAGCCTGTCCGCAGACGAGCGTGCCATGCTCCATCAGGTACACGAGGTCAGTGATTGGGTGCTCACGATTGATCGGAACTTGGGGATCGAGTTCTTCGACCATCGACGGCATGCAACACGGCCAGACTATCTGATCGACCACTCGCCCGACATGGCGAGCGCGATGAGCCATCGGCTGGCGATCACCTCGCGGTCCGTTGCTGAGCTTGAGTCTTTGCTGGTCCCCATCTTGGGCGAGTACGGATTGCCCAATACAGGCCGACATGCCTTGGTGATGCTGGATCAGCTTCGATCATTGTCCGGCCGGTTAGCCTTGAAGCTACTGTCCTCTTCATCCCAGCGGGCCGAGGCGATGGGCTTGGCGCTCTCGCGTTTGTTCCTCGAACACCAAGGCGTTTTCCAGAACCAAGTCGTCGTACCTTTGGACGCACACTTGGAGTTGTACAAGGCATTGAAGCAAAGCGCGGAGGAAATGGGGGACGAAGTCACTTTCCGCCGGACTGATCTCGCATTGTTCGACCTCGACCCAGCAAGTCGCGTGGTAACGTGCCGGCTCGTCGAGGTCAAGTGCTACAGCCAAGTGGGCGATCTGGCTGCCTACACTCAATTGAAGGCATCCATCGCTGAGCAAATCGCTCAGTCGGAGCACGTGCTGACTTATCATTTCGACCCTAGAAAAGCTGAAGTAGATCGTCCTGACCGCCCCATAAAGAATCGCGATCTTGCGGCACTGCTGGGCTTTTACCTGGATCGATCGGAGCGCTATGGCGTGGTTTTGCCCGAAGCCGCCGAAGAGGCGCACTACTTCCTGCGACGCCTCGATGAGCGGCCCTACACCCTGCAGTTCACCCGAAGCGCCGTGGTGTTCGACTTCAGCAAACCCGGTACCGAACCAGCAGAAAATGAAAACGGCATCGAGTTCTATCGCATCGGAAGTGATCTGATCCGGCAGTTGGTGGAGTCGGCCGTGAACGACACCGAGACGATGGCAAGCGTCCAGTTCGCTCGCTCTTCCAATGCGGCACGCGAGATGACGCAGGAGCTGCTTCGTCGTAGGGAATTGGCACCGGCCGTTCCCACATTTGAGACGGCAGCTTTCCTCAGTCCGCCGCGTGATCGAACCCTTGCGTGGGACGAAAGCCCACGAGTGACCTACAAATTGCCTGAAGCGGATCGAGTTTTGGAGGTGCGCGAGCGTCAACTCGCTCCCACACAGCAGCTTGCTATCCAGCAGATCGAAACGAAGCAGACTCCAACTGCCGACATTGAACTAACAGCATCGCCGGTAGGCCAACAGGCATTGGTTTCGAAACCGGTACAAGCGCTAACATCAACTCAGGTTCAAGCCGCAACAACTGTTATTTCGCAGCGTGATTCTGCTACGCGATCACAGCCGCCAGAATACGGTGGTTTAGTTGGTCATGTTGCCTACGACATCATGCTTGGCGCCACCGTGGCAACACCACAATACGGCCTGATTGGCGAGGTATCTGGACGGAAGGTGGCGCTGGACCTCAATCAGACTCACACCATCAGCCTGTTCGGTGTTCAGGGTGGTGGTAAGAGTTACACCTTGGGCAGTGTTGCAGAGATGGCCTCACTGGCGATCCCCGGTATCAATTGCCTGCCCGAACCGCTGTCCACGGTGATCTTCCACTACAGCCCGACCATGGACTACAAGCCAGAGTTCACGTCGATGGTGGGAGCAAACAGCGTGGAAGAGCAGGTTCGCGCACTGAAAGAGGTCTATGGCGCGGCGCCGAAGGCGCTCGCGGATGTCTTGCTCCTCGTACCAGCAGACAAGATCGAAGAGCGTCAGGCTGAGTACCCGGACATCGAAGTGCGGCCTTTGCAGTTCTCGGCATCGGAACTGAAGGCCTCGCATTGGAAGTTCCTAATGGGCGCCGTAGGCAATCAAGCCACCTATATTCGTCAGATCATGCGCATCATGAAGGCGATGCGCGATGAGATCACCCTTGAGGGCTTGCGTGCGGGCATCGACGCATCATCTGTTCCCGATCACCTCAAGGATCTGGCTCGGATGCGCCTCGACCTGGCCGCCGAGTACATCAATGACGGCACCTCGCTTACTGAGGTGGTGAGGCCGGGCCGATTGATCATCGTGGACCTGAGAGATGAATTCATCGAAAAGGACGAAGCACTCGGACTGTTCGTGGTGCTCTTACAGTTGTTCGCTGATGCGCGGATCGATGGGCGCAGTTTCAACAAGCTGGTGGTGTTCGACGAGGCCCACAAATATATTGAGAGTCCCGACTTGGTTGCCGGTCTCATCGAAGTGGTCCGAGAGATGCGGCACAAGGGCGTTAGCATCATGGTTGCAAGCCAAGACCCGCCATCTGTGCCAGTCAGTCTAATCGAGTTGTCCAGCCAGATCATCATGCACAAGTTCAACTCGCCTGCTTGGCTGAAGCACATTCAGAAGGCCAATGCTGCTCTCGGCAACCTTACACCAGAACGCATGGCCCAGCTGAAAGCTGGAGAGGCCTATGTATGGTCGAGCAAGGCGACTGATGAGTCGTTTTCTAAGGGAGCCGTCAAGCTTCGGTGCAGGCCCAGGGTTACTCAGCATGGCGGGGAAACTCGGGTGGCGGTCAAGAATTGATTGCAGAGGATCGATAAGAGATGGTCCCTTTCGGGAGCATCTATCGGTCCTGCACTCCAAACATGCGCAAGCAGCTTCACCCCTTTGTGGACGGGCTATGCAGGGCGCGCCACTTACTGCTATGTAGTGATAGCGCGACCTGTTAAACATTACTACCCACAATTTCGGTTCAATATGGCCGAAACAAGCGAAGTCGCGGAGATTCTGGCTGGCTACCAACAAATTGAACAGTTGTCAGCCACTCCTTCCACTGGGAAAGTGCGCTTCTACCAACAGTTTTAGTGGGCATAAGCCTTCTAAGGCATACCCACGAGCAAGTTGTAGACAAGGCCCCGTAACTCATTGAAGTTGCGGGGTTTTTTTACGTTAAAGAGCATTTTGGATGTTCGGTAACATTCGCTGAGTTTTAAAAGGGAAGTTTCATGAAAATTGCACTGGGTTGCGTATGGCTGACGGGCTTAGCGTTATTGAGCGGTTGTGCATCAGTGTTTTCGGACGAGACGTCGGGACCTGCAGCAAAACTGCGTCTCATGGCAAGAGAGCCCGCCGTGACGACTTGGATTCACACTTACGAGAAAACCGATTGCCAAAATCCGCAGTTCATGGGGGCTTTTGGCGTGCCGCATGGCCGACCCCAAGAACGGTCCCCGAAGGGAATGATTGGCGGCGCCAGGAGCCCGCAGCCGAATGTCGTTGAACGAGTGGTTCCTGCCAAACCTACGACAATCTTATTCACTCAGTTTGGCCCACACTCTTCCGGTGTCGCAAGGAGCTGCTCATTGGCGGTTTCGTTTAGAGCAAATCCAGATGTTGAGTATGAGATCAGTTATGGTTATGACGATAAGGTTTGTTTTGCCGACGTGAATAAGTTGAGCCTGGTTGATGGGCGAGTCGTTCGCGAGCCGGTCTTGGATGCGCAGAAGAATTTGGGCAAATGTATACCGTTCGCAAACTGACGTATTCGGATTGTTCATGACCGACGTGTTGCCTGCAGGTGTGGCGCCCCCTGTTGCTCACGCAACCAGCGCCGCACCGTTGGCGCTTGCTTCAGCCCAAATAGGGCGTGTACGTAAAACCGTTGCCGATAATGCTGGCCAGCGCGTTGACGTTTTCTGCCGACTCGCTGAAGTCCCCCAGGACGCGTTCACGGGTGATGCCATTGTGCATGGCGTCGTTCCAGAACTTGAAGCCTTCCGCGTCAGGAGCCCGGTTCAGCACATTCTTGTAGAGCAGCGTGATGAATGCGCTATTGTCCGGCGCGGCGCCGTACAACGACTGGAACTCCGGGCTGTCGACAAAATTCCTGGCCACAGTAGATAGCGAGTAGCCGTTGTCCAGAGCCTTGATCCAGAAGCCCAGGCCCTCCTGGTCGGGTGTGCGGTTGAAGGCTGCGCGATACAGGCGATACGCTTGTCCGCCATTGCCGTCTACATCGAGGGCGGTCATGGACCCGTTCATACGCAGCCGCTCGACATCCTGCAACGTGTCTGTCACTACGGCGCCATTGGCATGGGTTTTAACTTCCACCTTATCGGCGATACGGGTGACGGTGCGGTAGTAGTTCCCCGTGTACTCCACGGTATCGATGCCCGCCCCGCCGTTGATCAGGCCGTTGATACCGCCAGAAAAAACGTCATTGCCTGCAGTTCCAATAGCTGTGGGCACCAGGGTCGAGAATTTGATCATCTCAGGACCGCTGTGCGCATTGCCGGCCAGGTCGCGGATTGCTCCGTGCGGCAGTTCGATGGTATAGCTGCTACCGGGCGCCAGGCTGCCCACCAGTTTGAACGTCAGCGTGTTATCGGAGACGCGCGGCGACTCATCGCGGAAAAAGGCCATTGCTTTACCGCCACTGTCCAACACACGGATCAGGCTTGCATCGATCGCAATGGACTCGTTGTAGACCATTTTGAAACCGGTGCTCGTCAAGGCGACGTTGGTTGCGCCATTGGCGATACTCGACGACACCATGCTTGGTCCCACGCTATCGCCAGACAGCTGCGCCGCCTTGAGCGAGTACGTGCCCGTTCCCCAAGAAGTGCCTGCCATGGACAGGTAATAGTCGCCGGACTGGGCGGCAGTGTAGCTGATGCGCCTGTCAAGAGTATCGTTGCTGGCGGTGCCAAGCGAGATGCCGGAAGCATCGACCAAGCTAAAGTAGCTGGCCTCGACTTTGATGTCAGGCGCGGAAAAGACATACGACTGGCCCGCCTGTAGCGAAACGCGGAACATGTCCTTGTCGCCGATGTAATCGATGCGCCCCTGTCGCGTCGCGCCGATTGCCAGCGTCGTTGCGGTCGCTTTGGTCGATCCGCTATCGTCCACGCCATAGTCGAATGCCGATAACTTGTACGATCTGCCATCCTCCTCACTGCCCGCGTTCCCGACCGTCAGGTACACGCTGCCGCTTGTGTTGGCAGTGAACACGTGGACGTCGCGTTGAATGCCGGGATTGCCCAGGAATGTGAGCGATTGCCCTGCCGCGTCCTTCAAGTTGAGATCAAAGGAATCCGAAGCTGCAGAGACCTTGAAGGCGTAGGTTTTTCCGGCTTCCACGTTCAGCTTGAACGTGTCCTTGTCCGAGGCGATTTCCAGCTGGCCTGTCAATTCGGTGCCGAGCGTGATGCTCTTCGCCGAAGCATTTGTGCTGCCATAGTCGTCGTCCTTGCCCACGCTCGCCGTCATCGTGTAAGTACCGACATTGCGGGACGGCGAATACATTTCAACGTAATACGTGCCGCCGATGGCGGTCTTGAATGCCAGCGTATCGGCCAGCCCCGCATAATCGGAACCCGCCGCGGCAAGCTCTTTGCCGCTCGCATCCAGGATGCGCAGTGCACCGGACATCAGGAAAGGCGATACGCCCGCTGCCTTGAACCAGTAAGTGGTTCCGGCGGTCAGCGCGACCTTATACCAGTCACGATCACCGCCGCCAGGCTCCAGCACGCCGGAGAGGGATGTGCCGATCGGCAGGTCCCGCGCGCTGGCTGCGGAAGCACCGATATCGTCGGCTGGTTGGCCAAGGTTCAGCTGGTACGCAACGCTGGTCGAACCGTAGTCGGCGCTGACGGCGGCGTAATATTCGCCCGTTTTGGCCGGCGTGAAGGTGTAGTGCTTCAGGCCATCCCGGTCGATGGTCTGCTGCAAACCGTCGGCACCGGTCAGTTTGATTTGCGCTGAGCCGAATAGGTTGGTACCCGTCAGGGCCAGGCTGTAGGTCACACCTGCCTGCAGCGTGGACTTGAATACATCGATGTCGCCGCGTCCCTGCAGCAAGCCGCTGAAGGACTGCCCGATGCCGAGCTGCGACGCGGTAGTCGCCGTATCGCCAACGTCGTCGCCTGCCGGCGAGCTGACGCTGATGGCATAGTTGAGCGGGTTCTTGAAAACGGTATAGATGTCCGTTTCGACGTTGATATAGGCGTCGCCGCTGGTTTGGGCCGTAAACGTTAGCGTAACGGCACCGGTGGCGGGATTGCCGCTTGTCGCCGCAATGCCAGCCAAGTCGGTACCCTGGACGTCCAGCCCGAAAGCGGCCGAATCCCCCGTCAGGGTGACCGTGTAGATCTTGCCGGCCTCCAGCGAGGAAAGCTTAAAACGATCCTGGTCGAAGCGAAAGTCGATCTTGCCAGTCGCCCTGGCGCCAGGAGCAATCGCCCCCATGAGCATCGTGTTTCCCGAATAGTCGTCCGGTGAAGTCTGGAACTTGACGCTGTACTCCCCATCTCTCAAACCGAGAACGCTCACAAAGTAATCGCCGCTCTCGGCCGGATTAAAGGATCCAGCCGAGATGATGGCGCCGCTTTTGTCCCTGACCAGCACCAAGTTTGGGGAGACGAAGGGGGACGCTTGAGACTGAAACTGGTAATTGAGGCCGACATCGGCATGGAACTTGATCCAATCCACGTCGCCGACAACTTCGAACTTTCCCGTGAAATAGCTATTGGCAATCATTTGCGCCGTCGTACCGGTGTCCGCGGAATAATCATCCGCGCCGTCGCGAATGGCGGCGGTGAGGCGATACGTGCCCAAAGGACCCAAATAGCTCGAGGACGAAGCGGCGATAAAGTAAGTCCCGGAGGTGGCAGGCGAAAACTCCAACGTCGGCGTCAGGTGATACTGCCCGTCGCCTTCCACTATGTCACTGAGTTCCCGGCCATCCGCGCCAAACACCTTCAGCGCTACGTTGCGTTCCCAACTTATTGGGCCGCTATCCGTCCTTAAATTGAACAGGTATCGCGTGCCTGCCTGCAGGTCGATGGCGAACCAGTCGCTGTCGAGCGGGCGTTCAAAATTGCCGACGCCGTGTTTGCCGACGGCAAAGGTGCCAGTGGTGCTTTTATTGTTTGGGAAATCATCTTG
The DNA here is from genome assembly GCA_021323265.1 of Pseudoduganella sp. Lineage (GTDB taxonomy): Bacteria > Pseudomonadota > Gammaproteobacteria > Burkholderiales > Burkholderiaceae_D > Rugamonas. Next base: position 5,417 of record JAJTCO010000011.1, on the reverse strand, counting down.
CAGTGTCATGCGTGCTCCGGGGAAATGTCATATAGATAATAACATTCCTTGTAACAATCGATGTCCTGGGCAGACTAGAAATTTCCCTCCATAAACTTACACCTTTCGCTAGCGCTGTAAACAATCTTAGGAGTGTTTACATGATGTTAACGAAATGTTTCCCAAAATTCAGGTTGCGGAAACCGCGAATTCGTTCAACTGGTAGATGCCATACGGCAACAGGCTAAGGTAGAATCGAGCCTGTCGCGTGGAAAAGTGATTTCTAGAAGTTAAGCATTGTTTCTTCAAGAAAACGAAAAAAATGCTTAATGGAATCAAGAGTCTGGTCGCTTTACACCGCTGGAGGGCTCGGTTGTCCGTGCGCTGGCGCACATTCATCTCCTAAAGTTAACGATTTTGTTGACGTTAAGAATGAAAACGCCGTATCCGTCAGGGAACAGCTAGGGCGCAAGAGATAAGTAATTGGCAAGTTAGCCACGAATTTGGTTGTTTAGCAAGATTATTGGATGGGAGCCCCGGTGAACCGAAGGCTCCCATTCTTGTCCAGGATTAAGTAGTGCCAACAGGAGAACGGAAATGAGCTTCGTCACCAACATGACAACGGATCAAATCGCTGCAATTACCACGCAGCAAATCACGACCTTGGCGACAGCCGATATTGCCGGTTTGAACTCCGACCAGTTCCGTGCCTTTACCATCACCCAGATGCCTGCCTTCACCTCGGCCCAAGCCGCGGTGTTCACTACTGACCAGCTGAGCGCGATCCGCACCGACCAGGTTGCAGCGCTGACCACCAAGCATACCTCCGCCTTCAGCAGCACCCAGATCAGCGTGCTGTCGACCGACAGCATCGTCGCCCTGGACAGCCAGGACTTCGGCGCCCTGAAGACTTCCGCCATCACCGGCCTCAACACCGACCAGGTGAAAGTGCTGTCCTCCGACCAGGCCAAGGCCCTGAACTCGGCCCAGGTTGGCGTGCTGAGCACCGACCAGGTCAGCGTCCTGAACAGCGACCAGGTGCAAGCCCTGGACACCGCCGACGTCGCCGCCCTGAAGAGCCAGCAAGTAGCCGTCCTGGCCACCGACGCCGTGCAAGCCATGGACACCCAGGACATCGCCGCCCTGAAGAGCAGCGCCATCGTCGGCCTGACCACCGACCAGGTGAAGGTGCTGACCTCCGACCAGGCCAAGGCACTGAATTCCTCCCACGTTGGCGCGCTGAGCACCGACCAGGTCAGCGTGCTGAACAGCGACCAGGTGAAAGCCCTCGACACCGCCGACGTCGCCGCCCTGAAGAGCCAGCAAGTGGCCGTGCTGGCGACCGACGCCGTGCAAGCCATGGACACCCAGGACGTCGCCGCCCTGAAGACTTCCGCCATCGTTGGCCTGACCACTGACCAGGTCAAGGTCCTGACCTCCGACCAGGCACTGGCCCTGAACTCGGCCCAGGTTGGCGTGCTGAGCACCGACCAGGTCAGCGTCCTGAACAGCGACCAGGTAAAAGCCCTGGGCACCTCGCAAGTGAGCGCCCTGAAGAGCCAGCAAGTTGCCGTGCTGGCCACCGACGCCGTGCAAGCCATGGACACCCAGGACATCGCCGCCCTGAAGAGCAGCGCCATCGTCGGCCTGACCACCGACCAGGTGAAAGTGCTGACCTCCGACCAGGCCGCCGCCCTGAACTCGTCCCAGGTTGCCGCCCTGAGCACCGACCAGGCTAGCGTCCTGAACAGCGACCAGGTGAAGGCGCTGGGTACCTCGCAAGTGGGCGCCCTGAAGAGCCAGCAAGTGGCCGTCCTGGCGACCGACGCCGTGCAAGCGATGGACACGCAAGACATCGCCGCCCTGAAGACTTCCGCCATCGTTGGCCTGACCACCGACCAGGTGAAAGTGCTGACCTCCGATCAGGCCAAGGCCCTGAATTCGGCCCAGGTTGCCGTGCTGAGCACCGACCAGGTCAGCGTGATGAACAGCGACCAGGTGAAGGCACTGGACACCGCCGACGTCGCCGCCCTGAAGAGCAGCCAGGTTGCCGTCCTGGCCACCGACGCCGTGCAAGCCATGGATACCCAGGACATCGCGGCCCTGAAGACCTCGGCCATCGTTGGCCTGACCACCGACCAGGTGAAGGTGCTGACCTCCGACCAGGCCGCCGCCCTGAACTCGGCCCAGGTTTCTGCCCTGAGCACCGACCAGGCTAGCGTGCTGAACAGCGACCAGGTGAAGGCGCTGGGTACGTCCCAGGCCGGCGCCCTGAAGAGCCAGCAGATCGCTGTGCTGGCCACCGACGCCGTGCAAGCCATGGATACCCAGGACATCGCCGCCCTGAAGACCGGCGCCATCGCCGGCCTGACCACCGACCAGGTGAAAGTGCTGACCTCCGACCAGGCCGCCGCCCTGAACTCGGCCCAGGTTGCCGTGTTGAGCACTGACCAGGTCAGCGTCCTGAACAGCGACCAGGTGAAAGCACTGGGTTCCGCGCAAGTGGGCGCCCTGAAGAGCCAGCAAGTGGCCGTGCTGGCGACCGACGCCGTGCAAGCCATGGACACCCAGGACATCGCCGCCCTGAAGAGCAGCGCCATCGTTGGCCTGACCACCGACCAGGTGAAGGTGCTGACCTCCGACCAGGCCAAGGCCCTGAATTCGTCGCAGGTGGCCGCCCTGAACACCGACCAGGTCAGCGTGCTGAACAGCGACCAGGTGAAGGCGCTCGATACCGCCGACGTTGCCGCCCTGAAGAGCCAGCAAGTGGCCGTGCTGTCGACCGACGCCGTGCAAGCGATGGACACGCAAGACATCGCCGCCCTGAAGACCGCGGCCATCGTCGGCCTGACCACCGACCAGGTGAAGGTGCTGACCTCCGACCAGGCAGCCGCCCTGAACTCGGCCCAGGTTGGCGTGCTGAGCACCGACCAGGCTAGCGTCCTGAACAGCGACCAGGTGAAGGCACTGGGCACCGCGCAAGCGAGCGCCCTGAAGAGCCAGCAAGTTGCCGTCCTGGCCACCGACGCCGTACAAGCCATGGACACCCAGGACATCGCCGCCCTGAAGACTTCGGCGATCGTCGGCCTGACCACCGACCAGGTGATGGTGCTGACCTCCGACCAGGCAGCCGCCCTGAACTCGGCCCAGGTTGCCACCCTGAGCACCGACCAGGCCAGCGTCCTGAACAGCGACCAGGTGAAGGCGCTGGGCACGTCCCAGGCCGGCGCCCTGAAGAGCCAGCAGATCGCTGTGCTGGCGACCGACGCCGTGCAAGCGATGGACACGCAGGACATCGCCGCCCTGAAGACTTCCGCCATCGTCGGCCTGACCACCGACCAGGTGAAAGTGCTGACCTCCGACCAGGCCAAGGCCCTGAACTCGTCGCAGGTAGGCGTGCTGAGCACCGACCAGGTCAGCGTGCTGAACAGCGACCAGGTGAAGGCACTCGATACCGCCGACGTTGCCGCGCTGAAGAGCAGCCAGGTTGCCGTGCTGGCGACCGATGCGGTGCAGGCGATGGACACCCAGGACGTTGCCGCCCTGAAGACCTCGGCGATCGTCGGCCTGACCACCGACCAGGTGACGGTGCTGACCTCCGACCAGGCAGCCGCCCTGAACTCGGCCCAGGTTGCCGTGCTGAGCACCGACCAGGCTAGCGTCCTGAACAGCGACCAGGTGAAGGCGCTGGGCACGTCCCAGGCCGGCGCCCTGAAGAGCCAGCAGATCGCTGTCCTGTCGACCGACGCCGTGCAGGCGATGGACACGCAAGACATCGCTGCCCTGAAGACTTCCGCCATCGTCGGCCTGACCACCGACCAGGTGAAGGTGCTGACCTCCGACCACACGGCCGCCCTGAATTCGGCCCAGGTAGGCGTGCTGAGCACCGACCAGGTCAGCGCACTGAGCAGCGACCAGGTGAAGGCACTGGGCACCTCGCAGGCCAACGCACTGAAGAGCCAGCAGATTGCCGTCCTGTCGACCGACGCAGTGCAGGCGATGGACAGCCAGGACGTGGGCGCACTGAAGACTTCCGCCATCGTCGGCCTGACCACCGACCAGGTGAAAGTGCTGACCTCCGACCACGTGGCGGCCCTGAACTCGGCCCACGTCGCGGCCTTGAGCACCGACCAGACTAGCGTACTGAGCAGCGACCAGGTCATGGCGCTCGGCACCTCGCAGGCTGGCGCCCTGAAGAGCCAGCAAGTGGCGGTGCTGTCGACCGACGCCATCAAGGCGATCGAGACCCAGGACCTGGCCGTACTGAAGACCTCGGCGATTGCCGGCCTGACCACCGACCAGGTGCAAGTGCTGACCACCGACCAGGTGGTTGCCCTGAACAGCCAGCAAGTGGCTGTCCTGAGCAGCGACCAGTTCGGCGCCCTGAGCACCGACCAGGCCAAGGCCATCGAGTCGCGCGACATCGCAGCGATCAAGACTGCCGCGATCAAGGGCCTGACGACCGACAGCATCCGCGCCCTGACCACGTCCCAGGTCCATGCGCTGACCACGCAGCAGATCCACGCGCTGACGACGGACCAGCAGAACGCGATGACCACGGACCAGATCCAGGCGCTGTCCAGCCTGACCCCGGTCGTGCTGGACCTGGACGACGACGGCATCGAGACCCTGGACATCACCGCCGGCGTGCAGTTCGACCTGAAGGCGGATGGCAAGCAGCTGAATACCGGCTGGGTTGCCGGCGGCGACGGCCTGCTGGTCATGGACCGCAGCGGTGACGGCAGCATCAACGACGGTTCCGAACTGTTCGGCTCCGGCACCACCCTGGCGAACGGCCAGAAAGCCACCACCGGCTACCAGGCCCTGGCTGAGCTCGACAGCAACGGCGACGGCGTGATCAACGCTGCCGACGCTGACTTCGGCAAGCTGCAAGTGTGGGTGGACAACGGTGACGGCGTGTCGCAAGCCGGTGAACTGAAGTCGCTGAGCGACCTCAACATCACCCAGCTGAACCTGGATGTGACCCGCGGCAAAGGCGGCAGCACGAACCGGCCGACCTGCGCGGCGCCGTGTCCAGCCTGGTGCAGGCGATGGCAGGCTTCGACAACGCTGGCACGCCGGCCGGCGGTACCGCCAAGCTGGATGTGGCGGCAGCGCAGAACGGCCTGGGTGTGGCGCAAAACGCCGCGCTGATGGCAGCGGCCATGTCGCAGTTCGATGCCAACAAGCTGAACCCTGCTCAGCAGCTGGCCAACACGGACGACGACAACCGTCGCCTGAAGGCCCTGCAGCAGAACAGCAGCGGCACCGGCTTCCTGGCATCGCCGAAGTAAGCTCAAGCAGCATGCGCCGGCCGGGCAGCAGCCCGGCCGCAGTCCAAAGCGGCAAGACCCCTGGTCTTGCCGCTTTTTTTCGGCTTTAAAAACTGTGCTGGTGCTTCGGCGCCTGCGGTAAAATCGTTGGACTCTCATCTGGAA
>JAJTCO010000010.1 GCA_021323265.1 Pseudoduganella sp. | reverse complement strand
ACGCTATATCATAAAGCACTTCCCGCAACTGACGTTAGCAAACATGAGTAACAGCCCTACCGACCTGAAGGCGTCCGGCCTGAAGGCTACCCTGCCGCGTTTGAAGATTCTTGATATTTTCCAGAGCAGCCCCGTGCGCCATTTGACGGCGGAAGACGTGTACAAGCTGCTGCTGGCCGAGAACATGGACGTCGGCCTGGCCACCGTGTACCGCGTGCTGACCCAGTTCGAGCAAGCCGGCCTGCTCAACCGCAACCACTTCGAAAGCGGCAAGGCGATCTTCGAGCTCAACGAAGGCTCGCACCACGACCACCTGGTGTGCCTGGACTGCGGCCGGGTCGAGGAGTTTGTCGACGAAGAGATTGAAAAGCGCCAGCAGCGCATTGCCGCCGAGCGCGGCTTCAAGATCGCCGAGCATGCGCTGGCCATCTACGGCAGCTGCACCAAAGAGCACTGCCCGCACCGCCATTAAGCCCCGCCAATCGGGGTCAGACCCAAGGGTCTGACCCAGGTTTACCGGGTTCAACTGCTGCTTAAGGCATTCGACAGCAGCCGCGACGTAATATCCACAATCGGAATCACCCGTTCGTACGCCATGCGGGTCGGCCCGATCACCCCCAGGGTACCGACAATCTTGCCGTTGGCCGCATACGGCGCCGTCACCACGCTCATCTCATCCATCGGCACCAGCTGCGACTCGCCGCCGATGAAAATCTGCACGCCGGACGCCTTGGACGACACGTCCAGCAGCTGCATCAGGCCGGTCTTCTGTTCGAACAGGTCGAACATGGCGCGCAGCGACGTCATATTGGACGACAAGTCGCTCACCGACAGCAGGTTGCGTTCGCCCGCGATCACCATGTCGTCGGCCGATTCGGCCATCGCCTCGCTGCCCGCCTCCACCGCCGCCTGCATCAGGCGTCCCATGTCGTCGCGCAACTGGCGCAGCTCGCCCTGCAGGCGCCCGCGCACGTCCTCGAACGACAGGCCGGCATAGTGCTGGTTGATGAAGTTGGCCGACTGCTGCAGCTGGGCCGGCGTGTAGTCGACGTCCGTCAGCAGGATGCGGTTCTGCACGTCGCCGCCGGGCGCCACGATCACCAGCAGCACGCGCTTGTCGCCCAGGCGCAGGAATTCGATCTGCTGGAACACCGACTCGTGGCGCGGCGCCAGCACCACCCCGGCAAACTGGGTCAGCGAGGACAGCATCTGCGCCGCGTTGGCGATCAGCTTTTGCGGCTGCGGCGAGGCCGCGCGCAGGCCGGCCTGCATCGCGCTTTCGTCGATGTGCTGTACCGTCAGCAGGGTGTCGACGAAGATGCGGTAGCCGCGCGGGGTGGGCACACGCCCGGCCGAGGTATGGGGGCTGGCCACGTAACCCTGCTCCTCCAGGTCCGCCATGATGTTGCGGATGGTGGCCGGCGACAGCTCCAGCCCGGAAATCTTGGACAGGGCGCGCGAGCCGACCGGCTGGCCGTCGGCGATGTAGCGCTCGATCAGGGCTTTGAGCAGGGTTTGGGCACGGATATCGAGATGCATAGCGCTATTCTGCCAACTGTTGTTCCAGCCACGCAAGCAATTCATCCAGGCTGGCGCAAATGGCGTCGGGGCGCGGCGCCCCGTCCGGCAGCACCGCGCCGTGCCGGTTCATCCACACGGCGCGCAAGCCCGCCGCCTGCGCCCCCGCCACGTCCAGCGCCAAGTCGTCGCCCACGTACACTGCCTCATGCGGCGCCACGCCGAGCGCCTGGCAGGCCGCGCGGAAGATGCCGGAGTCCGGCTTGGCCGCCCCGAAGTGGGCCGCCGCCAGCGATACCTTAAAGTGGTGGGCCAGGCCGATGACTTCAAGGTCTGCGTTGCCATTGCTGATGGTGCCCAGTTGCACCTGGTGGCGCAGCTTGAGCAGGCCCGGCAGCACGTCGTCGTACGGGGTCACCGCATTGCGCGCGGCAAAGAAATGGGTCATGGCCGCGTCCACGTGGGCCGCGTCCTCGCCGGCCGCCGCGAAGGCTGCCTGCAGGCTGGCGCGGCGCAGCTTGCCCAGGTCGATCAGCAGTTCCGGCTGCTGCGCGGCCAGTTGCGCCCGATGCGCGCGCAGCTCGTCCACCGACCACTGCGCCGCCACCTTCGGCGCGTGCGTCGCCAGCCAGGCGTGCAGCGTCACCTCCGCCTCGGCAATGACGGGCGCGATCGGCCACAGGGTATCGTCCAGGTCGAACAGGATGGCTTTCGGCTTCATGGGCGCATTGTACCGCGCAGAAGGGAGCGGCAGCCGCGGTAGCATGCTGTTACAAGGGAAAAGCGCGCCCAATCGGCTAAAGCGTGAGCAAATGCACTAAAATAGGCGCCGATTTGAACGGCGCCGACGCGCGAAACCGACTGGAGAACGTGGAATGAAGAGTATGTATCTGTCCGCCGCCGCAGCCCTGCTGTGCGCCGCCGGCCTGGCCGCCTGCGGTGGCAGCGGCAATGGCAGCATGGGCCTGGGTGCCCAGGTGTACGGCCTGGACCGCAGCGGCCTTGTGCTGCAGAACAATGGCGGCGACGACCTGGCCGTGACCGGTGCCGGCACCTGGTATTTCAAGACCCTGCTGCCCCCCGATTCCGCCTTCAACGTCACGATCAAGACCACGCCCGACCACGTGAAATGCACGCTGGCCAACAATACCGGCAAGATCAACTACTACTCCTACCAGCAGACCATCGTCAGCTGCAACCCGGACCCATTCGTCCTGGGCGGCACCGTGACCGGCCTGAAGGCCGAAGGCCTGGTGCTGGCCAATGGTTCGCTCACGGTTGGCGTGGCGGCTGGCGGCACTGGCGCCTGGGAGTTCGGCAGCAAGATCAACAATGGCGCCGTGTACGGCGTCACGGTGCTGGCCCAGCCCGCCGGCCAGACCTGCACGGTGACCAATGCGGTCGGCACCATGCCCCCTCGCGACGTGCGCGACGTGACCGTCACTTGCCAATAAGTTAAGAACTAGGAAACCAGATGAAAGCAAAACTCCTCGGCGCGGCCCTGCTGGCCGCCCTGGCCCTGGCCGCGTGCGGCGGCAAAGCCAGCTTCACCGTCAGCGGCACCATCATCGGCCTGACCAACCAGGGCCTGGTGCTGCAAAACAATGGTGCGGACCCGCTGCCGGTCCAGGCCGGCGCCACCAGCTTCAGCTTCCCCAACAGCATTTCCTACGGCAAAGAATACAACGTCACCGTCAAGACCCACCCTGAGCACATGACCTGCGAGCCGCAGAACGGGACGGGCTCGGCCGGGCGCACGGCCAGCATCAACGTGGTGATCAATTGCGCGCAAAACACCTACGCCCTGGGCGGCACGATCAGCAACCTGAAGGGCGAAGGCCTGGTCCTGATCAACGGCAGCGCTGGCGGCCAACTGGCGCTGGCCAAGGACGCCACCGAATTCACGATGGGCCAGATCCCCGTAGGCACCGCCTACGGCCTGAGCGTGCTGACCCAGCCGAAGAACCCGACCCAGCAGTGCACCATTGCCAACGGCACCGGCGTGATGGGCGACGGCGACCGCCGCAACGTGATCATCACCTGCGTCACGTTATAACGAAATGGAATGACGGGAATTCCTAAAATAAATTGGAACAATATGCCGCGACGCAGCATACTGAACCCGTCTCCTCCACTTCTGAACAAGAAATGGATTCAGCCCGCTCCCTGAGCGGGTTTTTTTTTGGAAAATTCGGGGTCAGCTCTGTCATTCGGACAGAAAGTCATGCTCTTTGATCTGGATCAATACGCAAAACCCATGGGTTTTGCGTATTGATCTACCTCAAGGATCCGGCGTTTGTGTCCGAATGACAGAGCTGACCCCGAATTGTTCAGGTTGGCAGGTTGGCCAGGGCTACGTAGGCGGCTACCGGCACCGTTTCCGGACGGTCGCCTGGGTTGATGCCGGCCGCTTCCAGCTGTTCGGGGGTGAACATGCCGGCGACGCAGTTGCGGATGACCTTGCGGCGCTGGGAGAACGCTTTCTGCACCACGGCCTCCAGGCGCGCCGCGTCGCAGGCCAGCGGCTGCGCAATCGGGATCATGCGCACGATGGCCGAGTCCACCTTGGGCGGCGGGTCGAAGGCGTCCGGCGGTACGATGAACAGCAACTCCATGCGGTAGCGCCATTGCAACATCACCGACAGGCGGCTGTAGGCCTTGGTGCCCGGCTCGGCCACCATGCGCTCCACCACTTCCTTTTGCAGCATGAAATGCTGGTCCTGCACCAGCGGCGCAAACTCGGCCAGGTGGAACAGGAGGGGCGAGGAAATGTTGTACGGCAAATTGCCCACCACGCGAAGCTTCTTGCCTTCTGGTACCTCGATGAAGCCGAAGTCGAACTTCAGGGCGTCGCCGGCGTGGATGGTGAGCCGTTCGCGCGGGTAGCGCTGCGCCAGGCGCGCCACCAGGTCTCGGTCGAGCTCGACCACGTGCATATGGGGCAGCGACTTGAGCAGCAGGTCGGTCATGGCGGCCAGGCCGGGCCCGATTTCCACCATGGTGTCGTCGGGGCGCGGCTCGATGGCGTCGATGATGTTGCCAAGGACGCGGTCGTCCTGCAGGAAGTTCTGGCCGAAGCGTTTGCGGGCGATGTGTTTCATGTCTGTCTTTCTAGGGGGTGCTGGCGTGCACCATGTGCAGCGCGGCCGCCAGCGCGGCCTGCATGCTGGTGCAGTCGGCGCGGCCTACGCCCTGGGCGGCCAGGTCGAGCGCGGTGCCGTGGTCGACCGAGGTGCGGATCAGGGGCAGGCCGAGGGTGATGTTGACCCCGTGGCCGAAGGTGGCGTACTTCAGCACCGGCAGGCCCTGGTCGTGGTACATGGCCAGGACGCAGTCGGCGTCCTGCAGGTATTTGGGCTGGAACAGCGTGTCGGCCGGGTACGGGCCGCGTGCGTCGATGCCGCGTGCGCGCGCGGCCGCCAGGGCGGGGGCGATGGTGTCGATTTCCTCGCGCCCCAGGTAGCCGTTCTCGCCGGCGTGCGGATTGAGCCCGGTCACCAGGATGCGCGGGGCGGCAATGCCGAACTTGCGGCGCAGGTCGGCGTCGATGATGTCCAGCGTCTGGCCCAGCCCGTCCTGCGTGAGCGCGGCGCTCACGTCCTTGAGCGGCAGGTGCGTGGTGGCCAGGGCCACGCGCAGGGGCGCCGCGCCGGCGTCGCCCTGGGGCTGGCCGGCCAGCAGCATCACCACGCGTGCGGTGCCGGTCTGCTCGGCGAAATATTCGGTGTGGCCGGAGAAGGGCACGCCGGCGTCGTTGATGGTCGATTTCTGCACCGGGGCCGTGGCGATGGCGTCGAACCAGCCGGCGCGCACGCCTTCGATGGCGGCGTCCAGCGTGGCCAGCACGTAGCGGCCGTTTTCCTTGTCCAGCACGCCCGGCTGCACGTGGGCGCCGAGCGGGATGTCGAGCGCGCACAGGCGCTCGCTGCCGAAGTGCGGCAGGCCGGCAGCGCGCGCCGCCATGGTGCTGATGGCGCTGATGCGGATGGCGGGGTCGATGGCGGCCGCGGTCATGGCCAGGAAGGCGGCGTCGCCCACCAGCACCGCGTTGACCTGGTGCCGCATGGCCCAGGCGGCGCGGATGGCGATCTCCGGGCCGATGCCGGCCGGTTCGCCAGTGGTGACGGCGACGACGGGGCGCACACCCGGGCGCCTTGTCTGCAGGGTGGCGCTCATGGGTCCGGCCTGCTTACTTCAGCGATTCGTCGCGGAACTCGACGTAGGCGCGGTCGCGCACCTGGCGCTGCCAGTCGTCGATCGCTTCCACCAGCTTGCGCTCGCGCAGGGCATTGCGCGCGGCGGCGCGCTGCTTCTCCTTCGAGACGTCGTCGGCCTTGCGCTCGAGCACTTCGATCAGGTGGTAGCCGAACGCGGTTTCCACCGGCTCGGACACCTGGCCCGGCTTGAGCGTCTCCAGCGCGCGCTCGAATTCCGGCAGGGTGTCGCCCGGCGCCAGCCAGCCCAGGTCGCCGCCCTTGGCTGCCGAATCCTGCGAGTGCACGCGCGCCAGCTCGTCGAACTTGGCAGTCTTGTTGTCGATCCGTTCCTTGAGTTCCAGCAGCTTGCGCTTGACTTCGGCCGCCGGGGTGGTCGGGGTGACCTTCAGCAGGATGTGGCGTACGTGGGTCTGCTGCACGGTTTCCTGCGCGGCCGCTTCGGCCATGCTGCGCTTGTCCACCAGCTTCAGGATGTGGAAGCCGGCCGCGCTCTTGATGATCGGGGTCACCTGGCCGGGCTTGAGCTTGCCCAGCGCTTCAGCAAACACCGGCGGCAGCGCGCCGCTCGGGCGCCAGCCCACCACCCCGCCCTGCAGCGCGTCGGATGCGTCGGAATAGGTGCCGGCCATCTTGGCGAAATCGGCGCCGGTGCGCAGCTGGCGCGCCACTTCCTCGGCGCGCTTCTGGCGCTGGGCGATCACTTCCGGCGTGGCGTTTTCCGGGATGCGCACCATGATCTGCGAGATGTTCATCTCGAACTGCTCGGCGGCGGCGGCCTTTTCCGCGGCGATGAAGGCGTCCACTTCCGCTTCGGAAATGTTGATCTTGTTGTCCACCTCGTATTCGCGCAGGCGCTGCATGATGATCTCCTCGCGGATCTCCTCGCGGAAGGCGGCAAAGGTGGTGCCTTCCTTTTCCATCTGGTTGCGCATCTGCTGCACCGTCATCTTTTGCTGCTCGGCGATGCGGCCGATGGCGCGGTCGAGCATGTTGTCGTCCACCCGCACGCCCATTTCCTTGGCCAGCTGCAGCTGGGCGCGCTCGATGATCATGCGCTCCAGGATCTGGCGCCGCAGGTCACTCGCGTCCGGCAGGGCCAGCTTCTGCTGCTGCATGCGCGCCACGATGGTGGCCACGCGCTCGCTCAGTTCGCGCTGGGTGATCACTTCGTCGTTGACGATGACGGCAATGGCGTCGATCGGCGTGTTGGCCGACTGGCCTGGCGGCGTGAAACCTCGCGACGGCACAGCGGGTGCGCCCGGCTTGGCGCCTTGCGCCAGGGCCGGGGCGGCGAGGGAAGCACACAGCAGGACGGCAGCTAATTTGATCGGGTGCATATCGGAAACGCTCTTGTGTCAGTGTTGGAAAAGGCGAAAGCTTATCGCATGCTTTCATTCACGCGGCGATAGCCGGGAATGCTGTTCTTCAGCACTTCCAGCGGGTTGCCGAAACCAAATTTGGACAGGCCGTTCAGCTCCAGCCCGACGAAGTACTGGGTCGAGGTCTTGTTGGCCGTGGTGACGAAGCGCTGCGCGCCGGCGCGGAACACCCAGCAGTCGCAGTTGTATTCGACCCCGATCACGCTCTCGAGCACCTTGTGGTCGCGCAGCGAGTAGGAAATGCGGCCGACGCCGAACCACTTGGCCGACAGCGGCCATTGCGCCGACAGGTCGGCATTCTTGAAGCTGTCGCGCACGTAGCGGTAGCCGGCGTTGAACACCTTGTAGGCGCCCGGGGTGTACTGCAGCGTCATGTTGGAGGTGGTGACCTTGCTGGTGCTCGGATTGTACTGCACCGCGCTGTCCACGCCCCAGGATTCGGAAATGCGGCCGGTGGCCGCCAGCAGCATGTCCGAGCGGCTGCTGTTGACCGGTGTGCTCTTGTCGATCTGCACGCGCTGGTCGGCGAAGTAGAAGCGCTGGCCGAACGCCAGGCGCAGGCGCTCGGCGCCGCTCGACTCCAGGTAGCGCGACACGACGGCCGCCGTCACCTGGTTGGCGTCGCCGATGCGGTCGGAGCCGACGAAGCGGTTCTCGCTGAAGATCTGCGCGAAGTTGAAGGTGGACGGCGCCGTGTCGAAGTTGGGGAAGGCCTCCTGTTCGCGGTACGGCGTGTACACGTAGAACAGGCGCGGCTCCAGCGTCTGGGTCACGGCGCGCCCGCCCAGGCGCGCCTCGCGCTCGAACACCAGGCCCGAGTCGAGCGAGAAGGTGGGCACGGCGCGCTGCAGGGAACGCGACGGGTCGGTACCGTGCGCGTCGAGCTGGTAGGCGCTGGCGTTCAGCATCACCTTCGGCGTGACGAAGTAGGACGGACCGATGATCGGGTAGCTCACCTGCGGCACCACCACCAGCCGGTTGCCCTTGGGCAGGTCCGGGTGCCAGAAGCGGGTCAGCTCCGAATCGACCTGCCAGTCGAAGCCGCCCACGTCGTAGCGCGCGGCGTGCAGGTTGATGGCCGGCAGGCGGTCGTAGGGGCGCGTCACGAACAGGTCCGGGTTGTGCACCGAGTCGGGGTCCTGCAGCACGTGGTACTTCTGCGCGCGCACGGTCAGGCCCCAGTACTCGCCGCGGTAATCGGTGCGCAGCTCCTTGAGCAGCTGGCGCTCGGCCGAGGACGAGACGGTCTTGGAGAAGTCGTTCGGGTAGTTGTCGTCCGAGGCCGCGCGCAGGTTCCAGCCGTAGGTCCAGTCCTTGGCCAGCGCCTGCGTGTGCACCGCATGCAGCTGCCAGCGGTCGCGGTCGGCCGCCTTGTCGTTGGGCAGGTACTCGAGGAAGGTCTTGCCTTCGTAGAAGTTGCCGCCCGCGGTGTCGCCCATGTAGCGGCCCAGGGCGCCCAGCTGCAGGCCGCGGCGCGCGATGTAGCGCGGGGTCAGCGTCAGGTCGCGGTTGGGCGCGATGTTGAAATAGTAAGGCAGCGTCAGTTCCGCCCCGCCCTTGGACGAGTAGGTCGGCATCGGCGGCAGCCAGCCGGAGCGGCGCGCGCCCGACAGCGAGAACGACAGCGCCGGCGTGCCCAGGAACGGCACGTCCTTGAAGTAGACCACGGTGGCGCCGGCAGTGCCGACGTCGCGCCCCTGGTCCAGGTTCAGCGAGCGCGCCTTCAGGTACCAGTCCGGGTTGGGGCCCTGGCAAGTGCTGTAGGTGCCGTCCACCACCTGCGCCTCGTCCTCGCTCAGGAAGTTGATGCGCTGCGCCTTGCCTTGCGCATTGTTCAGTTCCAGCTGGTAGGTCGGCTGCAGCATGAAGCCGCGCCCCGTTTCCATGTTCAGCTTGACTTCCTCGGCGGTGTAATAGTCGCCGAAGCGCCACATGCGCACGTTGCCCTTAGCTTCGAGCTCCTGCTCCACCTGCAGGAAGCTGGCCGCGTCGGCGGTCACGCGCATCTTGTCGCGCACCACTTCCACGTCGCGCACCAGGCGCAGTTCGCGTTCAGGACGGCCGGCGATGTCTTCCGCGCGCACCGTGGTGACGGCATTTTTGTCTTCCACGCGCGGCGCGCGCTTGGCGGAGGGCGTCTGGGCATGGGCCGGCAGCGCCGCGGCGGCGGCGGCAATGGCGGTCATGGCGAGCGCCCAGCGCTTGGAGGGGGGTGGAGCCAGGAACCGGGTCATGGACGATACGCGTGAAACACCATACAGGCGATTTTTTAATGTGAATCCCTTATTATATGGGAATCTTTACCACCAACCGGATTCCGCAGGCTGTTTCAATGTCTTTATTGTCTAAATCACCATCCCCAGCCGCCGATCCACGCTTGGCCGAGCTTACCGCCTGGCTGCAAAGCACAGGCATCGTGGACGCCGCCTCGGCGCGTCCCGCCTCCGAGGACGCCAGTTTCCGCCGCTATTTCCGCGTCGACGTGCTGCCGGCGCTGCAAGCCGTGCACGGCGCCACCCTGGTCGCCATGGATGCCCCGCCCGAGCGCGAAAACGTGCCCGCCTTCGTGAAAGTCGACCGCCTGCTGGGCGAGGCCGGCGTGTCGGTGCCGGCCATCGTCGCCGAGAACGTCGAACGCGGCTTCCTGCTGCTGTCGGACCTGGGCACGGTCACCTACCTGCAGGCGCTCAACCCCGATTCGGCCGCCACCATGTACGCCGAGGCGCTGTCGGCCCTGGTGCGCATCCAGCAGGCGAGCCGGCCCGGCGTGCTGCCGCCCTTCGACCGCGCCTTCATGCTGCGCGAGCTGGCCATCTTCCCCGAGTGGTACATCGGCAAGCACCTGGGCGTGACCCTGAACGCGGCGCAGCAGAAGGACCTGGACCAGGTGTTCGAGGCCATCCTGGCCAATTGCCTGGCCCAGCCCCAGGTCTACATGCACCGCGACTACCATTCGCGCAACCTGATGTGGATGGATGCGGACAATCCCGGCATCCTCGACTTCCAGGACGCCGTGTACGGCCCCATCACCTACGACGCGGCCTCGCTGCTGCGCGACGCCTACGTGGCGTGGGACGAGGAACTCGTGCTGGACTGGGTGATCCGCTACTGGCAGCACGCGCGCAGCGCCGGCCTGCCGGTGCGCAAGGACTTCGACGATTTCTACAAGGACTTCGAGTACATGGCGCTGCAGCGCCACCTGAAGATACTGGGCATCTTCTGCCGCCTGAACTACCGCGACGGCAAGTCCATGTACCTGGGCGACCTGCCGACGGTGCTGGAATACGTGCGCAAGACCGCCGGCCGCTACCGCGAGCTCAAGCCCCTGGTCAAGCTGCTCGACACGCTTGAAGGCACCGCGCCGCAAGTCGGCTACACCTTCTAAGGGACCACGCATGAAAGCCATGATTCTCGCCGCCGGCCGCGGCGAACGTATGCGTCCCCTGACGGACACCTGCCCCAAGCCGCTGCTGGAAGTGCGCGGCCGCCCGCTGATCGTGTGGCACATCGAGAACCTGGTGCGCGCCGGGATCACGCAGATCGTCATCAACCACGCCCACCTGGGACACATGATCGAGCAGGCGCTGGGCGACGGCAGCCGCTTCGGCGCGCAGATCCACTATTCGCCCGAGGCGGAGGCGCTGGAGACGGCCGGCGGCATCGCCAACGCGCTGCACCTGCTGGGCGACGAACCGTTCCTGGCACTGTCGGGCGACATCTACTGCCCGCATTTCGACTTTGCCGAAGCGCTGGACGTGCTCAAGGACAAGGACCACCGCGGCGACCCGCATCCGGCCGACGTGCGCGACATCGCCTGGGTCTGGCTCACGCCCAATCCCTGGCACAACCCGGAAGGCGACTTCGCGCTCAACCTGTACACCATTTCCGGCCAGGGCGCGCCCAAGTGGAACTTCGCCAACATCGGCGTGTACCGTCCCGAGATGTTCGCCGGCATCGCGCCGGGCCAGAAGGCGGGCCTGGGCAAGCTGCTGTTCCAGTACGCCGACCAGGGCCGCATCGGCGGCGAGATCTACAACGGCGAATGGGTCAACGTCGGCACGGTGCGCCAGCTCGAAGAGCTCAACGCATGAAGCCCTACGCCGAGCGCCGCGCGCGCCTGCTGGCCCGGATGGAGCCGGGCAGCGTGGCGGTGATCGGCACCGCGCCCGAAGTGGCGCGCAACGCCGACACCGAATACCCGTACCGCCACGACAGCTCCTTTTACTACCTGACCGGCTTCACCGAGCCGGAAGCGGTGCTGGTGCTGGTGGCGCCGCGCGCCAGCGCGGCCGCGCAAAGCATCCTGTTCTGCCGCGAGAAGCATCCCGAATCGGAGATCTGGGACGGCTACCGGCACGGCCCGCAGGCCGCGCGCGACGCCTTCGGCTTCGACTTCGCCTTCCCCATCGGCGCGCTGGACGAGCACATGGTGCGCCAGCTGTCCAACGCCAGCGCGCTGTACGCGGGCCTGGCCCGCAGCGCCGAGGCCAGCGAGCAGCAGCGTCGCTGGCTCGAAGGCGTGCGCAAGCTCGCGCGCAGCGGCGTGTGCGCGCCGCCGGTGCTGCGCGACCTGCCGCCGCTGGTGGACGAGATGCGCCTGTTCAAGGACGAGCACGAGCGCGCCGTCATGCTGCGCGCCGGCGAGATTTCCGGCGCCGCCCACGCGCGCGCCATGCGCTTTGCCGGGCGTGCCGGCCCCGGCATCTTCGAGTACGAACTGGAAGCGGAGCTGCTGCACGAATTCCGCCGCAACGGCGCCCAGTTCCCGGCTTACACGCCGATCGTCGCCTCCGGCGCCAACGCCTGCGTACTGCACTACAACGCCAACAACCGCCGCACCGAGCGCGGCGACCTGGTGCTGATCGATGCCGGCTGCGAGCTCGATGGTTACGCTTCCGACATCACGCGCACCTTCCCCGTCAACGGCCGCTTCAGCGCGCCCCAGCGCGCGCTCTACGAGCTGGTGCTGGCGGCCCAGCAGGCCGCCTTCGGCGCCATCGCGCCCGGCCGCCACTATCACGACGCGCACGACGCCGCCGTGCGCGTGCTGGCGCAGGGCATGCTGGACCTGGGCCTGCTGCAGGGCAGCCTGGAGGAGGTGCTGGCGGAAAAACACTACACGCAGTTCTACATGCACGGCACCGGACACTGGATCGGCATGGACGTGCACGACGTGGGCCTGTACCGCGACAGCGAAGGCGCCTCGCGCCTGCTGCAGCCGGGCATGGCCATGACAGTGGAACCGGGCATCTACGTGCGCCCCGCCGCCGGCGTGCCGGAGCAATTCTGGAACATCGGCATCCGCATCGAGGACGACGTGCTGGTGAACGCGAGCGGCTTCGAGCTGCTCACCGGCAGCGCGCCCAAGACGATCGCCGAGATTGAAGCATTGATGAAATAATGGAATACGAAATCGCCATTTGCGGCGCCGGCCCGGCCGGCATGGCGCTGGCCGCCCTGCTGGTGCGGCGCGGCGTGCCCGCCTCGCGCATGGTACTGGTCGACGCCAAGCCGCTCGACCAGGCCATGCAGGACCCGCGCACCCTGGCCCTGTCCTACGGCAGCGCGCAGATTCTCGAGCAGCTCGGCGCCTGGCCGATCCGCGCCACCGCCATCCACGAAATCCACGTCTCGCGGCGCGGCCATTTCGGGCGCAGCATGATCACACGCGACGAGCAGCGCGTGCCGGCGCTCGGCTATGTCACGCGCTACGGCGCCATCGTCGAAGCGCTGGGCAATGTGTGCGCCCGCCAGCGCATTGCCGCCCTGCGCCCGGTGCGCGTCACCAGCATCGCGGAGGACGCCGACGGCGTGAACCTGCACCTGGAGAGCGAGGGCGAAGCGGCACGCGTGCTGCGCGCCGCCATCGTGGTGCAGGCCGAGGGCGGCCTGTTCGGCGAGCAGGCCGCCAAGGCCGTCCAGCGCGACTACCGGCAAAGCGCCATCATCGCGCAAGTGAACGCCAGCGCCCCGGTGGCGCACCGCGCCTACGAGCGCTTCACCAGCGAGGGCCCGCTGGCCCTGCTGCCGCAGGACGACGGCTATTCCCTGGTCTGGTGCGCCCGCCCGGACACCGCGCAGGCGCTGCTGGCACTGGACGACGAAGCCTTCCTGGCCAGGCTGGGCGCCACCTTCGGCGAACGCCTGGGCCGCTTCACCGCCGCCACGCGCCGCCTGGCCTTCCCGCTCGGCCTGAACGCCGGCGTGTCCGGCAGCGCGCGCACGGTCGCCATCGGCAACGCGGCGCAGACGCTGCACCCGGTGGCCGGCCAGGGCCTGAACCTGGGCCTGCGCGACGCGGCCGAACTGGCGCGCACGCTGGCGCAGGGCGCCACGCCCGCCGCGCTGGCGCAGTACGCGGCCCGGCGCCGGCGCGACCGCGGCACCACGGTGCGCCTGACCGACACCATGGCGCGCATCTTCGCCAGCGATTCGTCCCTGCAGCCGCTGCTCGGGCTGGGCCTGGCCGCGATCGACGTCGCCGCGCCGGCGCGCGCCGTGCTGGCCGAGCTGATGATGTACGGCCGCCGCTGAGGACGCCATGCGCCTGCTGCCCGCCCTGCTGTTCGCCGGCGCCCTGGCATGCGGCACCGCCCAGGCGCGCGACGTGATGTCCTGGCTGATGCCCGACGTGCCGCCGGCATCGATGCCGGTCAACGGCCAGCCCACCAGCGGCATCGCCGACCAGGTCGTGCTGTACGTCATCAAGCACTGGCCGGACGCCGAGCACCGCTTCATCTACGCCAACCCCAAGCGCACCTGGCTGATGATCGAGCGCGGCGAACGGGCCTGCGTGGTGGCCGCCCTGCATACGGCGCAGCGCGCCCCGCTGGCGCACTTCGTCGACACCAACCTGGTGCCGCCGCTGCAGCTGATCGTACGCGAAGCCACGCTGGCGCAACTGCCGCTGAACGAGCGCGGCGAAGCGGACCTGAAGAAGGTGCTGGCCGACCCGCGCCTGCGCGGCATCGTCGTCGAGCGCCGCAGCTACGGCCAGCAGGTGGACCGCATGCTGGCCGGGCGTCCCGCCGGCTCGCGCCTGGAAACCACGGCGGTCGGCGACTTCGGACGCAACGTGCTCAAGCTGGTATCGCACGGGCGCGCCGACTACACCCTCGACTACGACTACGCGCTGCAATTCTCCAGCCGCGACGAGCCCGACATCGGCAAGCTGCATCCGGTGCCGATCGCGCAGAACAACAAGCCCATGCTGGCGGGCATTGCCTGCCCGCGCAACGCGTGGGGTCTGGCCGCGGCGCGCCGCATCGACCGCATCGTCGGCACGCGCGACGGCGCGGCCGCCCTGCTCAAGGCCCAGAGCAGCTGGCATACCCAGGCGTCGCAGCAGCGCTATGCCGCCCAGATCAACGCCTTCCAGCTCCAGCGCTCGCGGCCCATGCGCTGACTCACGCGCCGATCGCCGCCGGGCTGAGGGTGACGTGCACGTGCTTGTTGTGCACGTTGTTGTTGGCCAGCTTGTCCTGGTGGTCGCTGTAGGTGACCTCCACCAGCTGCAGCGTTTCCGGCGCCTGGCCCGGCAGCGTGCGGCGCAGGTACCCCGCGCGCGGCAGGGTGTTGCACCAGCCCGCGCCCAGGCCACGCTGGATGGCTGCGGCGGCCCCAGCACCAGGTGCAGCGGCCCGGCCACCGGGTCGGGGACAAGCATGCCGATTGCAGGAGAATAGATGTGCCCGTGTCCACCGTGGGGTCTGACCCCAAGGTGGACACGGGCCCGGCCTTAGTCGGCGGCCTTCACCATGTCTTCCAGGACTTTCTTGGCGTCGCCAAAGACCATCATGGTCTTGTCCATGTAGAACAGCTCATTGTCCAGGCCGGCATAGCCGGAGGCCATCGAGCGCTTGTTGACGATGATGGTCTTGGCCTTGTACGCCTCCAGGATCGGCATGCCGGCAATCGGGGACTTGGGGTCCTTGGCTGCCGGGTTCACCACGTCGTTCGCGCCCAGCACCAGTACCACGTCGGCCTGCGCGAATTCGCTGTTGATGTCCTCCATCTCGAACACCTGGTCGTACGGCACTTCGGCTTCCGCCAGCAGCACGTTCATGTGGCCGGGCATGCGTCCCGCCACCGGGTGGATCGCGTACTTCACCGTCACGCCCTGGTGCGTCAGCTTTTCCACCAGCTCCTTCAGCGCATGCTGGGCGCGCGCCACCGCCAGGCCGTAGCCGGGGACGATGATCACGGTTTCGGCGTTCTGCATCAGGAACACGGCGTCGTCCGAGGAGCCCGACTTCACGTTGCGCTGCGCCTGCGCGCCGCCTGTGGCCGCGGCGCTGGTGTCGCCGCCGAAGCCGCCCAGGATCACGTTGAAGAAGGAGCGGTTCATCGCCTTGCACATGATGTAGGACAGGATGGCGCCCGAGGAACCCACCAGCGAGCCGGCGATGATCAGCATCGAGTTGTTCAGCGAGAAGCCGATGCCCGCCGCCGCCCAGCCCGAGTAGGAGTTCAGCATCGACACCACCACCGGCATGTCCGCGCCGCCGATCGGGATGATGATCAGCACGCCGAGCACGAAGGCAATTGCCGTCATGATCAGGAACGGCGTCCAGGCCGGCTCGACGCCGCCGCTGAACACGAACACCAGACCCAGGCCGACCATGACCAGCGCCAGCACCAGGTTCAGCATGTGCTGGCCGCTGAACACCACCGGCGCGCCCTGGAACAGGCGGAACTTGTACTTGCCCGCCAGCTTGCCGAAGGCGATCACCGAACCGCTGAAGGTGATGGCGCCGACGAAGGTGCCGATGAACAGCTCGAGGCGGTTGCCGATGGGCAGTGCCGCGCCCCGTTCCGCGATGCCGAAGGCATGCGGCTCCGAGACGGCGGCAATGGCGATGCAGACTGCCGCCAGGCCGATCAGCGAGTGCATCGCCGCCACCAGTTCGGGCATCTTGGTCATCTCCACGCGCTTGGCCAGGAAGGCGCCGATACCGCCGCCCACGACCACGCCCAGCGCCACCAGGCCCAGGCCCAGGCCGCCCGAGCCGGAACGCGCGTACACGTCCATGCCCAGGGCGCGCGCGGCGGCCGCCACCGCTTCCGCGCTTTCGGATGCCGCCGCGGCGTCGGCCTTCAGGCGCAGGATCAGGGCAATGGTGGTGACGGCGGCAATCGCCATCCCCACCATGCCGAAGGTATTGCCTTTGCGCGCCGTGGCCGGCGACGACAAGCCCTTGAGCGCCTGGATGAAGCAGACCGAGGCAATCAGGTACATCATCGTCACAAGGTTCATGCTGATGAAGCTCATGCCTTGCCTCCTTCCGCCGACTTCTTCTCTTTCTTCTTGAACATTTCCAGCATGCGCTGGGTCACCAGGAACCCGCCGAACACGTTGACCGCGGCCAGGGCCACGGCGATGGTGCCCATGACCTGTCCGACCAGGCCTTCGGTCAGCGCCGCCGCCAGCATGGCGCCGACGATGATGATGGCCGAGACGGCGTTGGTGACGGCCATCAGCGGCGTATGCAGCGCCGGGGTGACATTCCAGACCACGTGATAGCCGACGTACACGGCCAGCACAAAGATGATCAGGTTGATGATGGTGTGGCTCACTTCCATTGCTCTCTCCTATTTCCGCAACTGCTCGCCGCCGTGGCAGACCAGCGTTGCTTTGATGATTTCATCCTCGCGGTCGATGACCAGCTGATCGTCCTTGTCGAAGACCAGCTTGAGGAAGTCGAGCACGTTGCGCGCGTACAGGGCGGAGGCATCGGCCGCCACCTGGCAGGCCAGGTTCGGCTCGCCCACGATGTGCACGCCGTGCTTGACCACCGTCTTGCCCAGTTCGGACAAGGGACAGTTGCCGCCCTGCTCCACCGCCAGGTCGACGATGACGGAGCCGGGCTTCATGGCCTTCACGGTGTCTTCGGAAATGAGGACCGGCGCCGGGCGGCCCGGAATCAGTGCCGTGGTGATGATGATGTCGGCCTGCCTGGCGCGCTCGTGCACCAGTTCGGCCTGCCGCTTCATCCATTCGGGCGGCATCGGGCGCGCATAGCCGCCCACGCCTTTCGCAATTTCGCGCTCTTCATCGGTGAGGTAAGGCACGTCGATGAATTTTGCGCCGAGCGACTCCACCTGCTCCTTCACCGGCGGACGCACGTCGGACGCTTCGATCACGGCGCCCAGGCGCTTGGCGGTGGCAATGGCCTGCAAGCCCGCCACGCCCACGCCCATGATCAGCACACGGGCTGCCTTCACGGTGCCGGCAGCCGTCATCAGCATCGGCATGAAACGCTGATAGGTATTCGCGCCAACCATCACGGCCTTGTAGCCCGCGATATTGGCCTGGGAGGACAAGACGTCCATCGACTGCGCGCGCGTGATACGCGGCACAGCTTCCAGTGCAAACGCGGACAGGCCGGAAGCCGCCATGGCCGCAATGTTTTCCCCATCAAAAGGATTGAGCATGCCAACCAGCACGGCGCCCGATTTCATCAGGCCGCGCTCTTCGGCATTCGGGGCCCGGACCTTGAGTACCACGTCCGCGCCCAGCGCCTCCGCTGCGGTGCCAATGGTGGCGCCGGCGGCTGCATATGCTTCATCCGTCACCGAGGCAGAGATGCCGGCTCCCGCCTGCACGACCACCTGGTGTTTGACAGCCAGTTTCTTGACCGTTTCGGGCGTTGCCGCCACCCTGGTCTCTCCCGGCCTAGACTCGGCCGGTACGCCAATCTTCATAATGCCTCCAAATAGTGGGAAAAACTGACTAAAATCTAACATGAAATGTTCTTAAGCCAACGTTCCCTGTGGCAAAATGTTGCGCCGCACAAGAAAAGTCACGGGGCCGTCACAACGGATGAGCAAGATCAGGCTACAATGTCGGGTCTCCTGAGGATGGACCAACATGCCGCGTACCTGGAAGCCGAATGTCACAGTCGCCGCCGTCATCGAGCGCGATGGAAAGTTTCTTCTGATCGAAGAAGAGACCAGTGACGGTATTCGCCTGAACCAGCCGGCCGGCCACCTCGATCCGCTCGAGTCGCTGGAACAGGCCGTGATCCGCGAAACGCTGGAGGAAACGGCCTACGACTTCATCCCGACCGCCCTGGTCGGCATGTACATGAGCCGCTACCGCTCGGCGCGCACGGGCCAGCTGGTGACCTTCCTGCGCTTTGCCTTTTGCGGCGACGTGGGCGACTTCTACCCGGAACGCCCGCTGGACGAAGGCATTCTGCGCACGCACTGGATGACGCGCGACGAAATTGCCGCCTGCCGCGAGCGCCACCGCAGCCCCCTGCTGCTGACCTGCGTGGACGAATATTTGGCGGGCAAGCGCGCGCCGCTGGAAATCCTGCATACCCACGTATCGGTCTTCGAAGAAGTCTGAAGATTTCTTCTAGTTTGGAAAAAACACAACATGAGTAAGAAAAAAGTGGTCATCGGCATGTCCGGTGGCGTCGACTCTTCCGTTTCAGCCTGGCTGTTGAAGGAGCAAGGCTATGAAGTCATCGGCCTGTTCATGAAGAACTGGGAAGACGACGACGATTCGGAATACTGCTCCACCCGCCAGGACTGGATCGACGCGGCCAGCGTGGCCGACGTGGTGGGCGTGGACATCGAAGCGGTCAACTTCGCCGCCGAGTACAAGGACCGCGTGTTCGCCGAGTTCCTGCGCGAGTACCAGGCCGGCCGCACGCCGAACCCGGACGTGCTGTGCAACGCCGAGATCAAGTTCAAGGCCTTCCTCGACCACGCCATGCACCTGGGCGCCGACCTGATCGCCACCGGCCACTACGCGCGCGTGCGCCACAACACGGCGACCGGCCGCCACGAGCTGCTGAAGGCGGTCGACCACACCAAGGACCAGAGCTACTTCCTGCACCGCCTGAACCAGGCGCAGTTGTCCAAGACCCTCTTCCCGCTGGGCGAAATCCCGAAGACGGAAGTGCGCAAGATCGCCGAGAAACTGCAGCTGCCCAATGCCGCCAAGAAGGACTCCACCGGCATCTGCTTCATCGGCGAGCGCCCGTTCCGCGAATTCCTGAACCGCTACCTGTCCTACAAGTCCGGCCCGATCAAGACCCCGGACGGCAAGGTGGTGGGCGAGCACGTCGGCCTGTCGTTCTATACGCTGGGCCAGCGCAAGGGCATCGGCATCGGCGGCGTGAAGACTTACCAGAAGGCCGACGGCTCCAGCGACGCCTGGTACGTGGCGCGCAAGGACGTGGCGAACAATACGCTGTGGGTGGTGCAGGGCCACGACCATCCGTGGCTGCTGTCGGAGGCGCTGCATGCCGGCCAGGCCAGCTGGGTGGCCGGCGTGGCGCCGGACGCGGGTCGCATCAGCGCCAAGACGCGCTACCGCCAGGCCGACGTGCCGTGCGACGTGACCAGCAGCGGCGCGAGCGAATTCGCGCTCAAGTTCATGGATGCCCAGTGGGCGGTAACGCCGGGCCAGTCGGCCGTGCTGTACGACGGCGACGTGTGCCTGGGCGGCGGCATCATCGACGGTTCAAGCTTCGTCTGACCCTGGGGCGGCGGCGCCCGGCGCCGCGTCCTGCGCCGCTTGCGCCGCCTGCAGGCGCTTGACCGTGGCGATCACGGTCTGGCGGATCGTCTTCAGGACCGTGCCGGCATTGAACGGCTTGACGATGTAGCCGTTCAGGCCCATGGCATGGCCCTTCTGGATCGTGGCCTGGTCGAACTCCGACGACACCATGAAGATCATGGCCTTGGGCCAGTCCTTGCGCATGGCGAGCATGGCCTCCTCGTCGGCCTCGATGCAGTCGCGCGCCACGCAGATGATCTGGGGATTGTGCTTGATCAGCAGGACGTTGCCGGCCTGGCAGGTGTGGGCCTGGCCGGCCACGTCATAGCCGCCATCCAGCAACACAGTGTTGAGCAGGCCGCGCGCGATGGCGCTGCTGTCGATGATTACCGCTTTTAACATCAGGAGTCTTAACGGTGGTCCCAGGCCAGCATGTTCCAGCTCACGCCGATCCTGACATCCGTTTTCAGTTGTACCAGTTGACGAGAAAGATACAACATCTCGCGCTCTTTTCGTAGGCTTTCGCCCACTTTGTCCTTCAGGATGCCCGCACCGGCCATGATTGCGTCCAGAGTGCCGTAAGTTCGCAACAGTTTGGCGGCTGTTTTTACGCCCACGTTGGACACGCCGGGGATGGAGTCGGTTTCGTCGCCCATCAGCGCCAGCAGGTCCGGCAGCATGCCGGGCGTGACGCCCCACTTCTGCTCCACCCACTCGCGGTCGTGCCATTCCGATTTGAAGTGGTCCCAGATGCGGGCCCCTTCGGCGATCAGGCAGTGCAAGTCCTTGTCGGTGGTGGCGACCACGGCCTCGCCGCGCTTCTCGTTGAGCCAGCGCGTGACCACGGTGCCGATCACGTCGTCGGCTTCCACGTCGGGAATGGCGATCGGGCACATGCCGATATTGGTCAGCTGCATGTAGAACTGCGGCAGCGCCGCGCGCAGCACCTCCGGCATCGGCTGGCGGCCGGCGCGGTAACCCTGGTACAGGGTATGGCGCCAGGTGCTGCCGCCGTAGTCGAAGGCCGGCAGGATATGGGTCGGTTCATGCCCGTTGACCAGGCGCTGGAAGGCATTGAAGGCATGGCGTATGGCGATCTCGGCTTTGAGGTCGGAATCCGGCTCCGGACTCGCCTCATACACACGCCGCACAATATTCAACCCGTCAATGGCCAGCAATCTTCCTGTCATGCCGCCATTTTACCGTACAGCTGCTGGCCGCCTCCCCCTTTGCCCGCGCTTGCCTAGCGCAGCAGTTCGTAGGGGCCGCCGCGCTCCAGGGCGCGCTGGTAGGCGGGGCGGGCGTGGATGCGCTGCAGGAAAGCTTGCAGGCGCGGGTAAGACGCCCCCAGGCCGGCGCGCGCGGCAGCCGCTTCCAGCGGGAAGCTCATCTGGATATCGGCGGCGCTGAATTCGCTGCCGGCGAACCAGTCGCGCTGCGCCAGCTCGCCTTCCAGGAAGGCCAGGTGGCGCTCGATATTGGGCTGCACGAAGCTGGCCATCACCTTGTGCACGATGGCGCGCTTGATC
This sequence comes from Pseudoduganella sp., assembly GCA_021323265.1. Lineage (GTDB taxonomy): Bacteria > Pseudomonadota > Gammaproteobacteria > Burkholderiales > Burkholderiaceae_D > Rugamonas. The sequence goes on along the minus strand of JAJTCO010000010.1, from coordinate 59,488 downwards.
GGCTTGACGAAGAACGGCGCGGGCGAGGCTTCCACCTTGTCGAACACCAGCTTCATCAGCAGCGGCGGCATCAGCGAGCCTTCGGCGTAGTGCAGGAAGTAGCGCCAGCGCAGCTTGTCCGGCGTGCCGGCCGGCGGCACCAGGCGGTCGTTGCCGTGCTTCTCCACCAGGTACTCGATGATGGCCCCCGACTCGGCGACGACAGTGCCTTCGTGCTCGATCACGGGCGACTTGCCCAGCGGGTGCACCTTCAGCAGCGCGGGCGGCGCCAGCATGGTCTTCGGGTCGCGCTGGTAGTGCTTGATCTCGTAGGCCAATCCCAGCTCTTCCAATAGCCACAGCACGCGCTGCGAACGGGAGTTGTTGAGGTGGTGGACGATGATCATGGATGCGCTCCGCAATGGTTGACTATCCGCAAGCTTAGCAGCTTTTCCATTCCGCATTTTGCCGCCGCCAATCGGCCAAGGCATAATCCACCGTCTCCTGCGCACCCACGCGCTCCTCGCCCTCCTCGTCTTGTCCGCCTGCGGCGCCGACGTGGCGCGGCAAGCGTTCCGCGTGACCGAGATCGAGGTATACTTGCCGCATGCTGCCGCTCACCACAGAATCCATCGCAACGCTCGTGCACGAGTTCTATCGGGGCGTGCGCGCCGACCCGGAACTCGGGCCGGTGTTCGACACCGCCATCGACGACTGGGAACCGCACCTGGCGCGCATGGTGGACTTCTGGAGCACCACCATGCTTGGCACCAAGAACTTCCAGGGCAACGTCTACGGCAAGCACATGGCGCTGCCGGGCGTGCAGCCGCAGCACTTCCAGCGCTGGCTGGCGCTGTTCCAGGCAACCGTCGACCGCCTGTTCGAGCCGGCCGTGGCGCAGGAATTCCGGCTGGTGGCCAGCCGCATTGCGCAGAGCCTGCAATACGGCTTCTTCGGCCAGGTGCACTTCAGCTGAAGGCTTCGGCGGCGCTCATCACCGAGTAGCTGGCCTGCCAGCGGCGCAGCGCAACGGGGAGCACGTGTGCCGGCTGCGGCGTCGCAATGAATTCTCCCGCCGCCTGCGCGCAGCCGGCGTCGCGCACGCGCAGCCAGTCCAGCAGGTCCGTCACGTCGCAACAGCCGCCATGGTCGCCCGCCTGCAGCTGCAGGCGCTGCGGCGGCATGCCCGCCTGGGCCAGCAATCCCTCTACCGCATCGCGCAAGCCCGCCTCCTCCAGCCGCTCTTGCGGCAAGGGCAGCGCCAGCACCAGCTTCAGCTCGAAGCCTTCCGCGCCCCACATGCGCAGCGCGGCCAGCGCGTCGCACACCATGTGCAGGACGAACAGTTCCTGCGCGGCGCGCCCGGACAGCGCCTCGGCCATGGCCGCTTGCGGCGCCAGGCTGCCGTCCTGCCGGCGCCAGCGCACCGCGGCCTGCACACAGGCGATGCTGCCGTCGCGTGCCGCCACGTGCGGGTGGCACCATAGTTCGAACTCGCCGAGTTCAAGCGCATTACCAATCAAATTTCACCTCCGCAGTGTAGGAGCGCTGTGGGTATGGATGGAAGTTCCAGTACTTGTAATTGTTGGCATTGTCGATGCCGAAGGCGGCACTCCAGCGCTGGTCGAAGCGGTAGCGCAGGCGCGCGTCGACCGTGAAGTACTTGCTGGCGCCCTGGTAGGCGAAGCCGTTGATGTCGCTGTTGTCGAGCGTCGAGTACTGCTTGCCGCTGTAGCGCGCCGCCAGCGTGGCGGACAGCTTGTCGTTCACGCGGTAAGTCGCGACGGCGCTGGCACGCCACTCGGGAATGCGCGGCTGCCATTTGCCTACGCTGGCGGGAAACTGGCGGTTGCGCTCGATCTTCGAATCGGTCCAGGTCACGCTGGCCTGCATGTCCAGACCTTGCAGCAGCACGTTCTCGTTCGACCATGCGCCTTCCAGGCCGTGGGTGCGGATCAGCTCCACGTTCTGCACGTTGGTCACGTTGGGCGTGACCAGCACATTGGTCTGCGAATACAGGGCGTCGCTGGTGCGCTCGAAGAAGGCTGTCAGGCGCAGCGCGGAATTGCCGGACAGGCGCTCGGCGCTCAGCTCCGTGGTCCAGGAACGCTCGGCCTTCAGGTTCGGGTCGTTGTTGATCAGCGTGCCCGCGTTGTTGATGCCGCCCTGGTACAGCTCGGACACGGTCGGCATGCGCACGGCGCGCCCGGTGGAAGCCTTGATGGTCCAGTCCTCGCCCGCCTGGTAGGCCAGCGCCGCCTTGGGCGACACGTAGTTCTCGCTGCGCCTGGCATGCCGCACCAGCTTGCTGGCGTTGGCCGTCTCGCCGTCGCGGCCTTCCCAGTGTTCGAGACGCGCGCCCAGCACGGTCTTCCAGTCGGCAGCCAGCTTCCAGGTGTCCTGCAGGTACAGGCTGTCGATGCTGGTGCGGCCGCTGAAGGACTGGTTGCGGGCGCCCGCAGTACCGGCCAGCCAGTCGCTGGTGGCGCGCTCGATGGTGGAGAGCTTGTAGGCGGCACGCTGGTAGCCGAAGTCGAAGATATGCGCGCCGCGCATGCCGCCTGGGCGATAGACGCCCTTCAGCGACAAGGTGTTCCAGCCGGTGCCGCCCTGGTCCACGATGCGGCCTGCGCCGCCGCTTGCCGCCGCTGGGCGCGCCACGGTGGGCGCACGCAGGGTGTCGCGGCTGTAGTCGTACAGGCTAGCCGCCACTTCCCAGTCGAACATGCCCTTGGTATTGCTCTTCACGGTCAGGCCGTGCATCAGGTGGCGCAGCGCCTCCTTTGAGGCATTGAAGTCGGAAGCGGCCAGCGTGAAGCTGCGGCCATTGATGGAGACCGGGCCGCTGTACACCGGCTTGCCGGCGGCGTCGCGCAGGTAGCTGTTGGGCGTGCCGTCCGAATCGTTCTGCCACCAGCCCAGCGAGTAGCTGGCGCGCACCGTCGGCGAGATGTCGTACGCCAGCTTGAACTTGGCATGGTCCTGCACCGTGCTGTACTGGGTGGCCGTGCCGAGGATGTAGATGTCGCGGTTGGTGCGGTCCTTGTCCGCCACGGCGCCGCTCACCGGCACCCCGGCCCCGCCGGCCGCGCCGCTGGCGATCACGCGGTTGGTATAGGTCTGGGGATGGCCGTCGCTGTCGGTGCGGTTCACGCTCAGGAACCACGACCAGGCGCCGTGCCGGCTGCCGAGCGACATGCTGGCCTGCTTTGCGCTGAAGTCCTGGTCCGTGTTGTACAGCTCAAAAGGCTGGTGCACATAGGCCACGCGGGCGTGGCCTTCGAACTGCCTGGGCATGCGCGTCTGATAGTCCACCACGGCGCCCACCGAGTTGCCGCCATAGGCCGCGGAGAACGGGCCGTACAGCACGTCCACGCGCTCGATCTCCTCCGGCGCCACCATGCCCCAGCGCGGCGCGAAGGTGGCGCCGTTGCCCAGGTAGTTCGACAGCAGCACGCCATCGGCGAAGACCGCCGAGCGGGCGCTGTTGCCGGTGCCGGAAGCGCGGGTGGACAGCACGGCGTGGTTATAGTCGCCGATGTAGCGCTTGCGCACCAGCAGGCTTGGCAGGTATTTCAGGGCGTCTTGCGCATCGCTGGCATTGATCTGCTCGTCGATCTGCTTGCGCGTGATGCCTTCGATGGTGGTCGGGATCTGGGTCGGCAGCGAGGTCGGGTTGACGCCGGCGATGACGACCGTGCCAACCAGCTTGAGCGGCGATTCCCCTTCGTGGTCGGCCAGGGCTGGCGCCGAGAACGCGGCCAGCAACGCGGCGGCCAGGGGAATGAGGCGGGTATTCATGGTGCTTCCTTTCTTATTCTGCGAACGGCTGCCTTGCGACCGCGCCGTCACGGGGCGCGTGCAATGCAAGGCGGTTGGATGCGGCGGAACGTCAGGCGAAAGGAGGGGCGCGCGAGGGCGGCGCCAGGCGCTCGTGCAATGCAATGGGCGCCGGGGCAGGCAATTCAGGCACGGCGCGCTGCGCCAGCGCCAGGACCAGCACAAGGCGGGCGGGCGGCGGCGGCACGGCAGGCAGGTCCGCCTGCACCATGCAGTAGCCGCATTTCTGGAGCACGTGGTGCGCCTTGGGCTGGGCGTGGCAGTGGGCGGCGCCGGCATCATCGCAGGCTGACGCCAGCAGCGTGGACATGGTAGGCGCGGAAACCGCCAGCAGCATCGCCAACAATGCGATCCTGACCAGATTGGCGAATTGTTTCCTGCTCCAGGCCACGATGGGCTCCCACGATGCGACTCTCAATAAGTCACATTGTAGATACCCCTTTTCTGGGTGGACATGCCCTAGATCAAGTTTTGGAGACGTGAAGCCTGATCACGCGGCGCGCCGAAGCGCCGTCGCCGGGGGGCGGCGCGGCGGGGCCGGAACTGCCGCCGGAATCGCAGCTGCCGCAGGAGCCACAGCCGCTGCCGCAGCTGGACTCGGTATGGAAGAAGCGCGCCAGCCGGTCCTGGGGCAAGCCGCGGCGCGTCAAGGTGAAGACGATGCGCTCGCGCACCGAGGCGGGCAGGTATTTCCGCGCCGCGTGCAGCGCGGCGATTGCCACGACGATCCCGGCGACGATTTCCTGCCACATGGTCAGGCTCCCAGCGCCAGGGCGACGCGGTAGGTGATGAAGGTGGCGACGTAGGCCAGCGCGAACATATAGCCGGCCATCAGCAGCGGATACTTCATCGAATTGGTTTCGCGGCGCACCACCGACAGGGTCGACAGGCATTGCGGCGCGAACACGTACCAGGCCAGCAGCGCCAGCGCGGTCGGCATGCCCCAGCCGGCGGCAATCACCGGCGCCAGCGAATTGGCCAGCTCGTCGCCGGTCTGCGACAGGGCGTACACGGTGCCCAGGGCGCCCACGGCCACTTCGCGCGCGGCCATGCCCGGCACCAGCGCGATGCAGATCTGCCAGTTGAAGCCGATCGGCGCGAAGACGACTTCCAGCGCGCGGCCCAGCATGCCGGCCACGCTGTAGTAGATCGGCGGATGGGTGGCGCCTTCCGGTGCGCCCGGGAAGCTGGACAGGGCCCACAGCAGCACCATCAGCGTCAGGATGGTGGTACCGACGCGCAGCAGGAAGATCTTGGCGCGCTCGTACAGGCCGATGGCCAGGTTGCGCAGGTGCGGCCAGTGGTAGGCCGGCAGCTCCAGCATCAGCGGGCGATTGCGCTTGGTGCCCATGGAGCGCTTCATGACCCAGGCCACGGCCATGGCGGAAATGATGCCGGCGAAGTAAAGGCAGAACAGCACCAGGCCCTGCAGGTTGAACATGCCCCACACTTCGCGCTCGGGGATGAAGGCGGCGATCACCAGCGCGTAGATCGGCAGGCGCGCCGAGCAGGTCATCAAGGGCGCGATCATGATGGTGACGATGCGGTCGCGCGGATTCTGGATGGTGCGCGCGGCCATGATGCCGGGGATGGCGCAGGCGAACGACGACAGCAGCGGAATGAAGGCGCGGCCGGACAGGCCCACGCCGCCCATCAGGCGGTCCAGCAGGAAGGCGGCGCGCGGCAGGTAGCCGCAGTCCTCCAGCACCAGGATGAAGAAGAACAGGATCAGGATCTGCGGCAGGAACACCAGCACGGCGCCCACGCCGCCCAGCACGCCGTCCACCAGCAGCGAACGCAGCACGCCGTCGGCCATGGTTTCTTTCAGCATGGCGCCCAGGCCTTCCACGCCGCCGCTGATCATGTCCATCGGCGTCTCGGCCCAGCTGAACACGGCCTGGAACACGCAGAACATCAGCACCGCCAGGATGACGGGGCCCAGGACCGGGTGCAGCACCACATGGTCGATCTTCTCGGAACGGTTGCCGCGGTCGTCGGCGTCCTTCACGGCGACGGCCAGGATGCGGCGCACTTCGCGCTGGGTCTCCTCCACCGACACCGCGTCGATGGCCGACAGCGGGTTGGCCACGCTCTGGTGCACCGGCCACAGCGCGTCCAGCGCATCGACCAGGGCCTTTTCGCCGCCGGCGCGCACGGCCACGGTTTCCACCACCGGCATGCCCAGTTCCTGCGACAGGCGGGCCGTATCGACCACGATGCCGCGCTTCTTTGCCACGTCGACCATGTTCAGGCACAGCACCATCGGCAGGCCCAGGCGCTTGATCTCCAGCACCAGGCGCAGGTTCAGGCGCAGGTTGGTGGCGTCGACCACGCAGGCCACGACGTCGGGCGAACGCTCGCCGGCGCGCAGGCCGGCCACCACGTCGCGCGTGATTTCTTCGTCAGGGGTATGGGCCGACAGGCTGTAGGCGCCCGGCAGGTCCAGCAGGCGGAAGCTGTTGCCGCCGGCCGAGGTGAACTGGCCTTCCTTGCGCTCGATGGTGACGCCGGCATAGTTGGCGACCTTCTGGCGGGCGCCGGTCAGGCGGTTGAACAGCGCGGTCTTGCCGCAATTCGGGTTGCCCAGCAGGGCGACCATTGGCTGCTGCGCGACGACTCGCGCAGCCTTGTCTACTGCACCCATGATTTATTCCGGTTGGATCGAGATCAGCGCGGCTTCGAAGCGGCGCAAGGCAAAGGTGGCGTTGCCGACCTTGATGGCAAGCGGCTCGCCGCCGGGCAGGCCACGCTTGAGCATACGGATGCGTTCGCCGGGCACGAAGCCCAGCTCCATCAGGCGGCGCGCCAGGTCGGCGCCGTCTTCCGTGTCGCCAGGATTGCCCTGGGCAATGTGAATCACCGTTCCGCTCTGCCCCACCGGCAGGGAATCAAGCTTGGTCAGGGTCGGAGCAAGGGTCATGGCGAACTTTCATGGGCGAAATGCGACCGCATCATTATAAATGAGAATTGTTCTTAGATAGGCTTGCATTGTATGCCTGTTCGGGTAGAATAGGAACCGTAATGATAATGATTCTCAATAAGAGAATTGCAATCTTAGCCAGAAGGTAATTTCGAAATGATCGTTTGCGTCTGCAACAACATCTCTGATCGAGAAATCCGTCAAGCCATAGATATGGGTATCAGTTCCATGGACGAGTTGCGCGAAGCGCTCGGCGTGGCCACCTGCTGCGGCAACTGCCTCAGCTATGCAGTGGAAGTACTGGACGAACATCTGGGCAGCGGACTGCAGGAGACTGTGCTCAAGCGCCCGACCCTGACCGCGTAAGGAGCGCGCCATGCAAACGATGACATTCCCGGCCGGCGGGAGCTACGGCAACGCCGGCATGGGCAGCGACAAACTGACCAAAATCGCCATCGTCGTCGTCCTGCACGCCGCCCTGGGCTATGCCATCGTGAACGGCACCATGCACCGCCTGGTGGACCGCATTCCCGACGTGGTGAATGTCACCTTCGTGGCCCCGCCGCCACCGCCCCCGCCCGCCGCGCAGCCAAAGATGGTGGAAGTCGCCCCGAAAGCGCCTTCGATCACGCCGCCGCCGCTGCCGATGCTGCCGATCGTTATCGAAAACACCATTACCCCGCCGCCGTCGCAGGCGCGCGTGACCGAAGCCGCGCCGAGCACGCCGGTTGCCGCCCCGGTCAGCGCCGCCCCGGCCGCGCCCCCGGCGCCATCCGGTCCGCGCGTGATCTCCGCCGTCGAATACCTGCGCGCCCCGCAGCCGGTCTACCCATCGGTATCGCGCCGCATGGGCGAGCAGGGCGTCGTCACCCTGCGCGTGCTGGTCAATGAAAAGGGTCATGCCGAGCAGGCATCGATCCAGAAGTCCTCCGGTTCCAGCAACCTGGACGAAGCCGGCCGCGCCGCGGTCCTGCGCGCGCTGTTCAAGCCCTATGTCGAGGACGGCAAGGCCCAGCCCGTGTACGTGGTGGTGCCGATCAACTTCCAGATGTCTTAAAAAATCGGGGACGTAACACGTTTTTCGCATCGCGAAAATCGTGTTACGTCCCCGATTTTTCGTCCCCGATTTTTTACAGCTCAGCCCACATGCGCAGCAGGTTGTGATAGTGGCCGGCCACGCCGACCATGGCTTCGCTGTCGCCGTGCTGGCCGCGCAGTTTCTGGATGTTCTGGTCCAGCTCGAACAGCATGGTGCGCTGCCAGTCGTCGCGCACCATCGATTGCGTCCACAGGAACGATGCCACGCGCTCGCCGGCAGTGACTGGGTTCACACGGTGCACGCTGCTGGACGGGTAGACGATGGCGTCGCCCGCCGGCAACTTCACCTCGTGCGCGCCGTAGCTGTCCATCACGGTCAGCTCGCCGCCTTCGTACTCTTCCGGGTCGGACAGGAACACGGTGGTCGAGACGTCCGAGCGCATCAGGTCGGCGGTGCCCACCAGGTGGCGGATGGCGCCGTCGATGTGCAGGCCGTAGGTCTCGCCGCCGGCATAACTGTTGAAGTACGGCGGCAGGATCTTGCGCGGCAGGGCCGCCGAATAAAACAGGGGATTCTTGGTCAGGGCATGGATGATGAGGTCGCCGAGCTCCCGCGCCAGCGGCGTCCCTTCCGCGATCTGGCGGTTGCGCTTGACCTGCGCGCCTTGCGCGCCCACGCTGGCGCGGCCGTCGATCCATTCGGCGGCGGCCAGGCGTTGGCGGAAGTAAGTGACTTGTTCCGGCGTCAGCACGCCGGGAATATGCAGCATCATGATCGGTAGCGGAGGGGCGGCCCGGCGGGCTAAAACGTAAATGATAATTGTTTTCATTTACGTTAGCAATGCTGTTCTCAATCCTATGTTGCCCTGTCGACTAGGTAAGTGCCCACCTTCGTGGCAGAATGGCATTATTCCAAACCAGTTAAGAAGGACACCCCATGAAGGGCGACAAAGACGTTATCCGTCTGCTCAATGCGCAGCTGACCAATGAATTGACGGCGATCAACCAGTACTTCCTGCATGCACGCATGTACCGTCATTGGGGCTTCGATAAGCTGGGCAAGAAGGAATACGACGAGTCGATTGGCGAAATGAAGCACGCCGACCGCCTGATCGACCGCATCCTGATGCTGGACGGCCTGCCCAACCTGCAAGCCCTGCACAAGCTGCTGATCGGCGAAAACACCGAGGAAATGCTGGCCGCCGACCTGAAGCTGGAAAAAGGCGCGCACGTGACGATCAAGGAAGGCATTGCGCACGCCGAGAAAGTCGGCGATTACGTGTCGCGCGACCTGCTGCTGGATATCCTGAAGGATACCGAGGAGCACATCGAATGGCTGGAAACCCAGATCGACCTGATCGGCAAGATCGGGCTCCAGAACTACCTGCAATCGCAGATGTCGGAAGCCGAATAATCGACCTCCCGAGCCAAAGTCCGGAACTGCTGCGCAGGCTGCTGCGCGCCAAGGACCGGATGGATGCCGCTTCACACGAGGAGTGGCCGGTCAGCCGCCTGGCGCAGGTGAGCTGCGTTTCCGTCACGCACTTCGCCCGCTCGTTCAAGGAAGCGTTCGGCCTGCCTCCTCACCGCTACCTGCTCACGCGCCGCATCGAGCGCGCCGTCGCCCTCCTGCGCGAAACCGACCTCCCCATCACCGACATTGCCTTCAGCACCGGCTGGCGCAGCCTGGGCACCTTCGGCCGCACGTTCCGCGACATCACCGGCCAGAACCCGGGCGAGATGCGCGAGCGCGAGCGCAGCGCCCGGGGCGAGCTCGCCCCGGTGCCGGCCTGCGTGCTGAGCGCGGCACGGCGTCCCGACCTCACAATGGCAGTTTCGGAGAAGCGGCGGCAGGAGGAGTTCCCTAGAATGGAGACTCACTTCAAGGAGACCCCATGACCCAAGGTATTCAAACCGCCGGCATTTATGTCCGCGACCAGGATGAAGCACTGGCTTTCTATGTCGACAAGCTGGGCTTCAAGGTGCACACCGACGTGCGCAACGGCAGCTACCGCTGGCTGACCGTACAGCATCCCGAGCAGCCGTCCTTCCAGCTCGGGCTGTACGTGCCGGGCCCGCCGGTGCACGATGCGGCCACCGCCCAGGCGCTGCAGGCGCTGGTGGCCAAGGGCGCCATGCCGCCACTGGTGCTGGAAGTAAACGACTGTTTCGCCGCCTATGACAAGCTGCACCAGCGCGGCGTGGAATTCACGCAGGAGCCGGTGGAGCGCTACGGCACGGTGGACGCGGGCTTCCGCGATCCGTCCGGCAATGGCTGGAAGATGATCCAGGCGCGCGTGATGGCGCCGGCCTAAGCCAGGCCCCACGCCTGGCGCCAGGGTTCGTAGAACGCCAGGTCCGGCGGCACCGCCCCCGCGATGCCGCAGACGGCGCCGGCAAAGGCATTGGCGCGCGCCAGGATCAGCGGCATGTCCCAGCCGCGGGCGCGGCCCGCCAGGAACACGGCGGCAAACGCGTCGCCCGCGCCCACGGAATCCACGAAATGCGCCGGCTTGAAGGCCTGGCTGTCGGCCACGCGCGCGCCGTCGGCGCCCAGGTACATGGCGCCGCGCTCGCCCAGCGTGACCAGCAGGCCCTGGATGGAGAAATTGTGCATCATGGCGCGCGCTTCCGCTTCGACGGCGGCGCTGTCCATGTCCAGCGTGTCCGGGCAGGTGTGGCAGTACCAGGAGAACAATGCTTGCAGTTCATCCTCGTTGACCTTGAGGATGTCGGCCCGCTGCAGCGCTGCGAACACGACGGATTCGTCGACGCCGTCGCGCAGGTTCAGGTCGAGGAAATGCTCGGCCTCCGGCGCGCCGTCCAGCAAGCCCTTGAGCGCGGCACGCGCGCCGGGCTCGCGCTGGGCCAGCGTACCGAAATACAGGACATTGGGCGAGAAGGCGCGCATCACGTCGAAGGCGGCGGCCGCCTCGATGTGGTCGTAGGCCTGGCCGGCCAGGATATGGAAGCGGTGCCCGCCTGCGCCGTCGCGCTCGACCGTCACGCGGCCGGTGGGCTCGGGGCCGTGCTGCACCCCTTCGGTGCTCAGGGAAAAGCGTTCGAACTCTTCGCGCAGTGTCTGCGCTGCCGGGTCGTTGCCGACGCGGGTCACCATCAGCGTCGGCAGGCCCAGCGCCGCCAGGTTGCGCGCCACGTTGAAGGGCGCGCCGCCGGGCACCAGCCGGTCGCCAAAGTCATCCAGCAATGCTTCGCCAAATACCAGAACTCTCGCTGACATTGCTGCCCTCCCCAGGTTGATCGGCCCAGGCTATTTTAACAAAACAGCCTCCTGTCCCGGGTTGGCGTCCGCCAGCGGGCGCGCCGCTCGCAGTTTGACGAACAGCACCGCCACCGCGGCGCACAGCAGCAGCGCGCCGGCCAGGCGCACCACGTTGGCCGGATCGCCCTGCAGCAGGCTGCGGTAGTACAGCGGCAGGGTGAAGATCTGGATGATCATCGGGATCACGATGAACATATTGAAGATGCCCATGTAGACGCCGGTGCGCTCGGGCGGAATGCTGCCGGCGAGCATGACATACGGGTTGCCCATGATGCTGGCCCAGGCCAGCCCGATGCCCAGCATCGGCCACAGCAGCTGCAGCGGTTCGCGGATCAGCGGGATACACAGCATGCCGGCGCCGGCGGCGGCCAGGCAGATGCTGTGCGTGACCTTGGGACCGAAGCGGCGCGTGAACGGCACCAGGGCGAAGGCGGCGATGAAGGCGACGAAGTTGTAGAAGGCGCCCACCTGCCCATTGAGCAGGCCCGCTTCGCGGAAGCCGGCCGAGGCGGGGTCGCTGGTCTTGTAGATGGAGGAGGCCAGCGCCAGCATGATGTATTGCCAGTAGCAGAACATGGCGTACCACTGGAACAGCTTGACCACGGCCAGCTGCTTCATGGTGGGCGGCATGTCGCGCAGCGCTTCGCCGATCTCGCGCAGGGTGTGGCGCCAGCCGGTGGGCCTGGCGCGCAGCTGCGCCTCTTCCTGCGGCGACAGCGGCAGCTCGGGCGTGGTCCAGCAGCTCCACAGCACGGTGCTGAGCGAGAACACGGCGCCCAGGATAAACGCGCCGATCACCGTGTAGGGGATCTGGTGGCTGTTGACGGCGTCGCGGCTGATGCCCGAGTAGACCAGGATGGACGGCGTCAGGTAGGCCAGCGTCTGCCCCAGGCCGGTGAAGGCGCTCTGGGTCAGGAAGCCGAGCGAATGCTGGCGCACCGCCAGGCGGTCGCTGACATAGGCGCGGTACGGCTCCATCGTCACGTTGTTCGCGGCGTCGAGTATCCACAGCAGGCTGGCGGCCATCCACAGCACGGGGCTGAACGGCATGGCGAGCAGACCCAGGCTGCAGATCAGGGCGCCGATCAGGAAGTACGGCGTGCGGCGCCCCCAGCGCGACACCGTGCGGTCGCTCATGGCGCCGATGATGGGCTGCACCAGCAGGCCGGTGACGGGACCGGCCAGCCACAGGTACGGCAGGCTGGCCTCGTCCGCGCCCAGGTACTTGTAGATCGGGCTCATGCTGCTCTGCTGCAGCCCGAAACTGAACTGGATACCGAAGAAGCCGATGTTCATGTTGACGATCTGCCGGAACGACAGATGCGGTTTGTGCTGCATCATCGGTTGGCTCCTTCCCCTGCGGCCTGCCAGCGCTGGGTCCATGGTTCGTAGAAGGCCATGTCCTGCGGTACCGCGCCGGACAGGCTGCACACCGCGCCGGCAAACGCGTTGGCGCGCGCCATGGTGAGGGCCAGGTCCCAGCCCTGCACGTGGCCATGCAGGAAAACTGCGGAAAAGGCATCGCCGGCGCCGACCGTGTCGACCAGCCTGTACGGCTCCTCGTTGCCGTGTTCGCGGATGACGCGGCCGTCAGCGCCAATATACATCGCGCCGCGCGGGCCGAGCGTGACGACCATGGCCTGCAGGCAGAACTTGTCGATCAGGAGGGCGCAGGCCGGCGGCAGCTCGGGATCGTGCGCGCGCACCAGCTGGGGCCCGCCCGGCGCGTACCAGGCCAGCAGGGCGGCCAGTTCGTCTTCGTTGACCTTCAGGATGTCGGCATGGCGCAGCGACTCGAACACGCTGCGCTCGGTGTACTGGCCTTCGCGCAGGTTCAGGTCCAGGTAGCGCGTGGCATTCGTGGCTTCCAGCAGCTCCAAGAGCGCAGTGCGCGAAGACAGGTGGCGCTGGGCCAGGGTGCCGAAGTACAGCACTTGCGGCGCGCGGTCCTGCAACGCAGCGCGTGCGGGGGCGGCCTCGATGTGGTCGTAGGCCTGGCCGGGCAGGATGTGGAAGGCGTGGCCCTGCTGGCCGCGCTCCACCACTACGCGGCCGGTGGGCCAGGCAGGGTCGGTCTGCAGGCCCGCCAGCGGCATGCCATAGCGTTCGAACTCGGCGCGCACCGCGGCGCCGTTGGCGTCCTGCCCGATGCGCGTGATCATCAGCGCCGACGTGCCGAGGGCGGCCAGGTTGCGCGCCGCGTTGAAGGGCGCGCCGCCCACGACCTGCTCGCTGCCGAAATCATCGACGAGGGCTTCGCCGAACAATGCCACGTACATGGCGGTCTCCATCAATATTGTTGGTGGTCGCGTTGCAGCCAATGCATGGCCCACGGCGCGAGGATGATCTCGCCGGCCAGCGCGCCGTGGGCGAGGACGTCGCGCCAGCGGCCTTCCAGCATGAAGCGCTGCGGCTCGCCCGAGAAATTGTATAGCGCAAGGAAGCCAGGGCCGCGCGCCAGCGCCAGCAGCGCGGACGATGCCGGCAGCAGCGTGCGCGGCGCACCGGCCGCCAGTTCGGGCAGGCGCTGGCGCGCCGACACCAGGGCGCGCAGCCCGGCGTAGACGCGGCCGGCCTGGGTGCCGCGGTCGTGCCGCGCGGCGAAGCGCGCTTCGTCGAGCTGCGGGCGCTGCAGCCAGCGGCTGTCCATGGCGCGGTCGGGCCGCTCGCGGAAGCTGTAGTCGTTGGCCTGTCCCAGCTCGTCGCCCATGTACAGCACCGGCAAAGCGCCAAAGCTCAGCGCCAGGCCGTGCAACAGCAGCAGGCGGCGCATGGCCATTTCCTCCTCCTGTGCGCCCTGCGCGCCTTCCAGCCCGACCAGGCTGGCCGCCATGCCGGTGGTGCCGTGCGCGGCGTGCGGGTCGCTGCTCTGGAAGGCTTCGCCGCGCGCATAGCCGCCCTCCCCGCCCGCAAAGAAGCGCGAGATCGCGGCCAGGCGCGCCTGCGCATCCTCGCCGCTGCCTTCGCCAGCCTCCGCCCGCAGCACATTCCAGCCGATGTCGTCGTGGCAGCGCACGTAACTGAGCCAGCTGGCGTGCGGCGGCAGCACGGGCGTGCCGGCCACCACGCTGCGCACCAGCGCCGCATCCTGCTCCGCCAGCGCGCCCCAGGCCGCCGCCATCAAGCTGCTGTGGTAGGCGATGTGGCATTCCGGCTGCGCCGGCTGGCCGAAGTAGGCGGGCAGCTCGCGCATCGGCACGATGGCCTCCGCCTTGAGCAGCACGCCTGGCGCGACGATCGAGGCCAGCGCGCGCAGCGCCTGCAGGATCAGGTGCGCCTCCGGCTGGTTCATGCAATTGGTGCCTTCGCGTTTCCACAGGAAGGCCGTGGAGTCGAGGCGGAACACTTCGATGCCGCGGTTGGCCAGGCGCAGCAAGGCGCCCGCCATTTCGAAGAACACTTCCGGGTTGGACCAGTTCAAGTCCCACTGGTAGGGATAGAAGGTGGTCCAGGCCCAGCCTCCCGCTGCCGGCAACGCCGTGAAGTTGCCCGGCGCCGCCTGCGGGAAGACCTGGCCCAGCGTGCGCTCGTAGCGGTCCGGCAGCACACGGTCGGGGAACAGGTGGAAGAAGCCGCGCAGGCGCTGCTCGCCGCCGCGTGCCGCCAGCGCCCAGGGATGGTCGTCCGCCACGTGGTTCAGGATGAAGTCCGCGCACAGGCTGATGCCTGCGCCGCGCAGGCTGGCGGTGAGCGCCTCCAGGTCGGCGTTGCTGCCCAAGCGCGGATCGACTTCCTCGAAGCTGGCGACCGCAAAGCCGCCGTCGTTCTCCCCTTCGCGCATCTTCAGGAACGGCAGCAGGTGCAGGTAGCGCACGCCCAGTTCCTGCAGGTGCGCGATGCGTTGCGCCACGCCGCGCAGGTCGCCGCCGAGGCGGTCGACATAGGCGCAGTAGCCCAGCATCTGCTGCCCCAGGAACCAGTCCGGCTGCGCGGCGCGCGCCGTATCCAGCGCGGCCAGGGCCGGACTGCGCCCCGCATGCAGCGCGCCGGCGGCGCACAGCAGGCGGCCGTACCACAGCTCGAAGTCCGGCGCGCCGCCGTACAGGCTGTGCAGGCAGGCGCGCAGTGCCGGGCCGTGTTCGGCATAGCGGCGCGCCACGTCGGCACGCCGGCCTTCGGGCACTGCGTCGAGCAGATGGTGGATGGAAGAAGACATCGGCATTGCGGTTTCCAGGTCAGAAGGAATAATTCAGGCCCATCTTCACAGCGCGGCCGCCGACCGAACGGGCGGCATGACCATCGCCTTCCACTTCGGTGTAGCCGATCTTGTCGAACAGGTTGTTGACGCTCAGCGACAGGCTCAGTTGCGAGGTGAACTGGTAGCGCGCGAACAGGTTCACCACGCGGAAGGCCGGCATGTCGATGGTGTTGGCGTCGTCGGCCCAGGAGCGGCCCGTGCCCACCAGGCTGCCGCCCAGCGTCAGCGGTCCCTGCGTGTAGCTTGGCGCCAGCTGGTAGGTGATGCGCGCCTGGCGGCGCGGGGTGTTGCCGACGATGGCCTGCTGGCCCGCTGCGGCGCCCACGATTTCCGCGTCGGTCCAGGTCAGGCCGCCGTTGATGCGGAAGTCGCCCAGGCTCCATGCCGCTTCCAGCTCGGCGCCCTTGGCGTCGTAGCGGTTGGAGGTGCTGATGCGGGTGGTGGCCTCGAAGTTCGATTCGTCGGTCTTGGCGCGGAACAGGGTGAGGAAGGCGCTGGTGCTGCCGGAACGCCATTTCACGCCGCCCTCCACCTGGCGCACGGTGTTGATGTTGACCGGCGCGCTGCCGTCGAGCGGCGTGCCGAACAGGATGCGGTCGGCGTTGAAGGCCACGCCGTCGCTGGCGCGCGCAAACAGGGCCAGGTCGCGGCTGAGCTGATAGTTGCCGCCCACCGAGTAGGAGGTGTGGCCGATCCGGTAGTCGACCAGCTGCTCGTTGGCCGCCTCGTACTGCAGGCCGCTGGTGGCGATGTTGGCCGTACCGCTGGCGCGCTGGCGGTCGCGCCGCACGCTGGCATCGATGTTGAGCGGCCCCTTCTCCCAGCCCAGGTTCAGGTAGGGCGAGAGCAGCTTGTATTCCATGTCGACGGCGCGCATGCAGCAGCCGCCCCAGGCCGGGCCCACGTAGCCGGGCGTGGCCGATGCCGTCTGCAACAGGGCCGGCTTGTCGCCCGTCAGCTGCATCAGGTATTCGTTGAAGTTCCAGGTCAGGCCCAGCTTCTGGGTCGACGTGTACAGGCCGCCGGTGGCGGTCAGCTTGCCGCCGTCGATGTCGAAGGCCTTGGCCAGCTTCACGTCGTTCAGCGTGTTGTCGGCGTTGTCGATCGAGGTGTTGAACACCACGGCGGAGAAGGCCTGGCCGTTGTAGGCCTTGCCCTTGTCCGGGCCGGTGGCGACCACGTAATTGCCCGCCACGCCGTTATTGGCGGGGAAGACGCCCAGGAAACGGCCGCTGTTCTGCGCCTTGCGGAAGTTCTCGCTCAGCGTGATGCCATGGCCCAGGTCGAAGGAGGCGGCGATGCCGAAGCTGTCGCTCTTGACGCGCAGGCCGTCGTTGACGTTGCTGGACGCCTTGCCGTTCTCCTTGGTCAGCGACACGTCGCGCGTCCAGTAAGGCGAATAGAAGGTGGTGTCGCGCGGATCGATGCCGGGGATTTCGCTGATGCGGCCATTGTTCACGCGCACCGGCACCGGCAGGGCGGTGGGCGCCTTGTCGTCCAGGTGCTTGAACGACAGCCTGATCCAGCCGTTCGCCAATTCCTGCGTGAGGTTGCCGCGGATCTGGCCGCCCTCCTGCGTGTTCATGCCGGTGTTGCGCTGGCCTTCGCCGGTGCGGTAATGGCCGCCCACGAAGAAGCGCGTCTTCTCGGCCAGGCGGCCGCCGTAGTCGAAGTCGTAGCGGGTCTCGTCGTACCCGATGCCGCGCTGGATGCCGAGATTGCCGCCCTGCTGTTCGCCGGTCTTGCTGATGAAGTTGATGATGCCGCCCGGCGAGTTGGTGGCCAGGGTGGAGGCGGAACCGCCGCGCACCACTTCCACGTGGTCCAGGCTGCCGTCGATCTTCACATAACTGTCCGGCGTGATGAAGTTGAAGTCGCCCGACTGCAGCACGGGCAGGCCGTCTTCCTGCATCTGCACGTAGCGCGCGCCGCCGGCGGAAATCGGCACGCCGCGCACGGTGATGTTGGCATTGCCTTCACCGCCGGAGGACTCGGCGCGCACACCGGGGATGGAGCGCAGCACTTCGGCCGCGCTGGTGGGCGCCGCCAGGGCAATGGCATCGGGCTCCATGGTGCTGACCGAGACGCTGGAACGCATCTTGGAACTGCGGCTGGCGGTGCCGGTGACGACGACGCGCTCGAGTTTCAGGCCGTCTTCCGCTGCGGCCTGGGACGGGGCTTGCGGGGCGGCTTCCTGCGCAAAGGCAGGCTGGGCGAATGCGGCAGCGATGGCGGCAGCCATGCAGCCGCGTTGGGCTGTACGTAAAACCATTGTCTCCTCCGTTGATGGGGCTTATTGATCGGCCTCGGGGCCGTTTCTGCTGTGGCGTGCGTTCTGCAGATGCCTCATTATTCATCAGCCTTTGGCAAATTGCAATCGATTGCAAAGAATATTTGCAAAAAGCCTGCACGCTAGTGTTGCGCCAAATGCAAACGGTTGCAATCAGCGTGAACTGGCGCGTTCGATCAGGGTCGTGGGGAGTTGCACCGAGCGGGCCGCCTGGCCCTCGGTCTGCGCCAGCAGGGCCGCCACCATGGCGCGCCCCGCCTCCTGCACGGGCTGGCGCACCGTGCTCAGGGGGGGATGGAAGTAGGAAGACAGTTCGATGTCGTCATAGCCGACCACGGCCACCGCGTCCGGCACCGGCCGCCCCGCGTCGCGCAAGGCGTTGATGGTCGTCATGCCCAGCAAGTCGGAACAGGCAAACACCGCGTCGTAGGGCACGCCGCGCCGCGCCAGTTCGGCCACGGCTTCGCGCCCGCCCTGCGGCAGGAAGGACGCGGCCACGCACAGCGCCGGATCGGGCGCGATGCCCGCTTCCTGCAAGGCGGCGCAATAGCCGCGGTAACGCTGCTCGACTTCCGGCAAGCGCGTGTCGCCGAAGAAGGCAATGCGGCGGCGCCCGGCCGCCAGCAGGTGCGCGGCGGCCAGCCTGCCGCCGCTGACATTGTCGCCACCCACGGTGCAATACAGCTGCTGCGGCAATTGCGCGCCCCACACCACCAGCGGCACGTGGCGCGCCGCCATTTCGTTCAGCTGGTCATGGTGGCCCCACTGGCCGATCAGGATGATGCCGATGGCGCGGCCCGTGTCGAAGGGCGTGGCGGCGGCGCCCAGCTGCTCGGCATCCACGCGCGACAGCAGCATGTCGAACCCCTGCTCGGTCAGCGCGTCGGCCAGGGAGCCGATCATCGACAGGAAGAAGGGATCGGACAGGCTCTGGTGCACCTTGGCGTCGGACGGCACCACCACGGCCACCGAGCGGTTCTGCTTCAGGCGCAGGTTCTGCGCGCCGACATTGATGGTGTACTTGAGCGAACGCGCCAGCTCCAGGATGCGGGTGCGCGTTTCCTCGTTGACCAGCTTGCTGCCCGCCAGCGCACGCGACACGGTGGACGTGGACACGCCCGCCAGGCGGGCGATGTCCGCCATCTGCAGGCGTTCCTGGGACGGTGGCTTGGCTGCCATGTGCGGCGCTGCTCAGGCCTGCGGGACGGTGTCTTTGAAGGAAGGGCGCTCGGACAGCTTGTCAAACAAGCGGCCCAGGTTCGGGTGTTGCCCGCGCCAGTCGATTTCCGGGAAACGGAAGCCCAGCCAGCCCAGGCAGCAGCCCACGGCCACGTCGGCCAGGGTGTAATGGTTGCTGGCGCAATAGGCGTCGTCGCCCAGGCGCTCGGCCATGGACGCCAGGCCCAGCTCCACCTTTTTCAGCTGGCGCGCGATCCACTCCTCGCTCTGCTGCTCTTTCGGGCGCAGGTTGCGTTCCAGGCGCATCAGCACGGCCGCATCGAGCACGCCGTCGGCCAGGGCCTCCCAGCACTTGATGTCGGCCCGCTCGCGGCCGTTGGGCGGCAGCAGCTTGCATACCGGCGACACGGAATCGAGGTACTCGACGATGACGCGCGAATCCTGCATCGCATAACCGTCCTCCATCACCAGGCAAGGCACCTTGCCCAGCGGGTTCAGTTTCTGGATGGTGGTTTCCGGGGCCCAGACGTTTTCCAGTTCCAGTTGGTAGTCGAGCTTTTTTTCCGCCAGGACGACGCGAACCTTGCGTACGTACGGGCTGGCGAGTGAACCGATTAGTTTCATAGGTGCTGAAAGTGGAGAATTAGACAACAGTATAACATCGCGTCCCGGCGCCATGGCGCAGCGCAGGGGACGGCTGTGGTATCCGGAGGGGCGCGGCGCGCCAATGGTAAAATCCTTCTTTTTCCCCGCCTTACCTCCCCAGCGACCATGACTACTCCTTACTCCACCCTGTCGGCCCTGTCCCCGCTGGACGGCCGCTACGCCTCGAAAACCGACAAGCTGCGCCCGATCCTGTCCGAATCCGGCTTCATGCACCACCGCGTGAAGGTGGAGATCGCGTGGCTGCAAGCCCTGTCACTGGCCGGTTTCGCCGAGATCAAGCCGTTCTCCGCCGGCGCCACCGCCCTGCTGGACAAGCTCGCCGCCGAGTTCACGGAAGCCGACGCCGCGCGCATCAAGGAAATCGAAGCGGTCACCAACCATGACGTGAAGGCCGTGGAGTACTGGCTGAAAGAAAAGGTCAAGGACGTGCCGGAGCTGGTGGCCGCCTCCGAGTTCATCCACTTTGCCTGCACCTCGGAAGACATCAACAACACCTCGCACGGCATGATGCTGAAGGCCGCGCGCGACGGCGTGATGGTGCCGGCCCTGAACGGCCTGGTGGCCAAGCTGACGGAAATCGCCCACGCCAACGCCGAGCTGCCGATGCTGAGCCGCACCCACGGCCAGACCGCCAGCCCGACCACCCTGGGCAAGGAGTTCGCCAACGTGATCGCCCGCCTGCAGCGCGCCATCGAACGCATTGCCAAGGTGGAAATCCTGGGCAAGATGAATGGCGCTGTGGGCAACTACAACGCCCACCTGTCGGCCTACCCGGCCTTCGACTGGCCAGCCTTTTCCAAGGGCGTGATCGAGCAGCGCCTGGGCCTGGTGTTCAACCCGTACACCATCCAGATCGAACCGCACGACTACATGGCCGAACTGTTCGACGCCTTCGCCCGCGCCAACACCATCCTGCTCGACCTGAACCGCGACATCTGGACCTATGTCTCGCTGGGTTACTTCAAGCAAAAGCTGAAGGCCGGCGAAATCGGCTCCTCCACCATGCCGCACAAGGTCAACCCGATCGACTTCGAAAACTCGGAAGGCAACCTGGGCCTGGCCAATGCCGTGCTCAAGCACCTGTCGGAAAAGCTGCCGGTGTCGCGCATGCAGCGCGACCTGACCGACTCCACCGTGCTGCGCAATATCGGCGTGGGCCTGGGCTACACCCTGCTGGCGTACGACAGCTGCCTGCGCGGCCTGAACAAGCTGGAAGTCAATCCGGCCCGCCTGGCGGCCGACCTGGACGCGTCGTGGGAAGTGCTGGCCGAGCCGGTACAGACCGTGATGCGCCGCTACGGCATCGAAAACCCGTACGAGCAGCTGAAGGAACTGACCCGCGGCAAGGGCATCACCCGTGAAGCGCTGCGCGAGTTCATCGGCACCCTGGCCATTCCGCAGGAAGCCAAGGACCAGCTCTTGGCCATGACCCCGGCCAATTACATTGGTATTGCGGCATCGCTGGCCAAGGCCATCTAAGCCCGCGACAGCCGGGTCGGGCCCAGGGGCCTGACCCGTCTTGCCGGGTTTTAAGGAAGCCGTAAGCAAGTTCCGTTACCCTCTGGTATATTAGTTCTAACACGTACTATTTACCAGGGACTGCCATGCAACGCTATACCAACACCGCCATCGTCCTGCACTGGCTGACCGCCCTGCTGATCGTGGCTGCGTTCGTGCTGGGCCTGGTGATGACCGACATTCCCGGCCTGACCCCCACCAAGCTCAAATACTATTCCTGGCACAAATGGCTGGGCATCACCGTGCTCGCGCTGGCCGCCGCCCGCCTGCTGTGGCGCCTGGCGCAACGGCCGCCCGCCTTCCCCGTATCCATGAGCCAGGGCCAGGTCAAGGCTGCCGAAGCCGGCCACTGGCTGCTGTACCTGCTGATGTTCGCCGTTCCCGTGTCCGGCTACCTGTACACCACGGCCGCCGGGGTGCCGGTGGTCTACCTCGGCCTGTTCCAGATTCCGTCGCTGTTCGACGCGAGCCCGGCGCTCAAGGAAGCGCTGAAACCCGTACATTACTGGCTGAACATGCTGCTGGCCGCCGTCGTGGCCGGCCACGTGCTGGCGGCCCTGAAACACCAATTCATCGACAAGGACGGCCTGCTCAAGCGCATGCTGCCATAACCTGGAGCCACCCCCCATGAAGAAAAGCGTATTGCTGGCCGCACTGCTGGCCGTGGCCGCCGCTGCCGGCGCCGCCGTGCTGAAGGCCGATCCCGCCAAGAGCAGCGTCTCGGCCGTATTCAAGCAGATGAACGTGCCGATCGAATCGAAGTTCAAGAAGCACCACATCGTCATCGACTACAACGCCGGCGCGCCGGACACGTCCAAGGCCACGGTGGAAATCGAGACGGCCAGCCTGGACCTGGGCGACGCCGAAATGAACCGCGAAGTGGCCAAGAAGGACTGGTTCAATTCCGCCCAGTTCCCGAAAGCCACGTTTGTCTCGAGCGCGATCAAGAGCACCGGTCCCGGCAAGCTGAACGTGAGCGGCAAGCTGACCATCAAAGGCAAGGTGGCCGACGTCACCTTCCCCATCACCGTCAAGGCCGACGGTGGCAAGCAGGTATTCGAAGGTGCGCTGCCCATCAAGCGCCTGGCCTACAACATTGGCGAAGGCGAATGGAAAGACACCAGCATGGTTGCCGACGAGGTGACCATCAAGTTCCACGTAGTAGCTCAATAACCCGGAGACCACAGATGAAACTGAAGTTCCTGACTGCCGCCCTGTTGGCTGTCGCCGCGGTCGGCGCCCATGCCGCCACCTACAACATCGACCCGACGCACACCTACCCGAGCTTCGAAGCCGACCACAAAGGCATTTCCTTCTGGCGCGGCAAGTTCGACAAGACTTCCGGCGTGATCCAGATGGACCGCGCCGCCAAGACTGGCAGCATGGAAATCACCATTGACGCCGCCTCGGTCAACTTTGGCCTGGACAAGATGAACAGCCACGCCAAGGGCGCCGACATGTTCAACGTCGAGAAATTCCCGACCGTGACCTACAAGGGCAAGAAGTTCAAGTTCGAAGGCGAGCAGCTGGTGGAAGTGGAAGGCGAGCTGACCATGCTGGGCGTGACCAAGCCGGTCAACCTGAAGGTGAACAAGTTCAAGTGCATCATGGACCAGCGCATGAAGCGCGAGGTTTGCGGCGCCGACGCCTCGGCCGAGTTCAAGCGCACCGATTTCGGCCTGAACTACGCCACCCCCGCCTTCGCCCCGGAAGTAAAGCTGGCGATCCAGGTCGAAGCCATCAAGGCCGAGTAACACCCGAGCCCGTGTCCACCTTGGGGTCAGACCCCTTGGTGGACACGGGCTCAACCGTTAGGGCAGTTCCCGCTCGTAGGCGGCGCGCACGGCATCCTTGGCATGCTCCCATGCCATGCGCGACCGGCCTTTCACCGTTTCCCAATCCCGCTCCAGCTGCTCCTGCAGCTCGTCCCACGTGCCGCGGTAGCGCTGCCGTGCCGTGTAGCCGAGCATGTAGGCAGGCTCGTAATCGTCGTAGTCAAAGTTCGGGTTGAAGTAGGACTCGTTGCGGTAGTGGTCCTGCCAGTAGACGCGCTCCTCGCTCGGGTTGAGCAAGGTGCCGATGCCCTGGCCCGCCATGCCGCCCGCCAGGGCGCCGATCGCGCCCCCGGCGGCCATGCCGGCCGCGGCGCCGCCGCCAGCCCCGACGCCGGTGGCCAGGTTGTGCTCATCGCGGTCGTCGTCCGGCTGCGGGTTGACGATCTCCGCCGTGCCTTTGCCGACAAAGGCGCCGGCCACGCCGCCAATCACGGCACCGGCCACCATGCCCGGCACGCCGGCCGGCGAGCCGGCCACCGCCCCCGCCAGCGCGCCGCCGGTGGTGCCGACGCCGACCCCGACCACGTGCTCGCCTTCGCTTTCTTTCCAGCCGCGCTCGATTTCCGCCGCATCGGCCTCGTCGCGCGCGTGCACGCCCATCAGGATGCCGCCGCCGCGGATGCCTTCCTCATACGGCTTGATGCGCTCTTCCGGCATGCCGGCGCCGATCAGCGCGCCCACCAGGCCGCCGGTCACGCCGCCCGCGCCGGCCCCGGCCAGGGCGGCCGCCAGCGGACCGGCCACCACCACGCCCAAGCCCGGCAGCACCAGGGTCGTGCCCATCGCGGCCACCGCCGCCAGCGCGGCGCCAATCGCACCGCCGACGCCGGCGCCGATGCCGGCGCCCTCCCCGGCTTTCGAGCCCAGCTCGGTTTCCACCGCGCCGTTGAAGTAGCGCTGGCGCGTATCGTCGCTCATGACGACGTTGATATCGTCTTTGCCATAGCCGCGCGACGTGGCGTGCCGCCAGGCGCGCTCGGCGCTGTTGCGGTCACGGAACAGGCCGGTCACCATGCGGGATTGCTTGTCTGCAGTGTTCATGGGAATACCCCTTTCTCGCTTGAGTCCCGCACACGATAGGCCCGCGCGCCGTGCATATCTGTACGTTCGCGCACCGAGCAGGCCTGCGCGCCTGGCCTACACTGGGGGCGCTCAATAAAGGGGGGTGAATATGAACTTCATTATCTGGATTGTTATAGGCGGTATCCTGGGCTGGCTGGCCAGCCTGGTGATGAAAACGGACGCGCAACAAGGCGTGCTCCTCAACGTGGTGGTGGGCATCGTCGGCGCACTGCTGGGCGGATGGCTGCTGTCGCCGCTGTTTGGCGCCGGCACCATCAATACGGACGATTTCAGCGTCCTGTCGCTGGGCGTGTCGTTCCTGGGCGCCGTGATCCTGTTGGCCATCGTCAACCTGGTGTTCCGCGGCCGCGTCAGATAAACGCCTTCCGGTTCCTCACAGGCCAACGCTGCGGCGTTGGCTTTTTTTATCGCTTCCTTACGCCGCCAGCAACACTTGCTGCGCCGCAGCAAATCCCGCCTTCACTCTTGTTGGCAAATTTTCTTCAGTTCTAAGCCATATTTTTAGAGTTGACGGCAGCCCGCGGCATGCCGATACTCTAGGGCGCCTGCCGCCCAAGCCCGGCGGGCCACCACATCAACCCATCCAAGACACATGAAAAAATCTCTCCTCGCGCTCGCCGTCCTGAGCACCACCTCCGCCGCCTTCGCAGACGAAGGCATGTGGATGCCGCAACAGCTGCCACAAGTAGCCAAGCAACTGAAAGCCGCCGGCCTGAAGCTCGACCCAGCTTCGCTGACCCAGCTGACCTCCTTCCCGATGAACGCCATCGTCAGCCTGGGCGGCTGCTCCGCGTCGTTTGTGTCGCCGCAGGGCCTGGTCGTGACCAACCACCACTGCGTCTACAACAGCATCGCCGTCAACTCCACCAAGGAGCGCGATCTGCTGGCCAACGGTTTCGTGGCGCACACCCTGGGCGAAGAGCTGCCGGCCTCGCCGGGCAGCCGCGTGTACGTGACCAAGGAAGTGGTCAACGTCAGCGACAAGGTCATCACCGCTGACGTGGCCAAGCTGCAAGGCAAGGCGCGCGTGGACGCGATCGAGAAGAACCAGAAAGCCCTGGTAGCCGCGTGCGAGACGGACGAAGGCCACCGCTGCACCGTGTCCTCCTTCTACGGCGGCCTGGAGTTCTACCAGATCAAGCAGCTGGAAATCCGCGACGTGCGCCTGGTGCACGCCCCGGCCGAAGGCGTAGGCAAGTTCGGCGGCGACACCGACAACTGGATGTGGCCGCGCCACACCGGCGACTACGGCTTCTACCGCGCCTACGTGAGCAAAGACGGCAAGGCTGCCGACTACCACAAGGACAACGTGCCTTACGAGTCGAAGTCCTACCTGAAGCTGGCCAAGGAAGGCGTGAAGGAAGGCGACTTCGTGATGGTGCTGGGCTACCCAGGCCGTACCAACCGCCACCGCCTGCCATCGGAAGTGGCCAACACCTTCGGCTTCGAATACCCGGCCTTCATCCAGAACTCCAACGAGACCCTGGCCATCATCGACCGCGAAACCAAGGGCGACCGCGATGCGGCCCTGAAGGTGGCCGGCCGCGTCGCCAACATCAACAACTACTACAAGAACCGCAAGGGCATGCTGAACAGCTACGAAGGCAGCGATGTGCTCGAGCGCAAGACGGCCGAGCACGCCGCCCTGAAGGCGTGGGTGAATGGCGATGCCAAGCGCAAGGCCGCCTTCGGCGCCGACCTGGAAGCGGTGGAAAAGCTGATCGCCCAGCGCGACGCCGAGAACAAGCGCGACTTCCACTACGACCGTTCCTCGCCAACCATGCTGGGCCTGGCGCGCGCCATGTACCGCCTGGCCAACGAAAGCACCAAGCCGAACGCCGAACGGAAGGCCGGCTACCAGGAACGCGACATCAAGCGCATCGAGCAGGCCATCAAGGGCGCCAACAAGACCTACGTCGCCAAGGTCGACAAGGCCGTGGCGCTGAACAACCTGAAGCAGTACAACGCGCAAGCTGCCGCCGAGCACAATGCCGTGTTCGACAGCGTGCTGGGCATCAAGGCCGGCATGAGCGAAGCCGAACTGTCGGCCGCGCTGGACAAGCTGTACGCCGGTTCCAAGATGGAAGACGGCGAGTTCCGCGCCTCCTGGATCGGCAAGAAGCCGGAAGACTTCAAGGCCAGCGACGACGCCTTCATCAAGGCCGCCGTGGCCCTGTACGAAGACGGCCTGAAGCGCGAAGCCCAGAACGAAGAGCTGGCCGGCAAGATCCAGCAAGCCTACGCCAGCTACATGAAGGCCAAGATCGCCTTCATGAACTCCAAGGGCAAGGCGGTGTACCCGGATGCGAACGGCACCCTGCGCGTGACCTTCGGCAAGATCGCCGGCCGCGCGGAAGGCGCCGACGGCACCACGGGCTGGAGCGCGTTCACCACGCTGGCCGGCGTGAAAGCCAAGGCCACGGGCGAAGGCGAGTTCAAGGCACCGCAAGCGCAGCTGGACGCCATCAACAAGAAGGAATTCGGCAAGTACGCCGATGCGAAGCTGAAGTCGGTCCCGGTGAACTTCCTGGCGACGCTCGACATCACGGGCGGCAACTCCGGTTCCGCCGCGCTGAACTCCAAGGCCGAGCTGGTAGGGCTGGCCTTCGACGGCACCCTGGACTCCATCATTTCGGACTGGGACTTCAACCAGGCCAAGACGCGCGACATCCAGGTCGACCTGCGCTACATGCTGTGGAACATGAAGCACATCGACAAGGCGCACAACCTGATGAAGGAAATGGGCGCCGAGTAAGCTACGGCCCCGCCCGTGTCCACCTTGGGGTCAGGCTCTTTGGTGGACACGGACCCATGCATTGCACGGCTGAGCCCGTGTCCACCAAAAGGGTCTGACCCCACGGTGGACACGGGCTCAGCCGTTTGTGAGCTTGAGGCCGGCGATGCTGGCGACGATGGCGGCAATCAGCAGCAGGCGCAGGGGGGCGGCGCTTTCGCCGTAGAGCACGATGCCCAGCAGCGCGGCGCCGGCGGCGCCTATGCCGGTGAAGACCGCAAAGGCGGTGCCGACCGGCAGCTGGCGCAGGGCCATCGTCAGCAGCACGATGGCGCCATTGGCGCATACCAGGCCGGCGATGCTGGGCCACAGCCGGGTCCACCCTTGCGCGTGCTTGAGGGCGACCGCCATGGCGATGTCGACCAGCGCGGCGGCCAGCAGCAGCCCCCAGGCGGCGATCATGGCTTGGCCCGCGCCAGGCCGCGCTGCACGGCGGGGCGCGCGGCGATGCGGGCAGTCCAGTCGGCCACCGCGGGGAAGTCGTTCAGCGTGACGCCCAGCTCGTGGTGGGAGCGGATCCAGGGGAAGCTGGCAATGTCGGCAACCGTGTAGGCGTCGCCCGCCAGGTATGGGGTGTCGGCCAGGCGCTCTTCAAATACACCCAGCAGGCGCAAGGTCTCGCGGCCGTAGCGTTCGAGCGCTTGTTCGTTGCGCATACTATGCTGCGCGCCGTGGCGGAAGTACCAGAGCTGGCCAAGCATGGGGCCAATGCTGCCGACCTGCAGGAACAGCCATTGCAGCGCCACGCTGCGCGCTGCGCCCGACGCGGGCAACAGCTTGCCGGCCTTGTCGGCCAGGTGGATCAGGATGGCGCCGGATTCGAAGATCGGCGTGCCGTCGTCCACCAGCAGGGGAATCTTGTGGTTGGGGCTCATTTCGCTGAACGGCGGCCGGTGCTGCTCGCCGGCGGACAGGTTCACGTGGTGTACCTGGTGCGGCAGGCCGAGTTCTTCCAGCGCGATGGTGATCTTTTGCCCGTTGGGCGTGTCGGCGGTGTATAGCGTCAGCATGGTCGTTTCCTCGGTGATGTGGTGCACACAGTGTATGTCCCGCAAAAACGCATTAGAATTCCAAAAAATGGCGGAACGATTAAGCAAATATGCAGAATCTTGATTGGCAGGACTTGCGCTATTTCGCCGCTGTCGCGCGCGGCGGTTCCATCGCGGCGGCGGCGCGCGAACTGGGCGTGAACCATTCCACGGTACTGCGCCGGCTCGATGGCCTGGAGCGGTCGCTGGGCGTGCGCCTGTTCGAGCGCCTGCAGTCGGGCTATGTGATGACGGGCGCCGGCGACACCTTGCGCGGCCGCCTGGGCCCCATCGAGGAGCAAATCGGCAGCGCGCAGCGTGCAGTCGGCGGGCTGGATGCGGCGCTGGGCGGCACCATCCGCCTGACCACCACCGACACCCTGGCGCATGGCTTGCTCATGCCTCACCTGGAGCGTTTCCAGCAGCTGCATCCGGCGGTGCAGCTGCAGCTGGTGGTCAACAACAACTTCCTCAATCTCACCCAGCGCGAGGCCGACATGGCGCTGCGGCCTTCCAACACACCGCCGGCCAGCCTGGTCGGGCGCAAGGTGGGGACGGTGGCGACGGCGCTGTACGCGTCGCATGCCTACCTGCGCCGCGCGCAGCGCGCCGGCATCGGGCGCGAGGACTGGGCGGCGCACCGCTGGGTGGCGCCGGACGACAGCCTGTCGCACCTGGCGGCGGCCCAGTGGCTGGCGGAACGGGTGCCGCCGGCGCAGGTCGCGCTGCGCGCCGACAGCCTGCTGGCCATGGTCGACGCGGTACGCCACGGCATGGGCGTGGCGCCGTTGCTGTGCATGCTGGCCGCGCGCGAGCGCACGCTCGTGCAGCTGGCGCCGCCCGATGCACGCTTCCATACCCAGCTCTGGGTGCTGACCCATCGCGATCTGCGCAACGTGGCGCGCATCAAGGCGCTCAGCCAGTTCCTGTACGAGGCGTTACGGGAGGACGAGCATATCCTGCCCGCTTGATGTACATTGTCCTTTTTACACCTCACACGGAGCCTCCACATGGCCAAGAAAATCGCTCTCATCGTCGGCAGCCTGCGCAAGGATTCGCTGAACCGTAAATTCGCCAACGCGCTTGTCGAGGTGGCGCCGCCCGAACTGCAGTTCGAGTTCGTCGACATCGGCGACCTGCCGCTGTACAACCAGGACCTGGACGACGCCGGTACGCCGCCCGCGGCCTGGACCGCCTTCCGCGACAAGCTGCGCGGCGTGGACGGCATCGCCATCGCCACGCCGGAGTACAACCGCGCCATGCCGGGCGCGCTGAAGAACGCCATCGACGTCGGTTCGCGCCCTTGGGGCAAGAGCATCTGGAACGCCAAGCCGGTGGGCGTGATTTCGGCCTCGATCGGCGCCGTCGGCGGCTTTGCCGGCAACATGAACGTGCGCCAGTGCATGGTGACGCTGAACGCGCCGGTGATGCCCGGCCCGGAAGTCTATATCGGCAACGGCAGCGCCCTGCTCGGGGAAGACGGCAAGGTCAATAACGAGAAGACGCGCGCAGTGCTGGCCGGCTGGGCGAAGGCCTTTGCCGCGTGGGTGGAGACCAACGCCAGCAAGGGCTAGATGGTAAAATCGCTGACCTCCCCACTGCAGAAACCTGAGATCCAGACCATGCAAGAAATGCTCACGCCTTACGAAAAAGGCAACAAGAACCAGACCACCCTCTGGACCGAGTGCATCGCCTTCTACGAAGAACTGGCGCGCCGCTTCCCGACCATCCTGAAATTCGAACAGGCAGCCGTTTCGGACGGCGGCATTCCCCTGCATGTGGGCGTGGTCAGCGCCGACGGCGTTTTCGATCGCGAACAGATCAAACGCGAAGGCCGCACGGTCTTCTTCAACAACAATGGCATCCATCCTGGCGAGCCGGAAGGCATCGACGCCTGCATGGCCATGGTGCGCGACTTCTGCTTCAAGCCGGAGCTCTTGGCCAGCCTGGGCAAGACGGTGCTGCTGTTCGTGCCGGTCTACAACGTGGACGGCTGCCTGAACCGCAGCAATACCTCGCGCGCCAACCAGGACGGCCCGGAGCAGTTCGGCTTCCGCGGCAACAGCCGCCACCTGGACCTGAACCGCGACTTCGTCAAGTGCGACACGCTCAACGCGCAGTTCTTCAACCAGCTGATCACCGCCTGGGACCCGGACGTGATGGTGGACACCCACACGTCCAACGGCGCCGACTACAGCTACACCATGACCTTGATCCACACGCAGTGCGACAAGCTGGGCGGCGAACTGGGCGCCTTCCTGCGCGACACCATGCTGCCGCAGCTCTACCAGGACATGGCAGCTGCCGGCTGGCCGACCTGCCCTTACGTGAACCCCGTGGTGGAAACGCCGGACGACGGTATCGCCGACTTCCTGGAAACCGCGCGCTTCTCGACCGGCTTCACCGCCCTGCACAACATCATCGGCTTCATGCCGGAGACGCACATGCTGAAGCCGTACGCCGACCGCTACGACTCCATGCGCGCCTTGGTGGACACCGTGCGCAACTTCACCGTCGCGCACGGCGAGCAGATCAAGGCCTTGCGCGCCGCCGCCAAGGCAACGCAGCGCAAGCAGAAGGAGTGGGCCGTCACCTGGCGCATGGATGAAGAGAATCCGGGCAGCTTCCACTTCAAGGGCTACGAGGCGCAGCGCAGCCCTTCGCTGCTGGGCGACTACATCCGCCTGTCGTACGACCGCAGCAAGCCGTGGGCGCGCGACATCAAGTGGTTCAACCGCTTCCCAGCCGAGACCATCGTGAAGGCGCCGAAGGCCTATGTCATTCCACAGGCATGGCGCGAAGTGATCGAGCGCCTGCAATGGAACGGCGTGCAGATGACCCGCATCGAGGCGCCCACCACCGTGCAGGCTCACTACTACCATATCGCCGGTGTGACCTCGCGCCCGACCGCCTACGAGGGCCACATGTTCCATGACGAGGTGGAAGTCGAGCAGCGCGAAGGGTCCTTCGACCTGGCTGCCGGCGACTGGTACGTTTCACTCGACCAGGACAACGCGCGCTACGCGGTCGAGACCCTGGAGCCGCAGGCGCACGATTCGTTCTTCCGCTGGGGCTTCTTCAACTCCGTGCTGGAGCGCAAGGAGAACATCTCCGACTACGTGTTCGAGGACCTGGCCGCCGACATCCTGGCGACCGAGCCGGAAACCAAGGCGAAATTCGACAGCTGGAAGGCCGCCAATCCCGCCCTGGTGAAAGACAAGGACGCAGTGCTGCACTTCATCTTCCACAACTGCCAGCGACAGCGCGAGCCGGAATGGCGCCGCTACCCTGTCCTGTCGATTGTGTAAGACGGGGACCATGCACTACGCACTAGACCCCCGCACCTTCTTCTACAGCCATTACTTCCACCTGGGCCTGCGCTTCGGCGCCGGCCTGGTGGGCATTATTGCGCTGTTCATGTGGTTGGCCGACACGAACGTCGCCATGTCCGTCGGCATCGGCGCGCTGTGCACCGCGCTGATGGACATGCCCAGTCCCCTGCGCCACAAGTTCAACGAAATGATGGCATCGGTGCTGCTGTGCAGCGCCGTCACGCTGCTGATCAGCCTTTGCGGGCCTTACTACTGGCTGCTGATGGCAATGCTGGTGGCGGTGAGCTTCTTCGCCAGCATGATGGTCGTGTATGGCAAGAAGTCCATGCCGTTGCAGCTGGCGACGCTGTTCATCATGACCATGTCGACCGAGCACGTGCTGACGCCGGCCGAATCGTTCCGCCACGCGGGCTTGTTCATGGTGGGCGCGCTGTCCTACCTCGCCTACGCCATGGGCGTGGCATGGCTGCTGCGCCACCGCATCAAGCAGCAGGTGCTGGCAGAGGCGCTGTTCGAGCTGGCGGCTTACATCGACATCAAGGCCGATTTCTACGACACGCGCTACAACCTCACCGAACAGTTCAACAAGCTGGTGCGCCACCAGGCCTTGCTGGCCGATCGCCAGCAGGCATCGCGCGACCTGATCCTGCGCGCGCACAACAACCGCAAGGATGCGGTGGTGGTGCAGATCCACGTCTGCATGCTGGACCTGTACGAGCAAATCCTGGCGACGCACACGGACTACAGCGCGCTGCGCACCCACCTGCTTGACTCGCCCGCCCTGCGCACGCTGCACGACCTGGCCTACAAGGCGGCGCGCGACATCGAGTCGGTGGCGTACGCCGTGACGCGCGACCGCGCTTCTTACCCGGAAGTGGACTACACGCCGGAGCTCACGGCGCTGGAGCAGCAGATCGCACACTTGCAGCAAGAACTCGATGCGGGCAAGCCGCGCCGCGAAGCGGTCACCGTGCTGCGCGCCCAGCGCAACAAGATCATGGCCATCATCCGCATGGTCGGCGAGCTGCACGTGGCGAGCCAGAAGGTGTACGAGGACACGCCGTTCTGGCGCGACATGGACATGCAGCCTTTCCTGTCGCAGCAGAAGTACGAGCTGCAGCTGATGCTGTCGCACTTCCGCATGGATTCGCCGGTGTTCCGCTTTGCGCTGCGCGTCTCGATGGCCATCGCGGTCGGGTTGGCCATCGGCGCCATGCTGCCCTACAAGGCGCACAGCTACTGGATCGTGCTGACTATCGTCATCATCCTCAAGCCAAGCTTCAGCATGACCAAGCAGCGCCGCTCGGACCGTATCGTGGGCACGGTGATCGGCTGCATCATCACTGCGCTGGTACTGAAGTTCATGAACCATCCGGCCGCCATCCTGGCGGTGCTGGTGCTGGCTTCCATCGCCACGCCGACCTTCATCTACCTGCGCTACCGCTACGCAGCGATCGCGGTGTCGGTGATGATCCTGCTGTGGATGTACCTGGTGGCGCCGAGCAGCAACCTGATCTCCGAGCGGCTGGTCGATACCTTTGTCGGCGCCGCCATCGCGACAGCGTTCAGCTTCGTGCTGGCGAACTGGGAGTACCAGTCGTTGCCGCGACTGATCAAGCAGGTGCTGGAGGTGAACCTGAGCTATATGGAGGCCAGCTTCGACCTCCTGCAAGGAAAGTACCGCAACGATTTCATCTACCGTATCCAGCGCAAACGCTTGATGGACGCGCTGGCGGCGCTCAGCGCGGCGCTGGTGCGCATGCTGGACGAGCCGGAAAGCAAGCAGCGCGCGGCGGAGGACATCAACCTGTTCATCGTGCAGAACTACCTGCTGGTCGCGCACGTGGCGGCCTTGCGCGCCATCCTGCGCCGCCACGTGCGCGATATCCCGACCGATGCGGTGAATGCCATGCTGGCCACCAGCCATTCCACGGTTTGCCGCACACTCTCGGTCGCACTGTCGCGCCATACCGGGGCCACGCCGCCGGCGGCGCCGCTGCGCCGCGACGCTCCCGCCGCACCGGAAGTGGCCTGGTCCGGGTGGCCGCTGGTGCAGCGACGCATCCGCCTGCTGCAGGCCGATGCGGACAAGATCATCGTGCACAGCGACGCGATTGTCCGCAACGTCGCGCTGGAAGGCTAGCCCGGCGCCAGGCTAGTGCGGGGCGATGTGCAACTGGCCGCCCTTCACGTCGAACACGACGCGGTAGCTGCGGAAGAATGGTGCGCCGAGGATGCCGTCGAACGGCGCATTTGCCAGGTCGATGCGCTCGGCGTCCTGCACCGATAGCGCCTTGCCGTGCGCATCGGCCAGCTCGGGCAGGCGCGGGCGCGGGCATTCGGCGCTGCAGGCGAACTTGCCGCTATCGACCAGGTTGACCTGGGCTCCAGTATCGAGCACAAACTTCTTCGGCACGCCGGCAACGCGCAGCGTCACGAACGGACCTTCCTTGCCATAGCTTAGCGGCAGCGCGCGCCACTTCTTCCATTCCTGCTTGTGCGCGTCGCCCGCGGCGTAGATCGACATGGTGCGGCGCCTGTAGTCGAACATCAGCGGGCGCTCGGCGAAGGCTTCCAACCCGATCACGCCGCCCTTGCGTGCCGCGTCCAGGTCGGCGTCCGCGCCGTTGCCGCCCCATTCGGTGTTGATCTGGCCGCTCACTGGCGGCAGATGGGTGGCGCCGAGGACGACGTCCCTGGCGACCAGCATCGGCACCTCCTGCACCTGGCCCAGCAAGTCCGAGAAGCGGCGCTTCTCGTCCAGGACCTTAACCGATCCGGATTGCTCGATGGTTGACTGCGGAACGGCGATGCCGATCATGCCGCCTGAATCGAACATCATGCGCCCCGCCGGCGCCGCACCCACTGTCACTTTGACGAAGGGGATGCCGCCGACAAATTCAAGCGGGACGATATCGGGTGCCGCTGAGGCGGATGCGCAACGGATGGCCAGGAAGAAGGCGAGCGGGTAAGCGGTTTTCATGGCCCGCAGCTTAACACCGCGGGCCCTTTCGGAACTACGCAGATTCTCACACGAAGCAGACGCGGTTGCGGCCCGATTCCTTGGCGCGATAGAGCAGTGCATCGGCCTTTTGCAGCATGGTCTCGGCGCTGCCGGCGGCGATGTCGGCGTACACGCCCATGCTCATGGTGACCTTCAGGTCGGGATGGACTTCGTGCCACGGATAGCTTTCGATCAGGCCGCGCAGCTTGTCGCACAAGGCGGCAGCCTGCGGGCCTGGCGTTTCCGGGAAGGCCATCACGAATTCTTCGCCGCCGTAGCGGGCCACCAGGTCGGACAGGCGCATGTGCTTGCGCAGGATGTTGCCGACATGGCGCAGCACGACGTCGCCGGTGGCGTGCGAGTAGGTGTCGTTGATCTTCTTGAAGTGGTCGATGTCGCAGATCACCAGCGCCAGCGGGCGCTTGTGGCGCACGGCCTGGTTGAACAGGGTGTTGGCCTGTTCGTCGAAATGGCGCCGGTTATAGAGCTGCGTGAGTGCGTCGCGGATGCTGAGTTCGCGTAGTTGCTCCGCCTGCTGCAGGATGGTGGCGTGCGAGGCGTTGAGCTCTTCGTGGCTTTGCGCGAGCTGTTCGCTCATCTCGTTGAAGGCGCTCGCCAGCGCCGCCACTTCGTCCTTTCCTTTCACCGGTACCTGCTGGCGCAGTTCGCCTTCGTGCATGCCTTTCACGGCTTGCGTCAGGCCGCTCAGGCTGCGCGACAGGCCGCGGCTTAGCAGCACGCCGAGCAGGGTCGCCAGGCCGGCTGCGGCGGCGATGCCCCACAACAGGGAGTTGTACAGGGCGTCGATGTATTTCTGCTCTTGCGGCGTGGGCGTGAGCGCGCCTTCGCTGGACATGTAGGCGACGGTCTGGTCTTTGACAACGATCGGGCGGGCGGTGGCGCGCAGCGCTTCCGGCAGGGAATCGTCCACGCGGAACTGGCCGCCGCCCAGCAGGATCTTGTAGTCGGCATCGGCGAGCACGAAGCGGAATGGCGGCGGGCCGTCGCCGCGGCGGCGCGGGGGCGGCCGTTCTCCGGCCCCGTCAGGTTCGCCCGGCGGTCGGCGCAACGCTTCGTTGGCGCTGCGGACCTGGTCCGGCGCAGGTGCCTGCTGCGGGCGCGGGCGGGCCTCCAGCGCGGGAACGGGTGGCGGCGCCGGGCGCGCATTCTCGCGCGGAGGGGCGCCGCGCGGGCCTTCCGGCGGCGGGCCATAACCGTCGTGCGGGCGACGTTCACCTTCGGGCGGAGGGCCATAGCCGTCACGTGGGGGACGTTCGCCTTCGGGCGGCGGACCATGGCGGTCACGTGGGGGACGTTCGCCTTCGGGCGGCGGACCATAGCGGTCGCGTGGGGGACGTTCGCCTTCCGGCGGCGGGCCATAGCCGTCGCGTGGGGGGCGTTCGCCTTCGGGCGGCGGACCATAACCATCGCGCGGCCCGCGTTCGCCTTCACGCGGCGGGCCGTAGCCGTCGCGCGGGCGACGCCAGCCTTCCGGCGGCGGGCCTTCCTGCAAACCCTGGGCGTCCGGCGGCAACGCCTCCTGGGGTACGGGGGGCGGCGCCGGGCGCTCGCGCGGTGGCCGTGCAGCACTCGCGCCGTCCGCAGCGCCAGCCTCGCGCAGGGCAGGCCTGCCATCGCGCGCGGGGCCCGCATAACGGGCCTGGTCGTTGATACGCGGCGGCATGCGCTCGAGCATCTCGCTCGGCAGCTCGGACCCACTCGTGCGCTCGCCCTCCTGGCGCCGTACGAAGCGGTCGAACGATTCGGTCGCGATCGCGTTCTTCCAGTCGCCATACTCGGCAAGGTAGGCCGTCATATAGGTGTGGAAATGCTCGGCCGCCTGCTGGCGGCGCAAGGAATCGACCTTGTAGGTGACACTGACGTAGGCAACCCCGCCCACCAGCACCACCGATCCCAGCCCCGTCGCCAGCAGGGCCGCCATCAACTTGAACCTCAAACGCATGCTACTTACTCACCCAGGTAACGTCCAAACCACTCAATCGTGCGCTTGCGCAGGTCGCGCTGGTGCTCTGGCTTGCGGATACTGTGCCCTTCACCTTCATAAATCACCAGCGTAGTCGGCACGCCCATCGCTTTCAGGCCGTGCCAGAACTCCATTGACTGCGCCGGCGGGCATTCTACGTCGCGCTCACCGACATAGACCAGGGTCGGCGTGCGCGCCACCTTGATCGACTCGATCGGCGAAAGTTGGCGGTAGATCGCCGGGTCGTCGTAGGCGGAGGCCCCGAAGAACGGGATCATCCACTGGTCGATCCCGTTCTGGCCATAATAGGAAATCCAGTTGGCGATGCCGGCGCCCGCCACGGCTGCCTTGAAGCGCTGCGAATGGGTCACGCCCCACATGGTCATGAAGCCGCCGTAGGAATGCCCCATCAGGCCCATGCGGTTGGTGTCGACCGGCGCCGCGGCCGCCACGGCATCGATGCCGGTCAGGATGTCGCGCAGGTCGCCGCCGCCGAAATCGCGGCGGTTGGCGCGGGCAAACGCCTGGCCCTGGCCAAAGCTGCCGCGCGGGTTGGGCAGGAAAACGTAGTAGCCCTTCTCCACCAGTTCACGCACCAGCGCATTGCCCTGCTCACCTGGCGCGATGTAGCGCGGCGAGGC
Source organism: Pseudoduganella sp. (assembly GCA_021323265.1). Taxonomy (GTDB): domain Bacteria; phylum Pseudomonadota; class Gammaproteobacteria; order Burkholderiales; family Burkholderiaceae_D; genus Rugamonas. The sequence continues at coordinate 22,876 of JAJTCO010000010.1, read as the reverse complement.
GGCAGCGGCCGGGCCGCCGTGCACCTGCACGATCATGGGGTATTTCCTGCCCGCTTCCACGCTGCGCGGGCCAAGCAGCCAGCCCTGTACATTGAAGCCTTCGTTCTTCCAGCTGATGTTCTGCACCGACACCTGCGGCGTCAGGTGGGCGTTGTCGTCCGTGATGGCGCGCATGTCGGCAAGCGGTCCGGCCACGATGGCCGACGGATGCTCGAAATCCTCCTGCGCCGCCGCAGCCTTGCCGCCATCGGCACTGAAGGTCATGCGGCCGTCGCCGGCGCTGGTGGAGGCGGCGACCGAGCGCAGCACCGTGCTGCGGCCTTGCAGGTCGACCGCCACGATATTCGACTTGTCGCCCATCAGGGCAGAGGCAAGCAGTCCATTGCCGCGCCATGCCAGCGCGTTGAAGGTGCCTTTGAAGCGGGGCGTCAGGTTGACCGGTTCGCCACCCGCCAGCGGCACCGTGTAGATGTCGCCGCCAATGGAGCCGAAGTCGCTCATCAAGCCACCGATGAAGGCCACAGTGCGCCCGTCGGGCGACACACGTGGCAGGTTCAGTTGCGTGCCTGGGTGGGCGACAATGCGCAGCGCGCCGCTGCCGGCGTCGATGTGGGTCAGCTTGGCCACCCACCAGTTGTTGTCGCCGTTGCCTTGGGCGCTGGTGGCGATGAAGCCTTTGCCGTCGGGCAGCCAGTCGTATTCGTAGACGAAGGTATCGGACGGAGACACCAGCTTGAAAGGCCCGCCATCGGCGGCGACCATGGCGATGCGCTGCGCATCTTCATGCACGCCGATCTCGCCCACCAGGCGCGCGCCGGCTGCGGTGGCGCCAGTTTCCTTGCGGGCGTCGGGCGTTGCCAGGAAGGCCACGGTGCGGCCATCGGGCGACCAGCGCGCCGTGCTGGCGACGCCCTGCACCGCGGCCAGTGAGCGCGTCTTGCCGCCTGCGGCCACGTACAGCCAGGCCGACCCTGCGCGGCTGTCGCTGGCGACAAAGGCCAGCGCCTTGCCGTCCGGCGACCAGGAAGGCTTGTCATAACTGCACGCACCGCAGGGATCGAATTCGGAGACGATGGCGCCGCTGGCCGCGTCGCGCACCACGACGGTCGGGTGCGCGCGCTTGCCGCTGCCGGCGTCGATGGTTTCCAGCGACACGACGCGCTCGCCGGCGGGGGAGATGGCGACCCAGCGGTAGTCGCGCATGGCGAGACCTGCGGGAGCCGCCTGGGCAACCGCCCCAGAGAAAATGGCCGAGGCCAGAAAAACTGTTTGGGCGATTGCTTGGGCCTGCATTCTTTACACCTTGTTAAGCCTGGAGTTTCGGATACCGTAGATGAAGTAGGTTATCACCGCCACGCCCATCCAGATAGTGAAAATCACCTTGGTGGCATGCGACAGGTTGATCATCAGGTAAGCGCAGGCCAGGATGCTCAGGCCCGGCACCAGGTATGGGCCGAACGGCACGCGGAAGCCGCCCTTGGTGTAGGTACCCGCGGCGCGTTCCTTGGAACGCAGCACCGGCACGGCGACCGACACCACGATGAATGCAGTCAGGGTGCCCATGGAGACCATATCCCACAGGAAGGTCGAATCCACCAGGCCGGCCACCGCGCCCACCACCAGGCTCACGATCACGGTGTTGGCGACCGGAGCGTGCGATTTCGGGTTCACGCTCTGGAAGGTCTTGGGCACCAGGCCGTCCTTGGCGATGGCGTACAGGATGCGGGTCTGGCCGTAGATCGTCACCAGGGTCACGGAGAAGACGGAGATCACCGCGCCGGCCGACAGCACCAGCGCAGGCCATGCCTGGCCGGTCACGTTCTGCAGGATCACGGACAGGCCTGCCGCCTGGCCTTCGAACTTGTGCGCCGGCTGGGCGCCCATCGCGGCCATGGCCACCAGCATGTAGAACACGGTGACGATCACCAGCGCCGAGATGATGCCGATCGGGACGTTGCGCTTGGGGTTGCGCACTTCTTCGCCGGCGGTGGCAATGGTGTCCAGGCCGATGAAGGAGAAGAACACCGTCCCGGCCGCGGCGGCAATGCCGGTCGCGCCGGGCAGCCACTCGCCTGGGCTGTGCTTGAGGAACGGCGTGAAGTTGTTCGTGTCGAAGCCGGAGAAGGCGATGGCGGCGAAGAAGATCAGGATCGCCAGCTTGATCAGCACCATCACGGCGTTGGCGGTGGCCGATTCCTTGGCGCCGCGCACCAGCAGGAAGCAGCACAGCACCACCAGGATCACCGGCGGCAGGTTGAAGTGCCCCGTGTTCCACACCGTGCCGTTCGGAGTCGAGACGATCATCGGCGCGCGCAGGTGCTCCGGGATCTGCCAGTGGAAGGCGTTGACCAGGAAATTGTTCAGGTAGTCCGACCAGCCGATGGCCGTGGCGCTGGCCGCCAGCCCGTATTCGAGCAGCAGGCAGAAGGCGACGATGAAGGCCATGAACTCGCCCAGCGTGCGGTAGGCGAAGGAGTAGGCGGAACCGGCGGCCGGCACGCGGAACGACAGTTCGGCGTAGCACAGCGCCGTCAGGCCGGCCGTCAGCGCGGCCAGCAGGAAGGACAGCACCACCGAGGGGCCGGCCTTGGGCACTGCTTCGACCATGGTGAAGAAAATACCGGTGCCGATCGTGGCGCCGACGCCAATCATCGTCAGCGAAAACAGGCCGATGGAGCGGCTCAAGCCCTCACCGTGCAGGCTTGTGGCATCCGTTTCCACAGGGGCCGGCTTGGTTCGGGTCAGCTTCTGGACCAGCGATTGATTCACAGGCATATCCTTCAGGACAAAAAAACTCCACGATTATAAGACCTCGCAGATGCTGAACCTAAAGGATTTTGATGCAGGAATGGCAATCGTGGCAGGCAGCCCACGCCTGCCGCGCCTAGCGCTGGCCGAGTCGCGTCTCGCCGAACAGGTTTTTCAGCTCGCGCGGCTGCGAGCGCCAGTACTGCGGCGGTGCAGCAACCTGGGCTCCCAGCGCGGCCGCCGCGTGCCACGGCCAGCGCGGGTTGAACAGCATGGCGCGCGCCAGGCCCACCATGTCGGCCTGGCCGCTGGCGATGATCGATTCTGCGTGCAGCGGTTCGGTGATCAGCCCCACGCCAATGGTCGGCAGCCCGGTTTCCGCCTTGATGCGCTGGGCGAACTGGATCTGGTAGCCCGGGCCGAGCGGAATTTGCTGCAGGGGCGAGACGCCGCCGCCGGAAACGTGGACGAAGTCGGCGCCGCGCTGCTGCAGTTCGCGCGCCAGGGCCAGGCTTTGTTCGATGTCCCAGCCGCCCTCCACCCAGTCGGTGGCGGAAATGCGCATGCCGAGCGCCATGCCGGCCGGCATGGCGGCGCGCACGGCGTCGAACACCTCGAGCGGGAAACGCATGCGGTTTTCCAGCGCCCCGCCGTACTGGTCGCTGCGCTGGTTGGCCAGTGGCGAGAGGAACTGGTGCAGCAGGTAGCCGTGGGCGCCGTGCAGTTCGATGGCTTCGATGCCCAAGGCATGCACGCGCAGGGCGGCGTTCACGAAATCGGACTTGATGCGCGCCAGCCCGGCCTCGTCCAGCGCGAGCGGGACAGGTTCGCCCGCCCCGTGCGGCAGCGCCGATGGCGCGACGGTCTGCCAGCCGCCCTGCCCCGGCGCCAGCGCCTGGCCGCCTTCGAAGGGCGGCGCGCTGGACGCCTTGCGCCCGGCGTGCGCCAGCTGCACGGCGAGCCTGATCGGCGCGTGGCGGCGGATGGCCTGCACGATGGGCGCCAGCGCCTGCTGGTGCTCGGCCGACCACAGTCCCAGGTCGGCGGGCGAAATGCGCCCTTCCGGCGAGACGGCAGTCGCCTCCAGGATCAGGAGGGCGGCCCCGGACAGGGCCAGGTGGCCGTAGTGGATCATGTGCCAGTCCGTCGCCAGCCCGTTGTGCGCCGAGTACTGGCACATGGGGGCGATGGCGATGCGGTTGGCCAGCGGCAGCGGGCCCAGTGCATAGGGAGAGAATAAATGGCTCATGTTACAAGTGCTTACTATTGATACAGCCTGGTGTCTAGCCTGGCGCCGCGCGCGTTGATAACCTGCAACGCATGCAAAACCGCCACTGAGAAGGAGCCCGCCATGTACAAAAAGATCCCAACCGTTTCGTCCCGCATTCATCCGCTGACGGCGACTGCTGCGATTTCATTGGGCCTGGCCCTGCTGGTGGTGGCGGCTACCTACGCCCTGCGCGCCGGCCTCTGATCAGCCTTCGTAAGGACCCAGGTAGTCGATCTTGCCGATCTTGACTCCCTGGTTACGCAGGATGTCGTGCAGCGTCACGACATGGAAGTAGAAGTTCGGCAGCGCGAACGTCAGCAGATAGCTCTCGCCGGTAAAGGTCGGCTTGAAATTGCCGAAGCTGAGCGCCACCTCGCGCGTTTCGCTGTCCGCGAAATGCTCCTCCCCTACCCCTTCGATGTACGCGACCGTGTTCGCGATGCGTTCCTGCAGCTGCTCGAAACTGGTTTCATTGTCGGAAAATTTCGGGGCGGCGACGCCGGTCAGGCGTTCGATCGAGAGCTTGCTGGTATCGCTGGCGCGCTGCACCTGGGCGGCCAGCGGCAGCATATCGTCGGCCAGCCGCGCCGACAGCAGCGTTGACGCAGAGGCGCCACCTGCTTCGGCATGGGCCTGCGCCTTGCGCAGCAGGTCGGCCATTACCTTCAAGCCGCGCACGAAGACGGGCGCGGAGACTTTGTACATGGACAGGGACATGCGCTACTCCTTCCGGTGGGTATCCGGCCAGTGTAGCGCAAGTGCTCAATTCACGCGCGTGACCATCATGCCGGCGCGCAGGCCGACGCGCACGTCGGGGTTGGGGAAGACCACCAGCTCTTCGTCGTGCTGCACGGTGTAGACCGTGTCGCCGTCGCGCGCGATCTCGTCGCCCTTCTTCAGCGCGGTGAAGTTCTGCGTGTCCTTGCCGAAGGCCATGCGGAAGTTGTCGCTCAGCTTGATGATGTTCTGCGCCACCTTGAACACGTGCGGCGCGTGCGCCACGGCGGCCGGCGGACGGCCGCGCAGCAGGCGCTCCAGGGCGACCCGCGCGTGCTCGAACTGCGACAGGTCGTTCTGGCCCAGCGTGCCGATGCGGCCCAGTTCGACCGTGCTGCCGGCGGCGCCGTGGTGTTCGGCGCTGTAGTAGCTGTAGGTGCCGGCCGAGGCGGGATTCATGATGATGGCGCCGATGGCCGCTTCGCCCAGCCAGCCGATCAGCTGCGCCTTGGCGGCGTCGGCAATCAGGTCGGGGACGATGGCAAACGTGGGGTAGACGCTGGGGCGGATCGCCGTGTGCAGGTCGAGGTGCCAGCGCTGCGGTCCGGCGCCGGTGAAGAACTGGGCGGTGGCGGCAATCATGGCATCGGCGCGCGCCGCTTCGGCGCTGCCGGCCAGCGTGCCGCGCTCGGGGCGGAACATGCGGTTTAGGTCCGCGTCGATGAAGCGCTTGGCCTGGCGGATGGCGTCGATGTTGCCGACGCACAGCATCAGGTCGACCGCCAGCGCCTGCGGCGTCTGCGCCAGGGCGTCCAGCAGGTAGGCCACCAGCTCGATCGGGCCGGTTTCGTCGCCGTGCACGCCGACCGAGAGCAGGACGGCGGGACGCTCGCCCTGCTCCCGGCGGCGCAGGGTGATGATGCCGTCGGCCGGCTGGGCGACGGCGAAGCCGGCACTGCCGAAGCTGCGCGCGACGGCGCTGAAGTCGGCTTCGGCCAGGGCTTTTACTGCGGGGGGGATTGCTGTCATTCTTTGTCTTTGCTTCGTTAAACCCGGAAAACCTGGGTCGGCCCCCAGGGTCAGCCCCTTGGGTCTGACCCTGGTTTGCCGGGGTTGTCAGGCCGCCAGGGCGACGGCGTTGACCGCCTCGGACAGCGCCCACACGTCCAGCATCGCCTGCTCCAGGTCGGCCGACGCGGCGTAGCCGGACAGGCCGAGCGTGCAGGTGACCACTTCCACCGCCTCGGCCGCGTCATGGCCGTCGGTGGCGCGCGCCAGCACCTGCGCCAGCAGCTTTTGCTGGGTGCGGCGCAGCGCCTGCTGCGCGTAGCTGCGCAGCTGCTCCTGCGACTTGGAGGTGGCCGGCAGCTTCAGGCCGCGCTCCAGCGTATCGATGCCCGCCTGCGCGCGCAGCGCCATGCCGACCGCCAGGAAGCCCGGCAGGTCCATCCCGGCGGGACGCTTGACCGACAGCGCCGCGAACACGAACGCCGCCACGCCTTCCAGCGCATCGACCGCATTCCATGCCAGGGCGAATTCCGCCTTCAGGCCGCTGTGCGTCGCCGCCTCGGACTGCACGTCGGCCGCCATCTTGCGCACGGTGGCAGGGTCGGCAAACAGCCTGGTCAGCTCGGCGATGCCGCCGCCGCGCAGCTGTTCCTTCGGCACCGCCAGCACGCCTTCGATCACGGCCTTCAGCATGGCACGGGTACGGGCATCGACGCGCTGCGCCACGTTGCGCGGCACTACCAGCGCATCCGCGTCCAGGTCGTCGAAGATCGGCGCCAGGTCCAGCGCGGACCAGGCCTGACCCCAGCCCAGGATCACGTCCTGCTCGCTGCAGTTGTGCTGGGCCGCCAGTTCGCGCAGCATCAGCGGGCCGCAGCGGTTCACCACTTCGTTGGCCAGCACGGTGGCCAGGATGGCGTTCGCCAGCGGGTGGTTCAGCGGCGGACGGGTTGCCACCAGCTGTTCAGGGAAGTAAGGACGCAGCACTTTCTCCGCCCAGCTTTCGTCCGTCAGCGGCATGGCCGACAGCAGGCGCTTGTAGCGGTTCTTCACGTTGGCGATGACCACGGCCAGTTCCGGCGTGGTCAGGCCGCGGCCGTCGGCCTTGCGGCGCGCCAGTTCGGCCACGCTTGGCAGGTGCTCCAGTTCGCGCGACAGCGCGCCCTCTTCTTCCAGGTCGGCGATCAGGTCGGCGTAGCCGTCCTGCACGTGCGCCTCGGACTGGGCCTGGTGCTCGCGCACCAGCAGGCGGGTTTGCTGGATGTTGTCGCGCAGGACCAGGCGCTCCACTTCCATGGTCATGTCGTTGAGCAGCTGGTTGCGCTGCGCTTCCGAGGTCTGGCCGGCGTTGACTTCCACGTCCAGCCACATCTTGCAGTTCACTTCATGGTCGGAGCAATCCACGCCGGCCGAGTTGTCGATCGCATCGGTGAAGATGCGGCCGCCGGCCAGCGCGAACTCGATGCGGCCGGCCTGGGTCGCGCCCAGGTTGCCGCCTTCGGCCACCACCTTGCAGCGCAGCTCGTTGCCGTTGACGCGGATGTTGTCGTTGGCGCGGTCCTTCACCTGGGCGTGGCTTTCGGCCGAGGACTTGATGTAGGTGCCGATGCCGCCGTTGTAGAACAGGTCCACCGGCGCCAGCAGGATGCGGTGCATCAGCTCTTCCGGCGCGAGCGCGGTTTCCGCGATGTCCAGCGCGGCGCGGATCTCGGGCGACAGTTCGATGCTGCGGGCGCTGCGCGGGAACACGCCGCCGCCCTGCGAGATCAGGTCCTTGTTGTAGTCTTCCCACGAGGAGCGCGGCAGGGCGAACATGCGCTGGCGCTCGGCGAAGGACTTGGCGGTGTCCGGGTTCGGGTCGAGGAAGATGTGGCGGTGGTCGAAGGCCGCCAGCAGCTTGATCTGGTTCGACAGCAGCACGCCGTTGCCGAACACGTCGCCCGACATGTCGCCCACGCCCACCACGGTGAACGGAGTGGTGTTCATGTCGTGGCCCATCTCGTAGAAGTGGCGCTTGACCGCTTCGAACGCGCCCTTGGCGGTGATGCCCATCTTCTTGTGGTCGTAGCCGTTGGAGCCGCCCGATGCGAACGCGTCGCCCAGCCAGAAGCCGCGCTTGACGGCGATGCTGTTGGCGATATCGGAGAAGGTCGCGGTGCCCTTGTCGGCCGCCACCACCAGGTACGGGTCGTCGTTGTCGTAGCGTACGGTGTCGTCCGGCGGGACACGATCACGGCGTTCTTCACCATCTGCGCCTTCACCAGGCCCAGCACCTCGGTGCGGTAGTCTTCCATGCGGTCCGACCAGCGCAGGCCGCCGCGCGCCACCGGGCCGCCGCGCAGGTGCACGCCTTCGAAGCGGCGCGAGAACACATAGATTTCGCGGAACGGACGCGGTTCCGGCACCAGCTGCAGGTTGCTGGTGTCGAACTTGAAAATGATCTTGTCGCCCTGCTGCGCGTTCTGGAAGTAGTTGGTGCGCAAGGTCACCAGCATCAGGTCGATCATGGACGCGAAGATCACTTCGGTGTCGGCATGGTTGATCGAGGACAGGCGGCCCTTGATGGCCAGCAGCTTGTCCTTGGCGCCGTTGCGCGTCGCTTCCGGCAGCTTCGGATCGAAGCGCTCCTTCCACGCGTCGACCAGTTCCTTCACCAGCGCCGGGTGGCGGCGCAGCGTTTCGGCCATGTAGCGCACGGTGAACTGGCTGCCGCCCTGGCGCCAGTAGCTCATGTAGGCGCGCACCAGCTGCACTTCGCGCAGGCTCAGGCCGCCCTCCACCACCAGGCCGTTCAGGCGGCCGTCTTCCGCTTCGTTGTTGAACAGGGCGTTGAACAGGTCTTCCGCCACTTCCACCACGCCGGGGCGCGCCAGCTCGGCCGCGCTTTGCGCGTCGACCGCCAGGCTGGTCACGTAGTGCTTCTTGCCGTCGCTGGTGCGGATGGTGTGCGCCGATTCGCGCTCGATGGCCACGCCGGCGTTGTGCAGCGCCGGCAGGATCGCCGACAGTGCAGGCACGCGCTCGACCGAGTACAGGCGGATGCTGGTGCCGGCATTGCCTTCGGACGGCAGTTCGACGCGCACGGCGACACGCTCGCCGTCGCCATTGCGCAGGATCTTGTCCAGGTCGTGGAAGGCCACGCTTGGCGGGGTGGCGGCCACGTAGTCGACCGGCAGCGTGGAGCACAGCTTGCGCAGGCTGTTGCGCAGCGGCTCCTCGCTCACCTTGTCGGCCAGTTCGGAGAAGCTGTCATGCCAGCCGTCGAGCACCGTCAGCAGCGGGCGCTGGATGTCGCTTTCCAGGTCCAGCGGGTAGCGCGCGGCGTGGGCGATCAGGTACAGGCGCGCCAGCGGACCGTCCGACACCAGGGTCTGCGAGCTGACGTGGGTGGCGCCCGAGCTTTCCTGCAGGGCGCGCGCCAGGGCGTGCGCCACCGAGGCGGAATAGCGCTCGCGCGGCAGGTAGACCAGCACGTTCAGGTGGCGCGCATAGACGTCGCGGCGCGCGAACACCTTGGCGCGCGGCTGCTTGTACAGCGACACCACGGCGCCGCACACTTCGGCCAGCCATTCCGGTTCCGCTTCCAGCGCTTCGGTGCGCGGCAGCGATTCCAGGATCTCGATGAACTTCTCGGCGCGGAAGCCGGTTTCGCGCACGCCGGCAATCTTCAGCACCTGCGCGATGCGGCCGCGCGCGAACGGCAGGCGGGCCAGCGGGGTCAGGGTCGCGGCGCGGGTGAACAGGCCGACGAAGCAGTGCTCGCCCAGGATGGCGCCCTTGCCGTCGGTGTGGCGCACGCCGATGAAGTCCAGGCTCTGGTCGCGGTGCAGGGTGCCGCCCACGTCGGCCTTGACGATCGACAGGGTATGGCCGCGCTTGGACAGCGTGTCGAAGTCGCCCGGGATGTTGGCCAGGCAGGTGCCGTAGACCGGGTGCGAAGTGTCCTGCAGCACGCCGATGCGGCTCGGGATGTCGCGTTCCAGTTCGCGTTCGCCCGGCTTGACCTGGTAGTAGGCGTAGCCGTGCACTTCGAAGCCTTCGTCGCGCGCCCACTGCAGGAAGGCGGCCACTTCCTGGCCTTCCTCGCCGTGGGTCGAGGATTCCGCGGCGACGGTGGTGAAGCGGTCCTTCATGGCGGGCAGGTCGCGCTTCACGACAGCGGCGTCGCGCGCCACCATCTCGATACGTTCGGTCAGTTCGGCCAGCGCCGCATCTTCCAGCTGTTCGGAGAGCAGGCACAGGACCATCGATTCGAGCTTGTCGCCCTGCTGGCCGACCGCTTCCACGCTGCCGTCGGCGGCGCGGCGCACCGGCAGCACGGCGTTCAGCACGCCGTTGGAGCCGACGCGCAGCTTGCGCATGGCGATCACGATGGAGTCGACCAGGTAGGGCATGTCGTCGTTGACGATCAGCAGCGCGGTGGCGTGGCCGCCGCGCGCTTCCTGGTATTGGAGCTTGGCGATCTGGCAGCCGGGCGCGGTGCGCTTGGCCAGCTGGGTGAAACCTGCCACAAGGACCGGGGCGAGGCTGCCGGGCGACAGGTCGGCCAGGTCTTCGTCGTCCAGGGAACCGAGCCAGGCTTCGATCAGTTGCGCGATCGGGCCGCTGGCCTTGACCAGTTCCAGCGTCTGCTTGCGCAGCTCTTGTGGCATTTGTTTCATCTGCTTCTCCAATACGTTGTGGGTATTTTCTTTCTTCTCAACCCGGCAAAGCCGGGTTTTACAGATCGTACAGGCCGGGTAGGCCCAGGATCTGTTCCAGCTCTTTCAGTGCGGTATGCACTTCCACAGCCAGTTGCGTGTCCGCCAAATCCTTCGGTTCCAGATGGTCGCGGTAATGCTTCTCCACCCACGCGACCAGGGTATGGTACAGCGTTTCAGTCATCACCACACCCTGGTGCATGGCCGCCGCTTCCTCGTCCGTCAGCGCCACGCGCAGGCGCAGGCAGGCCGGCCCGCCGCCGTTGCGCATCGACTGGCGCAGGTCGAAATGGATCAGCTCATCGACCGGGCCGCCCGACTTGACCAGCTTGTCCAGGAAGGCCGCCACGGCCGGGATCTCCTGGCACTCGTGCGGCGTCACCAGCGCCATCTTGCCGTCCGGCTTGGACAAGAGCTGGGTGTTGAACAGGTAGGATGCCACTGCCTCGGCCACCGACACTTCGGCGGTCGGCACGCGGATCGCCACCAGCTCGGCGCCCACGCCATGCATGGCGCTACGGATCGCTGCCAGCGCGGCCTGCTCGTCGGCGAAGGCTTGCTCGTGGTAGAACAGCACGTTGCCGTTGCCCACCGCGATCACGTCGTTATGGAACACGCCCTGGTCGATCACGTCCGGATTCTGCTGCACGAACACGCAGCGCGCCGGGTCCAGGCCATGCAGGCGCGCCACGGCCTGCGACGCTTCCAGCGTGTGGCGGGCCGGGAACTTCTTCGGCGCCGGCGCGCTCGGGTCGAACTCCACTCGGCCGTACACGAACAGCTCCACGGCGGCGTCGCCGTGCCTGGCGCACAGGCGCGTATGGTTGGCCGCGCCCTCGTCGCCGAAGGCCGGCGTGGCGGGCAGCGCGTCATGCACCGCGAAGAAGCGCGGGTCATGGAAGATGGCGCGCAACGCGCGCGCCGACTGCGCGTGCTCGAAGGCGCGGTGCAGCTTGTTGTTCAGGTTGGCCGCCGTGAAATGCACGCGGCCGTCCGCCGTGTCGGCCGACGGGCTGACGGTGGCGGCGTTGGCGGTCCACATGGGCGAGGCCGAGTAGGCGCACGCCAGGATCACCGGCGAATCGTTGTAGGCCTTGGCGATCACGTCGGCGTCCGAGCCGGTGTAGCCCAGGCTGCGCAGCAGGCGGAAGTTCGGGCGGTCCTGCGGCGGCAGCAGCGCCTGCGCGAAGCCGCGCCGTGCCAGCTCGCGCATCTTGGCCAGGCCCTGCAGGGCGGCCTGCTTCGGATTGGAAGCGCTCTTGACGTTGTTGAAGGAAGCGACGTTGCCGAAGGACAGGCCGGCGTAGTTGTGCGACGGGCCAACCAGGCCGTCGAAGTTGTACTCGCGTGCAGGGCGCATGGTCATCCTCAGAAGTTCATGCCAGGCGAGAGCTTGGCCGGCATTTCAAGGGCGCTGTTCTCGATCGAAGCGACCGGGTAGGCGCAGTAGTCGGCCGCGTAATAGGCGCTCGGACGGTGGTTGCCGGACTTGCCGACGCCGCCGAACGGGGCCGAGCTGGCCGCGCCGGTGGTCGGGCGGTTCCAGTTGACGATGCCGGCGCGGGCGCGCAGCTGGAACTTTTGCCACAGCGCTTCGTCGGTCGAGATCAGCGCGGCGGCCAGGCCGTAGCCGGTGTCGTTGGCGACGCGGATGGCGGCATCGAAGTCGTCGACGCGGATGATCTGCGCCAGGGGGCCGAACCATTCCTCGTCCGGGATGCCTTGCGCGTCGGTGGTATCGACGATGCCGGCCGAGACGAAGCCGGTGCCCGGCTCCAGCTGGCGCATTTCCAGCAGCAGCTTGCCGCCCTTGGCCACCATGTCGGCCTGCGCCTGCACCAGGCGCTCGGCCACGGCAGCGGAGACCACGGGGCCCATGAACGGGGCCGGTTCTGCCGCCGGTGCGCCCACGCCCAGCTTCGACGCCACTTCCACGAAGCGCTTGACGAAGGCGTCGCCCTGCGCGCCCTTCTGCACGATCACGCGGCGCGCGCAGGTGCAGCGCTGGCCGGCGGAGATGAAGGAGGACGAGACGGCCATGAACACGGCGGCGTCGATGTCGGTCGGATTCCACACGATGAGCGGGTTGTTGCCGCCCATTTCCAGCGCCAGCAGCTTGCCAGGCTGGCCGGCGAACTGCTTGTGCAGCGCCGCGCCGGTCTGGCTGGAGCCGGTAAACAGCACGCCGTCGATCTCTTCGTTGCGGCCCAGGGCGATGCCGGTTTCACGGCCGCCGTTGACCAGGTTGATCACGCCGGCCGGCACGCCGGCCTTCTCCCACAGCGCCACGGTCTTGATGGCGGTGCGCGGCGCGTATTCGCTTGGCTTGAACACCACGGTATTGCCCGCGATCAGGGCCGGCACGATGTGGCCGTTGGGCAGGTGGCCGGGGAAGTTGTACGGGCCGAACACGCCGAACACGCCGTGCGGACGGTGGCGCAGCACGGCTTCGCCGTCAGCCACCTTGGACTTGGTTTCGCCGGTGCGGTTGCCGTAGGAGGTGATCGAGATGTCCACCTTGTTGGCCATGGTGGTCACTTCGGTGCGCGCTTCCCACAGCGGCTTGCCCACTTCCTCGGAAATGGTCTGCGCCAGCTCTTCCGCGTTTTCCTTCAGCAGGTCGCGGAAACGGGTGACGATGGCGATGCGCTCTTCCAGCGGACGGTAGGCCCAGCCTTCAAAGGCCGCGCGCGCGGCGTGCGCCGCTTCCGCCACGTCGCTCTCGGTCGACTCGTGCGACGCGTAGGTCTGCTTGCCGGTGGCCGGGTTGGTGGTCACGATGGTCTCGCCGTGGCCTGTCTTCCATTGGCCGTTGATGAAATTGCTCAGTGCTGGTTCAGACATTCTGGTTCTTCCTCACGTTGAGAGACAGGGTGCGCACGGTGTCGCCGGAGTGGCAGTGCAGCAGGGCTTGTTCTTCCGTCGACAGGTCGATGCTGCCGTCGGACGGGTTGGCGTCGGTCAGGATCATGCGGAAGTCCTGCATGACCGTGTTCGACACCAGGTAGGGTTCGGACGTATGCAGCGCGCAGGCGTGCGCCGTGTCGGTGTCGCGCGCCACCGCGGCCAGTTCGCTGTCGCGCATGGCGCGCAGCTCGGAGACGCGCGCCTGCAGCACCGGGCCGGCGTCGAAGATGTCGACGTAGCCTTCGTAGTGCAGGCCTTCCTGCTCCAGCAGGCGGCGCGCCGGCGCGGTGGCCTGGTGCACCTTGCCGATGGCGTCGCGCGCGTCCTGCGGCAGGTAGTCCACGTACAGCGGCTGGCGCGGCATCAGCTCGGCGATGAAGGACTTCTTGCCCAGCGCGGTCAGGTCGTCCACGTGGTGGAAGTCCATCTTGAAGAAGTAGCGGCCCAGGCCCTCGTAGAACGGCGAGCTGCCGTCCTCGGCCTGGTAGCCGCGCATCTCGGCGATGATCTTCTGCTCGAACAGGTGCGGGAACTGGGCGATGAACAGGAAGCGGCTCTTGGAGAGCAGCTTGCCGTTGTTGCCCTGGCGGTAGTCCGGGTGCAGGAACAGCGAGCACAGTTCGGAGCAGCCGGTCAGGTCGTTCGACAGGTACAGCGTGTCCATGCGGGTAAACACGTTCAGCTCGCGGCTCGAGTGCACCAGGGTGCCGATGCGGTAGTTGTAGAAAGGCTCGGTCAGGCCGACCGCGCCCTTGATGGCGCACACGCCGGCCAGGCGGCCGCTATCGGTATCCTCCATCACGAACATGTAGTCGCGTTCCTCCGGCGGGATGGTCTCGGCGAAGGAGGCCACCGCGACGGCGACGCGGTCGCCCATCATCTTCATGTCCGGCTTGAGCGTGGTCATGCCGGTGCCCACCTGGCTGGCCAGGTTGAACAGTCCGTCCAGGTCATTCGCTTTAATCGCGCGTACAACTAGCATAGGTATTCTCGTTCTTAAATGCGGACGCAGGTCACGCTGTCGCCTTCGGCCACGCCCAGGACGTCCCGGACTTCCTGCGGCAGGCATACGGTATCGGTGTTTTCCAGCGGCGGGCAGCTGATCGTCACGGCGCGGAAGCGCTGGTCCGGGCCACTGGAAACGGCATAAGTGGCAACGGCGTCGCTGGCCTGGGTGCCGGCGGCGTCGGCCACGCGGCGCGGCATGGAGGCGGTGAAGGTGCGCAGCGAATGCTTGTGCGCCTGCAGGATCGGGCCGCCGTCGAAGATGTCGATGTACTCGTCGGCTTCGAAGCCCTCGGAGGTCAGCAGGTTGAACGCCAGTTCGCCGCTCGGATGGATCTGGCCCATCACGGCCTGCGCGTCGCCCGGCAGCAGCGGCACGTACACCGGGTAGTGCGGCATCAATTCCACGATCAAGGTGCGGTTACGCGCGCCGCCGATCACGCGCTCGGCGTCCAGGAAGTCCATCTTGAAGAACTTGCGGCCCAGCGCATCCCAGAACGGCGAGCCGCCCTGCTCGTCGGTCAGGCCGGCCAGCGGCACGAAGAAGCGGTCGCCGAAGCGGTGCGGCGCCTGCACCGCGTACAGCAGGCGCGAACGCGACAGCAGGGCCGCTTCCGGACGCTGCGCCACGGCGGCGTCGACGTAGAAGCCGGACAGCTGCGAGTAGGCGGTCAGTTCGGAGCACAGCGTCAGCGCGTGCACGCTGTGGCTGATGTTCAGGTCGCGCGACACCTGCTGGATCACGTCGTTGCGGAAGGAGAAGTAGGTGCCGTTCGAGCCGGCCGAAGCGTGGATGGCCGCGGTGCCGACGATCTTCCTGTCGGCCAGCGATTCCATCACGAACATGTACGACTCCTCGCTGGGGATGTCGACATGGGCGGCGAAGGAAGCAATGGAACGCTCGACGGCCTGCTCGATCTTTTCGCGTGTCTTCGGCAGGGTATGGACACCCGGCATGCTGACGGCAGCCAGTGATTCGAGGGCGGCGATGTCGGCGGTTTCCACCGGACGGACTACATACATGGGGGGCTCCTCTTTGTTCTTCTGGATCTTGGGACCCGGGAAGGCGGGTCCGACCCAAGGGTCAGACCCTTGGTCTGCGACCGCCGCGGGTCGGGGGTCCGACCCTTGGGTCAGACCCGTACTACAGGGTTCAGGCCTTGGCCAGTTCGGCAATGGCCAGGCGCATGATACGGTCTGCCTCGTCGATCTGCGCGTCCGACACGATCAGCGCCGGCGCCAGGCGCACCACGTCGGTGCCGGCGATCAGGATCATCAGGCCCTGCGCTTCGGCGGCGCGCTGGATGTCCTTGGAACGGCCCTTGAACGGCTCGGCCACGACCAGGCCCAGCAGCAGGCCGGCGCCGCGCACGGCGGAGAACACGTGCGGGAAATCGCGCACCAGGCCCTCCAGCTTGCCGATCAGCTTCTCGGACGCCTCTTTCACGCGCGCCAGGAAGGCCGGCTGGTTGATGGTGTCGAGCACGGTCAGCGCCACGGTGGCCGCCAGCGGGTTGCCGCCGTAGGTGGTGCCGTGGGTGCCGACGCCCAGGTGCTTGGCCAGTTCCTCGGTGGTCAGCATGGCGCCGATCGGGTAGCCGTTGCCCAGCGCCTTGGCCGAGGTCAGGATGTCCGGGGTCACGCCATAGCCCTGGTAGGCGAACAGCGAACCGGTACGGCCCATGCCGCACTGGACTTCGTCGAAGATCAGCACGGCGTTGTGCTTGTCGCACAGCTCGCGCAGGGTCTTCAGGTATTCGGGATTGCCCGGCATCACGCCGCCTTCGCCCTGCACCGGCTCCACGATCACCGCGCACACATCGTCGCCGATGGCGGCCTTGGCCGCGTCGATGTCGTTGTATGGGATGTGGTCGATCGACGGCGGCAGCGGCTCGAAGCCTTCGGTGTACTTGGCCTGGCCGCCGACGGAGACGGTAAACAGGGTGCGGCCGTGGAAGGAGTTCAGGCACGACACGATGCGCGACTTCTTCTCGCCGAACTTGGCGTGGGCCGCCTTGCGCGCCAGCTTCAGGGCCGCTTCATTGGCTTCGGCGCCGGAGTTGCAGAAGAAGGCGCGGTCGGCGAAGGTCGCCTCGGTCAGTGCCAGGGCCAGGCGCAGCACCGGCTCGTTGGTGTAGCCATTGCCCAGGTGCCACAGGGTATTGGCCTGGCGGGTCAGCGCTTCCACCAGCACCGGGTTGCAGTGGCCCAGGGAGGCCACGGCGATGCCGGAGGTGAAGTCCAGGTAATGCTTGCCGTTCTGGTCCCACAGGTCCAGGCCCGAAGCACGCACAGGCACCATCTGCGCTGGTGCGTAAGTAGGGACGATAACCTCGTCGAACGTCTGGCGGGTTACAGGGCGGGTGGTAACAGTCGAGTCAAGCTTGGCGTTCATGGCAGATCCCCATCAATGGTAAGGTGTACAGCATTGTAAAAGCGGGGATGCTAAAACTCTTTTGAATCTGCGACAAGGATTTTCAAATTCGGGGTCAGCGCGCAATCACCGGCTCAGCTTGCGCTGGCGCTCCTCGCGCGGGGTATTGCCGAACACGGTGCCGAAGGCGGTCGAGAAGTGCGAGCCGGAGGAAAAGCCGCACATCAGCCCCACCTGCACGATGGAATGGTTGGTTTCCAGGAGCAACTGCCGGGCGCGCTGCAGGCGCAGCTCCAGGTAATAGCGCGAGGGCAGCGTGCCCAGGTACTGCTTGAACAGGCGCTCGAGCTGGCGGCGCGACAGGCCCACCAGGCCGGCGATGTCGTCGGTCGACAGCGGCTCCTCGATGTTCGCTTCCATCAGCGTGACCGCCTCCGACAGCTTGGGCTGCAAGGCGCCGAAGCGGGCCTGCAGCGCCACCCGCTGGCGCTCGTCCTGCGAGCGCACGCGGTCCACGCACAGCGTTTCCTTGATCTCGGCTTGCACGGCGGCGCCGAACAGGGCTTCCACCAGGGTCAGGGAAAAGTCCAGCGAGGCCGCCCCGCCGCAGCAGCTGAGCAGGCGGCCATCGAGTTCGAACAGGTTGGGGGTGAGGATGGCGCGCTCGGTGACGTCCTCGGTTTCCGCGTACAGGGCCCAGGGCAGCGCAATGCGCGTATTGCCCACGACGCCGGCCTGCGCCAGCCACAGCACGCCCGCCCCCACCCCGCCCCAGTACTCGGCCTCGCGGCAGCGTTCCAGCACGGCGCGCAGCTGCGCGTCGGGCGGACGCGGCGCGCCTTCGTCGGCGACCAGCAGGGCCAGCTGCCAGCCGCCGGCGGCGCGCGCCACCTGGTCCGGCGCCAGGACCTCAAGCTCGAAGGCGCCGGGCAGGATGCGCTGCGCCAGGCGCAGCGGCTGCACCAGCCCGGACCAGGCCAGATTGTCGGGTTCGCCGGCCTGCACCAGCAGCACGCGCAGCGGCTGCGTACGGGTCAGGCGGCTAAGTTGGGCAAATGACATCTTCTATTCGGGGACCAGCGCCGCTGCCGGGCGCTCAGGGGTGTTCCATTGGCTGACAATCATACCGGAGATCAACAGTAGCGCGCCCAGCAACTGCATCGGCCCCATGGTCTCGCCCAGCCAGAAGTAGCCGAAGATGGCGGCGCTGGCCGGTTCGAAGGCGTAGATCACGGCCGCTTCGTTGGCGCTGGTGTGGCGCTGGCCCCAGGTTTGCAGGGAAATGATGGCGGCGGTGGCGATCACGCCCAGGTACAGCAGGTTCCAGCGCGCGGCCCACACCTCGCTCCCCATCTGGCGGTAGTAATCGGCGGCGGCGAGCGTGTCGCGCGGCGCTTCGCGCAGCACGATCCACAGCCCGGCCAGCAGGGCCACGGTGCAGATCTGGGCCACGGTCAGCGTCATCAGGCGCTCGACCCGGCGCGCGAACTGTTCCATCACCTTGATGTACAGGCCGAACAGGAAGGCCGCGGTCAGCGCCAGCGAGTCGCCCCGGCTCCAGGTGAAGCTGCCCTCCCAGCACAGGGCGAACAGGCCGCCCACGGCCAGCAGCAGGGCCAGGCCGATGCGCCCGTCCGGCCACTTGCCCAGGGCAATGCCCAGCAAGGGCACGACCAGCACGTTCAGGCCGCAGATGAAGGCGTTGCGGTTGGACGAGGTCAGGCTCAGGCCTTCGACCTGGGCCAGGTAGCAGAAGAACAGCAGCACGCCGGCCAGGACGCCCAGGACCAGGTCGCGCCAGGCGGCGCGCAGCAGGAAGGGCGCGAGCAGCAGGCCGGCCAGCGCGAAACGCGACACCACGATCCAGTTGGCGGACAGGGTGTCGGTCATGTCCTTCATGGCCGGGAAGGTGGTGCCCCAGACCAGCGTCACCACCAGCAAGCCCAGGATACCGCGCGCGTGCGTAGGCATGGCGAAAATTGCATTGTTATAAGTTTGCATATGGTAACCGATGCAACACACGGCATGCGGGCGCTATAATCCCGTGTCATGGGCGAACGCTATTTGAAAAGTATCCGGCTGCTGGCCGAATGCATGCAGGGGTTTGAACGATGGTCGGGCGAACATGTGCGCCAGCTCGGCCTCACCCATGCGCAATTCGATATCATCGCCACGCTGGGCAACACGCCGGGCATGAGCTACAAGGAACTGGGCGAGCGCACCCTGATCACCAAGGGCACCCTGACCGGCGTCATCGAGCGCCTGGAACAGAAGGGCCTGGTGGAGCGGGAGCGCAACGCGGAAGACAAGCGTTCCTTTTTCGTGCGCCTGACGCCGGCCGGCGAGCAGCTGTTTGCTGAAGTATTCCCCGTGATCGTCGCCAAAGGAGTACATTTGTTCTCCGAGTACAGCGATGCCGATTTTGACGCCCTGGAACGCACCCTGGCCGGGCTGAAGGCCACCATCAGTGCCGGCACACCACTATAAAGAACGACAAGAATGTTAAAGACTACCCTGCTGGAAGACATCAAGCCAGCCAAGTTCGACAAGCAAATCACGGCCAACCTGTTGCTGGAAAACACCACACTGGACGCCGTGCGCAAGGAAAAACTGCTGATTGGCATCCGCAACGAGGACGGTGAAATTTACCGCCTGATCGGGGCCACCAAGCACAACAGCTTCACCAATGCGGTGGAGGAACTCGAAGACCTGGAACTGGTCGACGAGCTGGGAGATGTCGAAGGCACCGTGGAAGGGTGCGACGCCATCTTTGGCGAAGGCTGACACCGGCGCATAGCGTATCCCAATCGCGTCCGGCCAGGCCTGCGGAAAAATTCATCAAAATATCGGCCCCAGGATAGTTCCTTGGGGCAATTTCTGCTTATAATTTTTCCCATGGACAGACTCGACGCCTTCAAAGCCATTGCGGCGCAAGCGGACCGCGGTGAGCTCGCCTTCCCCACCAATATCGACGCGTCGATGAAGCTGCAGCGCGCGTTGAACGACGACAATTGCCACATCGACCTGGCGGCCAAGCTGGTGCAGGCCGACCCGCTGCTGGCGGCGCGCACGGTGGCCATTGCCAACTCGGTGGCCTACAACCGCTCCGGCATGGAGATTTCCAGCGTGAAGACGGCGGTGCAGCGCCTCGGCGTGCGCACCCTGCAATCGCTGGTGGCGTCCGTGATCGTGCGCCAGTTGAGCGGCAAGATCCGCAATCCGCTGCTCAAGGCCAAGTCCAACCAGTTGTGGGAACACACGGCGCACGTGGCGGCGCTGGCGCAGGTGATTGCGCGGCGCGTGTCCCATGTCGATCCCGATACCGCCATGTTCGCCGGCATCGTGCACGAGGTGGGCGGCTTCTACATGCTGTCGCAGGCCGAAGCCTATCCGGAAGCGATGGAGGGCGATCCGGAGGACTGGACCACCTACGGCGAAGTGCAGATCGGCCGCGGCGTGCTGAAGAAGCTGATGATCCCCGAGAACGTGATGAAGGCGGTGGAAGCCATGTGGGAAGGCATGCGCGCGCTGCCGCCGGAGAACCTGGGCGACACGCTGCTGCTGGCCAATGACCTGTCGCCGATCGCCTCCCCGCTGCATGCGCGCCCTGGCGCCACGTCCATGTCCGCCGCCAGCACGATCGACTTCGCCATTGGCGACGGCACGCTGGCCTCGATCATGGAAGAATCGGCGGAAGAAGTGAAGTCGCTCACCGCCGCCCTGCTGCGCTAAGCACACCCACAGTCCAGCCCGTGTCCACCTTGGGGTCTGACCCCAAGGTGGACACGGGCTGGACTGCTATTCGGGCAGCCAGGCGGCGATGGCGCGGCCGATGGCCTCGGGATGGTCTTCCTGCAGGTTGTGCGTACCTTCGCCCAATTCCACCAGCTTGCAGTTGGCGAGGCGGGCGGCGTAACGCTCGGCAACGGGACGCGGCGTGAGCACGCCGTTCGGGCTGTACAGGATCAGCTTGGGGTATTGGGCCGTGGCCATCACCGCTTCGTTGCGCTCCAGGAGCTGGTAGACGTCGGCCGGTTCGCCGGCAATCGGCATCATGCGCGGGAAGGCCAGCAGGGGCCGGCGCGATGCGGGCGTCGGGAACGGCGCGCGGTAGGCGGCCATTTCTTCCGCCGTCAGCGGGCGCAGCGCACCCTTGGGCAGCATCTGCTCGATGAAGAAGTTTTGCTGCAGGATGATTTCTTCGCCGCTGCCTTCGGCGCGCATGAGCTTGAACCGTTCGCGCGCCGCTTCCAGCGGGTGGAAGTCTTCCCACGTCGGACTGGGGCGCACGAATTCCATCAGCGCCACGCCGCGCACCTTGGCCGGATAGCGCGCTGCGAGGTGGATCGCCAGCGCGCCGCCCCAGTCCTGGCCCACCAGGATGAATTCTTCCACGCCCATCTGCTGCAGGAAGCCTTCCAGATAGTCGGCGTGTTCGGCGAAGGTGTAGTCGATGGCGGGCTTGCCCGATGCGCCAAAGCCGATCAGGTCGGGCGCCAGGCAGTAGGCCTTGCCTGCCACGTGCGGCATGATGTGGCGCCAGATGTAGGAATGCGTGGGATTGCCGTGCAAGAAAATGACGGCGCGCGCGCCGGGTGCGCCCAGTGCGCGGTAGGCGATGCTCGAATGCAGGACAGGGATCGATTGCATGGCGTCTCTCTCAAAAAAAAAGCCCACTGCGAGAGTGGGCCAAGTCCAAAACTAGGGATGTCCTGAAAGAGACGGTTCCATAGTAAGGCGCGGACCGGGCACACTCTGTGCGTCACTTCACATAAATTCAAAATGGCCAGGGGGCCTCGGTCTGCTGCCAGGCAGGCAGCTGCTGCATGCGGGCGAACCATGCCTGCAAGTGCGTGTATTGCTCGACGGGGATCTTGACGCGGTTGACGTACATGAGCGGCGCGGCCAGCGCGAAGTCGGCCAGCGTCAGGCGCTCGCCGCTGATCCATTGGCGCTGGGCCAGGTGCTGGTTGAGCACATGCGCATGTTCATGCACGAAGGCTTCGCCTTTGGCGATCTCCACCGGGTCCGCGTCCTGGCCGGTGACGAACTTCTTCCACAGGTTTTCCCAGGTCAGGATGCCGATGGCCGGCGAGAAGTGCTGCGCGGCGAAGAACATCCAGCGGTTCACGTCGGCGCGCGCCTTCAGCGCTTTCGGGTACAGCGCTTCGGCGCCGGCCTTGTCGGCCAGGTATTGCATGATGGCGCAGGATTCCCACAGCAGCATGCCTTCGTCTTCCAGCACCGGCACCTTGCCGCAGATGTTGACTTCGCGCAGGCGCTGGCGCTCGCCTTCGTCGCCCAGGTCGATCATCACTTCCTCGAGCTTGAGGTCGAGCTGCCTGGCGAGCAGCAGGACGCGGCGCGCATTCGAGGACAAGGGGTTGTGATAGAGGCGCATCGTGAAACTCCATGAAGGGTGGTTGAATGCGCCCATGGTAACCAAGGGCTCCTGACAATTCCTGTCAGTAGTCTTCCGTGATGGCATTCTCCTCGCGCCAGAGTTTGAGCAGTGCGTGGCGCGGTGTCGGATAGCGTTCTGCAAGCGGCTCGGCCTGCGCGATGCGGTCGATGCGGAAGTGGCGGTTGGCCTGGCGCATTTCGCACCAGGCGGCCAGCAGGCGGCGCCCCTCGTAGAAGGCCAGCGCGAACGGCCACACCGTGCGTTCGGAGGACAGGCCGTTCTCGTCGCGGTAATGGATGCGCAGCTTGTGCTGGCGCCGAATCGCTTCGCGCGCGGGCCGCACGAATGCGTCGTGCTCGGGCGCGTCGCGCGCAAGCGGCACCCACAGGCTGGTGTCGGCCATATCGTCGCGCAAGTCCTTCGGCGTGGCGGTGGCGATCTTGGCCAGGGCATTGGCGGCCGCCCGCGCCAGTACGGGGTCGCCCTGGCGGCGCACCCAGCGCGCGCCCAGCACCAGCGCTTCCAGTTCGTCCACGTCGAACATCAATGGCGGCAGGAAGAAGCCGCTGCGCAGCAGGTAGCCCAGTCCGGCCGAGCCTTCCACCGGTGCGCCCAGTTCGGCCAGGGTTTGCATGTCGCGGTAGATCGTGCGCTCGGATACGCCCAGCTGCTCGGCCAGGGCGGCGGCCGTCACGGGACGGCGGCTGCCGCGCATGGCATCCATCAGCTGGAACAGGCGGCCG
>JAJTCO010000067.1 GCA_021323265.1 Pseudoduganella sp. | reverse complement strand
ACGAAGCCAAGGCTGGCCGTTCCGTGAAGACCGTCGACGTACCGATCGAGCTGCGCAACCGCTACTCGCTGGACGACGCCGAAATCGTCGAACTGGCCAAGTACGCCGTGATCATCGAGAAGCACTACGGCCGCCCGATGGATATCGAGTGGGGCAAGGACGGCCGCGACGGCAAGCTGTACATCCTGCAGGCGCGTCCTGAAACCGTGAAGTCGCAGCAGAAGGCCACCGACTCGCAGCAGCGCTTCAAGCTCAAGTCGACCGGCACCGTGCTGACCTCCGGCCGCGCCATCGGCCAGAAGATCGGCGCCGGTCCCGTGCGCGTGATCCACGACCCAAGCGAGATGGAACGCGTGCAGCCGGGCGACGTGCTCGTTGCCGACATGACCGACCCGAACTGGGAACCGGTGATGAAGCGCGCATCGGCCATCGTCACCAACCGCGGCGGCCGCACCTGCCACGCGGCGATTATCGCGCGTGAACTGGGCGTGCCGGCAGTGGTGGGCTGCGGCGACGCCACCGACGTGCTGAAAGACGGCACCTTCGTGACCGTGTCCTGCGCCGAAGGCGACGAAGGCAAGATCTACGACGGCCTGCTGGAAACCGAAGTGTCGGAAGTGTCGCGCGGCGCGCTGCCGGAACTGAAGACCAAGATCATGCTCAACGTGGGTAACCCGCAGCTGGCTTTCGACTTCCAGTCCGTGCCAAACAACGGCGTCGGCCTGGCCCGCCTCGAGTTCATCATCAATAACAATATTGGCGTGCACCCGAAAGCGATCCTGGAATATCCGAACATCGACGCGGACCTGAAGAAGGCAGTGGAATCGGTGGCGCGTGGCCACGCATCGCCAAAGCAGTTCTACATCGACAAGCTGGCCGAAGGCATCGCCACCATCGCCGCCGCCTTCTGGCCGAAGAAAGTCATCGTGCGCCTGTCGGACTTCAAGTCCAACGAGTACAAGAAGCTGATCGGCGGCTCGCGCTACGAGCCGGACGAGGAAAACCCGATGCTGGGCTTCCGCGGCGCAGCGCGCTACCTGTCCGAAGACTTCGCCGCCGCATTCGAAATGGAATGCATCGCGATGAAGCGCGTGCGTGAAGAGATGGGCCTGACCAACGTCGAGATCATGGTGCCGTTCGTGCGCACCCTGGGCCAAGCGGAGAAGGTGGTCAACCTGCTGGCCAAGAACGGCCTGAAACGCGGCGAGAACGGCCTGCGCGTGATCATGATGTGCGAAGTGCCATCGAATGCCGTGCTGGCGGAGCAGTTCCTGCAGTTCTTCGACGGCTTCTCGATCGGCTCCAACGACCTGACCCAGCTGACCCTGGGCCTGGACCGCGACTCCGGCATGGAGCTGCTGGCGGCCGACTTCGATGAACGCGATCCGGCCGTGCGAGCGCTGCTGGGCATGGCCATTTCCGCATGCCTCAAGCTGAACAAGTACATCGGCATTTGCGGCCAGGGTCCGTCGGACCACCCGGAACTGGCCGTGTGGCTGATGCAGCAAGGGATTGAAACCATGTCGCTGAACCCGGACTCGGTCATCGACACTTGGCAGAAGCTGGCAGAAATGCAACAATAAAGTAACGATAAGCCTCGTTGCTTAAACCCCCGTGGCCTTGTCGGCGACGGGGGTTTTTTACTTTGGGAGACTGTGATGGCGGACTGGATGATGTGGGCGATTGGCGCGGGCGTGCTGGTCGGCCTTGAACTGTTCAGCGGAACCTTCTATCTGCTGATGATTGCCATCGGCTTTGGCGCCGGCGCGCTGACGGCACTGGCACGGGTCGACATGCCCGGACAGCTGCTGGTGGCCGCGCTGGTTGCTGCCGTGGGAACGATGCTGCTGCGCCGCAGCCGCTTCGGCAAGACCGTGCGCACGCGGGCCGAAGCCAACCCCGACGTCAACCTCGACATCGGCCAGAGCGTCAATGTCGCCGCCTGGCAGGACGGTACTGCGCGCGTGATGTACCGCGGCGCCATGTGGGATGTCGAACTTGCGCCCGGCGAAGCTGCGGCGCCAGGCGTGTTCAGGATTCGCGAAGTGCGCGGAAGCCGGCTGATCGTCGGCGTATAACAAGGAGAATGGAATGGAACTGAGTTTTGGCACTGTCACGCTGGTGATCTTCGTCGTCGCCCTGGTCTTCGTCTTCAAGACCATCAACGTCGTGCCGCAGCAGCACGCCTGGGTGGTTGAGCGCCTGGGCAAGTACCACGCGACGCTGGGCCCCGGCCTGAACATCGTGGTGCCGTTCATCGACCGCATCGCCTACAAGCACGTGCTGAAGGAGATCCCGCTGGACGTGCCGTCGCAGGTGTGCATCACCAAGGACAACACGCAGCTGCAAGTGGACGGCATTCTGTACTTCCAGGTCACGGACGCCATGCGCGCCTCCTACGGTTCGTCGAACTACATCGCCGCCATCACGCAGCTGGCGCAGACGACGCTGCGCTCCGTGATCGGCCGCATGGAACTGGACAAGACGTTCGAAGAGCGCGACCACATCAACAGCACGGTAGTGAACGCGATCGACGAATCGGCCGCCAACTGGGGCGTGAAAGTGCTGCGCTACGAGATCAAGGACCTGACGCCGCCGCAGGAAATCCTGCACGCCATGCAGGCCCAGATCACGGCCGAACGCGGCAAGCGCGCGCTGATCGCCGCCTCCGAAGGGCGCAAGCAGGAACAGATCAACATCGCCACCGGCGAACGGGAAGCGGCGATTGCCCGCTCCGAGGGCGACAAGCAGGCAGCGATCAACCGCGCGCAAGGCGAAGCGGCCGCCATTGTCGCCATCGCCGAAGCGACGGCCGGCGCGCTGCAGCAGATCGGCAACGCGATCCAGCAGCCCGGCGGCGAAGCGGCGGTCAACCTGAAGGTCGCCGAGCAATACGTCAACGCCTTCGGCGAGCTGGCCAAGACCAACAACAGCCTGATCGTCCCCGCCAACGTCGGCGACATGAGCAGCCTGATCGCCACCGCCATGCAGGTCGTCAAGACCCAGAAGTGATACAGCCCAGCCCGTGTCCACCTTGGGGTCAGGCTCTTTGGTGGACACGGGCTCATGTGTTGGGCTTCACGCCGGGGCGTTCGGCGCTGCATCCACCCCACGCTGCCTCGATTTCCCACGAAACAGTCGAGCTCGTGTCCACCAAAGGGTCTGACCCCAAGGTGGACACGGGCTCGTGGGTTAGAGGGCGCCGAGGAAGTTGGCGAGGTCGGTGATCTCTTGTTGGTTCAGGCCCATCTGGAAGCGGCGGTCGTAGAAGCGGACCACGCCGGCCAGGTCGGGCTGGGAGCCGTTGTGGAAGTAGGGCGGGCGGGCGCTGAGGTTGCGCAGCGTCGGCACCTTGAACTTGCCAATGTCGGCCCAGCGTCC
Source organism: Pseudoduganella sp. (assembly GCA_021323265.1). Lineage (GTDB taxonomy): Bacteria > Pseudomonadota > Gammaproteobacteria > Burkholderiales > Burkholderiaceae_D > Rugamonas. The sequence goes on along the minus strand of JAJTCO010000067.1, from coordinate 16,870 downwards.
GCTCTGCATGGCCTGGCCGGGGTCGGTCGTCTGCATTTGCTGGCCGGTGGCGTTGTGGCGCAGGGTGTAGAGCGGCATGTCGGGCGTGCGGAAGCGGGCGTCCGATACGCCGATGTCGATCATGCGGGCAATCGAGTGGCTGCCGGCATTCGGTGCGTTGTGGCAGCTGGAGCAGGTGGCGCGCTGGGCGCCTTGCTGGAAGCCGGCGGCGTTCACGACGTTCATCGGGCGGTTGTTGAACAGGGCTTCGCCGCGGGCAATCGATGCCTTGGCCTGGTCGGCAGTGCTGGCGGGGGCGGGTGGGGCTCCCCGCCGTCCCGGCGCCGGCGCCGGCGCGGGCGCTCCGGCCAGGTTGCGCCATGCGCCGAACATGGTCATCACCGTGCGGTTGAAGGGCGCGCGGGTGCGGTAGTCGCCGTTCTGGAAGTCGTTGATCCCCCAGTAGAACGTGGTTGCGGCCAGCGCGTCGGGGCCGCCTCGGCCGCCTGCTTCGCTGAGGATGCCGGCTGCGCGGGTGCTGACCTGGGCGGCTACCAGGCCGGACTCGAAGTTGACGATGGCGCGCTGTTCGGCGGCGCTCAATTCCTGGGCTGCTTCGGCGTGGCCGCGCACGGCGTCGCTGGCTTGGCGCAGCAGGCTGGCATCCATGCTGGCGAAGCAGCGGGCGGGGTTGGCGCCGAGGATGCAGTTCGGGCCGGCGGGGTCTGGAGTGTTTTCCCGGGCATCCCACATGACGGTGCTGAGGAACTTGAGGTTGGCCGATGGCAGCGGGCGGCGGAACAGGGACAGCTCGTTGGCGCTGGCGTGGCCGTATGGGTCTTCCACGCGCACCAGCGAGAATTCGGCGTTGGCCGGCATGCCCATGCCGACGCGGATCACGCCTTTGGTGAGCAGCATGCTGTAGGCCAGGCGCTTCTGCTCGATCGTGCTCACGGCGGCGTGCGGCGAGTTGGCGCCGTCGACCAGGCGGAACACCGGATCGTTGCCGGAGGTGAGGGTGAAGCGTTGCTGCAGGTCGTTCGGTGTGACGGACCAGCCGGCGTTCTCGCTATGGCAGCTGGCGCAGCTGCGGCCGTTGCCCATGGCTTTGAAGAACGGGTTGCTGGTGTCGATCCCGCCGCCTGCGCTGAGGGTGAGCGAGGCGCCGTTGGCGTTCTCCTTCGGCGTGGTGGGCAGGGTCGCTGCGGTGACAGCGCTGGCGCCGATCCATGCCGAGAGCAGGGCTGCCGGCAGCGCGAGCATGGCGAGTCTGGTGTTTGTGTTCATTCGGTTGCTCCCTTGTGGTTGTTACGCGATGTACTTTGGCGTCCAAATGTGGAGCAAAAATGGAGCTGTTGGTTTTTTTGCAGGCCGGGGAGTTCTCCACATTTCCTGCACATTTGGCAGGTATGATGTCGCTGCTATGAGCATCGCCCGAAAAATCGCCCTCGCCATGATCGGCATCGTCATCCTTTGCATGGGGACGATGGCGTGGCTTGGCACCATCAACCTGCAGCGCGGCTTCATCGCTTACCTCAACGAGGTGCAGGCGCAGGACATGGAGCAGGTGAGCAAGCTGCTGGCGGAGCATTACCGGCGCGAGGGCAGCTTCGATTCACTGCGCCACGAGCGGGCGCGCTTTCGCGACCTGCTGGACCGCCTGGACCCGCAGATCCAGCCCGCTGCCGACCATCCGCCGCCGCGCGAGCATCGGCGTCCAAGGCGCGAGCATCAGGACGAAGGCGGCCGCTGGTCGCCCCGCCCGCCTCCGCCTCCGCCTGCCCAGCGCGATCCGATGTCGTTCGGGGCGCGCCTGACGGTCAAGGATGCGCAGGGGATTTCCGTCATCGGTCCGCCTTCGCCGCCGCCGGGGATTGAACGCGATATCGTGGTCGACGGCGTCGTGGTCGGAACCATCAGCCTGCTGCCCTTGCGCCATACGGCGCGCGAGAACGCCAGCGCTGCGGGCTTCCTGCGCGACCAGTTGGTCGACATGCTGTGGCTGGCGGGCATCCTGCTGGCGGTTGCGGTGGCGGCGGCGTTCTGGCTGGCGCGCCACCTGTTGCGGCCTTTGCCTGCCTTGCAGCAGGTCAGTGCGCGCCTGGCGCGCGGGGACTTCGGCGCGCGCGTGGATGTGCGCGGGCGCGATGAGCTGGCGCAGCTGGCGCGCCACCTGAATGCCATGGCGCAGGAGCTGGAACAGAGCGACCGTAAGCGGCGCCAGATGCTGTCGGATATTTCACATGAGCTGCGCACGCCATTGACCGTGATCCGTGGCGAGATCGAGGCGCTGCAGGATGGTATCCGCAAGGCGGGCCCGGAGGCATTGCAGTCGCTGCATGCCGAGGTCCTGCGCCTGAACCAGCTGGTGGACGACCTGCACCAGCTGATGCTGGCCGATGCGGGCGAACTGCCGTGCCATATGGTCAGCATCGGCCTGGGCGCGGCGATCAGGCCGACGCTGGAGCGCTTCGCCAGCCGCGCGGCCAGCGCGGGACTGGCCCTCGAATGGCGCCTGCCGGAGCCGGACCTGCGGGTGTGGGGCGACCCTGGCCGCATCGGCCAGGTGCTGGTGAACCTGCTGGAGAACAGCGTGCGCTATACCGACAGGGGCGGTGCCATCCGCGTCGCGCTTGCGGCGCAGGGCAAGCAGGCGGTGCTGACGGTGGACGACAGCGCGCCGGGCGTGCCGCCGGAGGCGCACGGGCAGCTTTTCGAGCGTCTGTACCGCGTTGATTCGGCGCGTAACCGCGCGCGCGGCGGTAGCGGCCTGGGCCTGGCGATCTGCAAGGCCCTGGTGGCGGCGCACGGCGGTGGCATCGAGGCGCGGCCGTCGCAGCTGGGCGGCCTGCAGGTCCGTATCAACTTGCCTTTGGAGCCGACATGAGTACCCGTATCCTGGTCGTGGAGGACGACCCGAAGATTGCCGCTCTGGTGGCGGACTACCTGAACGATGCCGGCTACGCCACGACCTGCAGCGCCGATGGCGCGCAGGCGCTTGCGCTGGCGCGCGGCCAGCCTGGCTTCGGCCTGTTCGTGCTGGACGTGATGCTGCCCGGGATGGACGGCATCGCCTTGTGCCGCGCGCTGCGTGCGTTCAGCGACGCGCCCATCATCCTGCTGACGGCGCGCGTGGAAGAGATCGACCGCCTGCTGGGCCTCGATTCGGGCGCCGATGACTATGTTTGTAAGCCTTTCAGTCCGCGCGAACTGGTGGCGCGGGTGCGCGCCCATCTGCGCCGTGGCGGGCCGTCGCCAGCGCCGGCGGCGCCGTTGGCGGTGGACCGGGCCCAGATGCGCATCCTGCATGGGGGCGTGGCGCTGCCGCTCACGCCGGTCGAGTTCCGCCTGCTGGCCGAGCTGGTGGAGCATCCCGACCGGGTCTATTCGCGCCAGCAATTGCTCGACGCGGCGCACGAAGACCAGCGCGAAACCAATGACCGCGCCGTCGATTCGCACATCAAGAATATCCGCCGCAAGCTGGCGGCGGCACTGCCAGATACCGATTGCCTGCAGTCGGTGTACGGTGTCGGCTACCGCTTCGAGCTTCCCCGCTGAAATCTGTACAATTGCGTCTTATACCGAACGGGAGGCGCTAGTGGGAACCTGGGCAATTGGACCATACGGCAATGATTTCGCGCAGGATTGGCTGGAAGATTTGCATGAGTCGAAAGACCTTTACTTCATCGAGGAGACGTTGAACAACGTGCTCCAGGCAGAAACGACCGAGTACCTGGAAGCGCCGTTCGGTGCGGAAGGCCTGGCGGCGGTGGAAACGTGGGCGCGCCTGCTTGGCAAGGGCGGCGCACAGGATGAGGATTCAGCGCGTGCCGACGCCTGGGTGGCGGACGTCCTGCCGAAGTTCAAGCCGCGCGCCGACATCGCCGAGAAGGCGCTGCGCGCGTTGGCGCTGGTGCTCGCCGAAAGTTCGGAGCTGCGCGAACTGTGGCAGGACAGCGACCATTACGACCAATGGCGCGCCTCCGTGGCCGACATGCAGCGCAGGTTGGCGGCATGAAGCGTCCCGTCCGCGCATTGCGGCGCGCCGCGGCCGCCGCCATCCTTTGCGCTAGCGCCTTGTCCGCCGCCCAGGTGCACGCGCAGGCGGCCGGCGCGGGTGCCGCCGCCGCAGCCGCCGACCCGACGGCTGCGGCCATCCTGGCGCGCATCCGGGAGATCCGCGCCATGCCGCGCGCGGACAACGCCGCCGCCGTGGGCGCCCAGCGCGTCGAACTGAACGCCGCCTGGCGCTTCTTCGGCAACTATCGTGACGATGCGATTCCCTTGCTGCGCCGCGAGCTTGCCGCCGAGGTGCGCGCGGCGCGGCCAAGCCCGCAGCTGCTGCTGGACGCGGCGTGTTTCCTGGCGTTCTACGGTGCCGACGCCGACCAGCCGCTGGTCCTGCAGGCGGCACTGGCCATGCCGCCCGATGCGGCGCTGGACGGTCCGCAACTGTTCCGGCTCATGCACGCTGCCGCGGCCAGCCGCGACACGCGCCTGCTGCCCATGATCGATCGCGCGTTCCTGCGCCAGTCGGTGACCCTGCCGGTGCCGCAGCAAGGCAGCGCGATCGACGAAACCGGGCTGCGTGTGCTGCTGTACGGCCAGTTTGGCGCGGCCGGCGAGCGCCACCTGGCCGGCATGCTGCGCGACGAGGCGCTGGCCAAGCCCGTGCTGGACGTGCTGCTGCTGGTCGGTTCGCCCGACAGCGCCGCCGCCGTGCTGCCGCTGCTGCGCAGCGCGGACATGGAGGTCTTCGCGCGCGCCGTCAATGTGCTGTTGCGCGTGGGCGGTCCGCCAGGGCGTCAGGCCCTGCTTGCATTGAACCCGCAGGACCTGACCAGCGAAGCGGCCACCTATTTCGCTTCGATCCGCGAACAGCTGGCGCGCCCGCCTTCCTCGCAGGCCGGGCAGGGCGCCCTCGCCGATGCGCAGGTGCGGCGCCTGCTCGATACGCTGGAGGCCAACCAAGGCCGCTACGAAGGTGTCGATCCGGCCGCCATCGTGCAATCGCGCCTGCCAAGGCAGGAACTGCTGGAACGCCTGGGCCGCATCCGTGAGCGCAGCGCCGCGCGCGCCACGAATGAGGCGCTGGCCGATATCGAGACCACCACCGCCTTGCTCAATGCGGTGCGCTACCGCGACCAATAGAGGAGCCCCTACCATGCTGCAAATGCGCCCCAATTGCGAATGCTGTAACAAGGACCTGCCGCCAGGCGCACAGGATGCGATGATCTGCTCATTCGAATGCACGTTCTGCGCCGACTGCGTGAACGACAAGCTGCACGGAAAATGCCCCAATTGCGGCGGCGACTTCGCCCCGCGTCCCACACGCGCGGCGGCCAAGCTGGGCAAGTACCCCGCGTCCACCGAACGGATCTTCAAACCGAATGGCTGCGCTGCCGTCGACTGAGGAAGGCCTGGCCGCGTTCCTGGCGCAGCATGGCCGGGTGCTCGCCCTGACCGGGGCCGGCCTGAGCACCGCCTCCGGCATACCGGGCTACCGCGACAAGGATGGCGTGCGCCGCGGCCGCATGCCGATCCAGGGGCCCGAGTTTCGTCGTTCGGACGCCGTGCGGCGCCGCTACTGGGCGCGCAGCATGGTGGGCTGGGCCACGATGTCGCGCGCCGAACCGAACGCCGGCCACCGCGCGATGGCCGAGCTCGAAGCGTGCGGCCACCTGGCCAGCGTCATCACGCAAAACGTGGACGGCTTGCACCAGCGCGCCGGCAGCAAGCGCCTGATCGAGTTGCACGGCAACCTGCATCACGTGCTCTGCCTGGAATGCCACGCCCGCTACACGCGCGCCAGCCTGCAGCCGATGCTCGAACGCGACAATCCTGAACTGGCGAGTGTGCTGGCGCAGCCGCTGCCGGACGGCGATGCCGCCGTGGAGCCGGACGCGCTGGAGCATTTCCGTGTGCCGCAATGCGCCGCCTGTGGCGGCGTGCTGAAACCGGACGTTGTGTTCTTCGGCGATAACGTGCCGGCCGAAGTTGCCGCGCACGCCATGGCGCAGATGGAAGCGGCCGATGCGCTGCTGGTGGTCGGCTCGTCGCTGATGGTGTTCTCGGGCTACCGCTTTTGCCGCATGGCGGCCGCTGCGGGCAAGCCGATTGCGGCCATCAACGCCGGCAAGACCCGCGCCGACGACCTGCTTGCGCTCAAGCTGGAATTGCCCGCGCAGGAAGTCCTGCCAAGGCTGGTGGACTTGCTCAGCGTCCCATCAACATAGACCGCACGACGCCATCCTTGGCCAGTACGAAGTCGTTCGCGGCCAGCACCTGGTTCGATTGCGGGTGCACGACCTTGATGTTGACGAAGACTGCATCGCTGGTCTCGGCATACGAGCCAACCACCACCGCTTGCGCATTGTGGTTGTGCGCCACTTCGCCAACTTCGCGGGTGAGCATCATTTCGCCCATGTGGCGCTTCATGTAGACCGAGGTGCGCAGCTTCATTTCCAGCATGCGCAGGCCACCCTGCGCCAGCCGGCTGGCGATCTGTTCGGACACGAGCCGGCCCAGCGTGGAGCTCTGGTCAAGTGCGTCGATGTTTACCACCGTGGCCATGATCAGCGGCTTGTCGCTGGCCAGGCGCCCGCCCAGTTGCGCCAGCAGGGCGTCTGCCGCTTCGTAATTGGCGGCCACGAACTTGTTGGACGTGGTTTCGGCGTACTGGTTGACGGGTTCCTGCGGCACGCCGGCGCAGCCGGCCAGCATCAGGGGCAGCAGCAGGGCGGCGAAGGCGCGCATCAACGGTCTCCCTTCACCAGGAAATTCGTGGTCGGCTGCGGCGCCGCGGCGACAGCCGTGCCGGTGTTGGCAGGGGGCAGCTCGTCCTTGATGCCGTACAGGCCGCGATCGGTGTCGGCCACGTAGTAGGCGTTGGTGGCGCGCGCATAGTAGCGGTACTGGTCGCTGACCGACAGGGTGATGATGAGTTCCGTGCGCGGCGTTGCGCCCGGCGCGAAGGCGCTGCGGCTCTTGGCGGTCGGGTCCTGTTCGCTCGCGACCCACACCCCGTTGGCGATCATGTTGCTGGTGAAGGTGGGCCGGTATTGCTGGCGCTCCGCGCTGAACGTCAAGGCCTGTACGTCCAGGTCGATGCGCAGCGCGCCGGCGGGTGCGCGCGACACGATATGGCCGTCGCTCACCAGGGAGGAAATGATCTGGGTCGTCAGGGCGCGCTGGAACGGCGTCGCCTGCGGGTTCTCATGGATGAAATAAGGGCGCTTTGGAGCATTGCGCATTTCCTCCACCAGCCGCTTTTCCAGGTGTTTCGCAATGGCCGACCAATGGGCTGCCGCCTGCAGCTTGTGCTGCTCCGCGGACGGAAAATTGGTGGCCAGCGGCGTGGGGGAATAGGGCGGCGCCGCACAACCGGCCAGGACGGCCGCTGTCACGATCGCGGATGCGGTTTTGCTCAGCATGAATACTCCCTCGGGCCTTTCGTATCAACCGTCAAAGTGTATCATGGGCGTTTCTAGATGGAAACAATTCGCCTGCGGCGTGGCGCAGGCGCGACGGCCGCTCTAGCGCCGGTGCTGTTTCATGGCCTGCAGGACTTCACGGCTGGCATCGCGGTCCTTTTCCGACGCGCGCTTGTCGTGCTGCTTCTTGCCCTTGGCCAGGCCGATTTCGCACTTGATGCGGCCGCCCTTGAAGTGCAGGTTCAGCGGCACCAGGGTATAGCCTGCACGCTCGACCTTGCCAATCAGCTTGTCGATTTCCTGGCGGTGCAGCAGCAGCTTGCGGGTGCGAACCGCCTGCGGGTGGATGTGGGTGGAAGCGGTCGGCAGTGCGCTGATGTGCGCGCCAAAAAGGTACAGTTCGTTATCGCGGATGGTAACGTAAGCTTCCTTGATCTGAACGCGCCCATCGCGGATTGCCTTGACTTCCCAGCCCTCGAGCGCGATCCCGGCTTCATACTTGTCTTCAATGAAGTAGTCGTGAAAGGCTTTGCGATTATCGGCAATGGTCATGGGTAAAAATGCGTGGGTCGGTTAAACTACGGTTCTTTGGACAACATCATAACAAACGGTTACGCAATGGCAGTAGTACACAAGTCGGTATTCCTGGGATACAGCGCCGAGCAAATGTTTGATTTAGTGGCAAAGGTCGAGGATTATCCCAAATTTTTGCCCTGGTGTGGCGGCGTTGATGTCCGCGAACGGGGTGAGAATCGTGTCGTGGCCAGTGTCGGGATCAATTTTCATGGTGTTAAGCAGCATTTCACGACGTCCAACGCGAATACGCCCTTCACCGAGATCCGCATGAAACTGGTCGACGGCCCGTTCAAGACCCTGGACGGCACCTGGACCTTCAAAGCCTTGCGCGACGATGCCTGCAAGGTCGAACTGGACCTGCATTACGAGTTTTCCAGCAAGCTGCTGGAGCAGGTGATCGGGTCCGTATTCAGCATGATCGCCAACAGCATGGTCGATTCCTTCTGCAAGCGCGCCGAGACCGTCTATGGCTGAACGCATCAAGATCACGCTGTGCTACGCCCCGGCTTCCGAGCCTATCCTGTACGCGCTGGAGGTCGACGAAGGCACGACCATTGGCCAGGCGATCGAAATCAGCGGCATCCTGCAGGAAGCGCCGGACATCAACCTGGTGACCATGCCGGTCGGGATCTATGGAAAGAAGAAGACGCTCGATACGGTGCTGCGCGCGCGCGACCGTATCGAGATCTACCGGCCGCTGATCGCAGACCCCAAGGACGCCCGCCGCCGGCGCGCGAAAAAGGCGTAAAGGACTTGCGCCGCTGGCCGCCTATTTGCAGGTCTTGTTGAAGGTGGCGCGGTCTTCCTGCAGGCGCTTGGCGCGGTTCTCGTCGCTGAGGAAGCTGCGCTCGCCGTCGTTGCCGACTTCCGAAATGCGCACGCCGCTTTCCAGCAGGCCGATGTTCTTCTTGGCTTCCGAACAATACTTCGCCTTCTCGCTGGCGCGCTGCGCTTCCTCCGCCTCCTTGGCTGCATTCTCGGCGGCCAGCTTCTGGCGCTTGTTGAAGTCGGCATTGCGCTCGGCCAGGGTCGGCTTCGGCGCTGGCGCCTTGGCGTCGGCCGCCGGCGCAGCTTCCCCGCCTTCGGCCGCTGCCGCCGGCTGCTCCACGCGCATGTCCAGCGCAACATGGCCGCGCGGCGCTTTCAGGATGCGTTTGGCCGGCGTGCCGGGCGGCGGCGGCTGGTCCGACAGCTGCTTGACGCCCTTCTCGTTCACCCATATCCACTGTGCCTGGGCAAGGGAGGTGCAGGCGATCAGTGCGGCTGCCAGGACAAGGTGTGTAATGCGTTGATTCATAGGGGGATTTCCTTGGGTGAGTGTGACAATTTCACCGCGAAATCCCCCCAATGTCAAATTTATTTCCTGTAGGCATTGTTGAGCTTGAGATTTTGCTCAAGATAGCGACACAGGTCCGGCGCGCACGGTTCCGGCGCCGCGCCGCCCAGGTAGTCGTGCAGCAGGCGCTCCAGCAAGTGGACGTAGGCCAGGCGCACGATCGGCTTGCGCGGGTTGTGGCCTTCGGCCGGATCCACCAGCAGGGTGACCGGTTTGCCGGCCGCCTGCAGGCGCCCGGCGTACTCGGTGACGCTGGAGATTTCCACCTTCTCGTCCTTGCCCCCGGCCAGGATCACCAGCGGACGCACCACGCGCGCGGTGCCGGCCATCGGTGCGTCCTTGCGCAAGGACGCCATGGCGCTTTCGTTGGCAGAGCTGATGCCCATCTCGTGGAAGCGCATCGTGGTCGGCAAGTCTTCCGTGCCGGCCAGGTTCTCGGCGGAGGCAAGTTCGATCACGCGGCTGAAGTCGGGCGGCGGTACGGTGGCAAAGCCGAACTGGAACAGCTCCGGCGTGTGGGTCAACGCCAGCAGCGAGCTATAGCCGCCGAACGAGCTGCCCATGATCGCCAGGCGCGCCTTGTCGCCGATGCCGTTTTGCAGCAGCCATTGCAGGCCGTCGATGATGTCGTGCTGCACGCGTCCGTTGCCAAAGTCTATGCCCGCCGCCAGCATGTATTTTTCGCCATAACCGGTGGAGGCGCGGAAGTTCGGCTGGAACACGGCCACGCCGCGGTTGGCCAGCCATTGCCCCAGCCAGTCGTACTCGCCATCGAAGCGCGACCAGGGGCCACCATGCACCAGCACCATCATGGGCGCCTTGGCCGCAGGGACGCCCCGCGGCAACGTCAGGTAGCCGTGGATGGTCTTGCCGTCGGAAGCGCGGTAGCTGATGGCATGCTTGTCGGCCAGGGTCTCCGGTGCCAGCGGCTTGCCCAGCGCGCGCTCGGCCTGCAGCACTTCCTTGCTCTGGCGCGATTCGCCGTCATACAGCCAATAGCGTGGCTGCTGCAGCCCCGCGCCCGATTCCGCCACCAGCCAGCGCTTGCCGCCGGCCGCAGGGGTGAGGGCAACGCTGCTGTGCGGGAAACGCGCATTGATATCGGCCAGCGCGCGGTTGGCGCTTGGCGCCACCGCATAGTTGCGGCGCCGCGGCAGCTCGTAGGCGCCAGACAGTATCTCGCCGCTGCGCGGATCGGTTGCGGCGCTGCGCAGGTCCGCCATGGCGCGCGGATCCTCATGCAGCAAGCGCTGCTTGCCGGTGGCCGCATTGACTTCAACCAGCGACGTACGGTCAGCCTGGTAGCCCATCAACATCGTGATGCGCTGTCCGTCCGGCGACGCCGTCACCATGGTGCACGGGCGCACGGGTTTGCAGCGCAGCACTTCCTTCCAGCCGTTGCCGTCGCGGCGCGAGATGATCTGGCTATAGTCGGGCGCCAGGGCCTTGATGTACTCGGCCTGGCCTTTCGCGTCCAGCATGGCGTCGCGCAAGGGCTTGCCTTCATACAGTTGCTCGCGCACGCCGTCGGCGCCATAGCTGAACAGCTTGAAAGTGCCGGCTTTACGGTCATGCTCGCTGACCAGCAGGTGACGCGGACGGCGCAAGTCGACGTTCAGCACCTTGCTCTCCTGCGTGGCATCAAAGGTTGCCACCTTGGTCAGGCTGCCATCGGCGACGTTGACAGCCTTGATCCCGCCGGCGTCGTCGATGAACAGGGCGCTGCCGTCGGTGGACCAGCTCAGCGTGCCGGCAGGCGCCTCCTTGAGCAGGACGCGGGTGGTCCCGCTGGCAATGTCATGCAGATTCAGGCTCGCGCCCGGGCCCGATTGCAGCAGGAAGGCCACGCTCTCGCCATCGGGGGACAACCGCACCTCGCGCATGGCGGGCCGCTGGACCAGGGCCGCCAGCGTCAGTTTGGTTGCGGCCGGCAGGCTGGCATTGTGGGCAGCGATGGCGCGCAAGGATTCCGGCGTGGAAGCCGGGGAAGGGCTTGCGACCGACGCGCCGGCAAGCGGCATGGCGAGCGCGAACAGGGTTGCACAAAATTTGGGGCGAGCGAGGGCCGCCCGCCCGATACTGGGCGAGAAAAGCATGGGGGTCTCCTTGGGTTAAAGGTTCAGGTTGCGGCGCTGGCGGCAGTCCCCGTCACGGTTGCCGGGAGCCGCGCTTGGCGCGCCGCCATGACAACCAGGCAGATGAAGGCGGGCGGTCCCAGCAGGACGCATGCGGCAATCCAGGCGGCGCGGCGGCGCCGGCTGGCGTTCGTGCGGCGCTGCCACCACCAGCCCGCCAGGGCGGAAAGCAGTGCCGACACAAGTGCTGCCGTCCAGGCCGGGGCTGGCCGCGCCAGGTCAAGCGGCAGCGGCGCGAAAATGGCGGGACTGGACAACAAGCGGGCCGGCAGCGTATCGGCCGCATGCAGCACGGGCGAAATCCACCAGTCCTTGTGCTCGAACAGGGTCGGGAAATCATGGGTCAGCGGGCGCCGCGCGACTTCGGTGGCTTGACCGTTTGCGTCCACGAAGAGGATGACCTGGTCGCCGCCTTGGGCGCCATCGATCATGCGCTTGCCGAAGACGAAGCTGGCCAGGATACCGTCCGCAAGGCTGGTCACCTCCACGCTGGCCAGGTCCGCCGCAGGGCCGGGAAGTGCAATGCCGAAGGCTTCCCGCAGTTGCCGGCGTCCTTCCATGGCAAGCAGGCGCTTGCTGGTGACGATATAGCGCCGCTCCCGTGCATCCCCGTCCTGATCGCCGAGCAGGACTTCATCGTTAGGCACGCGCAACACCTCGCGCCACGTCATGCTGGCGGGATCGTATGTTGTCGCGCTATGCGGGAATAGGGCGGTCACCTGGCCCGATTCGCGCTGCTCGACCAGCGGCAGCGAGGCCACGGGCAGGAAGGCCTTGCGCTCGCCCGTGAAGGTGTTGCGGCCGATAAAGCCGCCCGCATCCTGGCTATACGTCCAGTGCAGCTTGTTGACGGGATCGCTAAAGCCATGCGGTGCAATGGGGCCAACCTGGTTGCGGATCGGGTAGCGGTCCAGATAGACCGGGATGGATCGCGTATTGGCCGGGGTGACTGCCGCACGCCAACCGGCCGCACGCGGATCGCTGGAGCGGGCAAGGCCCTGCAGCATGAGTCGTTCCGGCTCGCTGCGCACCGCTTCCGTGTAGCCGCCTACTGGCGGCACTTCCGTGTTCAGCGGATGGGAGCCATGCAGGATCGCCGCATACTGGTAGACCAGCGCACCGCCCCAGGAAAGCAGGAAGTAGCTGGCCAGCAGCAGGGGCAGGGCGGTTGCCAGCACCGGTCCGGCGCCGCGCGGGGCGGCGTGACGATTGGGCTGCATGGCGGTCGCCACCATGGCGGTCAGCAACACGATGCAGATCACGTCCAGCAGGAGCAGCTGGTACACCGACGTGATGTAGAACAGCAGCAGGAAGGGCAGCAGCACGATGGCCGCGCCCAGTTTGCTGCGGTTCAGCATGACATAGCCGGCGCACAGCCAGGCGCAGATGGCAAACAAGGTGCCGTGGGCGACCACCGCGTAGTGGTAAGCATCCACTACACGCGTGGTAAACAGCTGCGTACCCGCCAACGCCAGCACGCCGGGAAGTCCGACGACCGCCGCGATCAGCGTGGCCGAAGCGCCGCAGATGGCGGCGGCAATGCGGCTGGCGGGCAGGGGGCGGTGCATCAGCCAGATCCAGCGGTTTGGCTGCCGGTAGGTGCCGAACTGGTACAGGCCAAAGCCAAATACCAGCAGCAGCTGGATGAACAGCAGGAGCAGCTGCCGGTGCGTATGCATGTGAATGAGGTCGATGAAACGCAGCACCAGGAACAGGCCAAGCAGGTGCAGCGGCGCCGCGATCATGGCCGCCTTGCGGAAGCGGCGCAGCTCGGAAAGGTAAAGTTCGCGCATGTTGTCTCCTCAGGCAGCGCGTTTGGACGAAACGTGGCCACGGCTCAGGAAGCCGTTCACTGCACGTTCCAGCGTAGTGGGCATGGACCGGACGGTGCGTGCGCCCATCAGCTTCAGGCGGGCGCCGAATTCGTCCGGCTGGTCGAACACCGTCAGGTGGGTCAGGCCGTCGATCTGCTGCACTTCCAGCAGGCCGGGCAGGCCGTCCAGCGCTGGCGCCTGGAACGGGAATTCCGCCACCCAGACCCGCACGCGCTCGCAGAACTCGTCCGGCGCGGACATGTGGCGCAGGCGCCCCCGTTCGATGATCACCAAGTTGTCCGCCACGCGCTCGATCTCCTCCATCTGGTGCGAGCAGTACACGACGGTGGCATCGTCATCGAGCGCCGTAAACATCAGCGACTCCAGGAAGGCGCGCTTGGCGACGACGTCCAGCCCCAGCGTCGGCTCGTCCAGGATCAGCAGATCCGGGCTCTGTGCCAGGGCAAGCGCCAGGCTGACGCCCGCCCGTTCGCCGCGCGAGAGCTGCGTCACGTACTGTTCGGGGAGCACGTTGAAGTTGCCCACGACTTCCTCGAAGCGCGCCTGGTTCCAGCGTGCGTACAGGCGGCGCTGCATGCGCGTCACTTCCGACACGCGCAGCCAGCCCGGCAGGGAATGTTCTTCATTGACGAAGCCGATACGGCCGCGCAGCTCCGGCGTCAGCGCCGCGCTATCGCAGCCAAGCACGGTCGCCCGTCCTGCCGTGGGCGATTCGAAGCCGAGCAGCACCCGGAACAGCGAAGACTTGCCCGCTCCGTTCGCGCCCACGATGGCGTGGATGCCGCCGCGCGGCAGTGCCATTGTCATACCGTCCAGGGCCAGTTTGCGCTTGTAGACAAGGCTCAACCCCTCGGTCTGGATCACGTAGTCCATAAGTTATGCCGTCTTTTTAGGGATCAGAAAGGAAAGTTCGTCGTCGATGCGGCGCAGTACCTGTTCCTTGGGCACGTCCAGCGCGATCACGTCGCCCACGAAGCGTTGCACCGCCTCGTCCAGCCGGCGTTCGCGCTCTTCGGGCGCCAGCACCTGGCGCGGCGGCGCAACGAACAGGCCAAGCCCGGCGCGCGCATCGAGCCAGCCATCGGCCGCCAGTTCGTTGTAGGCCTTGGCCACCGTATTGGGATTGATCGTCAATTGCTGCGCCAGTCCGCGCACGCTGGGCAGGGCGGCGCCCACCGGCAGCTCGCCGCTGGCGATCAGGCGGCGCACGCCGTCCACGATCTGGCGCGTGATGGGGCGCGGGTCGCCCGGCGTGATCTGCAGCATCAAGGGTGTGCGTCGGCTCATCTGTATTCTCCACTGTACTAGTACGGATAGTACAGTAGCATCGGCCGAACCCCGCGTCAACTGCTGCGTGTGAGGCGTGTGCGCAGAGGGAAAATCAGAAGGGCAGAGACGCCGGGCAAGTTTTTCTGTATAATCTACTTTTGCGCCTATAGGAAATACTATGCGTCTGCTCCAAAAAGCACTCACTTTCGATGACGTGCTCCTCGTCCCCGCGTATTCCAACATTCTGCCTGCGGATACGTCCCTCAAGACTCGTCTGACCCGCAACATTTCGCTGAATATCCCGCTGCTGTCCGCAGCCATGGATACCGTCACTGAAGCCCGCCTGGCGATCGCCATGGCGCAGGAAGGCGGCATCGGCATCATTCACAAGAACCTGGCGCCGAAAGACCAGGCGCGTGAAGTGTCCCGCGTCAAGCGTTTCGAGGCTGGCGTGCTGCGCGACCCGATCACCATTCCGCCGGAAATGAAGATCCGCGAAGTGATCGCGCTGACAGAGCAGTATGGCATCTCCGGTTTCCCGGTAGTGCAGGGCAAGGAAGTAGTCGGCATCATCACCAACCGCGACCTGCGTTTCGAGCAGGAACTGGACGCTGAAGTCCGCGCCAAGATGACCCCGCGCGAAAAGCTGGTCACCGTGCAGGAAGGCGCCAGCACCGAAGATGCCAAGCGCCTGATGAACAAGCACCGCCTGGAGCGCGTGCTGGTGGTGAACGAAGCGTTCGAGCTGCGCGGCCTGATCACCGTCAAGGACATCCAGAAGTCCACCGAACACCCGAATGCATCCAAGGACCAGCACGGCAAGCTGCTGGTTGGCGCGGCAGTGGGCGTCGGCGCCAAGGACATCGAGCGCATCGACCTGCTGGTAGCGGCAGGCGTGGACGTACTGGTGGTGGACACCGCCCACGGCCATTCCCAGGGCATCCTGGACCGCGTGAAATACATCAAGACCAAGTACCCGCAGGTTGACGTCATCGGCGGCAATATCGCCACTGCGGCCGCGGCGAAGGCGCTGGTCGAATACGGCGCGGACGCGGTCAAGGTCGGCATCGGCCCTGGCTCCATCTGCACCACCCGCATCGTGGCAGGCGTCGGCGTACCGCAGATTACCGCCATCTCGAACGTGGCCGAAGCGCTGAAAGGCACCGGCGTTCCATGTATCGCCGACGGCGGCATCCGCTTCTCCGGCGACATTTCGAAAGCACTGGCAGCAGGCGCATCCACCGTCATGATGGGCTCCATGTTCGCCGGTACCGAAGAAGCGCCGGGCGAAGTGATCCTGTACCAGGGCCGCTCCTACAAGTCCTACCGCGGCATGGGCTCCCTGGGCGCGATGGCCGACGGCTCGGCCGATCGCTACTTCCAGGACGCCAGCGCCAAGCAGGACAAGTTCGTACCGGAAGGCATTGAAGGGCGCGTGGCCTACAAGGGCTCCGTGCTGGCGATCATCTTCCAGCTGGTGGGCGGCGTGCGCCAGTCCATGGGCTACTGCGGCTGCGCCACCATCGATGAACTGAAAGAGAAGGCAGAGTTCGTCGAGATCACTTCCGCCGGCATGCGCGAGTCGCACGTGCACGACGTCCAGATCACCAAAGAAGCGCCGAACTACCGCTCCGAATAAGCATTTCGCAAAGCGGCGACCACTGGTCGCCGCAATTTTTTTTTGCCTCCCCTATGCACTCTAAAATCCTTATCCTCGATTTCGGTTCCCAGGTGACCCAGCTGATCGCACGCCGCGTGCGCGATGCCGGTGTGTTCTCCGAGGTGTACCCGTACGACGTTGACGACGAATTCATCCGCAACTATGGCGCTTCCGGCATCATCCTGTCCGGCTCCCATAACTCCACGCTGGAAGGCGATTCCCCGCGCGCCCCGCAAGCCGCCTTCGAAGTCGGCGTACCGGTGCTGGGCATCTGCTACGGCATGCAGACCATGGCTGCCCAGCTGGGCGGCAAGGTGGAAAATGGCCTGGTACGCGAGTTCGGCTACGCCGAAGTGCGCGCCCGCAACCACACCGCGCTGCTGAACGGCATCAACGATTTCGTCACCGACGAAGGCCACGGCATGCTGAAGGTCTGGATGAGCCACGGCGACAAGGTCCTGGAAATGCCGCCAGGCTTCAAGCTGATGGCCTCCACCGAGTCCTGCCCGATCGCCGGCATGGCCGATGAAGACCGCAAGTTCTACGCGGTGCAATGGCACCCGGAAGTGACCCACACCGTGCAGGGCAAGGCCATGCTGGGCCGCTTCGTGCACGAGATCTGCGGCTGCAAGGCCGACTGGAACATG
>JAJTCO010000066.1 GCA_021323265.1 Pseudoduganella sp. | reverse complement strand
GTCGCGCTGCGGAATGTTGTTGGTGAAGCAGAGTACCTGTTCGTTGAAGGCGTCGTTCCATTGCATGGAGACGTCGACCGAGATCGTGGTGTTCTGGTCGGACTGGCGTTCGCCGGTGGCCTGGAACACGGTCGGGTGCAGCACGGTCTTGGCTTTGTTGATGTATTCAACGAAGCCGCGGGTGCCGCCTTCGAACGCAAAAATCTCTTCCTTGCCGTTGCGCTGGTCGGTCAGCTTGATGTTGACGCCATTGTTCAGGAAGGACAGTTCGCGGATACGCTTGGCCAGGATCTCGTAGTGGAACTCCACGTGGGTGAAGATCTCTTCGTCGGCCCAGAAGTGCACGTCGGTGCCGCGCTTGTCTGTTTCGCCGATCACTTTGATCGGGGAGACGGCCACGCCGTCGATCATTTCGATCTCGCGGTTCTGGGCCACACCCTTCACGAATTCCATCTGGTGCACTTTGCCGTCGCGGCGGATGGTCACGCGCAGCAGCTTGGACAGTGCGTTCACGCAGCTCACGCCCACGCCGTGCAGGCCGCCGGAGACCTTGTACGAGTTCTGGTCGAACTTGCCGCCGGCATGCAGCTCGGTCAGCACGATTTCGGCGGCGGAGCGCTTTGGTTCGTGCTTGTCGTCCATCTTCAGGCCGACGGGAATGCCGCGGCCGTTGTCGGTGATGGAGATCGAGTTGTCGCTGTGGATGGTGACGTGGATTTCCGTGCAGTGGCCGGCCAGGGATTCGTCAATGGAGTTGTCCAGCACCTCGAATACCAGGTGGTGCAGGCCGGTGCCGTCGGAAGTGTCGCCGATGTACATCCCGGGACGCTTGCGCACTGCTTCCAGGCCTTCCAGGATTTGAATCGAGGCGGCGCCGTATTCTTCT
Source organism: Pseudoduganella sp. (assembly GCA_021323265.1). GTDB lineage: Bacteria > Pseudomonadota > Gammaproteobacteria > Burkholderiales > Burkholderiaceae_D > Rugamonas. Next base: position 19,554 of record JAJTCO010000066.1, on the reverse strand, counting down.
GCTTTGGCCTTTGGTTGTTCGTTGTGGCTTTCGGACATGGACTGCTTTCTCTCTTGACGAAATTCTTTTCTGCTTTTTTCTTTTAACCCGGCAAACCTGGGTCAGACCCAAGGGTCAGACCCTCGGGTCTGACCGGCCTTACCGGGGTTAAATGCGCATAGGCATTACTACATACTTGAAGTCCGGGTTTTCCGGGATCGAGATCAGGGCGGAGCTGTTGCTGTCGCCCAGGGCTACGTTCACCTGGTCGCACTTCAGGTTGTTCAGCACGTCCAGCAGGTAGGTCACGTTGAAGCCGATGTCCACGCTGTCGCCGCCGTAGTCGATTTCCAGTTCCTCGACCGCTTCTTCCTGGTCCGCGTTGGTGGAGGAAATCTTCAGCGAGCCGGGGGTGATGATGCAGCGCACGCCCTTGAACTTATCGCTGGTCATGATCGCGGCGCGCTGCAGGGAGCGCAGCAGCTCTTCGCGGCCAATGGTGAAGTTGTTGGTGTAGCCCTTCGGGATCACGCGGGTGTAGTCAGGGAACTTGCCTTCCACCAGCTTGGAAATGAGCTCGATGTCGGTGAACTGCAGCTTGACCTGCGAAGCGGCGATGTCCAGCGATACCGCGTCGTCCGACTCTTCCAGCAGGCGTTGCAGTTCGATGATGGTCTTGCGCGGGATGATCACTTCTTCGCGCGCGAAGTTCTGGTCGGTCTCCACCTGGCAGAACGCCAGGCGGTGGCCGTCGGTCGCCACGGCGATGACCTTGTTGCCGTCCAATACCAGCAGCAGGCCGTTCAGGTAGTAGCGGATGTCCTGCTGCGCCATCGAGAAGTGCACCATGTTGAACAGGTGCTTCAGGGTTTTTTGCGGCAGCTGGAACGATGCGGTGAAGCTTTCTGCCTGCTGCACGGTCGGGAATTCTTCCGCGGCCAGGGTTTGCAGGGCGAAGCGCGATTTGCCGCTTTGGACGGTCAGGCGCTTGTTCAGCAGGGTCATGGTCACGTCGCCGGCTTCCGGCAGCGCGCGCAGGATGTCCAGCAGCTTGCGTGCGGCCACGGTGGTACCGGTGACGTCGGCACCCGAGCCGATCTCTGCGTGGGTGGTGATCTGCACTTCCGTGTCGGTCGACAGGAAGGAGACGTTTTCGCCGTCCTTGCGGATGAGGATATTGGCCAGAATCGGCATAGTATGCCGACGCTCGACAATACCACTCACAATCTGCAGTGGCCGGAGAAGCGTGTCTCGGGTGGTTTTGACCAGTTGCATAAATATCCTCAGTTAATGGGTTGTTCCGTTAGTTCTTTTGTTAACTCGACAGTATAGCAGTCTAGACCCGGGAAACCTGGGTCAGACCCAAGGGTCTGACCCCGCCTTGCGGGGGTTAACCTTTCAGCGTTTGCTCCAGCACGTGCAGCTCATGGTTACACTCCGGATTCTTGGTGCGGTCCAGGGCGATCTTGCGCACGGCGTGCAGCACGGTCGTGTGGTCGCGGCCACCAAACAGCTCGCCGATTTCCGGCAGCGACTTCTGGGTCAGCTCCTTGGCCAGGTACATGGCGATCTGGCGCGGGCGGGCGATGTTGGCCGGCCGGCGCTTGGAATACATGTCCGCCACCTTGATGTTGAAGAAGTCGGCCACCGTCTTCTGGATGTTCTCCACCGAGATCTGGCGGTTCTGCACCGACAGCAGGTCCTTCAGGGCTTCCTTCACGATATCGATCGAGATGTCCTTGCCGTGGAAGCGCGAGTAAGCCAGGATCTTGCGCAGCGCGCCTTCCAGCTCGCGCACGTTGGAACGCAGGTGCTTGGCCACGAAGAAGGCCACGTCGTCGTTCAGCGTCACGCCTTCGGACTTGGCTTTCTTCAGCAGGATCGCCACGCGCATTTCCAGTTCCGGCGGCTCGATCGCCACCGTCAGGCCGGAGTCGAAGCGCGAGATCAGGCGGTCGTCCATGCCGGTAATCTCTTTCGGATACGTGTCCGAAGTGATGATGATCTGCTTCTTCGCCGCGATCAGCGCCTCGAACGCATAGAAGAATTCTTCCTGCGTGCGGGACTTCCCGCCGAAGAATTGAATATCGTCGATCAGCAGCATGTCCAGCGAGTGGTAGTAATGCTTGAAGTCGTCGAAACCCTTGCGTTGGTAAGCGGTCACTACGTCGCGAACGTACTGCTCTGCGTGGATGTAGCGGATACGGGCGCCTGGCTGGTCGGCCATCACCTGGTTGCCGATCGCATGGATCAAGTGGGTCTTGCCCAGGCCCACGCCGCCATAGAAGAACAGCGGGTTATAGGAAACGCCAGGGTTGTTCGCCACCTGGATGGCCGCGGCGCGCGCCAGCTGGTTGGCCTTACCGGTAACGAAGGACTCGAACGTCAGGTCCGGGTTGATGCGGCTTTGTTCGCGGCCTTTCGGGTTCGAGTATTCGGCCGCGGCGGTCGGCGCGGCGGCTGCGGCCGGGGTTTCCGGGCGCATGTCGGTCATCGGGCCGGAAATCACGGCCGGTGCGGCAGGCTTCTTCACCGCGTTGGTACGCGGGTCGAGCACGAACTGCACCTCGATCACCGTCTCCCAATACTGGCAGGCCAGGGCCGTAATGCGGCTCGCGAACTGGGTTTTTACCCAATCCAGCTTGAACCGGTTTGGCGCAGCAACGCGCAGCTTGTTGTTCTCGAAGTCGAGAGGCACAAGCGGCTTAATCCAGGCACTGAATTGTTGCGGCGTCAGCTCAAGCTCCAACTGCGCGGAGCAGGTCTGCCAGAAATTTTCCATGAATCGATCTATATGCAAAAAGTGTGGGAGGGCGTTCGAATCGCCACACGTAACGCGCTATTCTAACCGCCAAGTCGGAAGTTATCCACAGGTTAACCAGAATTTTTGCACAACCGTGCTGGGGTTGGTCTTTTTGCAACCAAGCCGGTAGGGCAGGGTCGGACCCCAAGGGTCGGACCCTCGGGTCTACCCCCGATTTACCGGGTTTGGTGGTTGACATACGGCCAGAAAATCCTGATAATTCTGGGTTCCCCGCCCGTAGTCCGTGATTTCTCAGATACGATGCGCGGATTTAGCGGGCAGTGAGATTGGCGCAGTGCGCGAAATGTCATTGGCACCAACATTTTTAGGGACATCACCAGTCCCGATTTTGTATTTTTTAGCGAGACCAACATGAAACGTACTTACCAACCTTCCGTTGTGCGTCGCAAGCGCACCCACGGCTTCCGTGCCCGTATGGCTACCCGTGGCGGCCGCCAAGTCCTGAACGCACGTCGTGCAAAAGGCCGCAAGCGTCTGGCTGTTGTATAAGCCAAAGCTTGTAAGCTGATCGCGTGGACAGCTGTCAAAACAGCTCGACAGGCGAAGGCAGACACGACTTCGCTCGCGCTCGGCGCATCATAAAAACGGATGAATTTTCATCCGTTTTTAGTTTGCGCCCAACGCAGAAGAGCGCGCACTTCGTGCTCTATACCCGCCAGAATCAGCTGCCTCACGCGCGGCTGGGCATCGTCGTTGCCAAACGCTTTGCGCCGCGCGCGGTCACCCGCAACACCATCAAGCGCGTCACGCGCGAACTGTTCCGCGTTACCTCCCTGCCTGCCATCGACTGCGTGGTGCGTCTTTCGCGTCCCGTCAACAGCAAGGATGGCCCGGCGACGACCGCCAAGCTGAAGGCCGAGCTGCGCCAGGAACTGGCGCGCCTCTTTGCTGCGACCAACAAGCCCAGGCCGGCGAAATGAAAACGCTGCTCACGTTCCTGCTGCGCATCTACCAGGTGGCCCTCAGCCCGCTGATGGGACCACGTTGCCGTTTTTACCCTAGCTGCTCCAACTATGCGATCGAGGCCTTGCGTGTGCATGGCGCGGCGCGGGGCAGCTATCTGGCGGCGCGCCGTGTGTGCCGCTGCCATCCCTGGAATGCGGGCGGGGTCGATCCCGTGCCGCCCAAGCACTTCAACCACTCCTGAAGAACCGAATGGATATCAATAAACGCTCAATCCTGTGGATCGTCTTCGCCGTATCGCTGGTTATTCTGTGGAATAACTGGATGATATCGACGGGTAAGCCGTCCATGTTCTCGCCGGCGCCAGCCAAGCCGGCTGCGACGGCCGCTGCTCCGGCAACCGGCAGCGTTCCTGCGCCAGCCGCCACGGCCGCCACCGGCGCCGCCGCGACGCCGGGCGCCGAAGCGCCTGCGGCACCGGCGCCGATCAAGACCGAAGTGGTGACCATCACCACCGACGTCATGCGCATCGACATCAATACCCTGGGCGGCACCATCCAGCGCCTGGAACTGCTCAAGCACAACGACGGCACCGAGCAGAAGAAGAACCAGGTGCTGTTCCGCCAGGAGGGCAAGCATGTCTACCTGGGCGAAACCGGCCTGGTGGGCGCGGCGTCGCCACTGCCTAACCACCAGACGCCATTCGTGGCCAAGCCTGGCGCGCGCATGCTGAACGACGCCAACCAGCTGCAACTGGTGCTGGAAGCGGAGCAGGGCGGCGTCAAGCTGGTCAAGACCTTCACCTTCAAGAAGGGCGACTACGTGGTGGACGTGCAGCACGATGTCACCAACGTGAGCGCCGCGCCGCTGTCGCCGCAGCTGTACCTGCAGCTCAAGCACGACGGCTGGGAGCCGGAAGATTCGTCCTGGCTGAACCCGAAGTTCATCGCGCCGACCATCTACACGCCGGAAACCAAGTACACCAAGTACGAGTTCAAGCAGATCGAGAAGGACGCGCAATGGATGGCCGAGAACCCGGGCAAGCCTACGCCGGCCGAGCACGCGAAGAAGTCCAGCGACGGCTGGTTCGCGATCACGCAGCACTTCTTCGTGTCGGCCTTCGTGCCGCAGGAAAAGCTGTCGCGCGACATCTTCACCAAGCGTGAAGGCGACAACCTGTACTCCGTCGGCGTGGTGCAGCCGCTGGGCACTGTCGCCCCTGGCGCGACCGTGACCAACAAAGCCAAGCTGTACGTCGGTCCGCAGGACACCGAAACCCTGGAAAAAGTGGCCGAAGGCCTGGACCTGGTGAAGGACTACGGCATGCTGGCCGTGGTGGCGCGCCCGATGTGGTGGGCGATGGACCAGATCCATTCCGTGGTGGGTAACTGGGGCTGGACCATCATCGCCTTCACCGTGCTCATCAAGCTGCTGTTCTTCCCGCTGTCGGCCGCGTCGTTCCGCTCCATGGCGAAAATGAAGCTGGTGACTCCGAAGATGACCGCCATCCGCGAGCGCTACAAGGGCGACCCGCAGAAGATGAATCAGGCCATGATGGAGCTGTACAAGACCGAGAAGATCAATCCTCTCGGCGGCTGCCTCCCGATCCTGGTGCAGATGCCGGTGTTCATTGCCCTGTACTGGGTGCTGAACGCGTCGGTCGAAATGCGCGGCGCACCATGGGCGCTGTGGATCCACGACCTGACCAAGCCTGACCCGTACTTCGTGCTGCCGGTGCTGTACGCGATTTCGATGTACATCACCACCCGCCTGAACCCGCAGCCGGCCGATCCGATGCAGGCCAAGATGATGATGTTCATGCCGATTGCCTTCTCGGTCATGTTCTTCTTCTTCCCATCCGGCCTGGTGCTGTACTGGGTGGTCAACAACCTGCTGTCGATTGCCCAGCAGTGGGTGATCACCAAGAAATTCGAAACTGGCCCCGCCAAGTAAGATATAAAAAGCCCGCGCCAGTCGCGGGCTTTTTTAACCCGGTGAAGCGGGGTCTGACCCCGGTTTGCCGGGGTCAAGAAAAAAGAATCAGCAAATGAACCTCGACTCCTCCCCCATCGCAGCAATCGCCACCGCGCCTGGCCGCGGCGGCATCGGCGTGGTGCGCGCGTCCGGCAAGAACCTGCAGGCGCTCGCGCAAGCGCTGTTCAAGGGCGCGGACCTGAAGCCGCGCCACGCCACCTACATCCCCTTCACCCAGGCGGACGGCAGCATCATCGACCAGGGCATCGCCATCTGGTTCAAGGCCCCCCACTCCTACACCGGTGAAGACGTGATCGAGCTGCAGGGCCACGGCGGCCCGATCGTGCTGCAGATGCTGTTGCAGCGCGTGCTCGAAGCGGGCAGCGAGATCGGCCTGCGTCTGGCCGAGCCGGGCGAATTCACCCGCCGCGCCTACCTGAACGACAAGCTTGACCTGGCCCAGGCCGAAGCCGTGGCCGACCTGATCGACGCCTCCACGGAAGCTGCCGCGAAATCCGCGTCCGCCTCCCTCAGCGGCGCCTTCTCGCAAACCATCCACGCCCTGGTCGAGCGCGTGACCCACCTGCGCATGCTGGTGGAAGCCACGCTCGATTTCCCGGAAGAGGAAATCGACTTCCTGGAAAAATCCGATGCGCGCGGCCAGCTCAAAGGCATCGTCGAAGCCCTCGACCACGTGTTCAAGCAAGCCTCGCAAGGGGCCTTGCTGCGCGAAGGCTTGAACGTGGTGCTGGTCGGCCAGCCCAACGTGGGCAAGTCCTCACTCCTGAACGCGCTGGCCGGGGCCGAGGTGGCTATCGTCACGCCGATCGCCGGCACCACGCGCGACAAGGTCAGCGAGACCATCCAGATCGAAGGCATCCCGCTCAACATCATCGACACTGCCGGCATCCGCGGTCATGACGAAACGGTGGACGTGGTGGAGCGCATCGGCATCGAACGCACCTGGGGGGAAGTGGGCAAGGCCGACGTCATCCTGCACTTGCTGGACGCCGACCACGGTCCGACCCGCGCCGATGAAGCCATCGTCGCCAACTTCCCGGCCGGCGTGCCGGTGCTGCGCATCTGGAACAAGATCGACCTGTCCGGCCACAAGCCGTCGGTCGACGCGATGGAGGATGCGACCCACATCTACCTGTCCGCCAACGAGAAGACCGGCATCGACCTGCTGCGCGCCGAGTTGCTGCGCATCGCCGGCTGGCAGCAGACCGGCGAGTCGCTTTACCTTGCGCGCGAGCGGCACCTGATCGCGCTGCGCAACGCCGCGCGTCACCTGGAGTACGCGGGCCAGCACGCGGCGCAGACCGACCAGTCGCTCGATCTCTTCGCCGAAGAGCTGCGCCTGGCGCAAGTCCAGCTCTCCACCATCACCGGCGAATTCTCCTCCGACGATCTGCTGGGCGTGATCTTCTCGCGCTTCTGCATCGGCAAATGATGACGCCGAATTAAGCCCTATCGCGTCAGCGCTTCCCATTGGAATATTTTTGTTTCTTTTGGTGCGCTGACGCACGTTGCGCCGTACATGCCGCTGATTTAATCCTGCTATTATTTTGTTGAGGCAGGTCATGCTCCTGTCCTGGCAATGCAGTAACCTTGTTTTCAAGGCTTGTCTGTAAAGGGGAACATCGTGGAGACGCAACAGGAAATCCCACTCAGTGAGAACGTCGCAACGGCTGCGCGTCCGAGCGGCGTGCGCCAGTCCTTGCCGCCCAAGGGCTCATGCTGGTATTGCGAAAAACCGTTGGATGCCGTGCGTCGCTTCTGCGGCAAGGAGTGCGCGGATTCCTTCGATGAGGAAGCGCACTACACCGGCTGACCGTCAGAGTTCCATCTCCAGCGCGTCGAGCGCTGTCTCGAAATCGAATGCATGCGTGGCCGCCGCCACCAGCTGGAAGGTCGGCACACCAAGCGCCGCTGCCAGCACCGGCGCCGATTTCTCCACCAGGTCGATTGCCGCACCATCGCCATCCCGCAGCAGGCCTACCAGTTCTTCGATCAGTGCGCGCAGTTGCACCGCATCGATCTCCGGCGTCGTGCCCGCGGCCACGTCGTCGCCATGTTCAAGCAACAGCTGGTCAATACTGTCGCAGACTTCGCGCAGCAGTGCGTCGAGCTGGGGCAGCAGGACAGTGCAGTCGGCGCCGGCGGCGATGGCGTTCTCCACCAGCACCGTCTGGTCGTGCACCAGCTGCGCGCCGATCAGGCCCGCCGATCCTTTCAGTGAATGGGCCGCCAGCTGCGCCTTGCCTTCCAGCCTTTGCGCCAGGAGAGCCCCGATGCGCGCGCTGGAGTCGCGATGGTCTTGCAGGAAGCGCCCCAGGATCTGCAGGTACAGCGCGCGCTCGCCCATCAGGCGATCGAGACCCTCCTCGATATCGAGGCGGAGGCGAATTGGCGCGCTGGAAACAAGGTTGCTCATCAGGACAGAATTTAGCACTCCGGCCTGATGCGGGCTAGGGGATGGCCTCTATTTTGTCGTAAATGACCAGTTGCGCGACACGGCCACGCCGTCGACAGTGCCGGTGAAACTGACGTCATACATCGTGTTGGCGCTCAAGGTCGTCAACGGGACAATGGCGGCAACCTGCGGCTTGGTGTGTGTGTCCGTGGCGCTGGAGAGCAGGCGCGTCGTCAGCGCTGCGCCACCGCGCGGGCGGATGGTGAAGCTGCTCACGCTGATACTGGCCGTGATGTCGGCGTGCACGCTGACGGGATAGCCGACGGCGTTCTGGTTCGGCACCGGATCGGGCGATTCGGTGTCGCTCAGGAAGGTGGCCGGCACCATCACCTGCCCATCGCCCGGATAAACAACAACGCGCCCGCGCCCCAGCCCTGGTCCGTAGCCGCCGGTGGCCGCGAAGTCGGCGGTAAAGTAGGTGTAATTGCCGCCGGTGGTCGCAGCGCCTGTGCCCATGTCCTTGAACACCGGCTCCAGGATCACGAAGCGGTGGTAGATCGCCGTGATCAATTCTTCCGCGTGATAGAAGCCCGAGCGGTCGCCGGCAGCGGATATCACCTCGCCGAAGGCATAGGGATTACTCAGTGTGTAGCCGGCAGCGGCGAGGCGGGTTCCCAGCGTGGCGCCGGTGAAGCCTGGGTTGCCCGGAACCTGGTCGTGCGAAACCGTGTTATTCAGGCGCAGGTAGTTGGAATGCCCGGCTGCCGCCGTATCGAGGCGCGCATTGCGCGTCAGCGAGGAGAGGCCGATGCTGGCGCGCCGGTAGTTGAACCAGTTGAAGCCATCGAGCGCGGTGTCGCCCGTTGCCGCAGGCGCGCCTGGCGGCATGGCCGGAGGCGCGACGGGAGGCGGCGTCACCGGCGTGGCGCTGTCTCCACCTCCACCGCCGCCGCAGGCGGCCAGCAATGCGGCAAGCAAAAGGGCCGACAGCTTTCGCTGCCAGGAATCGAGCGAGCGCATGATTGACTCCTCCATGGGCCGATTCTATGCCAATTTACTGCGGGACGCGTTTCTTTTATGGCGGGTTAAAATAGGCATACCATTTCTTTATCATTGCCAGAATTTGAATACTCCACGACAACAGCGCCTGCAGCGTGCCAAATTCGCATTACCAAGTTCGGTGACGCTGCTGTCGATCGCCTGCGGTTTTGCCAGCATCGTCATCTCTGTCGACAACGCCCACTACGGCTTTGCGCAGGACTTCCGGCTGGCGGCGTTCCTGCTGGTGCTGGCGGGGATCTTCGATGCGCTCGATGGCTTTGTCGCACGCGCCACCGGCACCAGTTCGGAATTCGGCGTGCAGCTCGATTCGATTGCGGACGTGATGAACTTCGGCTGCGCGCCGGCGGTACTGCTGTATTGCTATGGCTTCGTGCAAATGGGGCCGGCGGATCCAGCGCTGCTGCGCACCGGCGGCATCGCGGCTTTCTTCTTCGTCGCCTGCGGTGCGCTGCGCCTGGCGCGTTTCAACGTGAACGTGGGACGGACAGATCCGAAGTATTTCGTCGGCATGCCGATTACTGCCGGTGCCGCGTGCGTCGCTTCGGTGGTGGTGGCTTGGCCGCAGTTTCCGGATACGAAGCTGGAAGGCTACCTGGTGGTGGCGCTGCTGTTCGTGGTGGGCAGCCTGATGGTGTCCACCATCCGCTTCCCCAGCTCCAAGCAGAAGAAGAGCGCCGCAGCGCTGGTGGTGCTGGCCGTGAATGTGGGACTGCTGGTGTGGCTGCGCTTCTACTACTTCGTGCTGTTCTTTGTCGTGTATATCGCCTTCACGCTGGCGCTGAACCTGGCCTGGCGCGCGGGCTGGCGCGGCATCGCTCCGCCGCAGACCTACCCGGACGAATAGCCCAACCCGGCAAACCCGGGTCAGGCGACTTCATGCCCGCGCGCGGCGCGCAGGATTTCAAACCACTGCGGCTTGCTGAGCTGGAACTGGGTCGCCTCCACCGCCACCTGGATCGACTCGATGCGTCCGGACCCGGTCAGCGGCACCGGCTTGCACGGCAGCTGCATGATCCACGCAAACACCACGCTCGCAAATGGGCGCCCCAGCTCATCGGCCACGGCTTTGATCTTCAGGCGCAGCCGCTCGCCCTGTTCGTCGCCGGCGGTGAACAGGCGTCCCCCGCCCAGCGGCGACCAGATCATCGGCTGCACGCCCAAGTCCTGCAGCCCGTCGAACGTTTCATCGAACATCGGCGCCAGGTGCAGCGGCGAAAATTCCACCTGGTTGGTGGCCAGCGCGATGCGCCTGTTCAGCGTCTCGAACTGGTGGCGCGAGAAGTTCGACACGCCGAACTCCTTCACCTTGCCTGCGGAGCGCAGGCGCTGGAACGCCCCGGCCACCTCGTCGAAATCCATCAAGGGATCCGGGCGATGGATCAGCAGGAGGTCCAGGTAATCGGTGCGCAGTTCTTTCAGCGAATTCTCCACCGAGGCCACGATATGCGCGGCGCTGGTGTCGTAATGCTGGATGGTATGCGTGGGGCGGCGGCCGGCAACGAGCTTGATGCCGCATTTGCTCACCAGCTGGATCTGCTCCCGCAGCGACGGCTTCAAGGCCAGCGCCTCGCCGAACAGTCCCTCCACGCCATAGCCGCCATAAATGTCGGCATGGTCGAAGGAGGTCACGCCCAGCGCAAGGCACTGCTCGATGAAGCCCAGCCGCTGCTGTGGCGTCATGTCCCATTCGGTCATGCGCCACATGCCCGCGACGACGCGGGACAGGTTCAGCTTCGCCATTACTTCATCCACAGGCGCACGGAATCCCATGCGCGGCCGAAGATCGAGGCCTGGTCGACCGATTGCAGCGCCACCACAGGCAGTTCCAACATGGGCTTGCCATCGACCATCATCTTCAGCGTACCGACCCTGGCGTTGGCCGCGATCGGCGCCACCAGCGGGTCCTTGCGCTCAAGCACGGGCTTCATCTTCGCCACCACGCCCTTGGGAACGGTCACCAGTACGTCGCTGGTGAAGCCGATCTTCAGGTTGGACTGGGAGCCCTTCCAGATTTCAGGCGTGTCGATCGCCTGGCCCTTGGAGTACAGCTTCACGGTGTCGAAATTCTGGAAGCCCCAGTTCAGCAGCTTCTGGCTTTCGGCAGTACGGGTGCCGTCCGAGCTGGTGCCCATCACCACGGAGATCAGGCGGCGCTCGATGTTGCCTGCCGGGCGCTTGGCCGACGCCACCATGCAGTAGCCGGCCGATTCGGTATGGCCGGTCTTCATGCCGTCCACGGTCGGGTCCAGCCAGAGCAGGCGGTTGCGGTTCTGCTGGGTGATCTTGTTGTAGGTGAAGCTCTTCACCGAATCGATCTTGTAGAACTCCGGGAAGTCGTTGATCACGTGGCGCGCCAGCACGGACAGGTCGCGCGCGGTGGTGTAGTTGTCCGGCGACGGCAGGCCGTGCGGATTGGCGAAGCGCGAGTTGGCCATGCCCAGGCGCTGTGCTTCGCGGTTCATCAACACCACGAAGGCCGCTTCGTCGCCGGCCACGGCTTCCGCCAGCGCTACGGCGGCGTCGTTGCCGGATTGGACCATCAGGCCGTGCAGCAGGTCGTTGATGGAGACCGGGGTGGCCGGGTCGATGAACATCTTGGAGGAGCTGGAATCGACTTTCCATGCCTTGACCGAGACGTTCACCTTCTGGTCCAGGGCCAGCTTCTTGTCCTTGATCGCCTGGAAGGTCAGGTAGGCGGTCATGATCTTGGTCAGGGAAGCGGGTTCCACGCGCGCGTCGGGGTCCTGGGCGGCAATCACTTGCCCACTGGTGGAGTCCAGCAGCAGCCAGGATTTGGCGGCGATGGTTGGCGGCGGCAGGGTTTGCGCTACCGCGGAAGTCATGAGCAGCACACTGGTCGCCAGTGCAGCGATGATCTTTTTCATTGGTGCTTCTTTACTGTAGGGGTTGCGGGAAAAATTATTGTACTTTCGAACCCCACAAGGCGATCACCCAATTCTTGATGTGACCGAGCTTGCGGTGGAAGAAATGGTCTGCGCCGGGAATCACGACCACAGGAATGTCCTGCGGACGCGCGTAATCCAGCACATCGGACAGCGGGATGGTTTCGTCATTCTCGCCGTGGATCAGGATGGTATCGGCCGGCACGTCGGCGATCTGCCACTTGGCAGCGGCGGTGCCTACCAGGACCAGGCGTTCCGCCGGGGTGCCGGCGGCGGCCAGGCGCTGCGCCAGGTGCGACTGCACGAAGGTGCCGAACGAAAAGCCCGACAGCGATACCGGCAGGCCCGGGAAGCGCTGCACCATGTGCTGGTACAGCAGCATCATGTCGTCGGTCTCGCCGTGGCCGTGGTCATGCACGCCCTCGGAAGCACCGACGCCGCGGAAGTTGATGCGTGCGGCCACATAGCCCAGCGTCACGAAGGTGCGCGCCAGCGTTTGCGCGACCTTGTTTTCCATGGTGCCGCCGTACAGCGGGTGCGGGTGGGCCACCAGGGCAATGCCTTTCGGGGCGCCGGCCGGCATGTCGAGCAGGCCTTCCATCAGGCCCGCGCCGCCTTGCAGCGTAAATTTCTCGGAATGCTTGTTCATCATTTGATTTTCAGACGCTCTACTTCCTTGCCGTTGACCAGGTGGCTGTCGATGATTTCGTCGATATCGCTGGTATCGACGTAGGTGTACCAGGTGCCTTCGGGGTACACCACGGCCACGGGGCCGTGTTCGCAGCGGTCCAAGCAACCGGCCTGGTTCATGCGCACCTTGCCCGCACCGTTCAGGTTCAGTTCCTTGCAGCGCTTCTTGGCGTGCTTCTGGGCGGCTTCGGCGCCACGCGGACCGCAGCTTTCGCGGCCGTCATCACGGCTGTTCATACAGAAGAACACGTGATGCTTGTAGTATTGGTTATCGCTCATCTGGTGCCTCTTATTCAATGCAGGCGCTTATTTTACCGGGGTTTCCTTGTTCAGCTTGTGCGATGGCAGGCAAAGGTACCAGAGGGTGGCCAGCGGCCAGGCCAATGACAGGAATTGGGCGGCGCCATAGAAGTTCAGGAACTTGCCCTGCACCCAGTTCTGCAGCGTCTCGCTGAAGTATGGGTTGATGGGCGTGGTGTTGACGATCAATAGGCTGAGCAGCAGCGTTGCCACCGCCAGTCGGCGCTGCGCCATGTGGGGCGCGAAAATCAGGCCGCCCAGCATGATCACGCCGATCAGGAAGCCGCCCTGGGCGCCGGGCGTGATCCAGCCAAAGGCGTTATCCGGGCCGAATTGCAGTGCCGTGGAGAGGGACTTCACCAGCACGGCCGCCGCCACCAGCAGGGCCACCAGCAGCGGGCGTGGCGCCGGCTTGCGCAGGATGCACAACAAGGCCAGGCACGCGCCCACCATGCCGCAGGCGGCGACGATGGTTTCGGACAGCCAGTACTGCTCCACCGTCAGCGTCACGTCCGGGCGCACCATCGACGCCAGGTCGATTTCCATGTCCAGCAACTCGCTCAGCCATTCGGAAACGATGGGCAGCAGCTGGCCCAGGCCGAACAGGAAACCTTGCGGATAGATCTGCGCCAGCGGCCAGAGCACCACCAGCACCAGGCCCTGGCTGGCATGCTGGGCGAACCAGCGCTGGCGCAGTTTGTACAGGTGGCTAGTGTCCATCAGCTTGTGCGCGGTCAGCGTGCCGACCAGGGCGCCGATAATGGTGCCGGCGCTGTTGGTGTAGAAGTCCAGGTTGGAGGAAACGCGCGTGGGCAGGTAGGTCTGCACCGCCTCCATCGTGCCGGAGACCAGCATGCCCGCCATGCTGGCCAGCAGGAAGGCCCAGAATCCCGTCACTTTCGGCCGCATGGCGTACACCAGCAGCATGCCGAAGGGGATGTAGCCGATGACGTTGATGCCGGCATCGAACGCTGTCCAGTAGCGCGGCAGGGATGTCCATTCCAGGAAGATCAGCGGCGACAGCCCCTGGTTCTGCCAGCCGGAGAAGGGGAACCAGCTGGCGTACACGATCAGCATGGCATATGCCAGCAGCGTGGCGCGCGCCACGGGCGAGCCGCTGCGCGCCGCCGGCTTTTGCGGCGGCGGGATGGGCGCGGGGGCTGGCGCTTCTTCCTTCATGGCTTACTGCTTGGGCATGGTCGCCAGCCAGGCCAGGATGTCGGCGGCGATGCCGTCGGTGCTATCGGCCAGGGCGCTGGCGCCGCCCGCCGCATCCGCGCTTGGCGCGCGCGTCGTGCGGCTGAAGGTGCGCTGGTCGACCAGCTTGTGGTTGCGGAACACGGAGGCGCGCATGGTGATGCTGGCGCTGCTCTGCGTGGCCGTGTCGAAGTTCTGCGAGAATTCATCGGCTTCCAGCCGTAGCAGGGGCAGGCCGCCTGCCGCGTCGGAGGTCGAAACCACCTTGATGCCCGCTTGCGCGAAGCGCGCCTTCAGGCGGTGCGACATCAGCTGCAGCGGTGTGACCGCCCAGCTGTTGTAGGCATAGGGCCGCGATTGGCGCGCGTCGGCGTACATCAGGCGGTAGAACATGCGCTGCGTGTCGAGCGAGGCCGGGCCGTTGACCTCCGCCACCACCATGGCGGGCATGGAGGCGACTCCCGCGCTGGCCGCTGGGGCGCCAAGCGGGCCAAAGTCGTACGCGGTCGGTTGCGGGCCCTTGGTGGCGCAGCCCGCCAGCAAGGCGGCGCTCACGGCGATGAGGATGATGTTCTTCTTCATGCTTGGTCCTTATTTGCCGGAAGGCTCGAAGCCCGGTTCGCCGGGGCCGGGCGGCGTGCCCGGAGCGCCGAACAGGATGCTTTGCGGCCTGTCGTTCAGGTTGTTCATGGTGCGGCGGATGGCCCGCATGGAGGACTTGGTTTCATCGGCCAGGCCGTTCACGCCGGGCAGCGTCTCCAGTTCGATCCCGCTTGCCACTGCTTCGACGGACGTAGTGGCGCGATCGACCGATGCGGTGATGCGCTGCACCGCGCCATCGGGGCCCTGCAGCGTGCGCGCCACCTTGCTGGCTTCGCCGGCCAGGGTATCGACCGAGCGCAAGGCCTGCTCGCTGCGTTCCACCAGTGCGGGCAGCTTCTGCGCGGCCGGCTCCAGCCGCGCCGCCAGGTCCTTGTACGATTGCGCCGCTTCGCTGACGTCGCTGAAGGCGCCCAGCATTGCCTTCTGGTTGGCGGGGGCGAGCAGGTTGTTCAGCTTCTTGGTGACTTCCTCCGCCTGGCCCAGGATGGCCGTGCCGCGCTTTTCCAGCTGGTCGAACAGGCCGGGATGCAGCGGAATGCGGCTCGGGTTGTTCTTGCTCGTTCCCAGCAGAGGCGAGCCGACCGCTTCGTCATCGAGCTGGATATAGGCGATGCCGGTCACACCCTGGTAGCCCAGCGTCGCGTAGGTGGTCTTCGTGACTGGCGTGACAGGGTCGATGCTTAGATGAACCAGGATCTGTCCCGCCATCGTGGGATCGAAATCGATGGCGTCCACCTTGCCGACTTCCAGACCGCGATAGCGCACGGCCGCCTGCGGATTCAGGCCGGGAATCGATTGCGTGGTCGCGATCAGGTATGGCTCGTACTTCACACGGTCGCGGTTGAACCAGACGCCAAACAGGATCGCCGCGATCAGCAGCACGATCGTGAACAAGCCTGTCATCAAAGCGTGAGATCTGTTTTCCATGCCTTGCTCCTTACTCCAGGGCGGCAAGCGCGCGCCTGCCGCGATCGCCCAGGAAGAATTCCTTGATAAATGGGTGATCGGTCTTGATCACTTCGCGCGTTGGCCCGATGGCCAGCACATGTTTTTCCGCCAGTACCGCAATACGCGTGGACAGGGCGAACAGCGTGTCCAGATCGTGCGTTACCATCACCACCGTCAGTCCCAGTTCGCGGTGCAGCGACTTGATCAGCGACACGAAGCTCTCGGACAGGTCGGGGTCCAGGCCGGCGGTCGGCTCGTCCAGGAACAGCAGCTTCGGTTCCAGCGCCAACGCCCGCGCCAGCGCCACGCGCTTGACCATGCCGCCCGACAGGTCGCTTGGCATCTTGTTGGCGTGCTCCGGTCCCAGGCCCACCATGTTCATTTTCAGCAGCACCGCATCGCGAATCAGGCCGGCGGGCAAGGTGCCCAGCTCGCACATCGGTTGCGCGATGTTCTCGAACACCGTCAACGCCGAATACAGTGCCCCTTGCTGGAACAGCATGCCCCAGTGGTTGCGCAGCTCCTGCAGGTGGCCAGAAGACGCCTGCGTGATGTCCTCGCCAAAGACGCGCACGCAACCCTTGCTCGGACGCTCCAGGCCAAGCATTTGCCGCAGCAGCACAGTCTTGCCGGTACCCGAGCCGCCGACGATGGACAGGATTTCGCCCTGCTCGATGGTCAGGTTCAACTCATTGTGAATGACGGTGCGGCCGAACTTTGTCTGCAGGTTGGTAATTTCCACCACCGGCACGCTGCCGTCCAGGGTCAGCTTGCTCTCGCCTTCGGGGCAGGCGCAGCTTTCGTCCGGCAGGTCGGGTTCGTCGTTCATCAGTAGCCCACTCCGTTGAAGACAATGGCGAACACGGCGTTCGCCAGGATGACCACCGTAATTGCCGTCACCACCGAAGTGGTGGTGCCCCGGCCCAGGCTTTCCGTGTTCGGCTTGATGCGCAGGCCAAAGTGGCAGGACACCATCGCAATCAGCATCCCGAACACCGCCCCCTTGAACAGGCCGATGTAGTAGTTCGCCAACGGCACGGCATCGGGCAGCTTCTGTATGAAGTAGCGCATCGACAGGTTCAGTTCCACTTTCGCGGCAATCATGCCACCAATTAGCGCCGCCGCGTCGGTCCAGATCACCAGCAAGGGCATCGAGATGGCCAGCGCGATCACTTTCGGCAGGATCAGGCGGTAGCCGTGCGAGATGCCCATCACCAGCATCGCATCCAGTTCTTCCGTCACGCGCATCACGCCCAGCTGCGCCGTAATCGCCGAACCCGAACGGCCCGCCACCAGGATCGCCGCCATCAGGGGGCCCAGTTCGCGGATCACGGCCATGCCCAGCAGGTTGACCAGGTAAATGTCGCCGCCAAAGTTGCGCAGCTGCTGCGCCGACAGGTAGGACAGCACAACGCCGATCAAGAAGCCCACCAGCGCGGTGATGCCCAGCGCCTGGAAACCGGCATGGAAAATGTTGGCGGAAATCTCGCGCCACGGCCCGCGCATCGGATGGGAGGCAAAGCGCCCCAGATCCTCCACCACCGAGCCAATCAGCTTAATGAAGCCCTGCATATGCTCCAGGAAGTGCATGATCCCGAAGCCGATCGAAGTCACCCAGCCGAAACGCTCCTTGCGCTGGCGTGGGCATTCCAGTTTCCCCGCCGTCTCGATCCGTTTGAAGATTTCTTCCTGGCCGTTGACCAGTTTCAGCTTGGCCGGCCGCTTGTAGTCCCAGGCGCTCCAAAGCAGTTGCGCGCCCACGTGGTCGAGCATGTTAACGCCGCTCAAATCCCATTCGACAGCATGAGTATCTTTTACATGATTAAGGCAACCGGAAATTGCTTTCATCACCCGCTTGCTTGCGAGCGCGTGCACCTGCCAGGTTCCCCCGGCCGACACGACGCGCCCATCCGGGCTGACAGATAAGGTTGGCTCTTGTGCAATAGGCATGCCGCCAGTGTAAAAGAGTTTCGTATCGGACGCCACCCGCGAGCCCCAGCGCCTGCATTGAGGAGTCGGGATCAAGCAGCCAGATGCCGCACCTGGCGAGCCGGCGCCGCATGTTCGCGCCCTTGTACCTGGCCGGCGGGCTTTTGCCTTACCCCGTGGCCATCGCGTGCCAGCAGCTCCGCGGCATCGGCCTGGGTCAAGCCCGCCTCGCCCAGCCAGCGCCCTACCATCACGGCAAGCCGGTCCAAGGCAATGCGGTGCGTCGCATCGGTATTCGCGTACAGCCAGTCCGAAAACGCCATAAACGATTTAAACGGAGTCGCCCCCAGCAACACCGGCACGGTATGCGTGAAGCGGCCGGAGTTCGCCACCAGGTCCCAATAGCGCGCAAAACGCACCAGGCGCTGCATGGTTGAAAAGTCAATATCGCGGTTGGCCAGGATCGTATAAGGCGGATACGGGTCGTACACCATCCCGAACTCCTGCGTATGACGGATGATCGGCGTGCCCCGCAGGCGTTTCAGGATGCCGAACTGGATCTCGTGCGGGCCCAGTGCCCACAGCTTGTCGAAGCCCTCGGCAAAGCTGTCGACTGTCTCTCCCGGCAAGCCAGCAATCAGGTCCACGTGCATGTGCACCTGCGAGTGATCGCACAGCCAGCGGATGTTGTCCGCAGCCTTCGCGTTATCCTGCTTGCGCGAGATATTCGCCTGCACCGTTGGGTTGAAGCTCTGGATGCCGATCTCGAACTGCAGCGTCCCCGCAGGGAATTTGGCGATGCCTTCCTTGAGCGCATCCGGCAAGTGGTCCGGCACCAGCTCAAAGTGCGCATACACCGGGTCGTCTGGCGCTGCCGCAAGCTTATCCAGGAAGAACTGCATGATCTTCAGGCTGGTCTTGATATTCAGGTTAAAGGTGCGGTCCACAAACTTGAAGGTGCGCGCGCCGCGCTCATGCAGCGACTCCATCTCCGCCAGGAATGCGTCGATATTGAAAGGCCAGGCCGTCTTGTCCAGCGAAGACAGGCAAAACTCGCACTTGAACGGGCAGCCGCGCGAGGCCTCCACATACAGGGTGCGGTGCGCGATATCCTCTTCCGAGTAGAGGGTATAGGGCAGCTTGATCTCCGCCATGGGCGGCTGCACGCCGGCATGCACCTTCATCAAAGGCTTAGGCCCGTTGAGGATTTCGCCGCACAGCTTTGGGAAGGTCACGTCGCCCCAGCCGGTAACGACGTAGTCGGCCAGGCGCGCGATCTCCTGCTCGCCGGCCTCATATGACACTTCAGGGCCGCCCAGCACGATCACGACATGAGGCGCCACGCGCTTGAGGGTCGCCACCAGGCGGCAGGTCT
This sequence comes from Pseudoduganella sp., assembly GCA_021323265.1. Classification (GTDB taxonomy): domain Bacteria; phylum Pseudomonadota; class Gammaproteobacteria; order Burkholderiales; family Burkholderiaceae_D; genus Rugamonas. Next base: position 451 of record JAJTCO010000066.1, on the reverse strand, counting down.
CCTCGACGTTCCATATATAGACACCGAAGCCGACGATCCTGGGCTGCGCGGACAGGATGCGTTCCACCACCTCGGTGGTCTTCGCGCCAATGACAAACTCCTGGATGCGCGTTTGCGCTTGCAGCTCGCCCATGTTGGCAAGCAGGTAGCGCAGCCCAAGGGAAGCATGGGTATAGCGGGCGTTGAGAGTGGTGAGGAGGATAGTCATGGCCGCAGCAGTAATACCGTATTACGAAACCATGCATTTTACCCTTGCGCGACCGGCGCAGGTCGGCTATAGTTCTGTCCCTCGCAACGCAGCAACGTCAACGACGAAGCAGCGAAGCGAAAGAAGATGGGGTTGACGAGTTAAACGAAACACTGGATAATCTCGCTTCTCTGCTGCTGACGAACACAACGCTTCGTCGCCAAAACAAGCAGCGATCTTTAAAAATCAACAGTCGATAAGTGT
>JAJTCO010000065.1 GCA_021323265.1 Pseudoduganella sp. | reverse complement strand
AGCCAAGCGCCGTATCGAAGAACTGACCGCTTCCGTGGAAGTGGGCAAGTGCTACGACGGTACCGTGCTGAAGCTGCTGGACTTCGGCGCCATCGTCCAAGTCATGCCTGGCAAGGACGGCCTGCTGCACATCTCCCAGATCGCCAACGAGCGTGTGAACGCCGTTGCCGACTATCTGAAAGAAGGCCAGCAAGTGCGCGTGAAGGTCCTGGAGACCGACGAGCGCGGCCGCCTGAAGCTGTCGATGAAGGCTGCTGCCGAAGAAGCTGCCGCTGCCGCCGCACAGTAATCAGCCTCGCTGAATGGAAAGCCGCCGGTGCGCAAGCCCGGCGGCTTTTTTTTGCCTGTCACTCATTAGGCCTAGTGTAGAATTTTGCCCAGAGATGGATGACTTAATACTGAAGGCAAAAGCGATGCAGGAAGCAGGGGATGCGTTGCCATTCTCCGTCTATGCATCAGTCAAGGAACAGAGGATCGTCAACGTTCCGATCATCAAGCCTCTGCTGATCTGCGTCCTCGATGGCCGCAAGAAGCTGGGCGGGCAGGGGGAGATCGTATGCCCGGCTGGCAGTTACGTGATGCTGTCCAACCGTCCCAGCATCAATATGCGAAACATTCCGGGCGATGCTGAATACCTCGCCTTGCTCGTCGAGTTCGACTACGACGATTTCAGCTGTCTGCCACCCAGGAGCGCACGCACTACACCTTTTATCCAGGGCGAAATCGGCAAGGTACTGCGGCAAACGCTGATGCAATTCGTCGAATGGTCCACCTTCGCGCCGCAGTCGATGTGGCCCGCGCGCAGGCGTGAAATCCTTCAGCTGCTCCACCATCTCGGTCACGAGCAAATCAGCGCACTCGTCGAAGCGCCAAGCCTTAGCCATGAGCTACACGGCATCATCAGCGCGAGCATTGCCGACGATCTGGGTGCGGATGCGCTGGCCTCCAGGCTTGCGCTCAGCGAGTCAACCTTGCGCCGGAAACTGGCTGCCGAAGGTACCAGCCTGCAGGCCATAAAGGATCGGGCCAGGCTTGGCTACGGCCTGCATCTTGTGCAGACCAGCCAGGACCCGATTGGCCGGGTTGCCGAGCGCTGCGGCTACCAGTCGCAGTCGCGCTTTACAGAGAAGTTCAAGCAGTTCTTCGGCGTCACCCCGAGCGAGCTGCGCAAGACACGAATGATCGATTAAGGCGAAGGGTTGGCGGAAAATGGTCTAAACCGTTTCGACGCCGCTGCTTACCATATGGGCTCTTAACTACGGAGTTCATATGCAATACATACTTTTCGCTGCAATGCTCGTCGCTAACACCGCCTCGGCGGCTTCGCTTACCCTCGCCAGCACCGACATCGTCGATGGGAAGTTCATGGACAAGAAGCAGGAGTTCCAGGGCTTCGGCTGCTCCGGCGGCAACCAGTCGCCGCAACTTTCCTGGTCAGGTGCGCCGGCGGGAACGGTGGCGTACGCAATCCTGGTTCACGATGCCGACGCGCCTACCGGCAGCGGCTGGTGGCACTGGCAACTGGTGAACATCCCGAAAGACGTGACTTCCCTGGCCGCAGGCGCGGCGGCGCCGGCCGGCAGCCAGCAGATGAGCAACGACTACGGCGTCAAGGGTTTTGGCGGTGCGTGCCCGCCGCAGAAGCATGGCGTACACCACTATCGATTCACCGTACACGCCTTGGCGAAGAAGCTTGAGCTGCCGGAGAATGCCTCCGCTGCGCTGACCGGTTACATGGTCAACGCCAACTCGCTTGGTTCTAGCACTATCGAAGCACTCTACAAGCGCGATTAAGAGAACTGACCGGGCAAAGTGCTACGACGTTACCGTGTTCAAGCTGCTGGCATGTCACCACTCCGCGTAGAGAGACTATTGGAGAGTTTTCGTCCGCTCTGTGCAGGCTAAGATGCGTTAGATTTTTTTTGTGAAAGGATCGGCAAACCATGAATGCCAGCGACCGGCCATCAGTAGGGGAAAGCCTCCCGGCATCACAGAGCGACGCCAAATGAACAATCACTTGATCTATCCAATGGCGGCACACGTTGGTCTGGCTGTAGTGCTTTATGTGCTCCTGACAATCGCACGCGCACCCGCCGTCTGGGGACTGGGCCGTCGTGCCAATGGGTCGAATCCCTGGGGCGCGCTCGAACCGCGGATCAGTGCGAATTTGTCGAACCAGTTCGAGTGGCCGTTGTTCTTTTACGCAGCCTGCCTGCTGGTCCTCCAGCGGCAAGCCGTCGATCAGCTTCAGGTCAGCCTTGCATGGGTTTTCATTGCAGGGCGCGTAGCGCACACCTGTGTCCAGGTCTTCACCAAGAACGTTAGGCTGCGCGGTGCAGTCTTTACGATCAATTTTCTTGCAGTGGTTGGCATGTGGTTCGGCATTCTGCGCCTACCGTAGCAAACGTCCATAGACTTATGAAAATTTACGACGCTAAGAAACGCATTACGAGGCAACGAATCCTTGCTGCCGTGATCATGGTTATTTCGGCACTGCTCTTCGCATGTGCGGCGCTAAAGAGCATCTATTTCTCCATGGCGGGCGATACTACAGCCTTTTCGCCGTTAAGCCGCGGGATTCAGCGTGTCGTCTACTTTATCTACGAGCGGACGCAGTTCGTCTCGTGGTTCTGGGAGTGGGCGCCCGTCATCAACCCGAAAGAGCTCAACACAGCTGGGAATCTAGGTTTTCTCTTCGTTGTGATCTGCGCAGCGATTGGGCGCATTATCTGGGATAGTGCGTCGAGCCTGTCGGCGAGAATTAAGCGGACCATATTGAAAGTCGAAGAGCTTGGGTGGGAACAAGAGCTCATGGCGCAGCGTGGGCAATTTGCAGGGGTAAAGCCCGACGTACTCCAGATTAACATCGAGTTGGAACAGGAGGACGAGTGGTATAAGCGACCAGTAGGTCTTTTCCTGCTCGGGGGAGCCATCGCCGTCTTCGGGCAGTGGCTCAATCTACAGTTCGGGCTCGTTAAGCTTTGATACCGCCCCTGCACGCATATAGCAATTTCGCAGCACTCTACAAGCGCGACTAAGGCCTGTTATTTTTGGTGAGTCTTGTGGGGCACTCTACAAGCTATCATGTTGGATTCAGTTCATTTTTCGGAGTCGTCATGAAAATGCGCCTCGGCCTTGTAGTCGCCGCAATCCTTGCCGTTGCCGCACTTGCAGGCTGCACCAAGCCCATCCCGCCGGAGCGCGCTGCCTATGTGGGCGAGTGGCGCGGCAAGCAGATGGATCTGTCCATCAGCAAGGAAGGAACCGTCATCTACAAGCGGCAGGAAGGTAGTACCCGCACCTCGGTCAATGCGCCGCTCAAGGAGTTTGAAGGCGACAACTTCGTCGTTGGCGTGGGGCCAATGAAGACCACGTTCGTGGTCTCCGCGCCCCCGCATCAGGATGCGGGAAAGTGGATGATGACCGTCGACGGGGTGGAACTGACCCGCGTAGAGTAGGTCCAGGCTTGCTCACGGCCGCCTACTCGAAGTGGACCCGGGCGCCGCTGCGCAGCGTGCTTTGCACCTCGGCCACGGCGTCGGTCTGGCGCAGCAACTCGGCAATCACATCATCCGGGGCGGAGGAGGTGATGCGGGCGAAATAGCGGATATTCGTCGCCGCCAGGCCCGGGCCAGGGAAGTCGGCACTGGCTTCGACATAGACGCCTTCGACCGGAACCTGCATCCGTTCGGCTTCCCGGTACACGTCGTTGCAGTAGCAGGTGGCCAGGGCCAGCATGAGGAATTCGCCGCCATTGACGGAGGAACCCTTGCCGGCGCTTTTTGCCGCCACTGGCAGTGCCTGGGTTACGCCGTTGGTGGTGACGTGCACTTCATGCGCGGCGGATGAGTTGCGGACTGCGGCGGCAATTTTCATGGGGCGCTCCTGCAGGCGGAAGCGCCCATTTTACTTCGTCAGCCGATAGCGCTGCTCACGGTACAGCAGTGATGGTGCGATGACGTGCGCCATGGCCTGTTCAACCTGCGCGTCGCTTGGCTTGCGGTCGGTCAGCTGCAGCTCGCCCGTGGCGGAGTCGTAGCGTCCAACCAGCGGCGACTGGCCGGGGCGCAGGATGGTGGCGCTATCCTTTTCGAGCCAGGTGAAGTAGTTATCGAACTGCAGGATCGCGCGGCCTGGCGTCGTGCTGTCCTTCACGAAGTCGCGGCCGAACATCGGGTGCGTGCTCGATACGCCAAGCATCGAAAGCAGGGTAGGGCCCAGGTCGACCTGGCTAGCCAGGGTGGTGATGCGCTTCGGCTGCACGTCCGCGCCCAGGATCAGGCCGGGGATGTGGAATTTCTTGATCGGCACCAGGCTGTTGCCGTACACGCGGTTGTCGTGGTCGGCCACGATCAGGAAGACCGTGTCTTTCCAATAGTCCTGCTTCTTCGCTTCGGCGATGAACTTGCCCAGCGCGTAGTCGGCGTACTTGACGGCGTTGTTCACCGTTTGCTTGACCGGGTCGTGCAGCTCGATTTTCCCGTCGGGGAATTCGAACGGTTCATGGTTGGACGAGGTGAAAATCAGGCTGAAGAAGGGTTTCTTCTGTGCGTGCAGCTGCTGCAGGCGTTGCAGCGACTTGTCGAACAGGTCTTCGTCCGACGCGCCCCAACTGCCGACGAACTTGGGCTGCATGTCGCCGCGGTCGACCACATTCTGGAAGCCGTTACCGGTAAAGAAGCTGCGCATATTGTCGAAGTGGGCTTCGCCGCCATAGACGAACTCGGTGTGGTAACCCTCCTTGCCCAGGCCTTGCGCAAGCGTGTAGAAATTGTGCTGCGCCAGGGAGAGCTTGACGACGCTGCGTGCCGGCGTCGGTGCGTAGCCTGCCACCACGGCCTCGATGCCGCGTACCGAGCGGGTGCCGGTGGCGTACAACTGCTCGAACCACCAGCCTTCGTCTTTCAGCTTTTCAAGCTCGGGCGTCACCGGCAGGCCGCCGAGCGACTGCACGAAAGTGGCGCCCAGGCTTTCCTGCAGCACGATCACCAGGTTGAGCGGCCGGTCGCGCTGGATGGCGGCCTGCTGCGCGTGCAGGGTTGGCAGCTCCGGATTCTTGAACTGATAATCCCGCAGCCACGGCGCCGAGGTCACCACCGGGAACACCTTCTCGCGCGGGAACTTGCCGTAGATTTCGGAGGAGTTGGCTTCCTTGCGCATCGACGCGATGGCGTCGATCACCGCCCATGGGGAATTGATGATGAGCGAGTTGACCATCGCATCGCCGGTGAGGGCGAAGGTCGACGGGTTGGCTGGGCGGTGGTCGGTGGTGGAGCGGATCTGGAAGCCCACCAGCAGCACCAGCAGCGGCCATGTCAGCAGGACCACCTTGGGCGACCACATGCCGCTACTGTCCGACGCCGACTTGAATACGCGGAAGAGCAGGGCGCTCAACAGCGCCGTCCCCGTGATGCCGGCGATGACGGCGAAACGGAAGCCATTCCACAGCGTGGCGGCGACTTCTTTCGGATAGGCGAGGTACTCAACGAACAGGCGATTCGGGCGGAAGTCGTACTGCATGATGAACTGCGGCGTGGACAGTTCCATGAAGATGATGAAGAGCAGCCCTACGCTGGCCCAGCCGACAGTGAAGCGCTTCCATGTGCGCTCCGAGTAGCGCTGCGCCAGCAGTGGCGCCAGCAGCAGCGGTAGCACCAGCAGGTAGCCGAGCAGGATCAGGTCGGCGCGCACGCCTTGCGCCAGGATTTCGCCCACGATGCCGGTGGCGCTCACGCGCTCCCATTGCCAGGCCATGAGGCCGATGCGGGAGGCGCTCAGGATCAGCAACCCTGCGACCACCATTTGCAACAGGATGGCGTACGGACCTGCCCATCGGGTCAGGCGAGCAATGCGTGCAGCTGCGCGGTCCATGTTCTTAGTTCATCATGGCGCCGGCGCTGAGCAGCCAGGCGGTCAGCAGCAGGAAGGCCATCAGGCAGCTGAACAGCTTGTCCACCAGGCGCGATTCGGCGGCCTGCTGGAACACGGCCGGCTGGGTATAGCCAAAACCGGTAAAGTAGGCGGCAAACACGGTGGACATGTAGTGCACGGCGCCAAACATCTCGCCCAGCTCACCCTTGCGCGGATGTTCGATCAGCAGGTGCGACAGGATCACGAGCGACAGGTAGACCAGGGCGACCGGCAGCGGTGGCAGGTAGACGCCGAACTTCTCGACGAAATTGCGCACCGCAGAGCGGCTGCGCGCCAGCAGGGGCAGCACCACGTTGTGGGTCAGGCCGGCCAGCAGGATCAGCTTCAGCATGATCGTCTTATGGATGCTGCCGCTGCTGCCGATGGCCAGGTTGTGCAGGTTGGTTTCGCCCTGGCGGTTATTCTGGGTGAAGAACTCGGAAGACTCCACACGCAGGATGCGTTGGAACCAGCTGATTTCCTCCATCGCCGCGGCGGCGACCACGAAGCCCAGCCCGAGCAGGCCAAGCACGGCCAGGTCGATCCGGCCGCCGCGCTTCCAGCGTTCTACGCCGGCAAAGACCAGCAGGCCTGCGGTCATCGCAAAGGCAAGGAATTGCATCCATTCGATCATGCCGTCCTCGGTCACCAGGCGCGTAAGCTGCTCGCTCGAACCGCGCGCCGATACTGCCAGCAACAACATGAACACATTGATGGCGATGCCAGTCATCAGAACCGGATGCGCATACCACTTACGATTTACCACTGACTACTCCTTGTTTGATTTTATTGATTTCTGTTTTACGTTCCCATACGCGCCATCCGGTGGTGGCCAGCGACTGCAAGGCCCAGACCCACAGCAAGGGATCGAGCAGGGCATCCCACAGGTTCCCGGTGGGCAGGCGCAGCAGCGTGAAGAGTGCGAAGGCACCCAGCGCGGCAAACAGATGCGGCCGCGCATAGCCCTGGACGATGCCGATCAGGCACAGCGCCATTGCGCTCAACGCAAACAGAGGCGCGCCGCGCGGGCCGAAGCCCCAGAAGTACAGGCCCAACGAGGCCAGGCCGAGTGCATCGAGATACAACACCGTCCCGAAGACTGCGATGGCGGCTGCCAGGGGCAGGGGCATGCTGCTGCCTGCCGGCGCCAGCCGCCAGGGACGGGAGAGGTAGAGCAGGCACAGTGCGACCAGCATGCCGCTTGGCCACTGGAACGCCAGCGCGATCCAGTACACCGGCGAAAACTGCTCCGGCAGGAGTGCCACGGCGAAGGCAATGCCAATCAGCTGGCCGACTTCGCGCCGCGTAAGCTGGCGCGAGGCGGATAACAGGCTGGCAATGACGGCGGCGATGACGATCGCCCACGCCAGCTTGCCGTAGACGTTTTGCAGCAGCAAAGCAGGAAGGGTCATTGGCCAGCCGCTCCGAAGTCCAGGTCGATCACGTGGTGGGCGATGGCCTCGCGGCGCGAGGTATACGTGATATGCAGTTCGCTGCCGATCTGGTGCAGGTCGGGATAGGAAAATTCTTCGCCGGCGCTGCCCTGTGCGACATCGATCACACGCGACCATTTGTGCGTGTCGTCGGTGACCGACAGGCGCAGCACGTTGCGGTCGGAGCCGCCCGGCAGCACGTGGTTGTGCAGCAGCGCAATGCTGCCGTTGCTCAGGCGCAGGGCGCTGAGCGAGGTGCTCTGGTTGGGCAGGTCAAGGGGAGGCAGGTCGTTCCAGTTGGCGCCACCGTCGCTGCTGCGCGCTTGCTGCACGCGTTGTTCCTCGCTCGAATCGCGCATCCAGGCGTGCACTTCGGACGAGGAAATCGGGACGATGGTCGGCTGCAGCGTGGAGTTGCGGTTGCCGATGCGCGAGATCCAGCGCGGATCGCCGCTCTGGTCGAAGGCCAGCATCAGCGAGTACTTGATGCCCATTTCGAAGTAGGCCGGCAGCAGCCAGCCGCCGTCAGCCAGGCCCACCGGGGTGGTTCGCACCAGCATGCTGGTGTTGAACAGCGGCGACATCGGCAGCGAGCGCTTGACCGTGAAGTGCTTGCCATGGTCGTCCGATACCAGCTGCACCACGCGCGAGGCGGCCCAGCCGCCCAGGCCGGTTGCCACGACGAACAGGTTGATGCGGCCGTCGTTGGAGGCCCAGGCCACCGGATTGCCGATGCGGCGCACGCCGTAACCGAGGGCGGAAGAGAGCGTGTCGCGGCTGGCAACTTCCCACGGCTGGGCCCATTTGCCGTCGGCCCAGTGCGAGGCGTAGACCTTGACGTCGGGGCCGCTTTCGCGGCTGCCGGCCCACCAGAAGGCGGCCATGCGGCCACCGGGCAAGGGTGTCATGGCGCTGGCGTGCGCGGAGGGCGCATTGTGCGGCTTGGGAATCAGGGTGGCGGTGCGGGGAAGGAAGGTGACCTTGCCAGGCTGCAGCGGCGCGACCAGTACGGCCGAGTCAGCCTGACGGGCGTTGACCCAGCGCAACGATTCTGCGCCGGCGGCCAGCGCCAGGACGGACGCGCACAGTACCTTCACGAGCAGGGATACTTTGCTTGATCGCTGGTGAGCGCTATCAGGCCTGGTGATGGCGCTAGCGCCCAACCGGAATTCCATCCTGTAATCCTATCCGCTGAAGGTCGGTTTGCCCGTGAATCTTTTTCGAGTGAAGCATCCTACAATAAAGATCGGCGTTGCGGGAGCTTTATGGAAATTTCAGTTAAAAGTGGGCAAGCCATTAGTTGTGCGGCAGCTACGATTTCGGTCATTAAGTGGAAATATGGACCGGATAGCATCGAAAAACCCCAACTTCGGGAGCTGCCATGTCCTTTCCACGGCCCATCACGACGACACTGACTATCGGTATTGTACTGTCATGTGTGCTGGCTTCGGCGCAAAGTTCCAGCCCGCAGGCCGAACGGTTTGCTGCGCTGCACCATGCCCGCTGCATGCAGCAGCGCGTGCCACCCGCTCCAGAGGTCTGCGCCATGCGCACGATCCAGCTGGCCTCCCATCTGCATGGCATCGGTTTTGCCGACCAGGTGGCAGAAGCGCTGTACTAACGTTACACTCTAGGCAATTTCCGATTCGTCCAGCGCCCAAAGGCACGGCGTTGGAGAAAAACCTGCGTCACGGAGATATCCGATCACTGGAGGGGAGAAGATGGGGACGGCATTCTGGATCAAGCGTTTCCTGGTCGTGCTGGCCGGGGCTTTCATCGTTATTGGCGTGGCGCAGTTGCTGAAAGGGCACGACCTGGCTCATGCCGCGACGCAGGCTGCGATCTGGGCCGCAATCGGTGCATCGATCTTCACCGGTGCGCGCTACTGGCAGGCGCGCAAGGGACGCCATTGCGCGCTGTGCCGGGATACCCCCGAAATGCGGGAGGAATCATGAGAAACGTTCGTATTGCGCTGCTGCTGGCGGCATTGTCGGTGAACGCCCTGGCCCACGCGCAGACGCCGGCGCCGGCGCCATCTGCCTATGACGCCGAACTGGCAAAGTCGCTTGGCGGCAACGACAACGGCATGCGCCGCTATGTGTTTGTCGTGCTGCGCACTGGCCCCAACAAGGTGCCGGCGGGGCAGGAGCGCACCGAGATGTTTGCCGGGCACATGGCGAACATCCAGCGCCTGGCAAGCGAGGGCAAGCTGGCCTACGCGGGCCCGCTCGATGGGGTGAATGGCGCGCGCGGCATCTTCATCCTCCCCGTCAACAGCATCGAGGAGGCCAGAGCCCTGGTGGCGACCGATCCCGTCATCATCAAGGGCGAAATGGTGGCCGATTACCACGTCCATTTCGGCTCCGCGGGCCTGATGATGGTCAACCAGGTGCACGGCAAGATCATGAAGCCGGCCGCCAAGTGAAGTTCTCCGCAGTCCGCACATTTGCCCTGTCGCTGGATGACGTCAGCGAGGCGCCGCATCACGACTTCGCGTCGTTCCGTGTGGCGGGCAAGATCTTCGTGACCGTACCGCCGGGTGAGGAGTTCATCCACGTGTTCATCCCCGAGGAGCGGCGCGAGGAAGTGCTGGAACTGCATTCCGCGTTCGCGGATAAGCTGCTGTGGGGCGGCAAGGTGGTTGGGGTGCGCATCCGGCTGGCGGACGCCGACGCGGCGCTCGTCAAGCAGCTGCTCAGGGAAGCATGGGCGCACAAGGCGCCGAAACGAAAGGGAGCCTGATGTGCGTGTGATGAGTATCGCCATGCTGGCGCTGGCCCTGGCCGGTGCGGCGCGGGCGGAAGTACCGCTGGCCGAGCGCCTGGACGCCGCATTGGCGCCACTGTTCAAGACCGACGCGCCGGGCGCCACGGTCATCGTCACCAAGGACGGCGTGCCGGTATTCCGCAAGGCCTACGGGCTGGCGGACGTCGACAAGGGAGCGCCGCTGCAGCCGGACATGCAACTGCGGCTCGGCTCGATCACGAAGCAGTTCACGGCCGTGGCGATCTTGATGCTGGTGGAGCAGGGCAAGCTGTCGCTGAAGGACGATGTGACGCGCCTGCTGCCCGGTTTTCCCGCCAAGGACAAGGGCATCACGGTGGAACACCTGCTGCATCACACGGCCGGCATCCGCAATTACACGTCGATGCTGTCCTTCGCGCTTATCGAGGACAAGGACCATAGCGTCCAGCAGATGATCGACTTCTTCAAGGACGAGCCGCTGGACTTCGATCCGGGCCAGCGCTGGGCCTACAGCAACTCCGGCTATTTCCTGCTGGGGGCGATCATCGAGCAGGCATCCGGCATGCGCTATGCCGATTTCATTGCTCAGCACATCTTCGAACCGCTGGGCATGCGCGACACGGCGTACGAGGGCCACGAACGGAGCGCCAAGCGGCGCGTCGAGGGCTATCGGGAGGGCTTCTTCAGTGGGTACAAGCCAGCCGGGAAGATGAGCATGACGCTGCCCTATGCGGCCGGGGCGCTGGTGTCCACGGTGGACGACCTGGCGCGCTGGGACGCGGCGATTTCCGCGGGCAAGCTGTTGCAGGCGGAGAGCTGGCAGCGCGCCTTCACGCCGTGCGCCTTGCCCGGCGGCGCCAAATGCGCCTACGGCCATGGCTGGACGATCGGCACCTTGCGCGGCCGCAGGATGGCGGCGCATGGCGGAGACATCCCCGGCTTCAACAGCCAGGCCATCCGCCTGCCCGACGACAAGGTGTTCGTGGCGGTACTGGGCAACAGCAACCGCAACATCCTCAACACGGACCGCGTCGCGTTTGCCGCCGCGGCCATCGCTGTTGGCGACCCGTTTCCGCAACCCAGGGCCATCCCCATGGCCAAGCTGGCGATGAGCGCCTATGCCGGCACCTATCGCATGGCCGAAAGCGGCATGCGCAACATCAGCTTTGACGGCGGTTCCCTGCGCTTCGAACGCAAGGGTCGCCGCCCGGTGGGAATCCGCCCGTATGCGGTGGACAAGTTTTTCCTGGAAGGATCGCTGGCAACGCTGGACTTCCAGCGTGGTCCGGACGGCGCGGTCATCGGCTTCACGCTGCACGGCACCTCCGGTGACGAGAACGCGCAGCGCGTCTTCAACTGATCGGCGCCTGCTGCCGTTCAACCCTTCGAATCTGCCGTTTATCGCCCGGCCCGACGCAGCGCGGCCGGGCGGCGCTAGCATGTGGTTTTTCTAACAAGGAGGCTACGCCGTGACGAAACTATCTGCGCTGTGCATCGCATCACTCTTCCTTCTGCAAGCACCTTATGCGGCGGCCGAGACGCCGCTGGAGAAGCGCATCGACGCCGCGTTGGCGCCGCTGTTCAAACCGGACTGGCCGGGCGCCGCGGTCATCGTCACCCGCAACGGCAAGCCCGTGTTCCGCAAGGCCTATGGCCTGGCGAACCTTCCCGAGAAGACGCCGATGCAGCCGGATATGCAGCTGCGCATGGGGTCCATCACCAAGCAGTTCACGGCAGTGGGCATCCTGATGCTGGCCGACCAGGGCAAGCTGTCGCTGCAGGACGACGTCCGCAAGCACCTGCCCGATTTCCCGGACAAGGGCACGCCGATCACCATCGAGCACCTGCTGCACCACACCTCGGGCATCCCGAACTACACCGCGCTGAAGTCGTTCCGCAGCGTCTCCGACGACGGGGTGACCGTCGCCAAGGTGTACGACCTGTTCAAGGGTGAAGCGCTGGAATTTGCGCCCGGCACGCGCTATAGCTACAGCAACTCGGGCTACTTCATGCTTGGCATGGTCATCGAGAAGGTGGCCGGCGCGAAGTACCAGGACTTCGTCGCGCAGAACATCTTCGAACCCCTCGGCATGAAGGACACGGCGCACGAGGGCAGCGAGCGCAGCGCCAAGCGGCGCATCAAGGGCTACCGCCTGTCCGGCAAGGAAATCGTCCCGGTCGGCGATATCGACGTCACGCTGGCCTATGCGGCCGGCGCCCTCGTCACCACGGTCGACGACATGGCGCGTTGGGAAGAGGCTGTCAGCAGCGGCAAGCTGCTCAAGCCCGCCACCTGGCGCCAGGCATTCACGTCCTGCAGCCTGCCGCAGGAGGCGCCGTGCAACTATGGCTATGGCTGGAATATCGGCACCCTGGCCGGCCACCGGATGATCCACCATGGCGGCTCCATCCCTGGCTTCACGGCGCAGGCTTTGCGCCTGCCGGACGACAAGGTCTTCGTGACGGTGCTCACCAACGGCAATGGCGGCGCGGTCAACACGCCGCTCATCGCCTACAAGACCGCGGCCATTGCCATCGGCTTGCCATTCCAGGACTTCAAGGCCATCACGCTGGCGCCGGAAACGCTCGATGCCTTCGTCGGTACCTATGTCGGCCCGGACCGGGTCAAGCGGATCGTGCGGCGCGACGGCGACAAGCTGACCTTGCAGCGCGACGGGCGCGAGGCTGCGCCGATCATGGCGCACGGGCCAGACAGGTTCTTCATGGAGGGTTCGCTGGCCAGCCTGGAATTCCAGCGCGACGCGGATGGCAAGGTGCGCAGCCTGCTGGTGCGCCAGCCTGGCGTGGATGAAACAGCCATGCGCCAGTAGAAAAGTAGGCCGCCAGCGCAACGCCAGGCTGGCGGCCCGGCGGCGATCAGCGCGATGCGAGCTGGATGCGCGTCACCTGCGGCGCCAGGCCCGAGATGGTGCGCTGCTGTTCGTCAATGTAGCTTAGTTCGCCGCTCACGGAATCATCGGGCGCGAAGACCAGGTGGATTTCCATGCTGTTGCCGTCGAGCGAACGGAACTTGCCGTTCCCGCTCCGGGTGATTTCGTGTGTCGTTTGCTGGTCGACCCTCGCGTACATGCGTGTGGCCTTGCGTTCGAGGTAAAGGGTTTTGCCGTTGGAGAGGTCGTATGCGCCCTTGTATTGGGCGAAGTCGCCCGGTGCCATGTACGTCCGCTGGAGTACCGCCCCCTTCGAGGCCGGAACTACCACCTGCTGTTCGCCGCTGCTTTGCGCAAACGCCGTGATGGCGAGCGCAAACAGGCTCCCCATTGCCACTAGCCGCTTCATGATTGCCTCCGTTGTGCTTAGGTGTGGCCAGATCTTCCGAATTGCCTGGCTCTTTCACTATAGACGCCAGCGCGGCGCGATGCCAGCGCCGCGGGCGCAGCGCGCTCAGCGCGCGGCAAAGGCGATGCTGGCGCGGATGGCGGGCGCGCCGGCCAGGCGCGGCATGTAGCTCAGCTCGCCGGTGGCGGTATCCTCGTTGAGCCAGACGATGTTCATGGTCAGGCTGCCGTCGGCGGCCGTGAACCTGCCGTCGCCGTACCAGCGGATTTCCTGCCGGGGTTGCTGGTCAAGCTGCGCGTATAGGCGGACTGCGCCGCGCGACAGCGTCAGGGTCTGGCCATTGGACAGGGCGTAGGCGCCCTGGTATTGGTAGAACTCTTGTGGTGAGATGAGCCGGTATTCCACCCTGGCTTTTTGCGCGGGCACCACCACCAGTTGGTCAGCGCCGGTACTGTTTTGCGCTGCTGCGGACGCAGCCAGCACTAGCAGCCCGGCAGCAGCGATATATCGTTTCATGACTGCCTCCAGTTTCATGGACCAAGCGTGCCAGTATCAAATTGTTGTCTGGCACCTTTCACTATAGTCTTGGTCCACCCTGGCTGCCGTTCAATCTTTTGATGAAGGCGTCACCGTCGATACTGTTTGTGTATGCCTGGTCATGGCCTGTACGTCACGCGATACACCTTGTGTCCATGGTCGTCGGAAACCAGTATCGAGCCATCGGGCATCACGGCCACGTCCACCGGGCGGCCGCTGACCTGTTCGTTCTGCAGGAAGCCGTCGATGAAGGCGGTGTCGCTGACGACCTTGTTGCCGTGCAGGGTCAGCAGGCGTACCTGGTAGCCGATCTTGTTGGCGCGGTTCCAGGAACCGTGCTCCGCGATCAGCAGCTGGTTGCGGTACTGCTCAGGGAACTGGGTGCCGGTGTAGAACGCCAGGCCCAGCGACGCGACGTGCGGCCCCAGCGCGGCCACCGGTGCGGTGTACGCCTCGCAGCTCTTGCCCTTGCCGAACTGCGGGTCGAGCAGCACGCCGGCGTGGCAGTAGGGGAAGCCGAAGTGCATGCCGGCGCGCGGCGCGATGTTGAGTTCATCGGACGGCAGGTTGTCGCCCATCTCATCGCGGCCGTTATCGGTGAACCACATCTCCTTCGTCACCGGGTGCCAGGTGAAGCCGACCGTGTTGCGCACGCCGCGCGCGAACAGTTCCCAGTTGCTGCCGTCCGGGTTCATGCGCCAGATCTTCGCGTAGCTGTCGTCTTCCTTGTCGCAGACATTGCAGGGCGCGCCAATCGGGATGTACAGCTTGCCGTCCGGGCCGATCTTGATGTACTTCTCGCCGTGCCAGGTGTCGGCCGGCAGGTCATCCTTGACGACCTTGTAGGATGGCTTGGACGCGTAGGTCTTCTCGATATTGTCGAAGCGCAGGATGCGCGAGATCTCGCCCACGTACAGCGCGCCGTTCAGCAGGGCCACGCCGTTCGGACGGTTCAGACCCTCGGCCACGGTCACCACGTGCTCGGCCACGCCATCCTTGTCGGCATCGACCAGGGCATAGACCTTGCCGGCCTTGCGCGAGCCGACGAACACCAGGCCGCTGTCGGTCACGGCCAGCTCGCGCGCGCTCTCGACCTTGTCGGCGTAGACGGCGATCTGGAAGCCTTGGGGTAGCTTCAGGCCGGCCAGGCTGGCGGCGCCGGGCGTGGCGGGGGCGGGCGCGGCATTGGCGCCGGCGGCGGGGCGTAGCGCCTTGCGGGCGGCGGCATTGGCCGGCAGCAGGTAGTCGGCCAGTTGACTGATCTGGGAGGCGTTCAGTTGCTTGTCCCAGCCTGGCATGCCCTTGTCCGGCACGCCCTTGGCGATCAGGCGCACCAGGTTGGCCTTGGTGGGCTGGCCATGCAGCCAGGTGGCGTCGGCCAGGTTGGGACCAGCGGCGCCTTCGAGCGCCTGGCCGTGGCACTGGGCGCAGTTGGCCAGGTAGAGCTGGTGGGCGGGGCTGGCGCTGGCGGGGGCGGCCTGGGCCGGGAGCAGGGCGGCCGGCGCCAGCGCCAGGGCCAGGATGAGCAGCTGCGATGGTGTTTTGATCATTAACTTTCCCTCTGGAATGGCAAAAAGGCTGGCGAATTATCCGCCTGTTCCCTGTTTTTTGCATTTCGTCGCATCCGGCGGGACGCTGGCCGGGCGCGCCGATAAGATGCAATCATCGAAAAAACACCTATATCGGGGAACGCCAAATGAAAATCGCTAAACACATGGAAGCCATCTTCGTCGCCGCCCTGCTGGTCCTTGGGGGCGTCAACCTGGCCACCGCCAAGGCCGTCCGCCCGGCCCAGCCCTTGTCGCCGGCCGATACCGCCGAGGAGGCCGCCAGCTTCATCCCCGAACTGCCCTATGTCCTGGTCGCTGCCAACCTGTGATAATGCGCCGATGACTCACCAAGGATACAAAATGAACAAACCATTCCAGATCGGCCTGCTGTTTACCACGCTCTGCCTGTGCCTGGGCCTGGCCCGCGCCGACGAGACGACGACGGAAAGCCGGGCTATCGATGCGCGCGTGGTACGCGTCAAGCTCGACGGCGTGATCGACCTCAAGCTGCGCCGCGGCGACACGCCGACGCTCAACATCACGACCGACAAGCGCTATGTCAACAAGGTGACGGCGGTGCAGACGGGCGACACGCTGTACCTCGACACGGAAAGCCGCGGCGTCAAGCTGAACCGCTCGACCGTGAAAGTGGAGCTGGTGCTGCCGCAACTGCGCGAGCTGGTGTCCGAAGGCGTGGGCACGTCGGAAGTGAGCGGCTTTAGCGGCGAAAACATCGACCTGACGCTGGACGGTGCAGGCAGCATGAAGGTGGTGTGCGACTACCGCAAGCTGAAGGCCAACCTGGGCGGCGTGGGCAGCATGCACGTGTGGGTGACGGACAACGAGAACGTCGACCTGGACCTGCAGGGCGCGGGCTACATCACGATCGGCGGCCGCAGCAAGAGCCTGAAGGCGACCCTGGGTGGGCTGGGCGGCTTGAACGCGCAGCAGTTCAAGGCGGAGGACGTGAACCTGGAATTGAGCGGCCTGGGCAACGCCACCGTGAATGCCAGCAGCAACGCCAACCTGAACCTGAGCGGACTGGGTTCCGTGACCGTGTACGGCAAGCCAACCAATCGCAACGTCAGTGTGGACGGGCTGGGCAAGGTGAGCTGGAAGTAAAGCAGGTTTTGTAGTGCATAAAACAGATAAATCCAAAGCACCATGAAAAAACTACGAGGCATGATGTTCGCGATCGGTATCGCGCTAGGGCTGCAGTCCAGCGCGCATGCCGGCTTCGCGGAAGGGGCCACGGCGTATAACAACAAGAATTATGCGCTGGCCTACAAGGAGATCCTGCCGCTGGCCAAGGCAGGCAATACGGATGCCGAGCATTTGCTCGGTTTGATGTATTACATGGGCCGCGGCGTACCGCAGGACTACAAGCAGGCGCTGACCTGGCACCGCAAGGCTGCCATGAAGGGCAAGGCCGATGCCCAGTACGTCGTGGGCGCCATGTACTACACCGGCAATGCGGTGATCCAGGACCACAAGGAAGCGGTGACCTGGTTCCGCAAGGCGGCCGAGCAGGGCCACCCGGATGCGCAGCAGGTGCTGGGGCTGATGTACCGCTATCACATCGGCGGCATGCCGCAGGATAACGTGATCGCCTACATGCTGTGGAACCTGGCGGCGGCGGGCGGTTCGGCCAACGCCGCCGAACAGCGCGCGGCGGTGGCGCGCAGCATGACGCAGGAGCAGATCGAGGAAGGGCAGGCCTTGTCGTCGGCCTGGAAGCGCGGGACGCCGTTGCCGCGCGCGTCGCGCACCGGGGGCGGCTGAAACCCGGTAAGGTATAATCCCGCCCGTCATCGGGGAGTAGCCTCTCCTCCACCCGGAGGAGGCCTATGTCAACATACTTGGCCCACCGGCCATGGCATAGGCGGTCCCGCACTTGGCAAGACCTTTGACCACAGCGCCGCCGATTTTTGGCCGGGGGCGGTTGTGGTCATTCGTCCGTGCCCGGCCTGGAAAACAAGAATGGAATCCCTGTTCGTCTCAACCGGCGTCGTCGCCCTGGCCGAAATCGGCGACAAGACCCAGCTGCTGGCCTTCCTGCTGGCGGCCCGCTTCAAGAAACCCGTGCCGATCATCGCCGGCATCCTGCTCGCCACCATCTGCAACCACGCCCTGGCCGGTGCGCTGGGCGCCTGGATCACGTCCCTGCTCACGCCCGACATGCTGCGCTGGGTGCTGGGCCTGTCCTTCCTCGGCATGGCCGCCTGGACGCTGGTGCCGGACAAGATCGAGGACGACGAAGCCGCCATCGCCACCCGCGTCGGCGTCTTCGGCGCCACCCTGGTGACCTTCTTCCTGGCCGAGATGGGCGACAAGACCCAGGTCGCCACCGTGGCCATGGCCGCCCACTATCCGGACCCGCTATTGGTGGTGGCAGGCACCACGCTGGGCATGCTGCTGGCCGACGTGCCGGCCGTCTTCGCGGGCGACAAGCTGGCGGCCAGGATCCCGCTCAAGCTGGTGCACGGCATCGCTGCCGCCATGTTCGCCGCCCTGGGTCTGGCCACGCTGCTGGGCATGGGCGCGCGCTTTGGCGTGTAAGCGCTACAATCGCCACTTTCCCCGGAAGGAGGCGCCATGATGCGAGCGATCGAGATTAGCAAACCCGGCGCGGCCGACGTGCTGCGCCTGTGCGAACGCCCCTTGCCGGTGGCAGGGCAGGGCGAGGTGCGCATCCGCGTGCACGCGGCCGGCATCAACCGGCCGGACGTGTTCCAGCGCATGGGCAGCTACGCGCCGCCGCCCGGCGCCACCGACATCCCCGGCCTGGAAGTGGCGGGCGAGATCGTCGACGGCGACCTGGCCGCCAGCGGCTTCAAGGTGGGCGACATGGTGTGCGCGCTGGTGCAGGGCGGCGGCTATGCGGAATACGTGACGGCGCCGGTCGAACAGTGCCTGCCGGTGCCGCGCGGCCTGTCGCCGCTGGAGGCGGCCTCGCTGCCGGAAACCTTCTTCACGGTCTGGAGCAATGTGTTCGAGCGCGCAGGCCTGGGCCGGGGCGAGACCTTGCTGGTGCAGGGCGGC
The DNA here is from genome assembly GCA_021323265.1 of Pseudoduganella sp. GTDB lineage: Bacteria > Pseudomonadota > Gammaproteobacteria > Burkholderiales > Burkholderiaceae_D > Rugamonas. The sequence goes on along the minus strand of JAJTCO010000065.1, from coordinate 2,057 downwards.
ACCTCGGGCATCGGCGTGACGGCGATCCAGCTGGCGCGCGCCCTGGGCCACCGCGTGTTCGCCACGGCCGGCAGCGACGAGAAGGCGCGGGCCTGCGAGAAGCTGGGCGCGGCGCGCGGCATCAATTACCGTACCGAGGACTTCGCGGCCGTGGTGCGCGAGCTGACCGGCGACACGGGCGTGGACGTGATTCTGGACATGGTGGGCGGGGATTACCTGCCGCGCGAAATCAACTGCCTGGCCGACGACGGCCGCATTGCCATCATCGCCCTGCTGGGCGGCTCCAAGGGCACGCTGGACATGGGGCAGCTGCTGCGGCGGCGCCTGACCGTCACCGGCTCGACCCTGCGCCCGCGCTCGGTGGCCTTCAAGGCTGCCATCGCGCGCCAGTTGCGCGAACGGGTCTGGCCGCTGATCGAGGCGGGCGAGATCAAGCCGGTCATCTATGAAAGCTTCCCCCTGGAACAGGCCGCCAAAGCCCATGCGCTGATGGAAAGCAGCAGCCATGTGGGCAAAATCATGTTGCAAGTGTTGCAATAGGCCGCGCATTCCTTGCCCCGGGGCAGTGCCCCGCGCTACAATTACGGGTTATTAAAAATTAAGCTACTATGCGACGCAAACTCGTAATCGGTAACTGGAAAATGAACGGCAGCCTTGCCGCCAACGCCACCCTGTTGGCAGGCATCAAGGCCGGCCTGGGCGACGCAAAGGCCGATACCGCGGTCTGCGTGCCGGCGCCATATCTGGCACAATGCCAGTCTGAACTCGCAGGCAGCGCCATCGGCTGGGGTGCGCAGGATGTGTCGGCGCACGTTTCGGGTGCCTACACCGGCGAAGTCTCGGCGGCCATGCTGCTCGATTTCGGCAGCAAGTTCGCCATTGTCGGCCACTCCGAGCGCCGCGCGTATCACAAGGAAAGTAGCGCACTGGTGGCGCACAAGGCGCTGGCGGCAGTCAATGCCGGCCTGGTGCCGGTGGTCTGCGTGGGCGAGACGCTGGAAGAGCGCGAGGCCGGGCAGACTGCCGCCGTGGTCGGCGCGCAGCTCGACGCCGTGCTCGAAGCGCTGAGCGTGGCGCAGCTGGCCGGCATCGTCCTGGCCTACGAGCCGGTCTGGGCGATCGGTACCGGCAAGACTGCCACGCCGGCCATGGCGCAGGAAGTGCATGCGCTGCTGCGCGCACGCGTGGCGCAAAAGGATGCGGCGGTCGCGGCCGGCATGCAGATCCTGTACGGCGGCAGCATGAAGCCGGAAAACGCCGGCGAATTGCTGGCGCAGCAGGACATCGACGGCGGCCTGATCGGCGGTGCGGCACTGAAGGCGGCGGATTTCCTCGCCATCATCGCCGCCGCGTAAGAATGGGGTGCGGCGCAGTGCGCCGCGCAGCCCGGGTGACGCCCGGGGCAGTAGGGCAACTTTATTATTTAAGGAATAGCATGAACACTTTGTTCAATCTGGTCATCGTAGTGCAGGTCATCTCCGCCGTGGCGATCATTGGCCTGGTCTTGTTGCAGCATGGTAAGGGCGCCGACATGGGCGCGGCCTTCGGTTCCGGCGCCTCGGGCAGCCTGTTCGGCGCCACCGGCTCCTCCAACTTCCTGTCCAAGTCCACCGCCCTGGCCGCCGCCATCTTCTTCGGCGCCACCCTGGGCCTGTCGGTCCTGGCCAGCAAGGGCAACGTCTCCGCCGGCGCCGGCGTGATGGACAACGCCAAGGCGCCAGTGCCGGCCGCCGTGGAAGGCGCTGCGGCGATTCCTTCGGCCGCTCCGGCGCCGGCCCCAGCCCCGGCAGCCGCTACCCCGGCACCGGTGGAAACGCCGGCACCGGCGGCTGCGACGCCTGCTGCAAGCGCGCCTGCGGCGGCTGCGCCTGCCGCGTCGCCAGCGAAGTAAAACTGGCAATTTTAAAATTTTTGCCGCTTTTCTTCTTGATTATGCGCAATGTGCATTAACAAAGACGTGATCACAGTGTAGAATAGCGGCCTTAATGCCGACGTGGTGAAATTGGTAGACACGCTATCTTGAGGGGGTAGTGGCGCAAGCTGTACGAGTTCGAGTC
>JAJTCO010000128.1 GCA_021323265.1 Pseudoduganella sp. | reverse complement strand
CGACCAGTCGATCGCCAGGCCCATCGACTCCATCTGCTCCTTCATGTGGGCGATGTTGGAATAGGTCCACTGCGCCGGCGGCACGTTGTTGGCCATGGCGGCGTTTTCGGCCGGCATGCCGAAGGCGTCCCAGCCCATCGGCATGAGCACGTTGTAGCCGTTCATGCGCAGGTAGCGGTACATCACGTCATTGATCGTATAGTTGCGCACGTGGCCCATGTGCAGCTTGCCCGACGGGTAAGGCAGCATCGAGCAAGCGTAATACTTGCCTTTCGGGAAACGCGGGTCGTTTTCGACGGCTTTGTAGGCGTCGATCGCCTTCCAGTGCGATTGGGCGGCTTGTTCGACGTCTGCTGGACTATATTTTTCTTGCATGATGGAGCGCACTAAAATGAGAGGATATGAACCGGACATTATAACAATGCATTGGTGCGGCGCGTCAGAATGCCCTCAGAATGAACTATAAGGAGTTTCCACCCCCACCCGGACTGGCCGGGCTGGTCGATTGCCTGTGGCTGTCGGACGCCGCCGGCGGGCCGGCCGGCGGGCGCGCCGTGTCGCACCGCGTGCTGCCGGATAACCGCACCGACATCCTGTGGCAGGACAGCGGCGCGGCCTTCTTTGTCGGCATGATGAGCAGCTGGTTCGACGTGCCGGCGGCGCGCCGCGTGCGCACGGTGGCGGTGCGCTTCCGGGCCGGCGCGGCCGGCCTGTTCCTGGGCGGCTTGCCGCTGGCCAGCCTGCTCGACGGGCGCGCCGACCTGGAACTGCTCTGGGGCCGCGCCGACGCGGACCGGCTGGGCGACGCCCTGTGGTCGGTTGCCCGCAGCGACGCCGAACGCCTGGCGCTCGTGACGCAGGCGCTGTACGCGCGCCTGGCCCTGGCTGCCCCGGGCGCCCGCGCCGCCAGCGCCCTCGCCCTGCGCGCCGTGGCCGAACTGGAAGCGCGCGGCGGCGCCCTGCGCGTGGAGACCCTGGCCGACGGACTGGACGTCTCGCGCCAGCACCTGGCGGCCCAGTTCCGCGAGCACGTCGGGCTCTCGCCCAAGCTGTTCGCCCGCGTGTGCCGCTTCCGCGCCGCGCGCGCCGCCGCCCTGGACGCGCCGCGCGACCGCGACTGGGCCGCGCTGGCGCTCGATTGCGGCTATTTCGACCAGTCGCACCTGATCCGCGATTTCCAGGACTTCACCGGGGCCTCGCCCGACGCCCACCTGGGCAAACGCTGACCTGCCCCCGCCGCTTTCCATTTTTCCAATCGGCGCGGCGCAGGGCGTGGCAAGATGCAGGCTTCACAATCATTCAAGGAGAGCAACATGATCAAGGGATTGCGCACCGCCATTTACCCCACCCCCGACCTGGCCGCCGGCAAGGACTGGTACAGCAAGGTATTCCAGAAGGAGCCGTACTTCGACCAGCCCTTCTACGTCGGCTTCGAGATCGGCGGTTTCGAACTGGGCCTGCTGCCGGACGGCGCGCCGGGCAAGACCGGCACCCAGGTCTACTGGGGCGTGGACGACATCGAGGCCGAAGTCGCACGCATCGTCGCACTCGGAGCGAGCGCTCACTCCAAGATCGAGGACGTGGGCGAAGGCATCCGCGTGGTGGACCTGGCCGACCCGTTCGGCAACATCCTCGGCCTGATCCAGAACCCGCACTTCGACAAGGCCAAGGTGGCCTGAGCCTGTGATACCATGCGCCCCTTCCGCCTTGAGAAAGCCGCCGCATGCGCAAGCGTAACAACAAGTCCATCCTGATCAAGACGCCCGACCAGGTCGCGAGCGCGCGCGTGGCCGGGCAACTGGCGGCCGACGTGCTGACCTTCATCGCCCCGCACGTCCAGCCGGGCATCTCGACCGCCCAGCTGGACAAGCTGTGCAACGACTACATCGTCAACACGCTGAAGGTGATCCCGGCCAACGTCGGCTATGGCGGCTTCACCGGCACCGTCTGCACCTCGGTCAACGAGGTGGTGTGCCACGGCATTCCGACGCAGAAGAAGGTGCTGAAGGATGGCGACATCATCAACATCGACGTGGCCGTGATCAAGGATGAATGGTTCGGCGACACCAGCCGCATGTACTACGTCGGCACGCCGTCCAAGGCCGCGCAGAAGCTGTGCGAAGTGACGTATGACGCGATGTGGGCGGGCATCCGCGCCGTCAAGCCAGGCAACCGGCTGGGCGACGTGGGCCATGCGATCCAGAAGCTGGCCGAGGCGGCCGGCTACAGCGTGGTGCGCGACTACTGCGGGCACGGCATCGGCATGGTGTACCACGAAGACCCGCAAGTGCTGCACTATGGCCGCCCGGGCACTGGCCTGGTGCTGGAGCCGGGCATGGTGTTTACCATCGAGCCGATGATCAATGCAGGCAAGCATCCGACCCGCGCCCTGGCCGACGGCTGGACCGTGGTCACCGCCGACCGTTCGCTGTCGGCGCAGTGGGAGCACATGGTGGCGGTGACGGAGACCGGGTTCGATGTCCTGACGTTGGCGCCGGGCGAGCAACCCCGGTAAAGCTGGGTCAGACCCGGGTCTACCGGGTTTAGCGCAGCGTCAGCTTCAACGCCGGCTTCTCGCCGTAGTCCTCATAGCGCTCATTGATGCCGCCCACGCAGTAGGAAATCTCTTCCAGCAGATCGGCCGGCAGCTTCTTCGCATCGGTGATGACGATTTCCAGCACCTCATTGGGCTTGAGCCTGAAGCGCGTCATATTGTCCTCATCGCGCAGGTAAGACAGGCAGTCCACCCAGGCATCGATGGTCGCGCCGTAGCCCGACGGGAACCCCAGCTCCGCCTGGCAGGCGGCATGGAAAGCAGCTTCGTCGCCGATCGCGGCGCCGTTCAGAGTGGCAATGGCCATTATTTTTCTTCCTTCGGATCGGTGACAAACCCCAGGCGGGTCAGGCCGCGCGACTGCGCCGCCGCCATCACCTGCGCCACCACTTCATAGCGGGTATCCTTGTCCGCCCGCAGCTGCAGCTCCGGCTGCGGCGACAAACCCGCCGCCCCGGCCAGGCGCTCTTCGAGCTCACCCGGCTTCAGGGCATCGTTGTTCCAGTACACCGTGCCGCCCGCGTCGATCGACAGCGACACCGCCTGCGCCTCCTGCGGCACGGCCTTGGCCTGCGCCTTGGGCAGTTCCAGCTGGACCGTATTGGTAAACATCGGCGCGCTGATGATGAAGATCACCAGCAGCACCAGCATCACGTCCACCATGGGCGTGACATTGATGTCCGCCATGGCTTCCCTTTGCCGGTGATGGTTGAAGGCGCCGAAGGCCATGGCCTCACTCCCTGGTCAGGTAAGCGTGCAAGTCGTGCGCGAAAGCGTCGAGCTCGGACAGCGTGATGCGGTTGATGCGGTTGAACCCGTTATACGCCAGCACCGCCGGAATCGCCACCACCAGGCCGACGCCGGTCATGATCAGGGCCTCGCCCACCGGCCCGGCCACCTTGTCGATCTGCACCGTGCCGGACGAGGACACGGCCGCCAGCGCATGGTAGATGCCCCACACGGTGCCCAGCAAGCCCACGAAGGGCGCGGTGGAAGCGATCGACGCCAGCAGCGTCAAGCCGCTCTCCAGGCGCGTGGTCGAAGCATGGATGGCGTCGCGCAGCACGCGCGTGGCCTGCTCGCTGCGCCCCATCTCGGCGGCGATGCTGCCGCTGCGCGCGCGCGCCAGTTGGCCCGCGCCTGCCAGCGCCACGGCGGCGAACACCCCTTCCTGGTCGCGCGCGGCCATCTGGGCCACGCCGTCGGCCACGCTGGGCGCATCCCAGAAGGCTTGCACCGCCGGCGCCGCGCGCCGGATGCGCCAGGCCGCCCAGCCCTTCCACAGGATGAAGAACCAGGACGCGAGCGACATTGCCAGCAGCAGGTAGGCCACGGCGTGGCTGATCGCGTCGCCGCGCTCCCAATAGCTGGCGAAGGTGAAGTGCTCCATCAGCCTTTCAGGCCCAGCACGTCGTACATGTCGTACAGGCCGGTCTTCTTATCGGCCAGGAACTGTGCCGCGCGCAGCGAGCCGTTGGCGTAATGCTGGCGCGAGGAAGACTTGTGGCTGATCTCGATGCGCTCGCCCTCGGTGGCGAACATCACGGTATGGTCGCCGATGATGTCGCCGCCGCGCACGGTGGCAAAGCCGATCGAGGACGGATCGCGCGGGCCGGTCACGCCTTCACGCGCGAACACGCCGCATTCCTGCAGGTCGCGCCCCAGCGCATCGGCGATCACCTCGCCCATCTTCAGCGCCGTGCCGGACGGCGCGTCGACCTTGTGGCGATGGTGCGCTTCGATGATTTCGATGTCGTAGCCGGTGGCGAACTGGCGCGCGGCAAACTCCAGCAGCTTGAGCGTCACGTTCACGCCCACGCTCATGTTGGGCGCGAACACAATGGCGGTCTTTTGCGCCGCGGCCGCGATGGCGGCCTTGCCCGCCTCGTCGAAGCCGGTGGTGCCGATCACCATCTTCACGCCATGCTCGGCGCAGTACGCCAGGTGGGCCAGCGTGCCCTCCGGGCGCGTGAAGTCGATCAGCACGTCGGCGCCGGCCAGGCCGGTGGCCAGGTCGTCCGTCACGGCCACGCCAGCCGGCTGGCCGGTGAAGGCGGCCGCGTCGCTGCCGATGGCGGGCGCCCCGGCGCGGTCCAGCGCGCCGGCCAGGCGCGCGTCCGGCGCCGCCTGCACCGCTTCGATCAGCATATGGCCCATGCGGCCGCTGGCGCCGGCGATGGCGATATTCAATTGCGTCATGCTCTGTCCTTTATTGCTTCTGGCCCGATTCCTGGCCGCCCGGCAGCGGCGCCTTGCCCGGCGCCAGGTTGCCCTTGGCCTCTTCGGACTTCTTGAACGCCTTGAGCGGGCCGGCGATGCGGGCGATGTAATCCTGCTCCGACGGCAGGTTGCCGCCTTCGAAGCGCGCTACCTTGTCGTCCTTATCGAAATGCACCACCACCACGCTGGTGGTGAGCTCGCCGTTGCCCTTGGCCAGGCGGAATGGATAGTCCCAGCGCTGGGCATGGAAGGGGTCGGCCATGAGCGGCGTACCGAGCAGGAACTTGACCTGATCCTTGGTCATGCCGGTCTTGAGTTGGGCCAGCGTTTCCTGCGAAACGAAATTGCCCTGCTGGATGTCCGGCCGGTAGGGCGAGAAGAACCACAGGAATTTCTGCGCCTTGGTAATGGTGGTGGTCTGCGCGCCCTGCGCGGCTTCGACCGGGGCCACCGGGGCCGGCTGGCTGGCGCAGGCGGCCAAGAGCGCGGCGGCCAGCAGCGGCGTGCTACGTTGCAACAAAGACAGCGGGGTGAAGCGCATAATATGAAACCTCAATTCCGTGAGCAGAAGTGCCTAAAACGCTATATCATAAAGCACTTCCCGCAACTGACGTTAGCAAACATGAGTAACAGCCCTACCGA